>CAZIUL010000046.1:20813-32498 GCA_964542475.1 uncultured Phycisphaerales bacterium | reverse complement strand
GTGTTTATCCGTGGTTCTCTTCTTCTTTCTCTTCCTAGTGGTCAGCCGCCGTTGACGAACACACGCCGGATGCACCAACCCCATTATGAATCGGGATCGGAGGAAAGGTTCTTAAAAGTGTTCATCCCCCGATCCGGAAAAAGACAACTTCGTGGACTTTCTTTTCAACGGGATAGCGCGACTCGAGGTAGAGAAAAAGCTCCCTGTTCTTCTCCTTGTAAGCCGCTGAGTTGATAAATGCGAAAAAGACAAAATCGTCCCGGCGCTTCAACGCGTCCTCGAACTGCTCTACAGTCCGTATGTTGCCCCTCACCACGCGGTCCGCATAAAAGGTCAGCGCCGGCTTGCTGAAAACATAGCGGTCCACACCCTCGGGCGCGCGCGGGTCATAGGAGTTGCAATGCAAAGCATTGCTGAGCACAGCATCCCCGGGCGCGGCCACATCGTGGATGGCTTTGCCGAACTCGCTGGTAAACCAGTCGATTTCCCGCTCGAACCGATCGAGGGAATATAGGTGCCCCGCCGCCATTATTGCCAGCGCAACAGCAGCCGCCGCAGCAAATCCGACAGCTTTTCCCGCTGTCCTGCTGCGCGCGAAAGCCGCGATCCTGCAAAGGGCCGAACCCGTCCCGATCGCTACCCAGGGCATGTAGAGGAAGACCCAGTAGTCGTGAAACAGAACGCTTGTGGGGAAAAAAACCATGTGGAGAGTGCCAAGCAGAAAGAACATCAGGAGCACATGGAACAGATGCCCGGACTCTTCTGATCCGTTTTTCCTGAAAACCCATCCCAGCAGGAGCAGGAGCAGGAAAGGGAACGGATAAAGGCTGTGCACGGTTGGAATGCAGTACCCGAGCGATCCGATGAAATAATCCCAGTAGCTGCCAATCTCGAAACCTGCGGCTTCAGGTTTCACCGAACGGGCGATGAGGGACTCGAAAAGGGTGGTTCCTTTCGGAGTACCAGCCATGGCAAGCCATACAACCAGCAGTAAAAAGAGGGCAAATCCCGTTGCAACAAACGGCCAGGTCTTCCTCAGAGCTCCGGCGAAATCTCCTCCCAGCCGCCTCGAGCTCATCCAGCAGTAAATCGGAAACAGCGGGCACAAGTAAAGCGCAGGCCAGTCGAAAAGCGTTCCGAGTGCAAGAAAAACCAGGCTGGGAAAAAGCCAGGCTTTCCTGAAAGCTACCAGCCATTGGCAGAAGCAGTAGGTGGAAGCCAGCATGCAGAACACCAGCGGCGATCCCTGAACATCGATGTGTGCACCGTAAAAACTCGTCATGGGGAGAGCGGCGGCCATCAGGGCGCACGCACCTCCGGGCAGGCTCCCGCCCAGGATTCTGCGGCCAAGAAGATAGACCATGACCAGGTTCAACAGGGTGAACAGGCACGGAACCATCCGTACATGATCCTCAGCCTCGCCAAAGACGCGAAACACGAACGCCATGACCCAGTGCAAAAGAGGGGGATGGTGAAGGTACATGTCAGGCTCTGTCTCACAGGCAGCGTTGAGAAGCGGGACAAAGCTGAATTCGGCCACATCGTACCGAAGCACATTTCTGGCCATTATGGAATAGCGCGCGCCGTTATGCCCCAGATAGCCGCGATGGAAATCCCCTCCAAACGCATGGCTCATCATCCAGCCGGAATAGGTCAGCGAGACGAAAAGAAGCACCACGCCGAAAAAAGAGCTGACCGTTCCTTTTGTGGTTTTATTAGTGCTCATTCATGAAGCTGTCCAAAGAAGGCCGAAGGCCGGGCTTCTACCACGGCACAATGAACTCCCTCACCTCTTTCAGTATCTTCGCGACAAGGGAAACCTCTTCTTCGCCGACTTGTTCTTTCTCCAGCCTGGAGTCTATTATCCGCTGCTGTTTTACCTGTTCGAACTCCTCCTGAAGGCGGGGGTATCGGTTGAACAGCACCTGCATGCTTTCCCGGTCGACGCGGATCGTCTTTCCACCCTCAGCCCCGGCAACCACATCAGCAGTGCGCAATCTCCCCCCCATTAGGCCCATCTCCCCGAAATACCCGCCCTGCTCTATCTTGCGGCTGCGACCGTCAGACAGCATCACCTCGCACCACCCCTCGCTGACAATGTACAGGGCATCGCCCTTTTCGCCCTTGTGGACCACGTGCTCTCCGGCCTTGTACGGCCTTTGAAACGAATTCCTGGCGAGATAATCGAGATCCTTGTGGTTCAGGTGGCGATCAAGAAATGGCAGGGCATCCAGAAAACCCCTTATCCTGTCCACGCCGCCGTCGATCTCCGTGCCTTCCTGCGCGACCTGTTCCCTTTCCTTCATGTGCACCGTGCGTATCGGGAACGGTATCTCCACCCCGTAGAACTTGAACGCGTACCATATCTGGGTCATTATCGAATCGTTTATGTCCGGATGCTGTTCGTAGTTGCGGATCCAGAACTTGAGCTGGTAGTCGACGGAGAAATCGTTGTACTTGATGGTCCGGACCCTGGGAGAGGGATCTGTTGCAATGCGCGGCTCCCTTATCAGCAGTGTTCGCAGGATCTCCTTCACCTTGACCGGAGGGTCGTTATACGAGGTTCCCACGTACAGCTTGTGCACGTGGGCCGCATCGGGCTGGTTGTAGTTCAACACCTTCTCTGAACCGAGGGTTTTGTTGGGAAGAGTGACGAGCTCGTCGTCAATGGTCATGATCCTGGTGGTTCGCCAGTTTTTCTCCACAACCTTGCCGGCCAACCCCTCTTTTCCTCCCACGCGGATCCATTCCCCACGCCTGAACACGCCCTCGAGGTCGAGGGCCACACCCGTGAAAAGGCTCGCGAGAGGCTCCTGCAGCGCTATCCCCAGGACTATGGAGGCAGCGCCCATGCCTACCCAGAGCGGAGTAAGGCTGATGCCTTCCGACTTCAGGTAAAACATCATGCCGAGAAGAAGGATCGCCATCTTGATCAGGAGCCTGTGAATGGACAGGAGCCTGACACCCCTTTTCTTTCGGTGGTACCAGGAGAAAAGCCCGACAAGGATGCCGGCGCCGATGAAAAGCATGGAAAAAACAAGCCCGGCTTTGATCAGGTTGAAAACCCCGGCTTCCCCGTCATCTCCTTCGGGCTGTACCTGTATGCTCCACCAGCAGTCGAGACTGTTGAAATCCGATCCCCTGGAAAAGTCCCATCGCCCCCCGAAATGGACTATTGCGAGCAAGGGGATAACCGCAAGGGCCAGGTACAAGAAGAACACGCGCGCCTCTTCCCTGCATCTCTGCCCCTTCTTGAAAAAGACAAGAAAAAGATACAGGGCCAGCAGGGCAACGGCAGTGTCCACCCACGTAGAAAAAACAACCGCGAAATAAAAGATCTTCATCCCTCCTAAAAGAACGCCGACTTTTGGCAGGGATCTTACTCCACGCCATGTGCGGCGTCAAGTGCGGGGAGACGAGGAAGAAGACCGAAGGGCCGGTTGACCGGGCCGGGGCATGCTGTTAGTATTATCCCCTTGGGCAACCCGCGATGCACCAGCAGCGCTTTGTCGCACATTTATCGGAGGGCCGGCCTTGCGTTTGAAAGTACTCGGTTGCTTCGGTGGGAACGCACCAGGCATGCATCCCACCTCATTTCTGATCAACGACGAAACAGCGTTGGATGCGGGCGCCATCAGCACGATGCTCGATCCTCCGGATCAGGCAAGGATAAGGCGGATATTTCTCACGCATGCTCACATGGATCACATCGCAACCCTGCCCTTTTTTCTCGACAATGTGTTCGACATGCTCGACCGTCCGGTCATCGTATACGGCCTTGAGGCGACAATAAGCTGCATCGAGAACCATATCTTCAACAACAGCATCTGGCCGGACTTCGGGAGCCTTTCGAACAGACGGTCCTCCATTCTCAGCTTCGAAAAAATCAAGGGAGGTGTACGTCTCGACATCAACGGCACATGTTTTACCACCGCGCCCATGAAGCATTCCGTGGAATGCTGCGGGTACCTCGTGGAGGACAAAAACTCATCCATCTTCATAAGCGGGGATACCTGCTCCATCGACGGAGCGCTCGGCCTGATCGAAAAAGCAAAGAACCTGAAGGCTGTCATCATTGAGGCATCCTTCCCTGACAGGATGCGCGATATCGCGGTATCGAGCAGGCACCTGACAACATCCGCCTTTGCAGCGGAAAAGGTAAAACTCCCTGAAAATGTGCAGGTGCTCGTCACCCACGCGAAACCAAGCTGTTACGAGGAGATCAGGAAAGAGATCGCGGATCTTGGGCTTGAAAACGTGTCCATGCTCGAGCAGGGGAAGACGTACGAGTGGTGAGGAGAAGAGAGTAGAGAAGAGAAGAGGCGGCAACAGAGTGCCGCCCTCCAGGAAAAACGGCATGCGCCCATTAAATGATGGAGGGCGCCTCTCTGTCAGCCGCCGAAACGGAATCAGGATCGGGATCGAAGGGAGTGTCCGGAGCCGAGGATCATCGACCTGAAAACACAAGGTCCCAGAAACGATCCTCGCCGTCCGGGAAAGCCACGCCTATCTCGAGTACAAACAGTTCGTGTGCGGCTTCGATGCCCGCTATCTTCACCCCATCCTTTTCCGTTGTCACAACCAGATCCGCTCCGCTTTCCTTTGCACGCCCGGCCACATCTTCCAGATCGCTTCGCGTGTACCAGTGATGATCCGGAAATGAGCGCATCCCCTGCACAACAGCGCCTGTCGATTCGACTGTCCGCTTGAAAGCGGCCGGGTTCGCGATACCGCAGAACAGAAAAACCTTTCTTCGTTCAAGGAAGCCCGGTTTTTTTGGCGGGGATCCGTCCGCCGGCCTCAGGGCGACAGGGACATGGGCCGTGTGGAAAACGGGGGTCTGCGCTGCAGTATGGGATCCGATGATTCTCTCTATCTCACGGAGCCTTGCATCCGTCACCTGGTCTGTCCTGGTCAGCACTATGGCTTCGGCCCGCCCGAGCCCGCGCAGAGGCTCGCGGAGCAGGCCCGCGGGCACAAGGCGGCCGAACCCGAAAGGCCTTGCCGCATCCACCAGCACGATGTCCAGGTCGCGTGAAAGGCGGCGGTGCTGGAAGCCATCGTCGAGTACGAGAAAATCCGCCCCCTTCTCATCGACCGCCTCCTTTGCGGCTTTCACCCTGTCAGCATCCTGAACGAGCACTAGGCCGGGCAGCTTGCTCTCGAGCATCATGCCCTCATCGTTCAGAAGGCGGCCATTGATTGTCCTGCCCTTGTATCCGCGGGACAACACCGCGGGACAACAGCCTCTGCGAAGCGCTTCCGCTGCGATGTGATGAACGAGTGGGGTTTTACCCGTTCCCCCCACCGTGATATTCCCCACGCTGACGACCCTCGCGCCCGCGCGCGCGGCCTTCAGGCAACCCATGTCATAGAGATGGTTTCTCGATCGTACCAGGCATGAATAGAATGCGGCAGGTATCGCCAAGAAGGGCAGAACGATCCTCCAGGGAACCAGGCTTGCGCGTTCCCGCATGAAACCGCGGAAGGTGTCCTCGCCTTCCTCGCTGTCATTCCTATCCAGCTCTAGCTGCCGTCCTTCTCCTCCTCTGTTTGCTCCGATTTCTTGTTCTCCTCCTTCTTTTTCTCTACTGTCTTGCCTGCCTTACCGCGTGTTTTCTCTTTCTCCTCATCTTTCCCGGCCTTTTTTTCCAGCCTGGCCTTCCAGATCTCGTACTGGGCCAGCCACTCGGTGTAGTGATCCAGAAAAGTCTGCTCTTCCTCGTTGGGATACACATCTATGACTATACCTCTCCGGTAGAGCTCCTCCTTCTTTTCAGGGCCCCAGCCATCGTCAGGCGGAAAACGCAGCACCCACTCGATCTCCTTTGCCTCGGCCTTTTTGCGGGCCTCTTCCGCGAGCTCCTCCTTCTTCTTCGCTGCTTCTGCCGCTTTCTTCTCGCTCTCACGCGCACGCTTTTCTTTCAGCTTCTCAAGCCTGACCTTCTCCTTGTCGCGCACACCATCCACTCGGCGCTCGATGACCGCCTTCGCGTCCTCGAACTGCTTCTCGCTCAAAGGCAGCAACCCTGTGAAGGACGCCATGTTTTTGATTTTCAGGCCCATGGAACCGTTCAACCCGTTCATATAGAAAAGCGTGATCATCCTCGCCTTGTCCAGTTCATCGAGGTCCAATGACCTGTTCTCCTGAAGCAGCTTTATTATCTCCTTGTCCTTGATCACCGCATCGAACCCGGCTCCCGATTTCATGACAACCTTTACCTGATACGCATAGGACTCGGGTTCATCGATCACCTTGGCCAAGGCTGTGGATGTCGATATCGTGGCCATAAAGCATAACCAGCAGAACACACTGTATTTAATCCATTTCACCGTTGTTCTCCACAACCTCTGAACCATGAACCTCTGAACCATGAACCTCTGAACCATGAACCTCCCCTCCTGTTTATTTCGGAAATACAGGCACCCGACTCAAACCGTTCATAAAAGATTATTAGGCAGTTCCTGGAAAGACTGCACCCGGGTCATGATCCGACCGCCTGGCTGCCCCGGTCTTCGGATTGTGTGTCCCGCGTTTCGTCTTCCTTATCTTCCGGGTCAGGGCTCTGAAAATCCGGTTCATAGGTTTGATGGGCTGCATCACTGTCAGATGTAAGTTCTTGGTCAGTAGGGTTTTTCGGCGTCTTCTCAATGTTCATGTCTGGGGGGGACGGAACATGTTCCGGTTCAATTTCCGGCTTGGCCTCAGCTTCAGCCTCAATATCCGCTTGCGGCTCTGGATCCGGACCAAGCCCTGATCCGGCCTCCTGCTCCGGCTGCTCAAGCGCTTGTTCACCCTCGGAAGGCAGCTCCTCGGGCTCGCCTGCGACCTCACGGGCAAGCTTCATATAATCGATGGCTCCGTTGGAGCTCATGTCATATTCAAAAATGCTCTTGCCGTGGCCGGGTGCTTCGGCAAGCCTGATGTTCTGGCGGATCTTAGCGTTCAACACGATATCCCCAAAGTATGACTTCACCTCGTCGATCACCTCTTTTGCAAGAGTTGTCTGTGAGCGGTACAGGCAGACAACAATACTGGATATCTCCAGGCCCGGATTAAGCCTGTTTTTTACCAGGTTTACCACCTCTACCAGCTTGCCCATCCCCTGAAGGGCAAAAAATTCAGCCTGTATGGGAACCATGACCTCTTTTGCGGCAACCAGTGCGTTCAGGGATAACAGTCCAAGCGAGGGGGGGCAGTCGATCAGAACATAATCAGGGGGATCGGCTACGCCGCTGAGGTACCGGTCGAGCGCATCCCGCAGAATGACCTCCCTTCCAACGGAACTGGCAAGCTCCAGTTCAGCACTGCACAGGTCTATATGGCTCGGAAGCATGTAAAGGCCGTCTTCGGAAGTGGGAACGATGAGGTCCTCTACCTTTGCGTTGTCCAAAAGAAGGTCATAGATCGACCTGGTATCCTTCGACGTATCCCTGTTGAGGTGAAGGCTGAGGTTGGCCTGTGGATCGATATCCACGAGAAGCACCTTCAGACCCAGACGGGCAAGGCCGCTGCCAAGGTTCACGGTCGTGGTTGTCTTCCCGACCCCTCCTTTTTGATTGATCAATGCGATGGTTCTCATCGCTCCTCCCGATCTTTTCCGCTGCAAAGGAGCTGAGTATCAACTCGATATCAACATGCAGCAGAGTAACAGTTCCTCTTTCTCCGGTCAATAACCGATTCAAGCTCCTTGATCTGATATCACACATGATTAAAATACAGTTCATGCCGCGGCCGGAGCCCTTGTTCAGGCCGGACCCGGCCAAGCGCGGCTCTTAACAACATTAACAATCACCGCACGTCGGACCACGTAAAGTTGCTCTCGATCAAAGGCCGAATGGTATCAGATGAACAGCATAAAAAAGTTTATTCAAAACGAGCGTGATAAGTACCACCGGAGAGTGCAGGAAGCGCAGCATAAAATGCAGATTACCTCCGAGGAGATGAAAAGAGCCTTAGTCGCGGCAACACCCCCTCCACGGCTGGATGAGCAAGCATACAAGAGATTTTCCCGTTCAACCCTCTTGATCACCATAGCCGTGGTCTTCACCCTGTGGACTGTTTACATGACATGGACCTCTGGATTCCATTTATTTTTGAATAACTGGTTCATGTCCGTCACTATGGTTTTCGGGTCCTTCATCGCAGGATCTTCTTCTGAGGGTGGTGGCGCAGTAGCTTTTCCCGTCATGACCCTTATATTCAAAATTAGCCCCGCCTGCGCCCGTAACTTCTCCCTCGCCATCCAAAGCGTTGGCATGACTGCGGCAGCTTTTGCCATCTGGCGATGCAGAATACCGGTGGAGCGTAATGCCGTCCTTTTCTCGTCGCTGGGTGGCGCCTTGGGTGTCATATGCGGCACTTTTTTCATCGTTCCACTCTTCACAAACCCGGCTTACACCAAGATGTTTTTCGCCGCCCTGTTCCTCTCATTCGTTGTGGCGCTTTATATGATCAACAGGAACAAGGACAGGAAGATCTACTATCAGATCGTCGATTTCAAACCCCTGCGAGCTGGAATGCTACTTGTTGCAGTAGGCTTGCTGGGTGGCATCGTCACCAGCCTCACGGGCTCAGGGCTTGATATACTGACTTTCGCATTCCTCAGTCTGCGTTACAGGATATGCGAAAAGGTTGCCACCCCTACATCAGTGGTACTCATGGCATTTAACAGCATAATCGGTTTCTTGACCCATCTCTTTTTGGTTTCCACGCCCAGCGACGGAATCCAGTACTGGTTTGGCGATTTCCAAATGGAAGCCCGAGACTACTGGCTGGTCTGTATCCCCATAGTAATCCTTGGCGCTCCGGCAGGAGCCCGGTTTATTCGGGAGAGATCACGCCACTTCGTGGTAGCCATCTTATACTCTTCCATACTAACTCAGTTCATAGCTGCTGTGTTGATACTTAAGCCTTCAGGCTGGCTCGTGGGATTCACCGTGATCACTTTCTCCAGTGGAGCGTGCATGTTTATCTTCTTGGCCATCACAGGTCGCAACCGTATTGATCTGAAATTACCCCTCTATAAGGACAATATGATCCTTAAACAGTAGAATGGGTGGATTTCAGGGACAGCACATTTTATGAAGGGGTAAAATGGTTACGCAAAGTAGATTCATCATTGAACCGAATTCCGGTCTTTCTCCGTAAAGTATTTTTCCGGTGTATCCCGGTTCGGCATATTGTGTTGATGAGATGGTTTTTGAAAAGAACACTGTTGAATCGACCTGAAAATGCCGCTTTTCATGGAAAAGGAGTAACCCGGCCGGACCGAAGCTCAGTCCTCGAAATCGATCTGAAAAAGGATATGTCCGGACCTGGCCAAAACTCTTTCCCCTTCCACCTTTTCGATGAACAGAACACAGTGGATCCGCTTGAAATCATGCACCGGCAGTAGGCGCGAGGTCACACCTCGGCGCAGGGAATCGACGGCCCTGAACATTGAACCGGCCACGGGCTCGTTCCAGGGATCGAAGACAAGCAGATCATCCACAACCTCCGGCTTCGCCTCGATCATGCTTGGCCCGAAGGGAGTGAGCGTGCGGTACCTGTACGCCCCCCCTGAGCCGCCCCTCCCGGGAGCGGGCAGGGTCATCTTCGGGGCGAACGCCTCGGATGGGAACACTTTTTTGGTAAGCAGCCCCGGTTTTCCGAGCGAGGCGACCCGCGCTTTTCGGATGTCACGTCCGGCAAATGAAACGTTATCAAGCCTGTCGAGCTTGACCCGGATGAGATCGCTGCCATCCCACTTGAGCACGGGCACTCCATCGAGAATCAAGGGCCCAAGAAACGATCCCTGAGGGCTCAGCTTTGGCGACAGCTCTGAATGAAGAGCCGCCACATGAGGCCTGCCGAAAACGGGAAGCAGAGCCATGTCGAGGCCGCCCCAGAACACGTACACACCCTCGACCATCCTGGGCGCGTTGATAAGGATCGCCATTTCCGGCGGCTCCTGCGCTTTGCCGCTGCTATCCCCTTTTTCAACAACCGGCACGAAACCGGCATCCTCATCGTTCTTGATCCCGTCGCCATCCTTGTCCGCATATGGGAAAAAAGCGAGGCGCGGAACCATCATCACAGGTACGCCTGATGCGCGCACCTTCGACAGAAACCCCTTGCAGACATCGCCGGCTTCGATGAAGGCTCCCTGAATGTGCATGGTAAGCCCTGCCCCGCTGAGCACAACGACTGCCAGGGCTGCCCGCGCCGCGATCAAAGTGAAACGCCGGGTGTGTCCGGCCGGGCCCGAAATGCGGACCGCGCCCGCAGCTAGAAGCGCACAGAGGCCGGCGAACGGGAAATAGAAAAACCTGGTGTTGGCGGGTCCATCGCCGGCCTCAAGGATTGGAAGGCCGGGCAGCACTGCCAGGACAAAGAGAGCCACACCGACCGCGATGACTCTCCTTGCCGTTTTCAGCATGAAGAACCGCCACAATCCGAAAACCAGGAGCATTGGGCAGGGCAGAGCCATGAGCGCGGCCACCCAGGGCGGAAGCGAGCTCCCGGCTACAGTTACCGATGGAACGAGGTACCCTGCAAGCGAGCAAAGAACGGCTTTCATCCGTTCGGGCTCGAACATCTTCGAAAAAAGCACGCCGTACCCGGAATCAACACTTCCCACGGCATTGGCCCTCGCAACGAGGTAGACGGCTGTAACCGCTCCTGCAGCGAAATATGGCGCCAGGCAGCGGAACCAACCCATGCCGGTTGGAGCTCGTGCCCGGCCCGCGTTTCGGTTTCTGAATACGAACAAGTCCATGGCCAACATCACGCAGGGAAGGATGATCACCGCTTCACGCGTGAGCAGGCCAAGCCCGAAAAACAGGCAGGCGCACGCGAGCGCGAGGACTCTTCTCGACCTGCGGTGCCACGCAAAACAGGTCAGCGCCCCGAGCGCGAACAGTACCGACAATGAGCTGCTCCGGCCCGCGATCCACGCGACCGCTTCGATGTGTACGGGAAAACAGAGAAATATCGCCGCGGAAAACATTGCCCATGATCTGTCCGCTCCGAGAAAAACAAGCAGCATGAACAGAAACCATGCGGCGCCGGCATGGTACAGGGTGTTCATAAGGTAGTAGAAGAACGGGGACGCCCGTCCCACGAGGTAGTCGAGAGCATAGCTCAGGTAAAAAACAGGCCTGTAGTAACGGCTGGAAACGTTGTGGTGAGGGATCTTGAAATGAAGCGCCATCCGCTCCGGATCCAGGTTCCCGTCCTCTATGTTGGTGGCGATGATGGCATAGTCATCGCAAAGGAACGGCATCCCGGTTAAAAGGACCGGGCTGAAAAGCAGCAACGAAACAAGGGCGCACAGCAGCAGATATTTCCATCCGGACATCCTTCCGGGCTCCCTTGTACAGATCACAGGGGACTAAACCGACCCCGGCGAAACAAACTCTGTTCAATGTTGATTGAGTTTAATTACGATAATGATAACTTACAATATTGATAAGGGAAGAGAAGAGGCGGCAACAGAGTGTCGCCCTCCAGAAGAAACGGAATGCGCCGGTTGAACAATGGAGGGCGCTGCTTTGTCAGCGCCGGATAAGAAGAGGCGGCAACAGAGTGCCGCCCTCCATAAGAAACGGAATGCGCCGGTTGAACAATGGAGGGCGCTGCTTTGTCTGCGCCGGATAAGAAGAGGCGGCAACAGAGTGCCGCCCTCCAGAAGAAACGGAATG
>CAZIUL010000046.1:0-20713 GCA_964542475.1 uncultured Phycisphaerales bacterium | reverse complement strand
GCGCTGCTTTGTCAGCGCCGGATAAGAAGAGGCGGCAACAGAGTGCCGCCCTCCAGAAGAAACGGAATGCGCCGGTTGAACAATGGAGGGCGCTGCTTTGTCAGCGCCGGATAAGAAGAGGCGGCAACAGAGTGCCGCCCTCCATAGGAACGGCTTGCGCACATTAGACGATGGAGAGTGCCGCTCTGTCGGCGCCATAAACGGAATCAGGATCGGGATCCGGATGGGCCGTACAATCCCGTGGTTGCCCTCCGGTTCTGCCGGCGAAAGGTGTCGAGATGTACAAAGCAGCTTTTGTCATCTGCATTGCCATGGCAGTGTTTTTTCCGCAAAAGGCGGAAACAGGCCCGCGCATAGAGCTTGACAAAACCGAGTATGACTTCGGTTCGTTCATGCAGCACGAGGAAAAGGAGGTAAAGATCCGGGTGAGCAACACCGGAGACACGCCCCTTGAAATCTTGAAGACAGCGACATCGTGCGGGTGCGCGCTTCCGGAGGGGTTGAACGGCTCGGTCATCCAGCCGGGAGAATCGAAAGAGCTGAAGGTAAGGCTCAGCAGTAAAAATGGAAAGTACCATGGAAGGTTGAGGAAGTACATAAAGATCTTTTCCAACGATCCGGTGAACAAAGAAACGACGATCTGGGTGAAGATCAACATCAAGGCCGAATACATACCCCGGACACGCCTGATAAAATTTCAGAACCTTCTGCATTGCCATACAAAAAAGAAAACGGTTTCGATCAAATCGTTCATGGACCACCCGCTCGAGCTGAAAGAGATAAATGCCCCTGCAAAGTTCCTCGATGTCTCTTTCAGAGAGGTCGCCCCCATGGATGAGAAAACCGGTTTTGCCCTTTACGCCTTGGACGTGGAAGCCGACGGCTCGAAGGTGTCGCGTTTCAGGAACAGGGTAACCACCAACATCACGTTCAAGCCGAACACGGCCGCCGGGCTGAAGGACACGTTTGTGGTAATCCTGGCGTTCTTGGCCGAAGACATCACCGTCACTCCAGAAGAGATAGACTTCGGGGAGAGTGCCGCGGGGTCCGGAAAGGAAGCAGTCGTACGCCTGGAGCATCTGGATGGCAAGAGTTTCGTTGTTTCGCGTGTCCAATCATCATCACCCCTTCTCAGCACGGCTGTTGATGAGATGGACAAGCACAGGGCGAATGTCAAGATCAGCCTGTCAGAGAACACTCCCCCCGGAATATTCCAGGCAATGGTCACCATCATCATAAACCGCAGGGACGACTGCCGCATTGTGGTTCCGGTGCACGGCATGATAACGACAGGCGATGAAGAGGAGGGGGTGAATTTTTAAGGTTGATTGGGAGCGAAAAAAGAATAGATGAGAATATCGGTTATACTTCCCTACAAAAACGAGGCGCGGTACATCAGGCAGTGCCTCGTCTCACTCGCCCGCCAGACCGAAAACCGCTTCGAGCTTGTCGCGATAGACGACGGATCGCGTGACGGATCAAGGGAGATCGTCAACTCTTTCCAGGACCGTTTTCACAGGTTCACCCACATCCGCACCGGGAAACGCGGACGCGGCCTGGTCAAGGCGCTCAACATGGGATTTGATGCCTCTGCCGGCGAGCTGACCGCAAGGGCTGACGCTGATGATCTCTTTCACCCGCGACGGCTCGAAATGCAGAGCCGCCTCATCGAATCGGGCATTGACATCGCTGGGAGCCTCGTGCGTTTTTTTCCTTC
Organism: uncultured Phycisphaerales bacterium; assembly: GCA_964542475.1. GTDB lineage: Bacteria > Planctomycetota > B15-G4 > B15-G4 > CAYZWU01 > CAZIUL01. The sequence goes on along the minus strand of CAZIUL010000046.1, from coordinate 18,996 downwards.
GCGGCGCGTCATGAGGGGCTTCAAGGTTTACGAGAACTGGATCAATTCTCTCCGAACACACACAGCCATCGCTTCAGAAATGTACGTGGAGACCCCGATCGCCCATCCGTCCCTGATGATACGGCGTTCCGTTCTGGACCGGATCGGCGGATACGAAGAAAACGAATGGCCCGAAGACTTCGACCTTATGCTCAAAGCCTACCGGGCAGGCGCTGTATTTGGAAAGGTGCCGAAGCACCTGCTCTTCTGGCGTGAGCACGAAGAGCGGATGTGCAGGACAGACAGGCGGTACTCATTGGACGCTTTCATTCGCTGCCGTTGCAGTCACCTGGCACGGGGACCGCTTGCTTCCGGAAGAAGGCTGGCTCTATGGGGAGCTGGGCCAATCGGAAAAAAAACCGCGACCTGCTTGAAACGCGAGGGGATCGACTTCGATGTTTTCATCGACATCGATCCGAAAAAAATAGGAAGAACCATCAGGAACAGAAAGGTCCATGAGCCCGGGCTTTTGAAACGCCACCGCTTTTTTGTACTAAGCTGTGTCGGCAAGAGAGGGGCACGGTACCTTGTCAAGGCTGACCTCGAAGCCATGGGTTACAGGGAAAGGCTGGACTACATTCTGGCCGCTTGATACTCGGTCCAGGTGCATGCCGCCATCTCCCACGCAAAATCCGGATATATCCCGGATTATTCAATTGACAGCCAAGCACCTTTTCTGATAATTATTAACTATTGAATATCAATGAGTTACAGACTGTGTTGTGTTCGATGAAATAGTTGGGTGCAACAGTTTTTTCATAGATTGAACATGAAACACAAAACATGGATATTTTATCCTGAAAATCAAGCCCTGATCTCCAACCTTAGCGCGGAAGCGAAAGTACCGGAGATCGTCTCAAGAATCCTGATAAACCGGGGAATCGAAGATCCGGCAGACGCTTTATCGTTTCTCAAACCCAAGCTGGACGACATGCTGGATCCCTGCCTGATGGCAGACATGGATAAGGCTACCGAGCGTATTAAAAATGCGCTGAAAAAACGCGAAAAAATCCTGATCTACGGAGATTTCGATACCGACGGCATAACAAGCACCGCCCTGCTGGTGCATCTGTTCAAGTGCCTGAACAAATCGGTAAGCCATTACATCCCGAACAGGATTTCCGAGGGGTATTCATTCACCCAGCAGGGGCTGAAAACCATCCTCGAAAAAAAAATCGATCTCGTCATCTCTGTGGACAGCGGGATCAGCTCGTTTGAGGAGATCTCTTTTCTCAGGCAGAACAATGTCGATGTCATCATCACGGATCACCACGAACCTCCTGCGAAAATTCCACCGGCCAACGCAATCATCAACCCGAAGTGCAAACGGTGCGAGTACCCGTTCAAACATCTCTCAGGAGTGGGAGTGGCTTTCAAGCTGGCCTGGGGAGTGGCGCAACATCTTTCACAAAGCAAAAAAGTGTCTCCGGAGTTCCGTCAGTTCCTGCTCGACGCCCTTGCCTGGGTCGCGATGGGTACGGTGGCTGATCTTGTTCCCTTGACAGGAGAGAACAGGATCTTCGCCAGGTACGGCCTGCCCGCGATCATCAACTCCACCAACCCCGGCATGAGGGCGCTTTGCGACATGATCAACGAGTATTTACAGCCGCGGAACAGAGGCCCCGGTGCCGCACACTCACAGCGCCTGACCTCCGAGGACATCTCATACCGCCTGGCTCCCAGGATCAACGCCGCAGGAAGGATGGGCCTTGTGGAGGTGGCACTCAACCTCTTCCTTACCTCGTCGTACAAGGAAGCGCTCGGCCTTGCCTCGGAGCTGGACGATATGAACAAGCAGAGGCAGGTCATCGAAAGAGATATTTTTACTGATGTTCTTACTAAAATCGATGCGTGCAGGGATGACATCATCATCACAGGAAGCGAAAACTGGCATCCGGGCGTGATCGGAATCGCCGCGTCGAGGCTGGTCGAAGAGTACGGAAAACCCGCGATCCTCTTCTCGTACAGCGATGATATGGGGCGTGGTTCCGGCCGTTCCGTGCCGGGTTTTGACATCCACAAGGCGCTGACGCACTGTTCCGATCATCTGGAAACGTTCGGAGGGCACAGCTCCGCGGTGGGCCTTTCGATCAAACGCGAATTGATGGACCCTTTCATCGAACGCATCTCCCTGTACCTGAAAAAGGCAATGCCCGAAGCGGATTTCAAGGCCAGCCTGAACATCGATTGCGAGATACAGCTTTCAGCACTGTCCCACAACCTGCTGTCTCAGATCGACAAGCTCAGACCCTTCGGGGAGCACAACCCGGCACCGATCTTTGCATCTTCCAATGTCCTGCTTGCCAGGCCGGCTCAGCAGGTGGGCAGGGACTCGAACCACCTGTCCTTTTTTGTCAAGCAGGGAGCGGGAAAGCTAAAGGCCATAGCTTTCGGAAGAGGCGAGGACTGCGACAAAATGAACAGCGCTGACAGCTTTTCCCTGGCTTACACTCCCAAGATGAACTTTTTCAACGGCCGCTCGAACATAGAGCTTCATGTGAAGGATATCCTGTTCTGAGCAGAGAACGGGTGCCCTGTCGCGAGCATCCGGCATGAGTTCGTTCACGGCGCCGACGGAGCGGCGCCCTCCAATGTTTAACCGGCGCATGCCGTTTCCCCGCTGGAGGGCGGCACTCTGTTGCCGCCTCTTCTCTTGAACGGCGCCGGCCGAGTCCACGCATCTGCCTAGGTCGCGGTGTTCAGCTGCACTCGGAATAGCCGCACGAGTGGCAGGTCACGCATCCCTCTTCGTGAGCTAAAATACCGCCGCAAACAGGGCAGGCGCCGCGCACCATGAGCCCCTTGCTCTTGATACGCATTTTTTTGCTTGTCTCAGGATCCGTTTCGGCTTCTCCCTTGTTAACAGCGGCTGCAACTCCCTTGACGCCCGATCTTCTCTTCGTCAAAACATAACGCTCCAGCGCCTTGCCGATGGCATCAGAGCAGGAAAGAATCTTTCCCTGCTCCCCCCACACGTGGGAATGGCATGAGATGCCCTTGAGCTGCTGTATTATCGGCTCCACATCCGAACCGCTTCTCATCGCAAAAGAAATGAGTCTACCGATGGCCTCGCTCTGGGACGCTGCGCAGCCCCCGGCCTTGCCGATGTGGTTGAAGAGTTCGAACGGCTCCCCGTTCTTGTCTTCGTTGATTGTCACGTACAGGTTGCCGCACCCGGTTTTCATTCTGACGGTGCAACCGTCGATAAGCGAGGGGCGCGGCTCGGTAGCCCCAAATCCCGGCTTTCGGGACAGCGGTTTGGCGCTCTTCACGGGGGTTTCCTCTTCCTCATCGTTCACCCCGCTGATGTTAAGGACCTGGTCCTTCCTGCTTCCGTCCCTGTACACGGTCACACCCTTGCAACCCATCTGGTAGGCCATTTCGTAAACTTCCCGCACTTCCTTTTTTGTGGCCTCATAAGGAAAGTTGACGGTTTTCGAAACCGCGTTGTCAGTGAACTCCTGGAAGGCGGCCTGGATGCGGACATGCCATTTGGGATCAATGTCATGCGAGGTGACGAACAGGCGCTGTACAGGCTCGGGAACCTGGTCGTTGCCTTGAACGCTTCCGGTTGCCGATATCTCCTCCATCAACTCATCGGTATAGAACTCATACCGCTTGGCTATGCGCTTGAAAAAAGGGTTAACTTCCACCATATGAGTTTTGTCCATCACGTTGCGGATGTACGACACGGCGAAAATCGGCTCGATGCCGCTGGAGGCTCCACAGATGATGCTGATAGTGCCTGTTGGTGCGATGGTTGTCACTGTGGCGTTCCGCATCGCTTTGCACCCGTTTTTGTTGAAAATCGAATCCTCGAAATTCAAAAACGAGCCCCTCTTCTCCGCAAGCTCCCGCGACATTTCATGTGAGTCGGTCCGGATCGCGTTCATGACGTTTCGCGCGGTTTCCACTGCGGATTCCGTGTTGTAGGGAATGCCCATCTGGATCAGCATGTCCGCAAATCCCATCACGCCAAGCCCGATCTTGCGGTTGCCCTTGCACATCTTCTCGATTTCAGGCAAGGGGTAACGGTTCACCTCGATGACGTTGTCCAGGAAATGAACGGCTTTACGCACGGTGCTTCGCAGCTTCTTGAAATCAACCTCCCCTCCGAGCACCATTTTTCCCAGGTTGATCGAACCGAGGTTGCAGGCTTCGTAAGGCAGAAGCGGCTGTTCGCCGCAAGGGTTGGTGCTTTCGATGTCGCCGAGCATCGGGGTGGGGTTGGACCTGTTGATCACGTCGAGAAAGACCAGCCCGGGCTCGCCGTTCTTCCACGCCATCTCTACGATCAGGTCGAAAACCTCCTTTGCCCTGAGTTTGCGCTGGTTTTCGCCGTCGTGCGGATTGATGAGGTTGTAATCCTCGTTTTTGAAAAGTGCCTCCATGAACTCCCCGGTAACCCCGACCGAAATGTTGAAGTTGGAGATTGTCTTGTCCTCGCTCTTCAAGCGTATGAAGTCGATGATATCCGGGTGGTCAACCCTTAGCACACCCATGTTGGCGCCGCGCCGGAATCCGCCCTGGTTTATGGCGTCGGTCGCCTCGTTGAATACCTTCAAAAACGAGAGGGGGCCTGAAGCGAAGCCGTGCGAAGTCGATACTATGTCGTTCTTCGGCCGAATGCGCGAAAAGGAAAAACCGGTCCCGCCGCCGCTTTTGTGGATGAGCGCGGTGTTCTTCACCGCCTCGAAGATGGAGCCTATCGAATCTTCGACAGGCAGAACAAAACAGGCGGAAAGCTGCTGCAGCTCCCTGCCCGCGTTCATGAGAGTGGGAGAGTTGGGCATGAACTCCAGGGCGGAAATCATCTTGTAGAACTCTTCCCCCACCGCCTCAACATCTTCGTTGCTTTGCAAGAGAGCCTCTGCTGAAGCAACGTTTTTCGATACCCTGCGGATCAACTCTTCGGGAGTCTCTATGCACTCCCCTTCCGTGCTCTTTTTGAGGTACCTCCTCTCCAGAACGGTCTTGGCGTTGCTCGTCACGCAGGGAGCTGCGGTTTCATCCTGTTTATCATTAAAAACAGAATCGAAATCTATATTAATGGTTTTTTCCTGCCCGGTTTTCCCTTTGGCACTAACTTCAAACATCCAGGTTCCTCCTCTTCACACCGCCAAATACTCCCAAGATGATAGTATCCCCGATTGCAACGCGATCGTTCATGGATGAAGTTCATTCTGATCCGCTTTGAACCGTCTATTCTTCGAACGCTCCGAAAAAACTGTGCTCTCCCGGAGACGCGGAGAAACATGCTACCACAACATGTAGTGGACACAATAGAATATTCAGAATAAATGTGCTTATTTTGTGTTAAGCTGATAAAAACGCCGCAACTACAGTGATACCATCCATCAAGAGGCCCCAGAGGGCTGCGGAGGCCAGATTTCCACTTCCATCTCGAGGCTGATGCCGTGGTTTTCCATCACTTTTTTCCGGCCGTCGGTTATCAGCGAATAATAATCCTCAAAGGAACACCCGCCTCTGTTCAATATGAAGTTGGCGTGAAGCTCGGACACCTCTGCTTTTCCGCGCATCATGCCTTTCATTCCTGCCGAATCCAGAAGCCGTCCCGCTGAATCCGCGGCAGGGTTTTTGAAAACACAGCCGCAGCTTCTGCGTGTGAGCGGCTGTGTGGAGCGCTTCTCAGCGAGTATTTCGCTCATTCGCTCCCAGATTTTGTCTTTTTCGCCGCCTTCGAGTTCAACAATCACGTCAACGATGATCTGCCCCTTGAGGGGCGAACTCCTGTAACCGAACTCTTCGGGCTTTATTTCCCGCTCTTCGAGCCTGCCGGACCGGTCAAGGACCGTCGCGCCCCGAATCAGGCTGCCGATGCTGCCGTGCCGCCCTCCCGAATTCATGATTGCCGCCCCCCCCACCGTACCCGGAATCCCCGTCAAGCTTTCGGCGCCTTTCAATCCGGTGCGGTGGCACATGGACACGAACTGCGGCAGGGAAACCCCGGCCTCGACATTCAAGCGCCTTGCATCATCCCCGGTTCGAAAGACACGCGAAAGCCCGCGCGTGCTGAGAACAACATCATGTATGCCGCTGTCGGCAATCAAAAGGTTCGATCCCCCGCCAAGGATCCTGAACGGAACATCGTCATCGAGAAGGCTTTGAAGCGAACGAAGCATCTCGCTCCTGTCCCTCGGCTCAAGCATAAGCGGAGTGCGGCCCCCGATGCCAACCGTGGTTCTCTTGCCAAGGATGGCGTTTTCAACGCATGGACAGCTCTTTTTCAACGGCTCCGGAAATTCCATCTATACTTCCCGCACCCATGAGAACCAGAAGATCACCATCCTCGATGCTGGACCTTATTGCCGAGGGAGCGTCATCAAGCCCCCCCACGAAACACGAACGGCCTCCGCATCGACTCACAGCCTGTGCGATGGCTTCGCCGCCCGGCAAGCCCGAACTATCCTTCTCACGAACCGAGAAGGTCTTCACGAGCAGGGCAAGATCGAAACCGGACAGGGCCTTGGCCAGCTCCTCCAGAAAGAAGCTGTTCCTCCACCGCTGGTGACCCTGGTAGGTCACAACGATTCTCGCGTTTGGCTGGAGGCTGCGCAGCGTATCGAGCACCGCACGGATCTCGGTGGGGTGATGGGCATAATCACTGAACAGCCTGACTCCCCCGAATGTGCCGCGATCTTCCAGGCGGCGGCGGATACCGGCGAACAACGGAAGCGCCTCCTTGACAGCTTCCGGAGGAGCCCCCAGCTCAAGCGCGAGAAACGAAGCCGCCGCCGCGTTCATCACGTTGTGATAGCCGGGACGGTTGTACTTGAACATGCCCATATCTTCCCTGCGAAGCGTGAGGCGGAAAACCGAGCTTCCCTTCACGAGATCGTAATCGGAAACCAGCAGATCACACCCCTCCTGGAATCCGTATGTCCACGCGGTAAGGCCCTGGATCTCCGGAAGATCAAGTACGCGCGCGGCATGGTCGGACAGTATGAGGTTTCCGCACCTGTCCGCCACTCCGGCGATGTACTTCCTGAAAGCATCGAGCATACTTTCGAAAGTCCCGTAATAATCCAGATGATCCGCCTCGATGTTCGTGATCACCGCCCAGCCGGGATCGATGTTCAGGAACGAACGGTCGAACTCGCAGGCCTCTGCTATGAAATGCTCGCCTGATCCCCCTCCTCCGCCTCCGCAAAGGTCCTGTACCCATCCGCCCACAACATAAGACGGGGACATACCCGCCCTGGTCAAGAGGTATGCGCTCAAACCCGCCACCGAAGTCTTGCCATGCGATCCGGCAACACCGACCCCGATAAAGCCGTCCATGATCCGGCCTAGCATCACGGCGTACTTGACGGTCTCGCACCCGAGCTCCTTTGCCCGGCTGACTCGCGGATCGTCCTCGCCAACCGCTGCTGTATAAACCAGTGTGTCCAGCTCACAAGGAAGCTCTACTTCGTGCGGCGGAACGGTTTGGACGCCTATCCCTCTCTGCTGCAGCTCATCGGTCAGAGCCGAACCGCACCGGTCCGATCCGGTAACAACAGCCCCTTTCTCCTTCAGAAAAAGGGCCATCGAGCTCATGCCAGCACCGCCGACCCCGACCAGGTGAATCCGCAAAGCATCCGGCCAGCTGCTCATGGGCAACACTGTCCTTTCTGTTCGGTGTTCCTCTGTACAAAACGCTCTTACCGCTCAACCGCGCGTGCTCCTGACTGTCGGCACAATTATGGTGCCGGCGCGCCGCGCGGTCAAACCTTTTCAAGATCCTCCACGATCACATCCAAAACATCCCGGCAGCCGTCATTGTCCGCATCTCGTCTCGCATTTTCGGACATGGAGGCGAGCCTGGAAGGGGAAAGCAACACGTCGAGCAGAGTGCTGCATAGCGTCGCGGAAGAGATGTCCTTCTCCTCCAGAAGTTGCGCGCCTCCCGACTCGATCATCTCCTTTGCGTTGTGAAACTGGTGCCTGTCCCTGTGATGTGGATACGGAACGATGACAGCGGGCAGGCCAACGGCGGAGATCTCGGCGAGAGTCATGGCCCCTCCCCTGCAAAGTATCATGTCCGATGCAAGGTACGCCTTTTCCATCGGGTCCATGAACGAAATAACCGACACCGGAAAATTACAGGCGCCGTACTCATCGCGCACCATGTCAAAATCCCGAGTCCCGGTAATGTGCAGCACCTGCACTCTCCCCGCCCCGATACGGTCGAGAAGAGGCGCGAGAAGCTTCACCCCGCACCTGTTGATTGCTCTTGCTCCAAGCGATCCGCCGGCCACCATCAGGGTCAACAGGCCGGGATCAAGACCGATCTCTTTTTGGATCGCCTCCCGCGGCGCCCCCCCCCGGCCAAAGCCTGGAGCGAGAAAGCTTCCGGATACCTTTGACTTGCTTCCAACACGACGTGCTGTTTCCTCGAAACGGCAAAAAACACGCCGGGCGAAATATGTGCACACACGCGTCGCCCTGCCGGGAAGAGCGTTGACCTCCAGGGTATAAAGCGGCTTTTTACTCCCCCTCAACGCAAGAAGCAGGGGAAGCGCGGCATACCCTCCGAGGAGGATGACGGCATCAGGGTCAAAGGCCGCGACCTCGCGCTTCGCGATCCCGAACGCCTTCAGCCAGGGACGGGGATCCAGAAGGGACGGCCTGGAGTCATGCCCGGGAAAGAGCGGCCTTCTCGTCCATTCGCTCCCCTCGAAAAACAGATCCTCGACATTTCGGCCGGATGTGAGAAAACGTACTTCGTGAACCCCGCCGCGCGTACAAAGACAACGGGCAAGGTTCCTGCCCGGCGTTATGTGCCCGCCTGTTCCTCCTCCTCCGAACAGCAGTTTCATTCAGAAAAACGCCTTTCACTCCGGGATGATGCCCGGCTCCATATCTTCGAAATCAGCGTGGTATCACCAGTGTCTCACCAATCTGGAGCCTCCTCGGATCCTGGATCGCCGACCTGTTTGCAGCCAGGATCTTCTCCCACTTTCCGGCGCTGCCGTAAATCCGCTTTGCGATCTTTCCGAGCGTATCCCCTTTCTTTACCTTGTAGCTGTCTGCACCGCTCGCAGAAGAAGCGAGAGCCACGCCGCCCCGGTCGTCGGGCGCAGCCCTGTTCCCGGAAATGAAACCTGTTGGGATCAGGATCTTCTGTCCCACGCTCAGGCGGTCGGGATCGATGCAGTCGTTCGCATCAACGATCCGCTTCCAATGGATCGGGGAACCGTAGTAGGCGGAGCTTATCCGCGACAGGCTGTCACCCTTGCGGACCGTGTAGATCTCCCCACCCTGAAGCGGCTTTGGCGATGCCCCTCCCGCCGCGGCCTGTTCGGCGGACGGCGACCCGGGGTAGTTCACCGTCTCCTCCATGAAGTTAAACGGGGCGCGCGTATTGGGCCGCTCCTGTTCCGTGTCTTCCAACACAACAACCTCGGGTATCTCTTCAAGCGGTTTTGATTCGATTTGGATCTCGCTATTCAGGCTGTCGTCGAAAACAACCCCATTGAGCATGGGATCCGATTCGTCCTGCGAGTCGTTTATCGCGATGAATACTATGAGGACGATGACAACCGTAAGCGCCACGAGCCCGTACTTTTCCAGATCACTGATCATTTTTCTCTCCTGTGTGCTACGACTTGAAGGCTGTAACGATTCTGAATAGCTTCGCTTCGAAAAATTCATCATTGATTTTCTCCGATGACAAATCAGGTTTTCCAGCGATGTTCAAAAACAGGCCAACCGCCATCATCAAGGCGATGAGCGATGAGCCCCCTGAGCTGATGAAAGGCAGCGGCAGCCCCTTTGTCGGCGCCATGCCGATAACAACAGCCACGTTGACCAGGGCCTGCGCCGACAAAAGAAGCAAAATGCCCGTGGCCAGCATGAATCCGAAACGGTTTCTGATGCCGAGAAGGATTCTGATTCCGTGGTAGATCAGAACCGCAAAGAGCGCGATCACCATGGAGGCGCCCCAGAACCCGAGCTCCTCTCCGATGATGGAAAAGATAAAGTCGCTCTCACACTCGGCAAGAAAGTTCAGCTTGCAGAAGCTTCCCCCGAGGCCGGTTCCCAGGAAGCCGCCGGACGCCATGGCCATCAATGAAAATCCCGCCTGACCTGTCTCGGCAGGATTCATGAACTCGCTCAGCCGGCTCCCCACATGGCCCAGCCTCATGTGGGTGAAAAGTATGAGAAGCGGTGCTGTGCCGCCGACGAACATCGCAAGCTGTCGAATCGACACCCCGCCTATGGCCATGAGCGTCACGGTCAAGCATCCGGCGATGACCGTTGTCCCGAAATCCGGCTCAACCAGTATAAGGGCACAGACAGGAACACAGGCTATAAGCGGCGGGACCAGGCCTTTGAAAAACAGTGTTATGTTTTCTCCCGCCTTGACGACTACGCTTGATACCACCACGATCAAGACAAGCTTGGCGAACTCTGACGGCTGCACCATGACCCCGGACAAAAGGAACCACCGCCTTGCCCCGTTGATCCTGGCGCCGATCCCGGGAACAAGCACTAGGAGCAGGACTACCAGTGTTATTATCAACAGCTTCCCGTAATGCCTGCCAAGCGACCGGTAATCTATCCGCATCATTACCAGCATGGCGGCAATCCCTATGCCTACCTTGACCGCATGTGAAAAAAGCGGGTTGAACGGATCCCCTCCCAGCCTGGCAGACTTGATGGTTTTGGCGCTGTAGACCATCACCATGCCCAGCATCAGGAGAACAGCAACCGTTCCGAGCACCCACTTTGCCGAGCGCTCCATCTGTTCCTTGGGAGTAAACTCCTCCTTCAGCATCTCAGCTCCCTCTAATGCATCTTCAGCGTAGAAAGCCCAAAAATGGCCAGAATCGTACCTATTATCCAGAAACGCACGGCAATCTTCGAATCGCTCCAGTTCAGATACTGAAAATGATGATGAACCGGGGAGCATAGAAAGATGCGCTTCCCGTTCCGCAGCTTGCAGGAAGCCACCTGCATGACCACGGACAACACCTCGAAGTAAAAAACTCCGCCAACAATGAAAAGCAGCAGCTCCTGCTTGCAGGCCACCGCGATGTACCCCAGAAGACCGCCCAGCGAAAGGGCTCCGGTGTCGCCCATATAGACCTGGGCCGGGTTGCAGTTGAACCAGAGAAAACCCATGCAAGCCCCGGCCATTGTGGCGCAGAAAATCGTGAGCTCACCGCTTCCCTGCACATGGAATATGCGCAGGTATTCTGAAAAGTCGTTCCTTCCGGTTATGTAACAGACCACAGCCATGGCAACGGTTGTGATGAGCATCAAACCTGCTGCAAGCCCGTCCAGGCCATCGGTCAGGTTGACCGCGTTGGAGGTCCCGATGATCATGAGGAGGGCGAAAAGAAAGAGCCCGACGCCGCCAAAGAGACCCAGGCTGATGAATAGCTCCTTGCCTATCGGAATGTAGAGGCGAAAAAGCCCCGGATCCCCCATGCGGTCGAAATAAACAAGCACCGCAAGGGCTAGAGAAAAAGACACGGCGAATTGAAGCGAAAACTTCGCAGCGCTTCTCAACCCTTTTCTGTGCGGGTACACGAGCTTGATGTAGTCGTCGATGAAGCCTATGATGCCGAACGCGATCGTTCCCAGGATCCCGAGCTGGATGAAACGGTTGTCCAGCCTTCCCCACAACAGAGCCGAAACGAGGATGGCCAGAAGGATCATGCCTCCTCCCATTGTCGGCACCACGGGCTTGCTTTTTCGCATCTCGTCCAGCTTCTCGGAGCCGGTCGCGCATTGTTTCTCGATGATCCCTTTCCTCTTCAACAAACGGATCAGATACGGACCGATCAGCACGCTTATGAGAAACGCGGTGATCGCCGCCATCGTGGACCTGAATGAGATGTAGCGGAATATGTTGAACGCTCCGCAATCATCTTTCAAAGGATAGAGAAAATAAAAAAACATGTTCAGAAATCCGTTTCCAAAACAGCGTCCACCAGCCGCTCGAGCTCCATCTGGCGCGAACCTTTGATCAGCATCGAATCGTTGCGGTTGAGCATTCCGGGAAAACGATCGACCGCTTCATCGGTGTCTTCGAAAAAAACAAACCGCTCCTGCTCGAAGCCGCGCTCCTCCGCTCCGCTGAGGAATCCGCGGGCACGCTTTCCCACCGCCACAACGAGATCGAAATCACCGCAGCTGAGGTGGCCTCCCACCTCTTTGTGCAGATGATCGGACTGCTCGCCGAGCTCGAGCATATCCCCGAGAACCACAACCTTGCGGCCTGTACCGGGCAGCACAGAAAAGGTTTTGATGGCTGACTCCATGGACCCCGGGTTTGCGTTGTAAGTGTCGTTTATCACCAGCAGGGAGCCGTGCCGCACCGGCTTCAGGCGCATCGGCGGCCCCTCGAACTCACTGAAAATTCGAGCGGTACGATCCGGGTCGAGGCCGAGCTCCATTGCGCAGGCGAATGCGGCAAGGGCGTTGTAAATGCTGTGAAATCCAAGAAGACTCAGGCTCAACCTTGTCCCCGCAACATCGAACGACACGCCGTTGACGTTAACGTCGATGTTGATTGCCGTGTAGTCCGCCCTGCGACAGATGCCGTAGGTCACAACCGGACCGGGCGCATATTTCACCAGGAGATCGATATACGGATCGTCCTGGTTGAGCACGGAAAGGCGCCTCCCGCGAAGTCCGGCAAGGAGCGACGCCTTTTCGCGCGCGATCCCCTCCCTGTCCTTGAGCCCCTCCAGGTGGCAGAAGCTGATGTTGGTTATTATGCCTATCTCGGGTGCGGCAACATCGGTCAAGGCGGATATCTCACCGGGGCTGTTTGTGCCCATCTCGAGCACGAGGTACTCCGTATCGCTCTCGATCCTGAATATGGTTGCCGGAAGCCCTACGAAGTTGTTGAACGACCTCTCGGAATAGACGGCGTTGCCGGTATCTTCCAGAACCTGGCCGAGAAGATCCTTTGTGGTCGTTTTCCCGTTCGAGCCGGTCACGCCGATCACTGTGGCGGAGCTTCTTTTCCTGCAACGGCTCGCCAGATTCATGAGCGCACCGGTTGTTGACTTCACACAGATGCCCGGCGTGGTTTCCCCCTCACGGGTGGAAAGGCTTTTCTCCGTGATATAGGCTGTTGCGCCCTTCTCCACGGCCTGCCCGATGAACCTGTGTCCATCGAACTGTTTCCCGGACAACGGCACGAAGAGATCGCCGCTGGACAGCGACCTGCTGTCCGTTGAGATGCCTCGTATGATCAGGTTGCCGGCCTCCTTGGGATACAGTGTTCCGTTTACGGCTTCCGCCACTTCGTTCAGCGAGATAAGTTCCATAGCACCTCTTCAGCTACTTTGCGGTCATCGAAATCAATGGTTCCGTCCTTCAACACCTGGTAGTCCTCGTGTCCTTTTCCCGCGATCACGACAATATCGCCCCCGCCTGCCATGCGCACCGCCTCCTCGATGGCCGTCCTCCTGTCCTGCTCAACGGACATGCTCGCTCCGGACACGACACCGCATCTGATGTCATCGATTATGGAGCTGGGATCCTCTGAGCGGGGATTGTCACTGGTGATTACCGTGTGGTCAGCCATCTTTGTCGCCGCTTCGGCCATCATCGGCCGCTTGCTCTTGTCACGGTCTCCTCCGCATCCGAAAACAGCGATCAGCCTTCCCTTTGTCAGGGGCTTCAGATGAGAAAGGAGGCTGCTCAACGCATCATGAGTATGCGCATAGTCAACTATGAGCCGAAAGTCCTGGCCGCAGTCAACGGACTCCATCCGCCCCTTTATGGATCTCAACGATTCAAAACCGCTTTTGACCGCGGTGAGCGGCACCCCCATCGCTGTTGCTGTTGCTGCTGCCGCCATTGCGTTCATCACGTTGAACCTGCCGGGGAGGCGCGACGTGATATCGATGTCCCCTGATGGCGTTTTCAGAATCATTGAAAAACCGTCGATGTCCACTCTTCTAAGCTCGGCTGTCACATCCAGGCCGCGCTTGAAACCGTACCGGATCACCGGGCACGCGCATGCTCTGCGCATCGTTTCCGCGGCGGGATCGTCCATGTTGATCACGGCAAAGGCATCCCGGGCAAGCGAGGCGAAGAGGAGGCTCTTTGCCCGCTCGTATTCGTCCATTGTAATGTGGTAGTCCAGGTGATCCCGGCTAAGGTTCGTGAACACGCCGGCTTTGAACGCAAGGGCACCCACCCTGGCCTGTGAAAGGGCATGTGAAGACACCTCCATCACGGCCACGTCCTGGTTTTCATCAACCATTTCAGCCAGAAAGCGCTGCAGGTCCACAGGGTCCGGGGTAGTGTTGAGCGAAGGAACGGTTCTCATTCCGATATGGTGACAGATGGTGCCGATCAGGCCGGTGGATCGCCCGTCCTGCTCGAGTATGCGTTTTAGCATGTAGGAAACCGTTGTCTTTCCGTTGGTCCCGGTAACACCGATGCAGTCGAGCCGCTGTGAGGGATCCCTGAAAAAAGCCGCTGCCGCGCGGGCTTTTGCGCCGCGTGCGTCTTTCACGAGAACAAGGGGGACCGGCGGCAAAGAGTCGATGGCCCTGTCGGACATGACCGCGACAGCACCTTTTTCAAGTGCTTGATTCACATATACGGTGCCGTCCTCCCGGGTGCCCCGGATTGCGATGAACAGATCGCCGGGTGCCGTTGACCTGGAATCGTATGAAAGCCCTGAAAACTCCGTACCTCCCGAACCGATGATCCGGGAAGCTGGCAGCACATGTAGCAGATCATCGAGCTTCATTCTCACCTCAAAACTTCTCAAAAGCCTGTCAAGAGCTGATGATTCGATGCATGTCATTATCAGCCCTCCCCTTGAGACACGCCGCCATCCCCGCCCCGGGGAGTGACCCGCAGATGGAGAAGGGAACGCTCAAGAATGGCGCCGGCATGAGGGGCGGCAACCTGGCTTGCGTAGTGCATCCCATGGGGTTCATCCACAACGACCAGCACAAGGAGAGCCGGATTGTCCGCCGGCGCAAAGGCCACAAAAGAAGAGGTCACCTCTGTTCTCGCCGGCAGTTTCTCGGCCGTACCGGTCTTACCGCCCACAGCGAAACACGGGATACGAGCCTTTTTGCCCGATCCCTTTTCCACCACCTGCACGAGCATTTTCTTCACGGTGTTGCAGGTGCTCTCGGAAAAAATCCTGTGCGGCAAGGCGGACGGCGGTTCGATCTCGCGGCCGTCCGGGGTGATCATGCGCTCGATCAGGGCCGGCGGAACATACATCCCTCCGTTTACCATTGCGGCGAACGCTGAAGCCATCTGTATCGGCGTCACCGCTATCTCGTTCCCAAAGGAGATGGAAATCAGCGTGTAGATCCTGGTCCAGTCCTTAAGCCTCGTAACCTGGCCGGGCGCTTCCTGGGCCGGGGACAGGATACCCGGACGCTTACCGAAGCCCAGAAGATGCAGAATATCGAGTATCGGCTTGAATGCCCGGCCCCCTTTCGGAGTCGCCTCGGGCACGAGCCGAAGCGCGATCTTCGACATTCCGATGTTCGAGGACTTTATGAGAATCCCCTCCGGGTCAAGCATCCTGTAGTTCACATGGACATCGGTAACGCGGCGCCCTCGAACCACCCATTGTCCGCCCTCGCAGTCTATACTCTCGTCAAGACGCACTTTCCCCTGCTCCAGCGCCATCGCCATGATCAGGGGTTTGAACGACGATCCCGGCGTGTACTGCGCGGAAAAAACGCGGTTGATCCAGTGGTCCTGGGTTCCGCGGCCGGGATGGGACGGGTCGAGCGAGGGTGTGCCGGCGGCGGCGAGAATTTTACCGGTTGACGGCTCTATAACCACGGCGGCCGCCCACTTGGGATTGAAAGTCGTCTCAACCTTCGCAAGCTCCATTTCCGCGAAAAACTGGATCGCTGTGTCGATGGTCAAACAGACGGTTCCGCCCGGCATGCCGGGATCCTGCTTTTCATCCGGAGTATAGATCACATTCTGTACACCGTCGCGGCAAACGGTTCTCGATCCCCCCCTGCCTTCAAGAAAAGCGTTCATCAGCGATTCCACGCCAGACACCCCATGCATATCATGGTTTACGAAACCGATTACATGACCGAGGAGCTCGCCGTTGGGGTAGCGCCGGCTGTGCTTCTTGCAGAGATCGATCCCCCGCAGATCTCCTTTTCGCTTGTGGCGATAGAGATCAAGCATGACATCCGGATCCGTGATGCTCCTGTGGATGGGCCGGTATCCCGGTTCGCAGAGAGCCCTGTATGTGTCGCCCGGATCCAAGCCGCAAACGCGGGCGAGCAGCACGGCTGTGGCCTCTCTTTCGTCTTTTTCCTCTGTCCAGGGTTTGTCCACATCCCTGGTCAAGGCCCACACCTCCAGCGCCGGGATGGAACCTGCAAGCAGCTCACCTTTACGATCCAGGATGCGCCCGCGGGGAACCGGGACTTCCATCCGCTTGTACTGGTAGTTTCGAACCTTCTCGACACGGTCTGGCTTGTTGACGATCTGTACGATGAAAAGGCGCGCTTCCAGGGCGATGAAGAGCACGAACACTGCTCCAAGGGTCGCAACCGCGAGTACCCTGGACCGCTGGAGCATGACTCCTCCTTCATCAGAAAACTGTTCTTGATCGTTCTTTTATTCTAGATGTGCATCCGCCTCCCCGGGTTCGAGTAGAGAAATTCTATTCTCCTCCGACTCGCCCAGATAGAGCTCTATGCCGTGTTCTAAGGCCCGGTTGAGAAGAAACACTTCACTGGTCTTATGTTCCAAATCGGAAACATCAAAATCTATCCTGTCGAAAATAAGCTCCTCGATCACCTCGAGTTCCGCGATCTCATAGCTTACAAGAACCTCCCTCGTCTTCAGCCGGACGGTAATGAGGGCCAAGGCGAAAAGCGAACACAAAGAAAACACCAGCAGTAAAGTTTTCATTTTAGTTCCAGGCTCCTCCGACTCCGTGCCAGGACAGCATCGGATAAGGAAAACGACCCTTGAGAAGGTCGGCAGCCTTCAACCTCGTTTCTCGAGTCAAAAATCAATTCGTGCAGCCGGCGCCACACCGCGCGTCCGGGTTCAGGACCTGCGGCGGCGCAAAACCAGCTATAGCTTTTCTGCGGCTCGGAGCAGGGCGGATCTGCTTCTTCTGTTCTTCCTGATCTCATCAGGCCCGGGCCTGATCGGCTTCTTGTTGAGAGCAACGGCCTGCTTGCGAGCCGCGCGCTCCCTAATGAAGTTCTTGACGATTCTGTCCTCGCCGCTGTGAAAGGAGATCGCGCTGAGACGGCCGCCTGGCTTCAAAAGCGCAAAAGCGGCGTCGAGCCCCTCGGCCAGGCTTTCAAACTCTTTGTTCACGAAAATGCGCAACCCCTGAAAGGTCCTGGTTGCGGGATGGATCCTGCCGCCTTTCCTGCCGTACACCTGTTCGACCAGGTTCCTGACATCCGAGGTGTTGATCAGGGGCCGCTTCTGTCTTTCTTCGAGAATCGAATCTGCGATGCGCCTGGCTTTCGGGTCCTCTCCGAATACACCGATGGCCCGGAGCAGATCTTCCCGCTTGCCCTTGTTCAGCAGATCCTTCCCTGTATAAGACTGGGTTGTATCCATGCGAAGGTCGATCGGTCCGTCCTTGAAAATGGAAAACCCCCTGTCCGCGCAATCCAGTTGAAATGAGGAAAGACCCAGATCCATGATCACTCCGTCGACCTTGCCGACATAGTCGCTAAAAAGCTCTGCTGCTTTGTTAAAGTTACCGTGTTTAATGCAAACACGGCTTTTGTATTCATCGAGCGAGTATCTTGCCCCATCCAGGACACAAGGATCCCGGTCGAGCCCGAGAAGAAAGCCACCGGGGTGGGAAAGCCGTAAAAGCTCTGCGGCGTGGCCGCCTCCTCCCAGCGTGAGGTCAGCGTATACCCCCTTGGAGGTCGGCCCGAGCACGGATGTGCTCTCTTCGAGCAAAACAGGCTTATGAATGATTTTTTTTTCATCATCCACCAGCGGTTTCCCATCCGTTGTCATCAGGGGGCAGCCCCTGCTTCCTTCCAGAACGTCACATCAAACCCGCCTTTTGCGAGGCACCGGCCATAGCTTTCAGGTCTCTGGGATTAGAAAAGATCCTCAGCTATCTCCGAAATCTCGCCGGACAGCTCTTTTTCCTGGGATGTCCATTTATCCGCATCCCAGATCTCGACCTGGTCCCCGGCACCGAGAAAGAAGACCTCCTTTTTCAGGCCCGCGGCTTCTTTTAGCGGTTCCGGAATCAGAATGCGTCCGGAACCGTCAAGCTCCACCTCGTTCGAGTACGAAAAGAAATGCCGCAGGAACTTCCTGACCTTGCTCTTGGCCAAAGTAAGGCTGTTGAACAGGTGAGTCAGCTCCTCGAACCGCTCTTCGGTGAAAAAGAACAGGCACTCTTCCATGCCTTTTGTGATATAGTATTTTTGGGATTGACCCGTTTTACGGACCTGCTCCAGGAACCTCTTGGGGATAGTGACCCTGTTCTTTGAATCCAGGTTGTGTTTGAATCTACCGATAAACAAGGCTACACCGTTTCGACATCTCTTGCCACTTTGTGCCACTTTTTCCTACAACACGACAGAATAGCAAATTGCCCGGAAAGGATCAACAGAAAGTGTAATTTTTTAACTGCTTGGCATTATTGAAATTACACCGATTCCGGCAATATAATTGTTTTTCTTTGGTATTCTTCCCGATCTGAAGGAGTGCTGACACGCATTGGTGTCACCACCTTGTCATATTTTTATCTTTTTGAAACGATCCCAGCCCGCTTATTTCATACTCTTCGTAGCGAGGTAGCTGTAAACTGTGATGTGGCAAGGCGCATGTCAGGAGACGACCGCAGGCCTGTTCTTACAGGTTGAGGATCGTCTCCCGGCATGAAACGCAGCCACAGCGCAGTTTACGGTGCCGCAGCAGAAGAGGAGTAGAGTCGAGATGTGGCGCGGTGGTTTAGGTCGAAGTTTGTATTCCCTGTTT
>CAZIUL010000045.1:0-35025 GCA_964542475.1 uncultured Phycisphaerales bacterium | reverse complement strand
CAATTGGTCCCCTGCATTCCAGGTTTTCAAGAAGCCGCCTGTGGAGCCGAGGAGAATGAGGCTTGCGCTGTCCTTCTGGATCACCCGGCACATCCAGCTTCCTTTGCTTTTCAAGCGGAGGTTGGTGATCTCAACAGCATCCAGAAGCGGGATCATGAATAGCCTGGGTCTCTGGATCTCCGCTGCCGCAGCGGGCAGCGGCAGCTTTTTCCGGATGTTATAAAGTCTCTGAATGAGAACGTTCGGTTCGGATTTTTTAGCGCAATACTTCGTTATGTAGGAGCCAACGAATTCATCGAACAGCCTAGCTGATTTCAGAAGCTTTTCAGCATCGACACCCTCATTAACGGCGATTATCCGCGCTATCTTCTTATCATCTCCGGTCAGGACATTCTCGAGCCCCATTGAACGCGCCTTGCTCTCCCTCCGCTTTCTCGCCGTCACGATTATCCAGAGGGACAGGCATAAAGCCGCTGCTGCCCCCGCGGCGATTATGAGAATAATGTAGTACTCCGAACTCCTCCCACTGCCCGGGGACGGCCAGTTGTTCTGGAGGGCGTTGACTCGATCCGGGAGAGCCTTGCTTTGCGCCAGATGGAGCCATCCCGTGTACGCCAATGAAAAGACGCGAGACAGGCCTGTAAAAAAACCGAAAGAAACAAACATTTGAAAGCTATTCGCAATTCGAGTATATGGGCCATACTGCACGGAACGGGTACCCGAATTATTATCGGCCTGTCATGCGGTTTCCCTTGAGCAGAGGTTCCCTGGATCCGCCTTTTTCACGAACTAGCCCGCATGTTTCATACTCATCGTAGCGAGGCGCTGTAAACTGTGTTGTGGCAAGGCGCATGGCAGGAGACGACCGCAGGCCTGTTAATTACAGGCTGAGGATCGTCTCCCGGCATGAAACGCAGCCACAGCGCAGTTTACGGTGCCGCAGCAGATGAGTATGAAACATGCGGGCTAAAACGCTATTTCTTTACAGCTTGATTTGATTCACGAAACTATGGTAAACATTCACTTTAGGAAGGTCAGGTGCCGGAACAAGGCAAGGCATCCGGCCGCTCAAAACGAAAGATCGCTGATGGCCCGTGTGAACCTGCTTTGATCGGTACACTGAGACCAAGAGCTGAACCATGTTGAAAAGAATCATACTTACATACCTCATTCTGTCATTCACACCTGCCGGAGCCCTGCTGCGCGACGATGACAAAGCCGCCCCGGAAACCCCTCCCAATGCGGTTCTTTTCCTTCTCAAGGATCAACTCTCGGAAACCATGCCCATGACATTGGCCAGGGCAATCGATAAGGCCGAGTCCATTCAGGCCAGCCACCTGATAATCGAGATCGACACGCCCGGCGGACAGATGCTGCTGATGGAGCAGCTCAGGGACCTCGTCTTCGAGGCGAACCGGATCGAAGGCCTCGAAACCGTGGCCTTCATCAATGTTGACGCTGATTCAGCCGGGGCCTTGATTGCCATTGCCTGCGACACGATCTACATGTCAAATCTCGGGCACATTGGATCCGCTACACCGGTTTCCATCAACCCCCTGGCGCCGTTAATACCGATGCTGCCCAAGGACCTGGGCCAGGATCAGGAAGACATGATGCGGAAGGTAAAGTCCAGCGTGCGCGCCAAGTTCAGGGCAACGGCCGTGGAGACCGGGCGAAATCCCGACATCGCCGAAGCGATGGTAGATCCGGATATCGAGCTGGTGTCCGTTCTCGTTGAGAACGAAATCGAGCAAAAAATCATGACGCGCAGGCGGTTCAACGAAACGGTCTCCAGGCTCGGCCAGGACAAGGTGGAGGAGTTCTCTCTTGTTTCAGCAAAAGGCGAGCTTCTCAACATGACCGCGCGCGAGGCCAAAGAATGGAAGTTCATCGACGGCATACGCGAATCGAGGGAAGAGTTGCTGAGCAGCTTGGGGATCGAACCCGGCCAGCTTCAAGTGGTGGGGCCGAGTTGGTCGGAACAATTGGTCAGCTTCATCGAATCCATATATCTCCTCCTGCTGATCGCGGGGCTGGTGTTGCTTTTCGTTGAATACCAGATTCCGGGTTTCGGCATCCCCGGCATACTTGGGCTTTCCTGCCTGGCCATCCTGTTCTTGAGCAAGTGGCTGGCCGGACTGGCGGAAGTGACCGAGATCCTGATGATTATCCTGGGAGGCGGGCTCCTGGCGGTTGAGATCTTCGTCATACCGGGAACCTTCATAACAGGCATCCTGGGCGCCATCATGATCGGCGCGGGCCTGGTTTTGTCATTCCAGCCGTTCATCCTGCCGGAGACTCCCTGGGAAACGGAACTTCTCCAGGATAACATCGTCAACCTGAGCATCGCTGTCATAGCCGTGCTGGTGTCCACGATCGTTCTCACGAAGTTTTTGCCGAGGGTTCCTTTTCTCAACCGTTTCATACTCGACACAAGAGGGCGGCCAAACGAGCTTCATGGATCGGCAGGGGCGATCGATGACGTGAAGCCGGATCTCGCACTGGCCGTGGGTGACCGGGGCGTGGCACATACATTCTTGAGGCCTTCGGGTAAGGTGATGATCAACGGGGCTTTGCTGGATGCCCAGTCGGAAGGAGATCTCATCGAGCTCGGTGAAGGCGTTGTGGTAATAAGAATAACGGGTAACTTCATCTTTGTACGAAAGTGTGAGGGAAAACAGCCTTGACTACCTTTTACGTTTTCGGATTGCTGGCGCTGGGCCTGGTGTTAATCACTCTGGAAGTTTTCATCCCCTCGCTGGGCATGCTCGGTATTCTCGCCGCAGCCTCCATCATCGGGGGCGGGGTGCTTGCCTGCATCGAGGACCCGGGGGGGCTGTTTCTTGCCTATATCATCATCAGCTTCGTTCTCATCCCCACCATCATACTGACCGCGCTGAAGATGTTCCCCAAGACACCTCTTGGCAAGCACTTCACAGTGGGAGGACCGACATTCAACCCGCAGGAAGCGCGGGCGGTGGAGGAAGGGCTTGAGGAGCTGAACGGTCTTGAAGGCGAAACGTACACGCAGCTACATCCCACAGGAATCGCGCGCATAAACAACAGAAGGGTGGACGTCGTGACCCGCGGAGAGATTATCGAAAAGGACACGGCCATCCGCGTTGTCAAGATCGAGGGGAACAGGGTCGTTGTAGAGGCAAGCGAAAAGAAACCTTGATACAGGATCGATGATTGGATTTAACAAGAAGACCGAAGTGTTGTTCATACCTGCAGCCCGGGGCCGGTTTCACGGCATCCGGCCGTATGAAATCAACCGAACGAATAAACAGAACATCTACAGCAAAAATGTTGATTCGAAAATCCTAATTCAGGGAGGGTAAAATGGTATTCCTTCATCTTGCGGAGATCAACCCGCTACTCATCGTTCTCCTGGCCTTTGTAGGCCTGATACTCCTGATCTTCATGATCTTCCTCTTCAAGTACATCGGACTCTACGTCCAGTCGGTGTTGGCCAAGGCCCAGGTAGGGTTGCTCCAGCTTTTGATGATGTCGTTGAGAAAGGTGAACCCTTCGATCATAGTACGCGCAAAGATCATGGGGGTGCAGGCGGGCCTGAGCGCCATAGCCACAAGAGACCTCGAAGCACACTTCCTGGCCGGCGGAAACGTCATGAGGGTGGTGAGCGCTTTGATCGCAGCGGACCGCGCCGGCATAAGCCTCGATTTCAAGATTTCCACGGGCATCGACCTTGCGGGCCGTGATGTGCTGGAGGCGGTGCAGACCTGCGTCAATCCGAAGATCATCGACTGCCCGAACCCCAAGGTGAGCAGGTCGATCGCGGCCGTTGCAAGGGACGGCATCCAGGTGCTTGCAAAGGCCAGGGTGACCGTACGCACCAACATCTCGAGGCTCGTGGGCGGGGCCACGGAAGAGACGATCATCGCGCGCGTGGGCGAAGGGATCGTGACCACCATCGGCTCATCGGACACTTACAAGCTGGTGCTCGAAAACCCGGACTCGATTTCCAAGGTGGTGCTGAACAAGGGGCTCGACGCCGGAACAGCCTTTGAGATCCTTTCCATCGACATCGCGGATGTGGACATCGGCGAAAACATCGGAGCCAAGCTGCAGACCGACCAGGCGGAGGCTGACAAGCGCGTTGCCCAGGCAAGGGCCGAGGTGCGCCGCGCACTGGCTGTTGCCCAGGAGCAGGAGATGCAGGCCAGGGTCATGGAGAACAGGGCAAAGGTCGTTGAGGCGGAGGTCCAGGTGCCCCTTGCCATGGCGGACGCTTTCAAGCAGGGCAACCTCGGAGTGATGGATTACATGCGCTACAAGAACATCCAGGCCGACACGCACATGCGCGGTGCGATCGCCGGCGAAGATGAAACCCAGAAAGACGAATAATCCATGGGAGATCTAGGAGATTTTCTCACAGACAACCTCAATGTGATCATCCTGATCGCATTCGTCGTACTGCCGCTTCTTTTAGGCAAAAAGCGGCTCAAGAAAACCGCGAAATCGGGTCGGCCGCCGGAATTGGGCACTTCGCAGCTCCCGGGGTCCACCGGAAAAAAACCCGGGCCTTCAATGGAAGAGAAGGTCCGCCGGTTCTTTGAAGAGGTGGTGGGAGAGACCGGGGCCGGGGCCAAGAAGGTTCCGCGCCCGGCAAGGGCTGAGAAACCTGCTGTTCAACCGGTAAAAGAGGTTCCTGATTCAGACTTCGAGCTGCTTGACGCGGAGCCGGATGCCTCTGAAATGCAGGCGAAGCCGCCAAAGCGTCCGACCTCCCGCGCGATGCCTGATAAAAGGCCCGGATCCGCTGCTGCCGTTGAAAAGGATGAGTATTGGATAGAGACGGAGCAGCAACATGAAACCGAACCCGAAGATGCTTATGCCATCTCCTCGGGAAAATCGAAAAGCAAGCAGCAGCTTGACAAGGCCGAGAAAAAACGCGCTGACCGGATGGAAAAGGCCCTGGCGAGCCAGCGGAGAAGGGGGAAAATGGGCTACGGCCGCAAGATGTCGTTTGAAGAATTTCAACGGCTTTCGCTGAAGGATCTTCGAAAAGCCGTTGTCATGAAGGAAATACTGGACCCGCCGGTGGGGTTGAAGTAGCAGGAGGGACGGCTTCCACGCCGTCCTCTTCTGGTCGGGGTAGATCCCGGCCCTCCAAACGGCCTTCGCGGCCACCCGATCACACCTTGCTCAGGAGCCCTCCTGAAAGGTGCATCAGAACCGGCATACGCGACGCGAGCTTGTCGTTATGTGTCACGAGCACCATTGTCTGCTCCCGCTCCTCGTTGATGTGGAACAGAAGATCCACGATAGTGTCGCTGGTGCGTTCATCCAGGTTGCCGGTGGGCTCGTCACAGAAAAGCAGGTCCGGCTTTGATATGAGGGCCCGTGCAATGGCCACCCTCTGGCGTTCGCCGCCTGAAAGCTGAGAAGGCTTGTGCCTGAGCCTTTCGCCAAGCCCGAGAGATGTCAGGAGTTCCTCGGCCTCTTCACGCGCCTTTTTACGGCTGCTTATCCAGGAAAACACTCCGTATCCCAGCATCGGCCTCAAAAGCACATTCTCCAGCGCCGTGAGTTCGGGCAGGAGGTGATAGAACTGGAAAACAAATCCTATACGCTCGTTTCTCAGCCTTGCGTTTCGAAGGCGCGCGCTGAAATTGATCGCCTCGCCCTGAAAAGAGATCATACCTGAATCCGGCCTGTCAAGAAGCCCAAGGATATGCAGCAGGGTCGACTTGCCCGCTCCGGACGCGCCCACGATACCGAGCATGTCACCTTTTCGTATGGTGAGCCCGGCCCCGCGGAGGATCTTCATGGTCTGGCCGCCCAGCGTGTATTTCTTTTTTATCTGCTCAGCTTCGAATATGACATCATTCATGGCGTAAAGCCTTAACCGGATCCATCCAGGACGCTCTCAAAGCCGGAAGCAGGG
The DNA here is from genome assembly GCA_964542475.1 of uncultured Phycisphaerales bacterium. GTDB lineage: Bacteria > Planctomycetota > B15-G4 > B15-G4 > CAYZWU01 > CAZIUL01. The sequence continues at coordinate 29,114 of CAZIUL010000045.1, read as the reverse complement.
AGAACAGAAAACAAATCATAAAGGTACAGGCAATGATGATGCCGATGAAGGTGGGGCTGATCTCCACCGGTATTTCCCTGAAGTTGTAAACATTCTTGTTGAATACCTGTATACCGAAGGTGTTTTCAATGAAGTCCTTGATGGCGTTTATGTTGTCCGCGAAAAAGAACCCGGCCACAGCGCCCAGCAAAGAGCCGATGAGCCACATGAAAAGCCCGCAGACCACAAAGGTTCCCATGATCCCGAATGAGGTGGCACCCATGGAAACGAGGATGCCAATGTCCTTGGTCTTGTCCGTAACCATCATCGAAATCGTGGCGTACACGTTGAATGTGGCAATGATGATGAAAAAGGCAAGAATGACGCCAAGTATGGTGCGCTCGTTCTCGACAGCTCCCAGAAAGATGGCGTTCCGCTCCTCCCACGACTCCACGATCGCATCCAGCCCTTTTCCCATCAGGGCGTTACTGATCCCGGCCTGGATCTCGGGGCCGCGCGCATCATATGCGCCTTCCTTGCAGGCAACGTAAATCTCACTGACCTCGTTTTCACACCCTACCCAGTCCCAGGCGGCCTGCATATCGATTATTACGAACTCCATGTCGAACTGGTGGTTGCCGCTTCTGAACGCCCCGGCCACGAAAAACTTCTGCTCGAACGGCTTGATGTCACTGCCCTTGTCCAGCGAATCCTTCAGCGTTTTCGTGTCGAGCGTGGCCAGGGTGACAACAGCGCCTTTTTCGAGCCCAAGGCGCACGAACTTGTCCTCGCCCATGAGAATCGATGGATAATCCCTGGAATAAAGCATGGGGCTCTTCCACTTTTTCGAGATGTAAAAAGGATCATCCACACGATCCACACAGTGTGAAGGCAAATCGAGCTCCGTTAAAAACATCTTGATCCGGCTCACCTCGCTCTCGTACTCGGGATCGATGCCGAGGGCTTTGGTGAAGTTCATGTCGCTGAACTTAGAGCTGTTTTTATACGGATCGATCCCGTCGGAGCGGGTTACGAGGGCGGGTCGTACAAAACGTGGAGCAACGCCTGAAACACCAGTCACGGATTTGATAGCGCTGCGCAGGGTTTCGAAAGATGGGGCTTCTTTATATACAACCTCATCACCTACCCGGTGCATGGAGCGAATCGGTGTCACTACAAAATCGGACATTGTCCCGCGAATGAAAGCCTTGGTTTCCCTTAAAAATCCGCTCATGACCGAGATAATCACTATCAAGGCCCCCACACTCAGGAATATCCCGATAATGGAAACCAGGGAAATTGGCCGTGAGATCATGTACCGGAAGGCAATAAAAAATTTGTACATTCAAAAATCATCCACTGACAGGCAAATGGCGGTGGGCTGAAAAACAGTGTTAATCGTTACGTAAAACCCAAAATATCTCTTTTTGTAATTAAATAAAATAGAGCCCTAATCGCATTGATATAAACGAGTTATAAGGTAACCGAGATAATGTTATTGATAATCGTTAATGCTTAATTTTGACATAGCCGATATCTGAGCTAATATGTAAGTACTCAAGTCTGAAAGGGTTTACAAGACTTAATTCTTATATGTTCATTTATCAGAGTATTTTATCCATCATAATTGGAGAGGGGTCATGAAACTTCAAATAACTATCATCTGCTGCCTCACCGCATGCATCATCTTGTTTGCCGGATGCGGATCCGGCGGTGGCGGTGGAGGTAACGGGACCATCAACGAAAAAAGCCCGGAGCCGTCAGTCGATCCTGATCCGCCGATCATGCCGAACGATCCTCCGACAGACTCCAATCCCATGGATGATCTGACCGATGACGGTCAGGGTTCGGAGGGCGAGGACGATGAGGAAAACGAGGGCGATAATCTGAACCAGAGCAGTGGTAGCGGCAACCCTGAAGACGACTACCAGCCTGGAGGCGACAACCAGTCCGGAGACAACCAGCAGCCGGTTCCAGAACCATCCACTCTGGTTCTTGTCGGATCTGGGATCGCCGTTATAACCCTTTGCAGGAAAAGAAAAAAGAAAGTACAGAACTGATCCTTTTCAGGAACTGCCCGAGTCACGTCCTGATTTAATCAAAACACGAAAACAAGGGGCAGCCAGGCGCTCCTTGTTTTTTTGTGCACTTTGCAGCCGTACAAATAACCTTTTCCCCAAGTAAAGTATCGTTTAACCCCTTGACCGCTTATTTCATACTCTTCGTCGCGAGGTAGCTGTAAACTGTGATGTGGCAAGGCGCATGTCAGGAGACGACCGCAGGCCTGTTCTTACAGGTTGAGGATCGTCTCCTGACATGAAACGCAGCCACAGTGCAGGTTACGGTGCCGCAGCAGAAGAGGATGAAATATGCGGGTTATTTCCTTGACGTTCGTGCCTTTCTGTCCGTTAATAACCATCTTTTATCAAAACTCTCGAAATACGACTTGAGCATACGGTCGGACATGCGCGGTCTTGTTCGAACACGCTGCTCATAAACCAATGTGAACGGTTCCGCGCGAGGACCTTTAACTAACATTTCATGCGGGCTGCCATGAGGAAATAACCTCAGCACTGCCTGTAAAAAGCATTTTTATCCCAGGAGATGGTAATGGAGATCAACATCGAAAAGACCGGCACATGCATATCCAAGGTCTCGGTTGTAATTCCCCCTGAAAAGATCGACGAAGAGCTGAACAAAACGTTCAAACAAACGGCTGATTCCGTTTCATTTCCGGGTTTCAGAAAGGGCAAGGTCCCTAAAAAGCTCGTCAACAAAAGGTTCGGCGACATCATCAAAGATGAAGTGCGCGTCAACCTGGTAAGGGAAGCCATCGCAGAAGCGATCAAGGATCATAATCTCGAACCGGTTGAGGAGCCGGATCTGGACATATCCTCCATCGAAATGGAGCAAGGAAATTCTATGGAGTTCGCTTTCGAGGTAGCCACCAGACCCGAGTTCGAACTCGGTGAATACAAGGGGCTGGAGGTAAACGCTGATGTTGCCGAGGTTTCGGATTCAGACATCGACGAGGGAATCATGGCAATCAGGTCGCGCTTCGCCTACTTGAAAACAGTTGATGACAAGCCCGTGGACAAAAAACACTATGTAACTGTTGATCTCGTCTACAAGGTCGAAGGAAAGGACGACCTTGCCCGGGAAGAAATACAGGCCAACATGAGCCTCGGTATCATAGATGGAATCGAAGCGGGCAAGGAGATCGAAAAACTGCTTGGGAAGAAAACAGGAGATCTCGTTGAAGTCGAAATCCAGGCAATACCGCCACACTTTGTGCCTGAGGAGTTCAGAGGTAAAGCCGCAAAGATCCAGGTCAAGATCAAGGAAATTCGGGAAGTGGCTTTCCCCGAGGTTGATGACGAGCTAATCGAAAAAATCGGAATGAAAAGCGTGGAAGAACTGAGGGAAAAGGTCCGGAAAGAGTGCCTGGAAAAAAAGAACAAGGAACAGAAAGATGAGATCGAGAGAAAACTTGTGGATCTCCTCATCGAAAATCATACCTTTGACATTCCTGAAAAACTCCTCATGAAGCAGATCTCCGACCAGGAACAGAACATGAGAATGGAGTTCACGAGGCTCGGCCTTACCGGCGAGAAGCTTGAGCAGGAAGTGGCCAAACTCGCAGAGAAGAACCGGGAAGGCGCTGAAAGAAACATTAGAGCCAACTTCATCTACGACAAGATTGCAGACAAGGAAAATATCCTCGTTACGGACCAAGAGGTCGAAAACGAGCTACAGGTGATCGCCCGGCAGCAGAACCTCAGCCTGCAGGAAGTAAAGAGCTACTACGAAAAACGCGACTTGACCGCCGGGCTCAGCTCTTTTATGCGTAACCAGAAAATACGGGAGATGTTAAGAGAAAGCGCCAGGATTGCCGAAGAAAGCCCAAAGGATACAACAGAAAAGAAAGACGGTGATCCGGAGCAGTCCTCTGAAAGCCAATCATCCGGCTGATAACTTTCGAGTTGTTTCCCTTCTTTCGTCTTGTGTTCATAAAATAGGTTTCGGCGGTTCAGGAATGGAGACCATCATGAAAGGACTTTACACAATTCCCTATGTCATCGAAAAAACCGGGCGCGGCGAGCGAGCTTACGACATCTATTCCCGGCTTCTCGAAGACAGGATCATTTTCATCGGGACTGCAATCGATGACCATGTCGCCAACGCCGTGGTTGCCCAGCTTCTTTTCCTCCAAAAGGAAAAGAAAAACCAGGACATCAATTTGTACATCAACTCGCCCGGCGGGCACATTACAGCAGGCCTTGCAATCTATGACACGATGCAGTTCGTCCAGTGCGACGTTGCAACCTACTGCATCGGCCAGGCAACGAGCATGGGTGCCGTTCTTCTGATGGCCGGCACCAAGGACAAGCGCCACTCCTTGCCCAACTCCAGGATCATGATTCACCAGCCATGGGGCGGCGCCCACGGAACAGCCGTGGATATAAACATCCAGGCCGAAGAAATCGTTAACCTGAAAGGCACGATGAACGAGATCATATCCAAGCACACGGGGCAGGATCTGAAGAAAGTACAAAAAGACACGGATCGCGATTTTTTTATGTCACCGAATGATGCCAAAGCGTATGGTATAGTTGACGAGGTGGTAGAACCGCTTTCCCTATGAACACGAGGGATGGATGAGCCGCAACCAACGCAACAAAAGCACTGAACGATGCACGTTCTGCGATAAGCCCAAAGGCCAGGTCTCCAGCCTGATCGCGGGCCCGCCGGGTATTTACATCTGCAACGAATGCATTGAGCTCTGCAACACGATCCTTTTTGAAGAAACGCAACGCGCTCCCGGGCCCACAAAGCAGGACGCGCCGCTTTTTTCGGTTGATGACAAACTGCCCTTTCCCTCGGAAATAAAAGCGCACCTCGATCAGTACATCATAGGCCAGGAACACGCCAAGAAAGTCGTTTCCGTTGCGGTCTACAACCACTACAAACGGCTTGTCTGCTCCCATCCGGCACGAAACAACGGCATTGAACTCGAAAAGACCAACATCCTTCTCATCGGCCCCACCGGCAGCGGCAAAACCCTCCTGGCCCGCACACTGGCCCAGTTCCTGAACGTCCCCTTCGCCATGAGCGACGCCACGCCGCTTACCGAGGCCGGCTATGTCGGAGAAGACGTCGAAAACATCATCCTGCGTCTGGTGCAGTCAGCCAACTACAACATAGAAAGCGCCCAGAAAGGGATCGTGTTCGTGGATGAGATAGACAAGATAGCGCGGACATCTCAAAACGTCTCGATCACAAAAGATGTCTCCGGCGAAGGCGTGCAGCAGGCGCTGCTCAAGATCGTCGAAGGCACCATGGCAAATGTACCGCCCCAGGGAGGGAGAAAACACCCCGAGCAACACTACATCCAGGTCGACACAAGCAACATCCTGTTCATCGGCGGCGGTACCTTCACCGGAATCAACGAGATCATCGGCCGCCGCGTGGGTACGGGAAACATCGGCTTTTTTTCTGAAGAGGACCTCTCTGACGAAAACGGCGTCAATCCCAAGACGCTGCTGCAGCATGTGGCAACGGAGGACCTCATCGAGTACGGCCTCATTCCAGAGTTCATAGGTCGCTTTGCGGTTATCGGCACGCTGAATGAGCTCGGCCAAAAAGATCTTGTTGAGGTCATGACCAAGCCCAGGAACTCGATAATCAGGCAGTACGAAACCTATTTCGAGATGGAAGACTGCAGTATCGAGTTCGAGGATGAGGCTCTTTCGGAAATCGCCAAGATGGCCATTTCCAGGGGAACCGGCGTGAGAGCTCTCAGGGGGATCATCGAGGACCTCCTTCTGGATGTCGTGTTCCACCTTCCTGACAAGGGTGCCGGTAAAAAGTACATCATCACCGCGAAAACCGTCAGGGGAGAGACGGAAGTTCCGGTCAAAAACATGAAATCCGAGTCCAAGACCCACCCGAAAAGAAACTCGAAAAGCAGCAAGAAGCGCGAAAGCGCCTGAAAAACCAACGCTTTTAACGAGGCACCAACCTGATACGCGGAGCTTTTTCGAATGAACCATCCCGGATACCTGACCGATCTGTCATGGGATGAATTTCTTGAGCTGGCCGAATCGCTTGGAGGAAAGGCGTTCCATGGAAAAATCCTCTACAAGTGGATATTCGGCCGCGGTGCGAACAGCCTGAATGATGTCAAGGGTGTTCCAGGAGCCCTGAAAGAGAAGCTGGCCCGCAGATACGCCCCATACCGGCTGAAAAAGGCCAAGGAGGTCACGAGCCGGGACGGAACATCAAAATGCCTGTTTCAGCTCGATGACGGAAGCTACATAGAAACAGTCAAGATCCCTGACGGCAAAAGAACAACGCTGTGCATATCAACACAGGTCGGATGTGCCGCCGGATGCCGGTTCTGCGCGAGCGGGCTGAACGGCTTCGAGCGCAACCTCAGTACGGGAGAAATTGTTGAACAGGTGCTGCTGCCGGCCGGAGAGATGCGGGACCGCCTGACGAACATCGTTTTCATGGGTACGGGCGAACCGCTGATGAACATCTACAGCCTTTCTCGAGCGATAAGAACACTCAACCATGAAGAGGGCGCGGCTATCGGGGCGCGCAGGATGACCGTGTCGACCATGGGCCTGCCTGTTGGAATCCGCAAGCTGGCTGACCTGGGCTTACAGATCAACCTGGCTGTTTCCCTCCATACCGCGGACGAGGAGAAGCGAAGACACCTGATGCCCGCCACATGCGAAATCAAGCTGAAGGAGATCATGGCCGCTTGCGACGATTTCCGGTCAAAGACGACCCGCGACACGACCTTCGAGATCATGCTTTTGAAGGGAATAAACGACGGGTTGGAGGACGCCCACAAGCTCGTCGAGCTGCTGTCCGGGCGCAAATGTGCTGTCAACCTGATTCCGTTCAACCCGGTGGAAGGCATCCCATTCGAGGTCCCGGCGAACGCCAGGGTTCAGGCCTACAAGAAGGCTCTTCAAGGAGCGCGTATCCCTGTAACAGTAAGAAGGTCTAGAGGGAAGGACATCCAGTCAGCCTGCGGCCAGCTTAGGATGCTGAGGGATAAAGAACCGTAGGAAGAGCGAAGATTACGGCCCATGCCGCGCTCTTACACCTGCTTCTTTTCGGCATATGAATAGTTGCCCTTGATAAGCTTCTTTTCTCCGTTTCTTATAATGGTCACCATCACTTCATCCCCGCTCTCCACAGATGAGAGCGCCGCCCCTATCTGATCGGCGCTTCCCACAGATTTACCGTTGACTGCCAGTATGATATCGTACGTTTTCAGGCCGATCTCACTAGCAAACGAACCTGGAAGCACTTTCTGGATGATTATCCCCTGGCCTGGTTCGAGGTCCAGTTGGTTTCTGAGAACGGTGTCGGGGCCGTTGGGATCGATATAGATACCGAGCATTTTCCTCTTTTCGATACGTTCCGGCGCTATAAAAGCCTGCAAACTCCTCTCATCGAAGCCTTTGCTTCCTTCATCAAGTAACCGCCCCAATCTCGACCGGGGCACATTGAATCCGAATGTAAAACCATCCAGGCCGAACTTCTCGACTATATCGGGATGATCCTTCTTGAATTCATCTATGCTGTCCGATTCATAAATGTGTTCAACGCTCTTGCCGTTTTCATCGGTCCTGGAAACGCTTGCCTTTACAGATCCGTCTTCGCAGATCTCCATCGTGCAGCTTTCACGTCCATTCTCGTCGGACCGTTCCATATGACACTTCGCTTTGCATCCGTTGATCTCCATCCGCATGACACCGTCTTCGTCCTTAAGTTGTTCAAAACGATCCATAATCCCATTGAAAGGCTCGTCATCCAACAACCTGAATCGAAAACGAGGAAAAGAGTCTTTGAAGAGGTCGTCCATTAAATCTTCAATCCGGCCCGAGAACAGGTCAACATCAGGCATGTCATCTAACGAACGGCCGAAACCTTTCCCGGGCCATGGCATCATCCTTCTCAACTCTTTGATCCGCCGCTCCAATGAGAAGATGTCATGATCCACGGCGCTGCCATCATCTTCTAGTTCAACCTTCATGCTGTCGAGATGCGAAAGAAGCCTTGACGCCCGCCAGCGGATCTCGGGATCCTCGCTCTGCAGTGCCTTGATGAGATGGGGTCGGGCTTCCTCCCTTTTTTTCTTAAGAGCTTCGTAGGCCTTCTCGCGCTCATCAAACCGCTCTGCGCCCAGTGCCTCGATCAAGGAATGTATTCCGGGTGTTTCCTTAGCATCCTGGATCTTGTTTTTTTCCGGCTTCTCGGGATCGTCCGCATAGATCAAGGAAACTGATACCGTGAACAAAACCGCCATAAAAGGCACTGTAAAAAGAATGGATCTTTTCATCAGATTACTCCTTATTATCCGGTTTGAAACGATCTTCTGGTCTGTCCGACATATCTTCCGCCTGTCGGATATCAATGCTTTCCTAGCAGGACCTCGACATGAACCTCTTTTCCTTTCCGTATCAATACCAGCGCGACTCGATCCCCCGCCTTTGATCCGCTGATCAACTCTTTCAGATGATCAATGCCTTCTATCGACACGCTGTTGTAGACGGTCATCACGTCGTTTTCCTTTATACCGGCAAGGTCAGCCGGGTCACCTTCGTAGATGCTCGATACAAGGACGCCGCCTTCCGGAATCTTGAGCTGCTCTCTCAAGGCCTTGCCCTGGAAGTCCATTGCTGTCAGGCCAATCCAAGGCTGTCCGTTTTCGCCTTCAGACACGGAACCGTTCTCGTCCTGTTTGGCAAGAATCGAATCCACCTCCTCCTTCACCCGGTTGATCGGAAGCGCAACCGTCACCCCTTCCTGCCCCATCCCGCTGAAAAAACGGCCTCCGCCCCCGCCTGGGGAGCCCGAGCAGTAAGGCATGTACGATGTAAGGATGAGCCCCACCACCTGTTGAGAGGTGTTTATCAAGGGCCCCCCGGTTTCCCCGTTATGAATCGAGAAGGAGACTTGAAGGAGGTTTTCCACGCAGTCGCCGTGGGCATGAAATTTTTTGAAGGAACGGTCAACAGCGCAAACCGTTCCAAGCGAACAGGAGGGAGACGGGCCCAGGTTATAGGTATAGCCGGCCCCCATGACGAGGGCGCCCTGGCGGATCGAATCCGAGTCTCCAAGGGGCGGCGCTTCAATATCCACGTCCCCCCGGATCCGCAGCAATCCCACGTTGTAGTCGAGATTGAACCCCACAACATCAGCCTTGAAAACTCTTGTTTTCCCCTTGTTAAAAAGCGTGACCCGAACCCTGACCGCTCCGTCGAGCGTGTCGCCAAGGGTCACGACATGCCCGCTGTTATCGAGCAGGAAACCTGAAAGCGATGTCGTTCTTGCGATCATGAGCCGCTTGACTCTTGCGCCATCAGCGCCCAGCTCCAGATCCTCGACATCTTTCTTTTGAACAACATCGACCTTGACACAGCTGCGTACAGCCGCCGTTGCCATGGACTCGAACTCCTTCTCGATCTCTTGCAGGAGCTGCGCAGAAGCGCTCTCGGAGAGCTGAAAAAGAAACAGCAAAAGAAGCAGCGGGGCGCACCGGATTCCGGACTGAGGCATATCAAAAATCCCTAGAGTATCCCACGGGCTGAACAGTTGGGAACCGCTGTGGCACTGGAGTCAGAATAACATCGTCCTCCATCGACCCGAACCTCTTCATCAGCTCTTCCCGCCCAATGTAAAACGGAACAGGGTTGACGCCGGGCTGAAGCCCGCCCATCGATCCGGGGATGCTGTAGTCGACCGAGGTCGAAGGGAGGTAAGGCAAAGGCATGTCGGGACGAGACGGGTTTTCAGGCCCGGACAGGTAGTAAGCCGCCCCGATGAACACCAGAAGCATGGCTGCTGCAGCCAGTACTCTCGGCAGCACCGCGTAAGCCAGGCGCGGAACCTTGGCCTTGGGCCCGCCGGCATCATGCGCGATCCGGTTCATCACTTCATCTGTGAAACCATCGAGTACAGGAGAAAGCTCCGGCTTCTCCACGAGCCTTTTCATGCTGCGCAGCGACTTCAGGTATGCCTGGTACTCCCTGTAACAGTTCAGACATTCGCTGAGATGCGCCTCGACGACCGAAAGTTCGCTTTTGCCGAGATCATCGCTGATGTAAAGGGGCAGTAGTTTAACAATCTTGTTGCAGCTCATGAGCGTCATCCTTTTCGTCGGCGGTCATTGATGTTTGTCTCTTTATCCTCGAGACGCAGCCTGTACCGCCCGTTCTCGATTGTATTCACGGCTTCCTGTCACTCTCCAACTGTCTCTGCTCCATCTCCCACCTCTCCTTGAAGAGCTTCCTTGCCGTATGCAGTCTCCACCGCACCGTGGCATGAGTGGCATTGATAATGGACGATATCTCCCTGCAGGAAAGCCCTTCGATATCCCTCAGAACCAGCATGGTCTTGTACTTCTCAGGGAGCTTTTTCAGGACCTCTCTCACGGTATTCTTTTTTTCCTCCCTCTCCTGCCTGAAGGAAGGCTGTTGCTCAGCGGAGGGGTCCCTGATCACTTCTTCGAGTCCATCCAGAGAGGTGTGTCTTCTTTTTTTGAGTTTACGCAGATGATCGATCGCCAGGTTGGTAACTATCCTGTAAAGCCAGGTGTAAAAGTTCATGTTGAAGTCGAACCGGTCGATGGCGCGATAGACCCGGATAAAGGCTTCCTGCGCTGTATCCTTTGCCTCGTCCATGTTTCCAAGAAGGTTGTATGCGACCCAGAAAGCCCTTTCCTGGTACCTGGACACAAGCTCCGTGTAAGCTGCCTGGTCACCCTTCTGGCAGGCCTGGATTATTTCGCCGTCACTCTTGGATTCCGTCATGAAACGTCCATGTGCGTCTGGCATTTTGCGAATCAAGGATACCGTTCCCAATTGTCGCTCTCCGCTCTCTGCTGTACAAGGATATCGTCCGTTGTCCAAGGATTCCACCAGTAGTTTTTGTTTCCCCATCTACTGTCAAACATAGGCTAATGATCATGTTACGTCCGAGGTGGTAATGTGTTTGAGCTCAATGGAAATGACTGAACAATATGCCGGCAACAAACCCATATCGAACACACAAGCTTGCATAACCTCTTTTTTTACAAGAGGTTATCAGATATTGTTTCTGCTGGAGGGAAGGTTTCCGATGTTTCTGTATTTTTTGTAGCGTGCATCCAGGAGTTCATCCAGAGACATCTTTTCCAGCTTTCTCATGCATCTCAAGATCCGGTCCCTTAGCACAAAAGCCATCTTGGAAGGATCGCGATGCGCGCCGCCGAGGGGCTCTTTCACGATCTCGTCGACCAGCTTCAACCCGTGGAGATCGGTTGCGGTCAGCTTCAGGGCGCTCGCTGCCTTTGGCGCCATATCGCCGTTTTTCCACAAGATGGCGGCACAGCCCTCCGGGGAAATTACAGAATAGTAGGAATACTCGAGCATCAACAGCTTGTCGCAAACCCCTATCCCCAGCGCTCCCCCGCTGCCTCCCTCGCCTATCACCACGCTGATGACAGGAACGGTCAGAAGCGACATTTCGAGAATGTTTTTGGCTATCGCGCTTGCCTGCCCCCGCTCCTCCGAACCGATGCCGGGATAGGCGCCTGGCGTGTTGATGAGGGTAACGATTGGGATCTTAAACTTCTCGGCGAGCTTCATCTTCAGCATGGCCTTGCGGTACCCCTCCGGATGAGCGCATCCCCAGTTGCAGCCCATCCTGGCTTCGGTGGTTCTCCCCTTCCTGTGCCCCACCAGAAAAACCTTGTGGTTCCCAAGCCTCGCAAAACCGGTAACGATTGCCCTGTCATCCGAAAAAACCCTGTCCCCTCGCAGCTCAAAGAAATCTTCAAAGATCAGGTCAATGTAATCCGATGTCAATGGCCTCTGCGGATGCCGGGCAAGCTTGACCCTGTCCCAAGGGCTCAACCCGGAATAGATCTTGTCCACCATCTTGTCCCTGAGATCCCGCAGTGACGAAAGCTCCCTGGTAAAATCCGTGTTCGTGGTGTCAGCAAGGCCTTCAAGATCTTTGATCTTCGCTTCCAGCTCAAGAATCGGCCGCTCGAATTCGGGGCAACCCTTAAACGGATCCGTTTTCGCCTTTTCAGCCATGTTTTGGTCCATTCTCAAAAAACCAAAACCGATAGGACATCCTATCGGTTCACGCAATGGAAATATCTAGTATCAATCCATGAGGAAAGCAAGAAAAAACATTAACTTTCCTGAAGTGCCGCCGCTTGTCACTGGGCGCGGGACATGGCGAAAATTGGCAGAATCAGGGACAGAACTATCATTCCGACGAGAAAACCCATGCCAACGATAAGCGCCGGTTCCACGAACTGGATCAGGCTCTTCACCGCTAAGTCGATTTCCTTCTCGTAACGCTTGCTGAGCTTTGCAAGAACAGATGGAAGCTTCCCTGATCTGTCCCCCATGGAGATCATCTGAACCTCCGAGGGTGGTATGTAAGAGTTCCTCTGCAGCGGCTCTGACAGATCACGTCCGTTTTCCACGGCATGCGCCACGCCGCCCCAGGTGTTGTTGAAAACAACATTGCCCGAGACTTCCTTTGCCATGTTCAGCGAATCGAGAATCGGGATGCCGCCGCCAAGCATGATGGCAAGAGTGTGAAACGATCTCGACAGGGACATCCTGGTGATAAGGTCGCTCAGAAGCGGAACCTTCAGCAGACAGTGGTCGATGTGATCTTTTATCTCTTTTCTGGTCCAGCACCAGACAGCTCCTGCAGTCAGAACCAGCACGGCGGGAAGCAGGATGTACCAGTAGGTGCACATGATCCCGCTCAACCACAGAAAAAACTTGGTAGGAGCGGGAAGAGACCCTTTGTTGTCAGCGAACATCACCTCGAACTTCGGGAAAACGAAGGTAAGCAGAAAAACAAGCACACAAATTGACATGAAAAACATGAACACGGGATAGCTCAGCGCCGACCTGACCTGGACACGGATGTTCTCCTGGCGTTCAAGGAAGGCCTCGAGGTGCCCCAGCACCTCCGCCATGTTTCCAGACACCTCACCCGACCTTACCATGCTGACGCAGACCGGGCTGAAAACCCTTGGATGCCGCTTCATCGCCACCCAGAGGGGCAGCCCTTCGCTGATCGCGTTCCTGATGTCCTCTACCAGCTTCCCCAGCGCAGGGTTCCGCGCCTGTCTTGAAAGGCAATCCAGCGCTGTAAGAAGGTTGAGGCCGGTCTCGAACATTATCGAAAGCTGGCTTACGAAATAGATGAGATCCTTCTTCGGAATCTTGTAACCGCGGTTCTGCTTTTTCGGGGCGGCCACGGCCGCTTCATCCGTACGCGGCGATGATGCGTTACTGCTCTCGCTCCGCCACCCGGACACGTTCCTGTCCTTCTCCCGCTCAAGGGAAGACAATCCGGTTTTTTGATCCTGAAGCATCAGTACGTGTCCTCGCTCACTCTCAACACCTCATCGATCGAGGTCAATCCCTCGCGGACCTTCTCCAGACCGTCGCTTCTCATGCTGACCATCCCATTCTCGGAGGCGTACCGTCTCAGCTTCACGATGGATGGGTTGGATGTGATCAGGTCCCTCAACTGGTCATTGACAACCACCAGTTCATAGAGACCTATACGCCCCAAAAACCCCGAACGTCTGCACTTGGAACATCCCTTGCCGATGTATACCTTATCGAAATCGAAGCCTCTTTTTTTGATCATCTCAGCAACATTCTTCGGCAGGTCCGCCTCCTGCTTGCAGGACGGGCAGATGGTCCTCACAAGCCTCTGCGCAACCACGGCGTTCAGGGATGATGCGAGCATGAACGGCTCCATACCCATGTTGATCAGCCGTGTTATGGTGCTGAGCGCATCGTTGGTGTGGAGTGTGGATAGGACCAGGTGGCCTGTTAATGCCGCCTGAACAGCGATCTGAGCGGTTTCCCGGTCCCTGATCTCCCCCACCATTATGACATCCGGATCCTGTCTCAGAAGCGACCTGAGGGCTGACGCAAAACTAAAACCCGTCCTCTCGTTGACCTGAACCTGGTTTACCATTCGCAGGTTATACTCGATGGGATTCTCCACCGTACAGATGTTCATCTTCACCGAGTTGAGGCGTTTTATGGCCGAGTAAAGGGTTGTTGTTTTTCCGCTCCCGGTAGGACCCGTGACGAGAATGATTCCGTTTGGTTTCAAGATCTGGTCGCTGAACACCTCCAGCATCTGGTAGCTGAACCCGAGCTTGCCCATGTCTTTCAGCATCGACTCCTTGTCGAGGATGCGTATCACGACCTTCTCGCCGTGGTAGGTTGGAAGAATAGAAACGCGAAGGTCTATGAGACGGTTTTCGAGAAGCACCTGCATGCGTCCGTCCTGGGGAAGTCTTCTCTCGCTGATATCAAGGTTCGCCATGATCTTGATGCGCGAGACAATGGCCGCCTGCATCTGCATCGGCGGCCGCAGCGTTTCGAACAGGATCCCGTCAAGCCGGTGCCTCACGCGGAGCATTCCCTCGTCGGGTTCGATGTGTATGTCCGAGGCGCCTTCTCTAATGGACTTGTACACGATGAAGTTAACCAGCCGGACCACGGGGGAAAGACCGGCCATCTCCTCGATGTTCTCGATGTCATCTATCTGCTGCTCAACGATCCTTATGTCGTCTTCATTGATGTTGTCAATGATCTCATCGACCATGAAAGCCTTGCGGGAGTTCAGGATCTGACGAATCGTCCTGGAGATCTCTTCAACCGAAGCGATGGCTATGTTGATATCGAGTCCCGTGATACGTTTCAGTGAATCCTGTACAAAAATGTTCATGGGATCATTCAAGGCGACAGAAAGTGTATTCCTCACCTTGAAAAGCGGAAGCACCTGGTACCGCTCACAGAAATTCAAGGGAACCGTATCCAGTATCTCGGGGTCGTACAGGCCCTTCTCGATTTTTATGTATGGAATGTCGAACTGATCCGCGATCGTCTCGTAGAGCTTGTCTTCCTGGATAAAATCCATCCGGACCAGGGTTTCTCCGAGCTTCTCGAAAGGGTTGCGTCGCTGCTCTTCGAGAGCATCGCTCAGCTGGGTTGGCTCTATCAACCCCTTCTGTACCAGAAGGTCTCCTATCCTGGTCGTATTGCTCAGAGGTTGAACGGACATTCCCCCTCCCACGATCAAAGGCTTCTAAGTGCTGCTATGACATCGTCATAAAGCTCAAAAATCCTGTCGAACTGGGTGATTTCGAATATCTTCCGCGGCGCCAGGCCCAGGGAAGCTATCTTGACGCACCCACCCAGTTTCTGAACCTCTTCGATGACCCAAAGCAGGGCATCGAGCCCCTCGGAGTTGACTATCTTCAGAGCTTTACAGTCCAGAATAATCTGTCCCCGTCCTTCCTCAATGATGTCTGTCACCTGCCCCCTGAACTCACCGAGAGTTTTCCCCGTGAGTTCCTCGCCCACAGAAACAATCTCCGCGTCTACAACGCTTTCGATGCTTGTACCCTTGGTTCCCATTTCAAGAAGGCGCTCCAACCAGCTCCTCGACCTGCTCGAGGATTTCGCGGGGGCTGAACGGTTTGCTCATGATCCGTTCCACCTTCGGCTGATCCCCGCTGTCGCCATCCTCCACCTTCTGCCCGCGCCCGGTCAGCAGAATGACCGGAAGCTCCTTGGTTGCCTCGTTGCTGCGCAGCCTGTTTATCAGTTCGACCCCGTTCATCACCGGCATGCAGAAGTCGGTTATCATCATGTCCGGCATGTGCCTTTCCATCTGTTCGAACGCTTCTTCTCCGTTGGATGCGGTGATCACCTCATACCGGGCGTTTTTAAGCTTGAGAGACAACACATTGACTATGTGAGATTCGTCATCAACGATCAGAACCGTTTTGCCTGGCATGGATAGACCTCCCTAATGTGTCAAAACAAGGACTCTTTCGTCTACCGATTCAATCCATAATCAGCAAATAAACAGCATGTACACGGCATCAATCAGCGGCTGGAATGAAGGCCGAAAACCGGCTCCCCTTCCCCACGGCCGAGCTGACCTTTATCTCCGCGTTATGGTTTTCCAGTATCCGCTTCACCATGGCCAGACCCATTCCCGTTCCCTTGGCCCTCTTTGAGCTCCCTTTCACCCGATAGAACTTCTCGAAGATCTTGGAGATATCCTCTTTAGGAATCCCGTATCCCGTATCGGAAACATCGACCCTGACGAGGTCCCCCTCGAGCCTGGAAGTGATTTCAACGCTTCCGCCCTCGGGAGTGTACTTGATGGCGTTGGATACCAGATTGACAAAGACCCTGTTCAGCTGCTCCTTGTCGCCGTGGACCGGGACTATATACTGGGAGATGTCCGTGCTAAGGGATAACCCCTTCTTTTCCGCGTTCGGCCGCATCGTGTTCTCGATCGACTTCAGCATCTTGATCAGGTTCACCCGGCCCCTGTTCACCTGGACCACCCCGGCCTCCAGCTTGGAGAGATCGAGCAACGTGTCTATCATGTTGCTTAGCCGGTCAGCCTCGCTTTCGATGATGCCGCAGAACTCCTTCTGGGTCTTTTCGTCATCCACCTCCCCGTCGCTCAGCATCTCGGTATAGGCTTTAATTGAGGACAACGGCGCCTTGAGCTCATGAGACACATTCGCCACGAACTCGGACTTCATCCTGTCTATCTCCCTGTCCTTTGTGGCGTCTTGAACGATGCTTACCACTCCCAGGATCCGGTCCGCATGGTCCGTAATGCTTGAGAGTATGACCCTCAGGACCTTGGATTCGCCTCCCTCCTGCTGATAGGAAAGCTCAACCATACGCCTCGGCACCTTTACCTTGCGCTCCGAAATCCCATGGATCAGGTTCACGAGCTCCTTCCATTGCAGCACCTCGGCAACCGCTTTTCCCTGGCCGGACTCACCGTCAAAAAGAAACATCCTCTGGGCCACTTCGTTCGAAAATAGCAGCTCGTTGAAACGGTCCGTAACCAGAACCGCGATGGGCAGGGACCGAAGGATGGCTTCCATCTGTTTCTTTTCGATCGCATAGACATTGACTGTGGCTTCCAGCTCCTTGACCCTGAGCCGTGCGTCATCCACCTCCTTGTAGATGGAGGAAAGTCCTCCGGTTATCTCCTCGATCCCGCTGTCACAGTGAACCGGTTTTTCATCGGCCATGTTGCCGACAAGGCGTCTCACCTCCCGCTTGAGATTAAAGACAGGTTTCGTCACAGTGAAATGCAGAAAGGAGACGGCTGCCAGGGAAACGGCGCATGCCCCCGTGAAAAAAAACAGGGGCAAGGTCATGGAGCTGCCCTCGTACAGAGTTACTCCAACACCTGCTGCGATCAGGACGATGCCCAGCAGGGAGAGAATGTTGTAACGGGATAAGAACCTACTCTTCATGCTCATCAGTGCCGATCTTTCCTTTCACAGCATCGAATGTACCGTTCGCTTCGCAGGCAACGGAAGCCTTGGCCATGATCCTGCGGGAACTCTCCCTGGAACCGGCACAATAATATGCCCAGGCCAGCGCCGCGCGGGTTACCGCATGATCCGGATCGCTTTCGAGCTGCGATTCCAGCAGTTCGGCCGCGCTCTCGTGCTCATTGTTGCGCATGCGGATTTCCGCGAGTGCCAGTATCTCGTCGCGCTCGAGAGTGTAACCGTCGCACGCGTACGCCTTTTCCAGGTATTGCCCAGCTCTTTCATAATCTTTCCGGATGTAACAGAGATACCCCAGCGCCGCATCGTATGCCCCCCTGTTCTCGCCCGCGAGCTCGTACTCAATTGTAAAGGCGGCATCGTGCTTTTGGCGGAGCACGAGGTTTTCAACCATTGCCAGGACCAGCTCGGTATCGTCCGGATCCTTGGCAACAGCCTGCTTCAGGAAGCTGCCCGCTGTCTCGGCATCGCCTAGCATCTCCATTGCCAGGGCCCGCCGTTTCAAGAACTCCGGATGCTCATTCAGCGCATCGGAACAATCATCGAGGAAGAAAAGCGCGTTCTGCGGCTCGCCGCTCTCCAGGTAGATATCCAGGATCCCGAGCCTCGGGGCATGCAGATCGGGGTCGCTCTTGACAGCGGCACGGAGATGACGGAGCGCCAGATCCGCCCGGTCGCGCTTCCAGAACTTCTCAGCAAGGTTGTAGTTGAAGACGGCAATGCGCTTGCCGCTTTCTGTCCAGGTGGAGTCCTGCGCATCTGTTCCCGTACCGGCGCACCCGGCCCACAGCAGCGATAAAAACACGGCCGTAAACAGGGCTGCCCCGCCTTGACCGGTCTTTCTTATCGAACGGCATTCAAAACATCTCATTGAACCTGGCCTTCCAAATATTCGACCATGACTTCGGCGGATGCATCATCATCCCATGTCTCAGCGATGCGCTTTTTCAGGGACAGGACATCTTCACAGTTGGGGTTTAGATATGCAGCCCGTTCGATGTGATACATCGCCCACTTGCGGTCGCCTTTTCTCAGACTCAGCCTCGCCTTTTCCAGGTGCCTTTCCGCGTAAAGGGTTCGCGAACAGAACAGAAAACTCTCCCTGAAAAGTTTTTTCCGCTCCATGAAACCGGCGGCGCTGTTTTCGGCTTTGTCGGTGCACACCGAAGCGTCCACTATGGTCGGCGTGATCATCACCACTATCTCCGTCCTCTCCGTTCCGGTCTCCTCGAACCTGAACAGCCATCCGATGAGAGGCAGGGAACCCAGGTAAGGCGTGCGCTTGACCTGTTTCGAGTCTATGGTCTCTATCAGCCCGCCGATCACGACCGTGTCCCCGTCTTTTACCAGGATGTTGGTTGTGATCTCCGAAGTGGTTTCAGTGGGCAGCCCTGTCGAAGGGGAGACGACTCCGCTGGACCTTTCCGGATGAATCTCGAGCCTCACATAGCCGTCATCGGAGATGAACGGCCTGAAACGAAGCTGTGTGCCTGTTTCCAGGAACTCCACGCTCTGCTGGGCGAGACCGTCCGAGACGACCGAAGCCCCGTAGTAGCCGATACGCCCGCCGATGATTATCTCGGCCTTCTGACGGTTAAGCACCAACACCTTTGGGTTGGCTATCACGTTCGTATCAACGACGTTTTCCAGGGCTTCGATGAAGAGCCCGACCTTGTCGTGCAGGATGCCGAACGAGAATCCCTCCTTTGGGTTGTCGGATGTGAACCCCGTGTTGCGCGACGCGATAAGCGTGTTTTCGAGCTCATTGCCCGCAGCGTCATCGGAGATTACCGAAAAAAGGTTGGAGGTCGTGCTCATGTCGGTGAAATCTATCCCTCCAAGCGCGTTGAAATCCACGCCGAGTTTGCAGCTGTCGTTCAAAACAACCTGAAGCATCGTGGCCTCCATCAGGACCTGGCGCGGCCTGACATCGAGATCTGCCACAGCCTTGGCGATGTTGTCGACAACCTCTTTATAATCTTTTACCATGATAAGTTCGTTGGAAGTGCTGCTGTTGCCGCCCGCATCCGTGGCTCCGGACGCGATGCCGACAGCCGACTTCACCCCGGCAACAAGCTGTCCGTTTTCCGACAGGAGCGGTTTGAGGAACTTCTCGGCCTCCTCGAGGTTCAGGTAGTTCAACCTGAAAAAACGCACTACAAGCACCGGGGGGGGTGGTTTGGGGATTGCCGGCTCTACGATCCTTTTCACGAAAAAGGCGCTGTCCTTTATCTCGTAGCAGTACCCCTTGAGCGGAAGCATCGCGTTCAGAAGCTGGATAACAGTCATGTTGTACAGGTTCACGCAAACGGTCTCATTCATTGGCTCCGTGCTGACAATGTTGATGCGTTCCTTGATGGAGATGATCTTGAGCAGCTCTGACAGCTTGATGTTTTCTGCGTTTATGGTAATGCCGTCTTCACCGCGCGAATACACCGTGCCATCATCGAATGTATCGACATCAGCAGAAGCAACATCATCCTGAGCGTACAGCGGCAACGCAAACACTAACATGGCAACGCATACCCTGACGCAAGGTTTCATTTTTACGGCCATTCTTTCTGGATTCTCAACAAAACTAAAGCACTCGCAACTTATCGGCACACAACGATTTACTCTTGAGCCCCGCCGTCAGAACTCTATCGTTTCACTCCTGTCGCTCGTCTTGCTCGCAAAGATAACGTATCTTTCGCCGATCTCCTTCAGCTCGAACCCTTTGAAGGTGTCCCCTTTCTTCAGGATCTTTCCGTTTACGATCGCAAACTCCTCTCCATCTCCCTTGACAGTGCACGAAACATCGATGCCATCCAAAGAACCTTCTTTCTCTGCCGGAGCCCCTCCCTTCCCGGCTTCGTTTTGATCGTCCCCTTCCGGAAACGATGACATAGCATCCTTTGCATAAAACAGCTCAAAAGGGTTGTTGTTGATCTCGTCGAAGGCGAGAGCCGCGGTTAGGATCGGGGGGAAATCGATCGGCAGTGCACTCAGACGACCGCCGTCAGCCTTCTCATCGACAAGCGGGGAACCCGGGGAAGCCATCGAACCGCGGTTCGCTGTGAGCCGTACAGGCAGATCGTCTTCACCCGTCTCTGAAATGCGGATCACCACCAGAACGAGCAGAACCACGGCAAGGACGCACATAGCCGCTGTCTTCTTGTAATCCGCTTTCAGGTCATTGGCCATCTGTTTCAACATCTTGTCGAAAGTTCCTTTCTCTAAAAAAACCTGTAATTCTAGAACAGAGGCAAACAGACACGCTCTACATGCTGCCCAGCGGTGCGCTGAGGTTCATCTGCGCCCTGACCAGATCCTTTCCGACCTGGTCCTTTCCCTTTCCTACATCAGCCGCTCCCTTGAGATCGAGCATATCTATCCTGACGGCATAGCTGAGCTCTTCGATGCCAAGTAAAAAGCCGTAAACATCTTCGAAGTCGCCGAGCAGCTTCACCTTCAGGACCGCTGCATCGAACCAATCACGTTTTTCCTGGCCGATCAGGAAGATCGATTCATCCTTGAAATTGTACTTTGAAAAAAGCATTCGGAGCTCTTCCATGAGCGGGCTGTATTCATAAGCGGGAAGAAAAGCTTCTTTTAAAAGCTTCACTTCCTTCCGCAGGTCACCCACGCTCGCCATTTTTTCCTTGAGCAGTTCGGTGATTATTTCCGCTTCGGTGCTCTTGCTGCGCCCGATGCCGATGCCGGCTTTTAGCGTTGAGATCTCCTCGGCTGCCGGCTTATAGCTCAAGAAAAAGAATGCGGCTATTGATCCCGCGGCCAGGACTATGAAGAAAATTTGACTAGAAAACCGCGCCATCCCGGCTCCCTCCAACCGTAAGTGTCAGGGAGAACGCCTTGAACGCGGCCTCCCTCATCATTTCGTCCTCGTAACCCTCATCCCGGATCGATGAAAACGCCTTGGAGCGGGTCAGTTTCTCCACAAAACCTGACAGGTCCATCGAAGTGCGGGCCAGCCCGGCGACATGAATTACAAAGGAAGGGCGACGGATGCCTCCGTCGATCCGTTCGTTTACCGGCTGATCCCTGCCCGTGCTGTCCTGGGTGCGGTACAGCATGAACTCCCTCATCGTGATACCATCTCCCGCTGCTTTAGCCACTTCAGCGACGATCCGGGAAGTCCGCGCCAGGGGCCGTATCCTGTTGAGCTGTACAAGCTTCTCCTCCAGGCTTTTTTCCTCTCCTTTGAGCTCCTGGACAGACATGTTTTTCATGTCGATCTGGCTGCACCGGCTGTACACCATCCTGCTGATCTGGCGCAGTTTTTCCGCGCGCTGCTGTGTGACAATATGAATCAGCGCCATCACGAGAACCAGCGCGGCTATTGACGCGACACGCATGCCCCGGGAGCGCTTGCTCTTGCGCTTCTCGACCACATCCGTTGGCATGAAGTCAACAACCGCGCTGTCCGCATCCCTTAGCGCCTCGGTAGCCAGCCCTATACAGGGGATAAATGCCGGATCCAAGATACTGCTGCCGGTGCCTGCCTCGCCCCGCGCAAACAACCCCTTGGCTTCCCACTTGTGTACAGGCACTCCTATGCGCGAGGACATGTCATTGTGATCGATGATGCTGCCGGCTGTCTCCCCGGCAAGAACCATCCTGTCCACAGATTCGCGGTTGAAGATGGAGGCGAAGTAACGAAAAGAGGAGGTAATCTCGGAAAAAATCTTCTCCATGACCGGACGCATGGCTGACAGGGCCGCTGACCCGAGCGTATCGTTCAGAGGCTCCCCAGCGTTTATAGCCCTTGTCAAGCGCGCGGCGCTCTTGACATCGATCTCGAGCTTGTCAGCGACCGCACTTGTAAAGCTCGTCATTCCTATGGGAAGCGGCCTTGTGAAAACAAGAACCCCGTCCCTGATGATTATCAGCTCGGTCCTGGAAGAGGTTATGTTCATAAAACAGGTGACACCCCCGGGCGGAAGGCCCGGCAGGGGATACGCGAGATAGGATCTCATCAGCCCCAGCGGCTCAGAGCCGATCACAGAGATTTTGAGCCCGATATGGTTCATAACGGTAATGTAGCGGTCCAGGACCTCCCGGTCCGCTATCATGAGTATCAGCTCATCCCTGATCTCGCTCCTTTCGGAAACCCTTCCGGTCACCAGGAATCGGACTTCAGCCCTTTGCGAGTCAAAGGGAATGTTCTTGGAGAACTCATCACGGATCTTCTTCTCGGGATCAGCCGATCCTTCGATGTTCAAGCGCTGGTGCTGGATGAAAACATCCTCTCCCTCGAGACAGAGCGCTGCAAACCGCCCCTTGAACTCCCCGCCTGACAGGCAGGCGCGGCAAGCGGATTTCAACGCAACAGCACGATCCTCTTCAGCCGGAATCGGGGCGGACTCCGCCTTGTAAAGCGAAACATCCCCCCGCAAGTCCTTGAGCTGGACCATGTGCACGTGACGCTCGCTGATGCTGAGCGTAATGGGTGAATATCGGCATTTATCAAACAGCGGCAGGCTCATTGATCAAGTATACCTCCCTTTAAAAACTCTCTGCATGAGAACGAGAGCTCCTCGCCCCCCTGCTCGATCGAAAGCTTCACATCCACGCTGGTGTCCGCGGTTGTTGTTGTTTCCTCTGTTGTGATGATATCGCCGAAAAGGCGGAACGGCATGTCCACCATGTGCTCGAGTCCCGAGGATTGAGTCGGTTTCCAGCTCAGACCCATGTCGTTGCTATATATGCCTCTGATCCCGTTGTCCGGGCCCGGATCGTCTTCAAGCCACCAGATCCTGCCCATGCATGAGACGCTGCTGCCGTCGCTCTTTAGAGCAAAACAATAGTGGCGGTTCGGATAGATGCTGAACCCGCTATCCAGATCAAAAGAGGCATAGTAAAAGAGCCATCCTTCGTAATGATCCCACACCGCATATGGGATTTCGTTGTTCGGGATGACCTGGCTCGACAGGACCAATGGAAAAGGCCTGGGCTTGTTTGCAGCGTAGCTTTCCGACAGCACCAGCACAAGGTCCTCGTACTGGCTGTGATTTCTTCCGACCCTGAGGTCCAGCCTGGTGAGGTTGATCTTTTCTATTGTCTCGCTTTTCGGAACCACGAACTCGATGCCGTAGATATCCTCCTCCGAAATATAGAATGTGCTCCTGTCTTCATCTTCGCTGTAGCTATTAAAATAGATGAGCTCTTCGTTGGTGAAGGATGTGCTCGTCTCGCTGATATCTCCCTGAATGATGCTGAAGGATAACACCTTCACGCTCTCGACGAGCGTGACCGGCGATCCTGCATCTATCTGCTCGGTCAGCGGATCGCCCGCAGTGCCGGACCAGGCGTAACTGATGGACTGTCCTTCCGGATCGGTCAACCGGATGGAGTATGCGGAGGCCGAGGATGCGCTTTCCGCCCTGCGGATCGATTTTCGGATCGCGTCCAGGCAGGACGAGGCTTTCCGGCATCGTTCGCTCTCTCCCATTCCGGCGGCGTAGCTGTCAAAGACATTGCCGAGCGCTGCTGCCATGCTCATGAGCAGAAGCGCGCCCATTGTCCCGGCAACGAGAACCTCGACAAGGGTCATTCCCGCCCTTGTGCCGCATCCTTGGGCCGTTTGCCTGTTATTGCCAGCCATCATTTCTCCAGGATAATAATAGGTGGCGGTTCCAGCTTGGGATCCTCAACAGGAACTTCGTCAACCGTGACGCACCCGGTTTTCTGTGCGACACTGATTACCAGGTTCAGATCGCCGAAGGCCATGGTTATTGTCCCGCCATACACGGCATCGCCGCTGGAATCGAACTCCAGGGTGCTGCCGCTGTTGAAGTCGACACCGGTGAACTCCCCGTACTTCAATGACCACGAACCATCGCTGATTCCGGAAGGAGTCATGAAGGTGGATTTCTGAACAAGGGACACCAAACCGTTTTTAGGATTAAAAGAAACCTGGAAAGCTTCCCGCCTGGAAAGCGCGAGCGCGCGAGCGTGCATTATCGTGGACTTGATCCTGTTCACCTCGAGATCCGCCTTCTGCTCCATGTTATCTGATAAGAACGGTATTGCCGCGGCAGCCGCAATCGCGATGATGACGGCCACGATCAAAAGCTCCGGCAGGGTAAAGCCCGTGGTTTTTCGCATGTAAAACATCATTGCTCAGCGTACTCCGTTTCCTTGACTGTATAGTCGTCGAAAAGCACCGCTGGAGGATCGGTGTCCCGCGTTTCATATGGGGATTGACCCGTGAACTCACCATATCCCTTGAACAGGCCGTGGACTATTGTCGTGCCGGTCACAACCGCATCACCGCCGGTCCTGAGATCCACATAACCCGCGACCAGCGTTCCTTTCACATCGAGGAATGCTGTACTGAGTATCTCCAGCTCGGAAGCCGGCGCCACCACGGCAAGGTCCTGCTGCACAGCCGCATCGGATATTATCTTCAGGTAACACCCGCTTTCGATACTTGCCTTGCTGATGGCGTCGTCCTGGCCGTAGATCAACTGGTCGAAACCGGAAGGCGCCTCCATGACAAGGACACCCCGGATGGTCACGTCCTGGAAAACCGCGTCCACCCCGCTTTCGAGGTACACGACTCCTGTAAGGTCCCGGTTCTTGAAAACCTGGTTCGTGGTGTACACCTGGCCCTGTTTCAAGGCCAGCGCTTTCAGGCTGCTCAGGGACCAATCCGCGGGCTCGAGAACTTTTTGACAGTCCAGGACATCTCCGCCGATTTCCGGAACTGTGTAGCCGTCGATCGACACGACCTTCCCGTACACATCGGTAAGGATGGCCCTGTCCCCGTAAAGGTGCACATCCCCGGTGATCATGGCTGTCTGGTCGCCCTGGATGTTTCCTGTCACGTACAGGTCGCCGAGTATCTTCGAATATCCCTCCAGCACGAAGTCGCCGCACACAACCTGGGCGTATTCGAAATGATGCGGGTATATGGTCGAGCTCACGCTGATCACTGATTTTGCCGCGCCGCAGTACCCCGTGCTCTCGATATCACGTTCGAAGGTGCGCGGGGAAGCCACGGCCAGATCCGCGTACCCTGCACTATCGGGAAAGGCCATTCCCGATTCGCCCGAGTACAGCGGATCTGTTTTCAGCTTCAGCAGCGTGATCTCTTTTCCCGAATACGCGGCCAGCCTGGCCCGGTAGCCCGCATCCAGAGCCGCGGAGATCTCCGTTTCGGTCTTGGATACGGCGAGAAAACCGATGGCGACCATGGACAGCAAAGAGAGCATCAGGACGCATGGGACAAGGATCAAGCCGTTTGCGCCGGTTCCCTGGAACGAACGCACCGCCCGTGCACATTCGCATGCTTTTCTCAGCGATCCACAACCATCCATCGATACACCCCGACAACGCCTGATCCCATTTCGATCTTAACGGTGATCTGAACCGCTGAGTATGCGCCTCCCTTCTCAGCCGGAGGTGCAAGCGTCAACGGGTCGATCTTCGTGACCGAGACCCTCTGGCTCCACTTGCTGAAACCGGTCATGACCTGTCCGTCACCGTACATGGGCGGGGACTGGACCAGTCCGTCCAGATCATCGATGTCGTCGTAATCCTTGAGCAACCCCTCTTCCGGACCGAACAGATCTCCGCCCTCCGGGTCTGTAAACTCGAGCCCGCTCGAATAAAGCCTCACCGCTTCGGCAAAATGCCTGGACAGCTCTATAGAGGCGGCAGAATGCGTGGCACCGAGCCCCATCCGAACGCCGGCAACGGCAGCGCACACACCTGTCCCAACGATCACCACTGCCACGAGCAGCTCCACATAAGAAAAGCCGCACCTGGAACGCCCTGATATGCTTCGCTGCTCACCCGAAAAGGGATAGCGTTGGCAGACGTTCATGGATACGGCTTTCTTTACTCCGGCCAAACCAGGGAAACTACAGGTCGATATAGTCGATTCCGCTCGGACCGGTGCCCGAAGTGTTCACCCTGATCTCGCCCGTGTCCTTGTTGTAGTACCAGCCCGTGGCATCGTCAGCGGTAGCCGGGATCGTACCGACCGTGCCGTCGTTTTTGTTGTTGAACGGGTTTCGCGGTATGCCTGTCCTCAGGTACGGCCCAAAATCGGTTCCTGCAGCGCCGTCCTCATCGGTCTGACCGGTCAACTGGTTTTCCACGTCAGCCCAGAGCGGCCCCGGATATGCATCCTTATGCTGGACCCTGTAGAGTTCGATGGCGTTTCGGATGGCGGCCAGGTCGGTCATTACCGCCGCCTCCCTTGCCTCGGTCGACGCGCTGCTGAACTGCGGTATCACCACAGCCGCCAGAATGCCGAGGATGACCACAACAATCAGAAGCTCAACAAGAGTAAAACCGGACCTTTCGTTTCTCTTCATCGCGTTCTCTCCTAAATCCAAATTATTCGACATCGAAAATGTTCTTTTGAATATCCACGATTCTGGTAAACCGCGGTCCAGGTTTTTTGATCGGCAGGAACAAAAAATAAGTTAAGGAAAATCTGTTGAATTTATCAGCCTGTTCGATGCGTTCGAAAGTGTTGATGAGGAAGAGCAAGGCGGATAGGCGCAGGCGTCGGCTCGGTTTACATTTTAATACCCTTGATGGTGACACCGCCTTTGTCCAGGACAACGCCCCCATGGTTGGCGCGGATCTCCCCTGTATTTGGATCGTAATACCAGCCCGTGGTGCCGTCCGCTACAGCAGGAATGGTGCCCACCTTACCATCGTTCAGGTTGTTGAACGGGTTTCTCGGGATACCTGTTCTGAGATACGGTCCATACTTAGTGCCGGGGTTGCCGAGCTTGTCGGTCGATGTGGTCATGTGCGCTTCGAAGTTAGCCCAGCTGCTGGAGGAGCTGATCCAGCCCGGGTAGGTCGCATCGTGCTGGACATAGTATAGCTCGATTGCCTTGCGCATCACCGCGAGATCTCCGGCGAGAGCGGCTCCCTTGCTGTCCGTTGAAGACGATTCGAACGCTGGAAGAGCAACCATAGCAAGGATACCTAGAATGAGAATCACTATCATGAGCTCAACCAGCGTGAAACCTGCTCGGCTCAACGGTTCCATCATGTTATTTCCCTGAAATCAGGTCCGGCAGCCGGTTTCAAAAAAGCGCGGCTGCGACATTATTCCTTCCGCCTACCTCGTCCCTGCAGCCTGTTTTCCATCATCCGTAATGAGTGGAATCCGCACACGGATATCCGTTCCATAGTCCCCTGAACTGTGCACCCAGACTTTCCCGCCATGCGCATTTACGATCCATCGAGAAACAGCCAGGCCGAGACCGAGGCCTTGTTTGTTCCTTTTCGAAACAAACGGCTCGAAGATCTTGTCTCTTATCTCGGGAGGTATACCGTTGCCGTTGTCCCTGAGCGAGAACTCCACATAGCCATCCATGACATCAGAGGATATGGAGAAGCGCCCTCCGTCATTCATGGCCAGCCGCGCATTGACCGCCATGTTGATGAAGACACGCGCCATCTTGTCCGAATCCGCCATTAGCACCGACTCATCATCCAGCCCATCCCATGAAAGCTTAATACCATTTTCCTTAAGGTCGGCTTTGATGACCGGAACCGCGGCTGCGACCAGGTCCCTGGGTGTCAACTCTCTCAGGTCGAGGCTGGTCCCGGTGCCCCTGGAAAAATCCATGATGTCTTCGGTCATGTTGGACAGCCGGATCATCTCCTTGATGATCACCCCGGAGTATTCCCGGATATCATCGGGAGCGAGGCTGTCCGCCATGGTTTCGAGAAGCTGGGCGTATCCGAGAAGCCCGCCAATGGGGTTCTTGATGTCATGAACTATCATGGAAGCCATCTGACCCATTGATGACAGCCTCTCCGCCTTTACAAGTTCGCCCTGCGCGCTGGACAGCTGCTCCAGTGTATTCCGCAGGCTTCGGTTCTTGTGCGCGAGGTCTTCGAGCTGAAGCAGACACCTGATGGCAAGAGCACCCTGGCACGCGAGTGTCTGAACGCGCTTGACCTCGATGCTGGTGTATTCCCTTTCCGACGTGCTGAAGAGAAAAACCATACCTCGACTGTTATCGCCCATGACAAACGGCACGTACAGGTAGCTTCGAACGGCTTTGCCGCTTCCGGAAAGAACACCCTCCGGCGGGTTGTCCTCATAAAACGCTCTGTCCCCGTGCCTGGACATGCACGAAAGCGCTTCCTTCCTGATCTCCTCATCGAAGTCGTCGGATGAAACCGCTTCCTGCCCGTCATCCCTTGGGATGAAAACAGCTCCTCCATTCGACTCCGACGTGTCAATCGAGCATTTGAGTGTCGTATCAGCAGCATGTACAACGCTGTCAGACACGGCAAGAAGGTGTGCCGAGTTGTAGATTGTGGAAAGGGATTCATAGGTTTCCATCAGCTCCCAGGAAACCTTGTTCACTTCGCTTTGAATTGGATTCGTATCATTCACAAGATCTGACATGATATTCGTGTCCGGACTAGATTGTTCCTGGAAATCGATCACTATTAACACTATATGCGATTGTTTTCGGCAAGGAACGGCCCGTGGCTTTACCCTAACTTTGCAGCGGCCGGAACTGTTCGGTGTTCAGGGAAGAAAAGAGGCGGCAAGAGACTGCCGCCCTCCAAACGCCGGATAAAAGTTATCCGTGTTTATCCGTGGTTCTCTTCTTCTTTCTTTCTCTTCCTAGAACTTGAAGGGAGTAAACGAAGAGGCGGCAAGAGACTGCCGCCCTCCAAACACCGGATAAAAGTTATCCGTGTTTATCCGTGGTTCTCTTCTTCTTTCTTTCTCTTC
>CAZIUL010000044.1:22008-35600 GCA_964542475.1 uncultured Phycisphaerales bacterium | reverse complement strand
CCGAGATGGTGTTGTTCATGATGGTCGGGGAGGAAGTGTTGTAACAGCAAATCCCGCCACCGTACCATAAGAAGTATCCAGGAATTCCATAAACAGTTCCTCCCCCGTTCAACAGCGTAAACCCATCCAGCACCGAGTCCGGACCTTCACCGTTCTCGAATACAACACAGCTCCCGTAATCCGGGTCCGTGGGATTCCCACCGTCGATAATCGTTGCCCCTGCCCCGCCTGAACTAGTGACCGTGATAGCCTTCCCCAAAAAGTCGATATTCTCCACATACGTTCCCGGCGCAACCAGCACAGTATCCCTATTACCCGCCGCATCTATTCCATCCTGGATGGTCGGCTGGTCAGCAGGAACGTGGATGGTGGTTGCATGAACAAAAGCAGGAAAAGCAAGCACTGTAACGACTATTATAAACCGCATGATCTTCTCCCTTACGTTATTCAACGTTCATCGTGCAGAGGTTTGTCAGCTTCAGGGGCATTCCCATGATGGCCTGAAAGTACAAGGTGTACGGAGCTGGTGGGGTAGCAGGTAATGTTCCGGGAAGCATATACACACCGTTCGACGGTATCGAAGCCAAGGGAATGGGACCAATCATCGGCGGCAACAGCCACCAATCACCGTAGGCACCGGGGATAGGATCGTCCAATGCGTTGAACGCAATCCATAAACCAACTGGAGAGGAACCGGGTAGGCCGACGAATTTCATCTCCAATGAACCGCCGGGCGTGGCATCTCCTGTATAGTAAAGGTGTCTGTAAAACTCATCCGCTCCCATGTCTACGGTTCCATAGGCGATGCGGGGGTCACCTTCGAAGTCATAATCGAAGTCATAAGAGTCAATAACCGCAGCATTATCTCCTGTGTCTTTACATGGGGAATCCCAGGGTAGATGGAAATCGTAGATGGTTGGGTCCACAAAGAGTGGGTTTGCATCTATCATGCCCGCACCCCAGTTGAGCGTGCAACCGGGTTCGACATATACGGAACCTTGTCCCCCTTCCACGTCGGAGAAGCTGATGGTGAGTGTGGAGGTTTCATTTTGTGTTCCAATGTAGATTTCAGGTCCTGTAGTCGCCTCATTTTCCCAGAGGATGTTGTTCGTGGCAGTTGAATTGGAATTTTGTGTGCTTGAAATTCCACCTCCGCCCCATATTTGTGCAGTGTTATAAGTGATTGTATTACAACAGATAATAGGAGAAGAGTTGGAAGCGGCTATTCCCCCTCCATCGTGATCACCCACATTTTCACTGATGATGTTGTTGATAATCATTGGTGACGACGCGTCTTCACAGTTGATGCCTCCGCCGGATTGATGGGTGGTATTTCCTGAAATGAAGTTGTCCTGGATTCTTGGAGACGATCCACCGCAAGCAATCCCGCTCCCCGTGTTCCCCATGATCATGTTCTTTGATATGATGGTCCCATCGCTTCCGTCATCGGTTGTTACGCCGCCTCCATCGTGTTCCGCGCTGTTGTAGGCGATTGTGTTGTCACTGATCTTCGCAGATGAATTGTTGCACTTAATTCCTCCCCCGTCACCGGTGTGAGCGTTCGGCAGCACGGTGGTATTGTTGATGATTTGGTTGCCGGTTATGATGGGAGATGAGTCTTTACAAGCAATCCCACCACCATAATCCGCATTATTTCCTGATATGATATTTTGGCTAATCGTTGGGGAAGAGCCGCTGCACCATATACCGCCTCCGCTGGTGCCTCCCCACACAAAGCCCGATCCATTCGTGAGCGTGAATCCCTGAATCACGGAGTCGTTTCCTTCTCCATGATTGAACGTCACCACGCTCCCGGCTTGGTTACCATCAATAACCGTCACCTCAGCCCCGCCTGAACTCTTGACGGTAATCGCCTTTCCCTTGAAATCAATGTTCTCCACATACGTCCCCGGTGCAACCAGCACCGTATCCCCGTTCACCGCCCTATTGATTCCATCCTGGATGGTCGGCTGGTCAACGGGAACGTGAATGGTGGCTCCCTGGGCGGTTGAAACGAGAACAAAGATGATGCCGATGGAAATGATTCCGTAACGCATAGCAGTTCCTCCTTTGAAAAAGTGGTTGAAACGAGAACAAAGATGATGCCGATGGAAATGATTCCGTAACGCATAGCAGTTCCTCCTTTGAAAAAGTGTCCCGTATGCCCGGCACTGTAACAGGAAAGGCTCCCGAATATCAAGTAAAAATTGATGGATTCGGTTTTACAGAGCTGGTCTTTTTTCCGGGAAACCGCCGGGAAAAAGTAAGTGGAAGTATTGGACAACCTCGTTCCGGTTTATATGCTTTCCCTGTAGGGCACCCTGATCTGTTCGAAAAGGAGAATTCCACATGTCCGAACACCTTACCCGGCGCACCCTTTCTGCTATCGCCATTGTCTATATCGCCTGCTTCAACATCGCTGCTGCCCAGGAGAGGACTGAGCCCGCTTCCTTGGGCTTTGAATCGCTGATACCCCCGGACACCGCCTTGCTGGTGAAATGTTCGGGCATTGACGCGCTCAAAGCGGAAAGCGCCTCATTGAGCCTTTCAAAGCTGTTTCACGATCCGGAGGTACAGGCTTTTCTTGCTGAAGCCCTGGACATGATCCCCGACCTCCTGGATGACGGAGAGGATGCTCCGTACCCTTTGCCGGAGCTCTGGAGCCTGTGCCGCGGGGAGATCGCCTTCGCATGGTGCAGAAACGGGCCTTTCATCAGCGAAAAGTCCGTACCGCACGCCGCGGTGGCCGTGGAAATGGGAAGCGACCGCGAGGCGTTCAAGAAACAGCTCAACAGCCTGATCGATGTTACCGCATGGGCCAGGAACATGGAACAGGGAACGGAAAGATACCGGGGGATCGAAATCAGCAGCCTGGGATGGCGCAACAGCGCGGTAAACATCTTTCACGCGTGCATAAGGAACCATTTCGTGGCATCGCTCAGCCTCGATTTCATGAAAGAGATCGCGGACACACACCTGGACAACAAGCCCTCGCTTGCCCGGTACCCGGCGTTTTGCCGGTGCACAGGCCATGCCGCGGGCAAAGGGGTCGATCTTCTGGCGTTTACCGGAGTGAAGTCCTGCCTGAAGATCTTCGGTCCTATGTGCCCCCCCGGCCTGGAAGAATGGATGAGCATGCTTGGGCTCGACAATGTCAACGCGCTCTGCTTTGCAAGCACGCTGGAACGCGGAGGATCAAATGACAGCCTCTACCTCGACCACCCGGGAGAAAAAACCGGCCTGTTCACGGCCTTGTCCCCTGCGCCGCTGTCCGGGAACGCGTTCGCCAAGGCTCAGCCGGAAGCGCTCCTCTTCGCGGGAGTCTCCTTTGACCACGCCCGGATTGTGTCAGAGCTCGGCTCCTTCCTCGAAAAGTTCTTTCCTGAAAAACACGCCGCATACCAAGGCTGGATGGACGCATTCGCGGATCAGACAGGCCTGAACCTGGAGCAGGACATTCTATCCCCCCTGGGAAACGAGGCGACACTCACGGTGTCCATGCCCGCAATGGCGGGAATGGCCATGATCCCCGACATCATCATCAGCATCTCCCTGGATGAGGAAGAATGGTTTCCCACAGCGCTCGACAAGCTTTTCGCCGCCCTTGAGGCAGCGGGCGAGGATGTCGGCGATACGAGCTTTTCCGGGCGCACGCTTCGCCACATCTCTCCTCCTCAGTCTGAAATTCCGGTTTCGATCACATTCGTGGTGGAGGATGGGCGGCTTCTGATCGCGAGCACGACCCTGACAATGAAACGGTACCTGCGCTGGCTCGACAAAGGCGAGCCCGGGATTGTCGATAACGAAGCCTTCACGCAGGCCATGACGGGCCTGCCCTTTGACGCCTCCATGGTGGCGTTCGCCGACCTCAAAAGATCGCTTCAGATCGGCTACGGCATGGGAGCCCCGTTCCTGCCAATGGTCCTGGCCAACAGCGATCTGCCCCTGGAAGCCGGGCTGCTGCCCATGGCTGAAACACTGTCATCTCACATGTCAAACGCTGTCGTCTACGCGGTCATGGACGAGGAAGGGCTTCTCGTGTCGAGCAGGTGTCCAATGGGTGCGGGAGCCCTCTGTGCGCTTTCGGCATCAATCATGGATTACATAATGGAAAAGAACCTCTTTCATGGATTCGTCGCCGAACTGACCGGTTCGATCGATCAAGTCAGCAGGCAAACGATCGGGCCGCAAAGGATGGCACCCGACCTGGAGGCGGCCTTCCGTCTTATCAACGAGGGCGAATACGGCCTGGCAAACGCGCGCCTTACCGCATGGATCGAAGCAAACCCGGAAACGGGCCGGCCTCAGGCATGGGCGTACAGAAACCGCGGTGACTGTCGCTTCAAGATCGAGCGCTTCGAGCAAGCCGCCGCGGACTACGAAAAAGTCGCTGAGCTGGACAGCGGCCTTCGCAGCCTCTGCTACTATAACATGGCCCGGGCATACGCGCTGGCGAACGAGGTCGACAAGGGGTTTTCATGGCTGGAAAAAGCTGTTTCCGCGGGCCACAAGCTGTTCTACGACGATCCGGATCTCGGCAACCTCAAAAACGACCTGCGCTTCGCCGCCTTTTCGGGGTTTGTCATGCCCGCCTCCCGCCTTGTTGTCGAGGGAAAACACGGAGAGACGCTGGAGTTTTTCACCGGTTGGATCCAGAGCAATCCGCAGCACGGGCTGATGGCTTGGGCCTTGAAAACCAGGGGTAACACCTTCAAAGAGCTCGATCGATACGACGAAGCGGTGGCGGATTACGAAAAAGCCGCTGAGATGAACGACAGCTTCAAGCCTTCCGTTTACTACACGATCGCGTGCCTCGCATCTGTCAGGAACGAAAAGGAGCGAGCAATCGAGCTGCTGAAAAAATCGCTGGACAGCGGATTTGACGACATCGATATGATCGACTACGATTCCGACCTGGACAACATACGGAACGAAACAAGGTTCAAGGCCCTCAGGTGGAGATGACGGACAGGGGCAAGGCAGGTTTTGCGGCGGTGAAACAGATCTGACACGGTATGGCTTGCGCTCCTGCTCCGGGCGGCTCCCTGTTCAGGCAAGATGGACTGGAAAAAAGAGAGCAAGGCGTTCGCATGGATGGCAGCTCTTTTACTGGCCTGCTTTTTCATGCCTGTTGGAAAGGGACGGTTCGATAGCGCCGTTATAGAGTCGCTCCATCTTGTGAAATGGTATGCAAGGGAGCACCTGCTGCTCTGCCTTGTTCCCGCGTTTTTCATCGCAGGCGCCATCTCGGTTTTCGTGGGTCAGGCCTCGGTCATAAAACACCTTGGAGCCCGCGCCGGCAAGGTTACGGCCTACGGCGTGGCATCGGTTTCCGGGACAGTGCTCGCGGTCTGCTCATGCACGGTACTGCCGCTCTTCGCCGGGATCTTTCGAATGGGCGCGGGCATTGGGCCGGCCACTGCTTTCCTGTACTCGGGCCCGGCAATCAACATCCTTGCCATGATCCTGACGGCCCGCGTGCTCGGTCTCGAGATCGGCGTTGCCCGGGCTGTGGGAGCGGTGCTCTTCAGCGTGGTGATCGGCCTTGCCATGCACTTCCTCTTTCGAAAGGATGAGAACGAAAAAGCCGCTGCACAGGCCGCGCTGCCCGAAAAGAAAACGAAAAGAAATCTCCGGCAGAACGCTGTCTTCTTCGCGTGCATGGTGGCTGTGCTGGTTTTCGCAAACTGGGCCGGGCCGGACCGCGCAACAGGCTTCTGGCATGCGGTCTGGTCCGTCAAGTGGTGGCTTACCGCCGGCTCGGGGCTCGCGCTGGGCTGCGCGCTGACAGCGTGGTTCGGCCTTTCCCTGCGGAGCCTGCTGTTTGCGGCCGCGCCGGTTGCCGCGCTTGCAATACTCTTCCCCGAAAGGCCGGCTGTCGCGTTCATGGCCGCAGTCCTGGGTCTGTGCATAATAACGGGCGCCCGGAAAGGCGAGACGCGGGAATGGCTCGGCTCGTCGTGGGGGTTTGCGAAACAGATCCTTCCGCTGCTTCTCATCGGAGTGATCCTGTCCGGCACTCTTCTGGGCCGGCCCGGGCAGGAAGGCCTGATCCCTTCATCTTGGATCGCGGGCTCGGTGGGGGGAAATTCGCTCACCTCCAATTTTTTCGCCTCGGCGGCAGGCGCGATCATGTACTTCGCAACCCTGACCGAGGTGCCGATTCTCGAGGGGCTCATTGGAAACGGGATGGGCAAGGGACCGGCCCTCGCACTTCTTCTTGCCGGCCCGGCGATATCGCTGCCGAACATGATCGTGATCCACAGCGTGATGGGGCTGAAAAGAACCGCCGCCTTCGTTTGCCTTGTCGTTTTAACGGCAACGATCAGCGGATTCCTCTACGGGAGCGTTTTTTAGCCCGCTTATTTCATACTCTTCGTCGCGAGGTAGCTGTAAACTGTGATGTGGCAAGGCGCATGTCAGGAGACGACTGCAGGCCTGTTCTTACAGGTTGAGGATCGTCTCCTGGCATGAAACGCAGCCACAGTGCAGTTTACGGTGCCGCAGCAGAAGAGGATGAAATATGCGGGCTAGCCCTTCAGGACGCTGACCGGAGCATGGTTTTTATCTCGTCTTTCGACGGAACCGTTCCCATGTTCAATATCTTCCCGTTCACAACCAGGGCCGGTGTCTGCACAAGGCCGTATTCGGCTATCTCGTTCAGCCCCTTGACATGCCGCACATCCGCCGCAATGCCGTCTTCAGCCAGGGCTGCGTAAACTCTCTGGGTCAGCTCTTCGCACCTCGCACACCCCGGGCCCAGCACGAGCACCTCCACTGCTTTGCCGGCATCTTCTTCCTCGTTATCATCCTGATCCCCGAGATGCCGCCGGTACTCTCTGAACAGGGCCTTCTTGTACTCGTCTTCAGCGGAGGGGGCGATGTAGTTGCTCTCGCCAACAAGGGAAAGCAGCGCTGCCTCGAGCTCTGAACGATCCTGCATGCCCAAGAGCCGAACCTTCTCAAGGGCTGCGTCGAGCCCAACGATTCCGACCCGGTTCTTGCCGATCATGATGCCGGCTACGCTGTTGTCAGCATCCATTGTTTTGTTTCCGGTAATGCATCTTCCCGGTTTTAGAAATTCCTGAAAAACCTGAAACCTCTTTCAATGTCGCGGTGTAGATGATAAATATATTATAACTTGTTCGCAGGAACCTGTTGCAGCAATCCGAATATTATGTATAATCACCTGTGCTTTTGCCAGGGAACCCTTCTCGAGAGCCACAACATGCCGGTCGTGTCGGTTAACCGGAACACTTCCTGAAGGCATGCGGCCTCATCGATCAACCCACGTTGCAAAAACCCCTTCGTCTGTTTGAAGAGCGGACGCAGCTTTTGTGTCCGGAAAGGAGAAACGTGCCATGAGTACCGTAAACCGTTTTTTCAACCTGCCTTCCCGTTCTCTTAGAAAAAGAGAGGGAAGAAGCGCGCGCCGGCTGTCCGTAGCACTCCTGATTCCTTTTCTCGTATGTCTCGCGCCCGTGTTTGCAGAAGCAAACAACGGCCCCGACTCCCTTGAACCCGAGCAGATCATGCCGGCCGAGACCTTTCTGATGCTCAAGTGTTCCGGTGTGGACCAGCTCCAAAAAGAAGCGAAATCCCTTGACCTTTTCAGGCTCTGGGCCGATCCGGAGGTTCAGGCGTTTTTCGCGGATGCCCAAAACCGCCTCCCCGAAATGCTGGGGAAAAAGGGGGGGGAAGGCCATCAGTCCATGCTCGCTGCCGCGCTCAAGAATGTTTGGAGCCTGTTCAAGGGCGAAGTCGCCCTGGCGTGCAGCAGCCGCCTCACAATCTTCGAGGAAGGCATGGCGCCGTGCACCGCACTTACATTCGACATGGGCGACAGGAAAGAAGCGTTTTCGAGCACCATCCATGATCTGCTTGAAAAGGTCCAAATGAATAAGGATCTCGAAAAAGGCGCGTTCGACTATCGCGGCTTCAAGATCGATTTCATCGGCCAGCCGCTCAAGCTGAAAACGATCTGTTTCACAAAAATACAGAACCTTTTCGTGGCCACGCTCAACCGCTACTACCTGCAGGATATCATCGACTGCCACCTTGATGGAAAGCCGGTGCTGGCAGCGGATCCCGCTTTCAACCGATGCCTCGGCCAGGTCGGCGGCAAGGACACCGATCTTTTGCTGTTCGTGGGCTTCAAGCCTTTCTTCAAAATGGTTCAGCCTTTCTGGCCCTATGAGTTCGAGGAATGGATGGGCATGCTCGGTCTCGAAAACGTACAGGCCGCCTGCCTGGCCTCGTCGCTCGATGAAGGCTCGTCAAGAGACAGCCTGTTCATCGATTGTCCGGGCCCGAAGACCGGTTTGTTGAAAGCCCTTTCTCCCCACGGGGTCTCCAGGGACAACCTCGGCATTATTCCCGCCGATACTCTCTATTTCATTAACCTCGTTTTCGATCCCGAGCTGATCATGAAAGAGGTTGACAAATTCGTCCGGAAGGCGCTTCCCAACCATTACAGGATGTTTCGGAAAGAAATAGAAACCGCGAAAAGGGAGAGCGGTTTCGATTTCGAGAGCGAAATCCTGGGGCCTCTCGGAAGCGAAATCCTGTTTTTCTTGAACATGCCCAAGACCGGAGTGGCAATTATACCCGACATGGTTCTGATGGTTGACCTGGATGACGCGGCGGGTTTTCAGGCGTTCGTGGATAAGCTGCTTCAGAGGGTGGGTGATGAAGTCAAGGTCGGGAAAACCTCTTACGAGGGGCGCATTCTCAGGCACATCACTCCCCGCAAGCCCGGCATCCCGTTCTCTCCCACATTCACGGTCATCAACAGCAAGCTGTTTCTTGCCGGAACCCCGATGTCCATGAAAAAGTACCTTAAATGGCTGAACAGCGGGGAGCCGGGGATTGTTGAAACAACCGAGTTCAAAAAAGCGATGGCAGGCGTACCGGACAAGGTGACAGGCCTGGAGTATATCAACCTGAAGCGCTGCGCAAACATCGGGTACGACCTGGTCCAGCCTTTTCTGCCGTCGCTCCTGGCCCAGAGTAAACTACCCCTTGAGCCCGGGCTCCTGCCCATGACCGAAACCGTGACAGAGTATTTTTCCGGCCAGCTCTCCTACACCGAGTTCAACGAAAACGGGATACTGATGACCGGTCGATCTCCCATCGGCCTGGGAGCTCTCTTTGCCGCTTTTCTGTCCACGGCCGACTACTTCATCGAAGAAAACCTCCTGCCGGGGATCCTGGATAAAGCGAATGGCGGCGCGGGCATGAAGCTGAGGAAAAAAATGGTGAGAGCGGCGGATTCGGACAGCAAGCTCGAAACCGCGGGCTCTCTCATGGAGAACGGCGAATACGAAAAAGCCGCGAAGCTTTTCAAGGCCTGGATCGACGCTCATCCTGAAGATCCATCCCTGGTCTCGGCACGGCTCAACCGGGGGTACTGTCTGCTGGTCCTGAAGCGTTACGATGAAGCCGTGCGCTCTTACGAATACGTCGCAAAAACGAGCGAAAAGCAGAGAGGGCTTGCCCTGTACAACATCACGTGCGCATACTCGGTCACGAACGACAAACAGAAGGCGCTCAAATATCTCGAAAAAGCCATTGCAGCCGGCTGGAACAACCTGGATCACATGGAAAGCGATCCGGATATGGATAACATCCGTGACGAACCGGAGTATTCCGCTCTTTTGAAAAGGCTGATGTGATTTCTGAATCGCGCAACCCGGGCAACACGTTACAGCCCCGCCTTGATCAAGGCGGGGCTTTTTTAGCCCTGTTATAAGATTTTTATGCGGTCTGATGGATTTACCAGGCGGGCGGTTCCGTAATAGGCGCCGATGAAACGAGAAGGCGCTGAAGGGAGCGGCAATCATCGTTGACAGGGCACGGCCTTTTGTGTTTATCTTTGCTTATCGGAGCTGCAGAAACGGATCAAAACCCCTCTCGTAAGGTTCCTGTTCATGAAAATCCGGCTCTCCAGATTCAATCTCCTGTTCCCTTGTACGCTTCAGCTCTTCCTGCTTATCGGCTTTCTTCAGGGAGGGGCCCGGGCCAAAGACCATTTGATCAAGTATTCCAGCCCGGAAGTGCGCCTTTACACCGATATCGACAAGGAGGCCGCGGGAAAGGTGATGGATGACATCGCCTTCTTTGCCGACTACATCGATAAATACTTTCAGGATTACAGAATCAGCAGGAAAAAAAAGAACCCGATTCGATGCAGGCTCTTCGCCCGGTATGAAGACTTTTCCGAATTCGGGCGCAAGGCGAATGTGCTCAGCCAGTCAGGAGCTTATTTTTCCGCAAGCAACAACTGCATTGTCGCCCCCTACAGGGAAGGGAGCGACGCAGCCCTTTCAACCCTGCGCCACGAATGCGCGCACCAGATCCTGGATCGCTATTTCAACAAGCTGCCCCCATGGATCGACGAAGGGCTTGCCTGCTATTTCGGAGGCCTGGAGTTCGATACCCATCGCAACCTGATATCATCCTGCGGCAGCAACGCACGCCTCAAAAGCATGCGCGGTTTGCTCGCTAAAGAAACCTGCCTCGACTGGAATCATGTCTTCGGCATTGAGTTGCGCTCCGTTTTTGATGACGAAATCCGGCGCGGCGTGCTGGACATGGGAAAATTCTATGACCAATCGTGGGGCGTGGTCTTCTTCTACCTGCACACAAGCGACGAGAACGCCAGGGGCTTTTTCCGGAAAATAATCAAGGGAATGAACACGGGCCGGAGCAGGCCAAATGAGGCGGCCGATGATTTCATAGATAGAGGCCGGGCGTTTGTAGAGTTCATGCGGGAAGATCACGAAAAGGTGTCGATCCTGTACAAGTCCGCCGTCGTTCTCAGATCCAAGAGATCGTACAAGGAGGCGCTGGACAAGCTTCTCGCTCTGCTGGACCGGGATCCGATGAACACGGCTGCCCTGCGTTTCGCCGGGGAAACGGCATATGCCGGAGAGCTCTTTGACAAGGCCCTTCCCTTCTGGACACTGCTGGACGAACAGGACCCCAAGAACCCTGATTATCAGTGGCGGATCTGCCGCTGCATGGTGGAAGCGGGTCTGGCACGGCACGATCAGGAGCAGATTCAGATGGGGGTGGAAAAAGGCCTGGAGGCGGTCGAACTAACCAGATCGCAGGACCCGGATTCCCTGGCCGCCCTGGCAATGGCCTACCACGCGGCCGGCGATTGCAGCAGGGCCTTGAAAACCATACGCAAGGCCACTCGTTTTTCCTGTGCTTTCCTTCACACCTACAAGAACCTGGAGAAGCGGTACAGCAGGGAAATCATCGAGGGGACCAGGGAGGAGGAATAGGCTCCCTTTACCGGATAGTTTTTTCGATCGGCAAAAGGAGCCGGATTGATCATGCGCTTTTCAACACCGGTTATGGTCATGCTAGCATTCACGGCTGTGTGCTCGCTATCATCAGCAGAGGATTTCGCCGCGTACATCCGCGAAAGCAGGGACTTCGAAGCCGTTAAAAAGCCCGAACCGGGCCCGGGGGACCGTTGGGACCGCTGGGTTTTCATGCCGTGGAAGCACCGGTGGGGCGGGCCTTACGATGAAGACCTTGCCGCTGCAATGAAAAAAGCCGGGTTCAACGGCGGCGTGTGCGAGAACGCCGGATTAATCGATAGCTGCGCGCCCCTTCACGAAAAGCACGGTTTTTTGTGGTATCTCGGCCACACGGCCGGAAAAGGGGACTTGTTCCTTCGCGAGAACGATCTTCCGGCGGATGAGAAAAAGGAGCTCCGCCGGAAAGGAACCAGGCCGCGATGCCTTCTTGACCCCGATGTTATCGCACGCATGAAAAAGGAGAATATCGAGCCCGCGGTTTCGAGCGCCCGCGGTTTCGAAACATGCGCGGCTTACGCGCTGGACGACGAGATCTCGTGGGGGTTTTTCACCACGCCTGTCAGGTGGGACAACTCGAAAAGATCGATCGCCGGGTTCAACGAATGGCTGGATGCGCGCTACGGATCGAAGGAAGCGCTGCTCGCGCAGTGGGGAACGAAAAACGAAAAGTTCATGGGACGGATGGCCACTCCCGATGATTTCCAGCAGCTCTACCGCAGCCCTCTGCACGAGTGGAACCTGTCTCCCTGGTGCGACGCTCTGAGCTACATGGACTCACAGCTTCTGAACCTTGTTGGAGAGCTCGTGGAGCACGCGAACGCGCTCGACCCGGAAAGGCCGTGCGGGTTCGTGGGATGCCAGGGCCCGGCCGCGTACGGCGGCACTAACTATGCCAAGGTGATAAGAAAGGTGCAGTTCCTGGAAGCGTACGACATCGGCTGCTCCATGGAGATCCTTCGCTCCTTCAACCGAAGCGCCCGCATTCCCCTTGTGCAGACCTGTTTTCTGGACCCGCGCTCTCCGCAGGGAAGGTGGTTTTTATGGAACGGCATGGTCCACGGCAACCGCGGTGTGATCCAATGGGCTGAAGATTGGTGGAAAGAAGGCGGCGACATGCTGAGCATCGGCCCTGTTTTACGGCAGATAGAAAAACAGTCCCGCAAGCTTCACAACGCTAAATGGATGCATGACAAGGTCGCTCTTTACTATTCGCATCCATCGATCCAGGTGTCGTGGTTCATCGACTGCGAACTTCACCAAAGAACATGGATCAACAGGCAGAGCGGTATGAACAACCGGCTCTCCTCCGTGAGCGGCACGTTCTGGGCCTGGACAAAGCTTCTCGAGGACGCGGGGCTTCAGTACGATTTCGTGTCGTACGCGGATCTCCTTGAAAACGGGCTGGACGAGATAACATACAAGGTGCTGATCCTGCCGCGCACGCTCGCGCTGTCCGCGCAGGAGGCCCGCCTGATCGAGGAGTATGTAAAGCGCGGCGGGGTGGTGATCGCGGACCACATGACAGGCATCTTCGACCAGCACGGCAGGGGATGGAAACGGCCCGCGCTCGATGAACTGTTCGGGATCGGCTCCAGGCCGCGCGCGACACGCGACACCATGTTCGGAGGAAGCTGTCTTGCCGAGCTCGATCCGGAAACCTACTACAAGAAAACTTTCATCGAGGCGGGCCGGGAGATCCGCGCGAAATGCAAACGATCAAAAGGCATGGCG
Organism: uncultured Phycisphaerales bacterium; assembly: GCA_964542475.1. Classification (GTDB taxonomy): domain Bacteria; phylum Planctomycetota; class B15-G4; order B15-G4; family CAYZWU01; genus CAZIUL01. The sequence goes on along the minus strand of CAZIUL010000044.1, from coordinate 22,536 downwards.
GTTGCCGAACGGGAACTCCGCTGCTTCCGCGAAAAGAAAACCGGCAAGGGATGGGCGGTTCACATGAACACCTCGGTCATGGAGTACGTGGGGCTGAGAGCCGAGGGCGACACGGCGGCCGAATATGCAGCACCCATCATCGAGCTTTTGCACGGGGCGGAAGTAAAGCCGCGGATGAAGCTCCTTGTAAACCGTGAAAGGCCGTCCTTCACCGAGGTTCTCTGCTGGAAGAACAACGGTCGTGTTTACGCTGCCGTGATAAGAAATCCCAATCCGTTCGCCGTGGCAAACGGACGTGCAAAGGAGTTCGGCATCGGCCCCGAGCAGGTAAAGCTCCTGATCCGCTTCGAATCCGCAAAGGAGGATGTAATCGACGAGCTGACCGGAAAAAGACTGGGCACCGGGGTGTCGTTCGAGCTCCCCTGGAAAACGGATGGGGTGGTTCTGCTGTCTTTTCGCCTGGGGAATTAGGTGGGGGGTGGGGCGGTTTCCATGCCGTCCTCATTCGGTGTAGGTTCGTTTACGGCG
>CAZIUL010000044.1:0-21908 GCA_964542475.1 uncultured Phycisphaerales bacterium | reverse complement strand
CCCGACCCTCCATATCCCTCCATGGTGCGGATTGATGTTAGGTTCGTTTACGGCGGCTGACGGAGCGGCGCCCTCCATTGTTCAAGCGGTATGTGCCGTTTCTTCTGGAGGGCGGCACTCTGTTGCCGCCTCTTCTCTTCCGGTCGGGAAGGAACCCGACCCTCCATATCCCTCCATGGTGCGGATTGATGTTAGGTTCGTTTACGGCGGCTGACGGAGCGGCGCCCTCCATTGTTCAAGCGGTATGTGCCGTTTCATCTGGAGGGCGGTTAGCGAACCGCCCCCTACTGCAGCAGCTTAATCATCGCCTCGCCGAAAGACGTGCCGATCTGCGCAAACGTCCACGGGCTGCCGTAGTAGTGGTAGCCGCCGTCGTTGCCGAAATGCCGCCACTTGTTGACATCCTTTTTCCATCCGCCGGGACCGGTGTAGATTGCGTGTGCGTCCATATCCCAGAAACGGTCGGTCTTCACGCAAAGCGTGTTGCCCTTGAACTCCGGCATCTTCGGCACGGCAGCCTGCGCCTTCTTGATGTAGTCGCGCGGCGACCCCTCCTTGTCGGGTTTCATGCCGTCCTGTCCCATCTGCCCGATGATGAACTTCATGTCCGGCGCTTTGAACTCCTTGCGCACATCGCGAATGAAGTTGGCCATGTTCTTTTCATACCCGAGCCAGCGCTCCTCGTACTGGTCGTTCCAGCCCTGGAACCAGACAAACCCGAGGATTTCGTAGCCGCAACCCCGGTAGCCGGAAAACCGGTCCCTGAGCTCCGCCAGGCAGCCATGGACCTCTGAGACCATATTACGGTAGTCCTTGCCGAACTGTTCCTTGTACTCCGCCGCGGTGAGGATCGGTCGCGGATTGAATTTTCGCAGCTTCTGCTTCCCGCCTCTCTTGTTCTGCTTGGCCGCCTCCTTGTTGTGGGCCTCGACCCTGGCGGACTCGGCTTTGTTCCACTCCTTGTTCGCGGCGTTCTGTTCCCGCGCCTTATCGGCGTACTCCGCATCGCTGAGCATTAATGAGGGCGGCAGAAAGCCGCGTGCTAGCGCCCGCCCACCCCAGGAGGTCTTGATGATCAACACCTGCTCATCGTAGTGGTTGCCCATGACGTGGCCGAAGTTGAACTCCGGACCGAACCCTTCGCGCGGCGCGCCGTAGCCCACGGTCAGGTTGCCGTGCTTGCCAAGGTAGTTTATCCAGACGTCCTTGCGCTCGCTCCACAGGTATGTCGGCGGCTTGCGAGGGTCGTCGGGATCCAGGGTCTGCTCGATCTTTCTCGTGAACGCCGCGTAATTGCCATCCTTGATGAAGTGCTTCCAGCGCTCACGGTATTTTTTCTGCGTCACCTGCCAGGCAAGCGGTTCCGGGAATCCGCGGCCCTCCATGTTCGATTGCCCGGCCAGGATGAAAACCTTGACAGGGCCCCTGATCTCGGCTGCCTGTGTCCGCGTCACCGGGCCCAGGCAGATGATCGCTAAAACGACAGCGCATAATGATCCGGTCGCATGTGTTTTCATCTCTTTTTCCTTTCTTTCTCTCTTCCTGAACACCGAACACTTCAGCCTACCCCTCAACTCCGGGACTGATTCCAGCGATATCGATCCTTGACTCCGGGGGGTATCTCCAGTACAATTATCTATATATATAAAAACACTTTAAAGTCTAAACTCATTGGAAATAGAACACCCATCCCAGCGACAGATTCCTTTTAATGACAAGGAGGGATTAACGATGAAGAGAATGACGATCCGTCTGCTGGTTATTGCTGCGGTTCTGTTCGCGGTACCGCCGGTGCTGTTCAGCCAGCGCCTGCCGGATTCCTTTGACCTGCGCGATGTAAACGGAGAAAACTACGTCACTTCGGTAAAAAACCAGTCCGGGGGCACCTGCTGGACCTTCGGAGCCATGGCAGCGATGGAAGGCAACCTGCTGATGACCGGCAACTGGGCTGCGGCAGGTGAAACAGGCGAGCCGAACCTTGCCGAGTACCACCTGGACTGGTGGAACGGGTTCAACAAGCACAACAACGACGATGATCCCGGGGGGGGCGGCCTTGATGTGCACCAGGGCGGGGACTACATGGTGACCGCTGCCTACCTCACGCGCAGCGAGGGAGCTGTGCGCGACATCGACGGCCAGTCGTACAGCTCGCCGCCTGCACGTTATGACCCGAGCTACCACTACTACTATTCCAGGGAGATCGAGTGGTTCGTTGCCGGGCCCGGCCTTGTCAACATCGACACCATCAAGCAAAAGATCATGGACAACGGCGTTGTTGGAACCTGCATGTGCTACGACGGCGCTTACATGTCGAACTACGTGCACTACCAGCCACCAAGCAGCACTGCCGATCCCAACCACGCGATTGCGATCATCGGCTGGGATGACAACAAGTCCACCCAGGCGCCGCAGCCGGGCGCTTGGCTCGTCAAGAACAGCTGGGGAAGCTCGTGGGGCCTGAACGGGTACTTCTGGATATCGTACTATGACAAGCACTCCTGCCAGCACCCCGAGATGGGCGCGATCTCCTACAAGGACGTGGACCTGATGCCCTATGACTATGTCTACTACCACGACTACCACGGGTGGAGGGACACAAAAGAGGACAGCTCCGAGGCGTTCAATGCGTTCACGGCACAGGGGGGAACAGCCGGCGTGGAGCGGCTCGATGCTGTCAGCTTCTTTACCGCATGCGACAACGCGGGCTACACCGTGAAGATATATGATGACTTCCAGGGCGGCCAGCTTCTCAACGAACTGTCCTCGAAAACGGGTTCCGCAGAGTACAAGGGGTTTCACACGGTCGACCTGGACACGCCCCTAACGCTGTTCACGGGCGAAGATTTCTATGTCTACCTGTCGCTAACCGACGGAGGGCAGGCTTATGACCGCACATCCGACGTGCCTGTTCTGCTCGGGGCCTCCTACCGCGTCATCGTGGAGTCGGCTTCCAACCCGGGCGAGAGCTTTTACCTCGATGGCGGCACATGGGAAGACCTCTACAACTTCAACGACACCGCGAACTTCTGCATCAAGGCGTTGACCATCGATGAGGCACCGCTTCATTTCTCTTTTCCGGAAGGCCTTCCCGAGGGATCCTATCCCCCGGGTCCCGCAACAGAGCTGAGCGTCCAGATTCAATCCGGCTTCGAGAACTACGTTCCCGGATCCGGCCTTCTGCACTACCGATTCGATCCCAACGATCCCTACGGCACGGAAACCCTGGTTTCGATCGGCGGAGATCTTTTCGAGGTTACCCTTCCGAACACCGCGGGCGGCGACGAGCCCGAGTTCTATTTCAGTGCTGATGGAGACGGCGGCACAACAGTGTGCTCGCCGGTGGATGCGCCGCAGAGCGTCTACTCGTTCGATGTCTGCTTTACAGAAGTTCTGTTCGAAGACGATTTTGAAAACGACATGAACTGGACGGTTCAGAACCAGAACATCTCGACCGGCGCGTGGGAGCGCGCTGACCCCAGCGGGACAGATGCCCAGCCCGAGGACGACCACACGGCTTCCGGAACCATGTGCTACGTCACGGGCAAGGACGGCGGCGGGGCGGGTGATGATGATGTCGACGGCGGGCCCACCTACCTGATCTCCCCTGCCATGGACCTTTCGCAAGGCGGAGGAGAGCTCAGCTTCTACCTATGGTTCTATCACACAGACTACGGAACACAGCAGCCGCTTGCCATCGATGTCTCCAACAACAACGGCTCCTCGTGGACCAGTGTCATGGATGTTACCCACAGTCCCGCATGGTACCTCTACTCCTTCGATGTGTCCGACCACGTGACACCCACATCCCAGGTAAAGGTGCGGTTCGGCGCGGTGGACAACCCCAACGACGATGTTGTCGAAGCGCTGCTCGATGATTTTTCAGTGATGAGATTCAACTACGATCCCACGCTGTGGGCTGACAGCTACTCCATGTCCGTGGCTTCCGGGGGTTTGGTGGGCTTCACCCTTAGCGCGGGCGCGGGCAATGGAAACCGCAACTATCTCCTGCTCGGTTCCGTTTCCGGAACCTCTCCGGGAACCCCGCTTCCGGGCGGAGCCGTGCTTCCCCTCAAATGGGACCTTCTGACGAACATCATCATGAGCTCGCTCGGTTCGCCGGTTTTTGCGGACTTTACCGGACAGCTTGATCCAACGGGATATGCCACGGCGACACTGAACACTTACGGGCCGATCGACCCCGCCCTGGCAGGGCTTGACATCTATTTCGCTTACTTTTTGAACCACGTTCCGTTCTTCCCGTCGAACGCGGTTACCATAACACTGGATCCGTAACAGCGGAGCATCTCGGCAAACACAAAAAGGGCCGGCGGCGTGTCCGTCGGCCCTCTTTGTTTACAGCTACAAAAGGTTGACCTTTATTTCGATGCGCGGTCCTTTGACCTCTACCCGCCCGAACTTGCCGGAGTAGCCCTTAAAAGCGAGGGCCGTGCCGGTGCTCGATGTTTTTTCGATGTATGGGTCCAGGTTGCCGGACAGGTTGTTGAACGCCTCTTTGGCCTCTCCTTCGCTTTTGTACTTTGCCAGGATCAGGGTGTATGGCTCCAGGCCCTTTTCATCCGTATAATCAGCCGTGATGGCCGTGACATTTTTTTCTTTCAGGAGAAGCACATCGCCTTTGCCAAGCGTATAGATGAGCTCCAGGGTGAACCGGCCGCGGATCACGCGCTCCGTGCCCGCTATCCGGCCTTCCCCCGGAAGCGCGGCAAAGGGATCGCCGCCTGTTACTTCTCCGGGGATACGCTCCTCAGCATAGCGCGCAAACTCCAGAAGCGCATCAGAGGCGGCCCTTGTGCCCTCGGTGTTGTTGATCTTCACGTAGCTTTTGCCCTTCACGAACAGAACCTGGTACGGGCCCGATGTGTGGCGCTCGGAAAACCCCGGGTCAGGTGTTTCGGTTCCGCATTTCATCAGGTAGATCCCGAGCGCGGCCGCATGGTCGGTCATCTGATAGATCTCCAGGGCGATCCCGTTCTTTTCGTGGGCGTACCGCTGAACGCTGAGCGTCTCGAAGCCGAGCTCCAGAAAAATCTCCGCACCTCCGTCGATGTGAACGTAGAGGTTTGACCCGGGAAACTCCTTTCCCTCGCCATCCCGCTCCCAGGCTCCAAGAAAACCGCTCGGCGGCATCCGGTCGTCGTTCCGCTCCTCTTCACAGCGCCCGCATGCGACAGGCAGCAGGAAGAGCATCAAAAGAGAAAGCTGTTTCATGCGGTTACCTTTACGTGCTCGATCTTATCCGGATCCGCGATGCCCAGGCCGAGCCTCTCGCCGTAGTGAAGGTAGTCCGTGTACCGCGGGTTTTCGTTTACCTTGACCTTCATCTCTTTTCGCTTTGCAACGAGCTCCCTGTGGCAAACCATGTCAAGGGCGAAAGGATCGGTGGCAAAGTACAGGACATGGTTGTGATACACGAACTGGGCTGCATACCCGGGCCCGCCGTCGTACTGCCCCAGGAGCGCGTCCGTGACGTTCAGCACAAGCTTGTCCCTGATCCAGGGCGCTGCGAGCACCTCTGTGCAGACCGTGAAAAAGAGCGGGGCGTGCAGCCTGCCGCAGTTGCAGATCGCCCCGTAACCAAGGTTTTTTGTGGCCATGGAAATCCCGTTCCCCGTGTTCTTGAAAGCCGGCATGTTGATTATCTTGGTCAGCTTCTTTGTGATCAGTTTGCCGAAGTAGGAGTACTCGTTGTTGAACACGTGCTGTCCCAGGTAAAACTCGTCATCCCTGTACCCGCGCACTCCCTTTCCCTCGATGCCCTTTGCGAAGTAAAAGGCATCCATGTCGAACAGCTCCTCGCTTTCGTGTTTCTGTCCCTTTTCGCGGTCCATGTCCAGCACCTGGAGAGCTTCGATGCCCACGCCCGGAAAGTTTTCCTGTGTGTACCCGACCTCTTTCAGCGAAGAGTCGAACCTGTCCCAGATGATTATGTTTTTCGAGGGCAGGCCGCTGTCCACCAGCCACTTGATGACGGCTTGCGTGACCTCGAGTCTCGTGTTGATCACGGGCCCGACCGGGTTGACCTTGAGGCCCACGATGTCCCCGGGCTCGAACAAGAGCTCGAAGCTCTTTTTCATGTTCAGGCCGGTAAGGCCCGTAACACCCTGTTCCACCATCGCCCCGGCCCTGGCCGCGTCGACCTTGAACTCCTTTATGGACTCGGGGTCCCTGACCTCGACAACCTTGCCGGGAAACGGCCCTGGTATAGCGCACGAAGCCCTTGGAACCCTCATGAAATCATCGATGTTCGTGATCTTTTCGGGTTCAGCCGGAGCCTTTTTCTTCTCCTGCTCCTGTTCCGCGTAGGCCGTTGGCACGCCCAGAACGAGCCCGCCGACGATCGCTGAACCTGCGCCCAAACGGAGAAACTCGCGCCTGTCCACTCCTGAAACAGCTTCCATGGAAACGTACGGAATCTTCATGTAAAACCTCCTCGAAACGGGGTTGTTTTCTACGAACCCCGGGTGATCGCATCCTTTGCTTTCCGCTTCCAGCCCTTGAAACCGGTGACAAAAAAACAGGCGAAAAGAGCGATGCAGAACCATGCAATGGCAAAACGCTTATGAAACGTGAAACCCGCGACAACCGCTGCTGACGCGAACAAGCATAAAGTCTGGAGGAAAAATGCGCGTAGAGCGGATCCGGATCTGAAAAACAGTATGCCCACTATAGCCTGTACAAGAGCCGCTCCAAGCAGTATCGCGCTTGTGGTCAGTACCGTTTCCATGGCCTCGCTTTCACGGGGAGCTCTGATTTTCCCCGATCATCTCTGTAAACTCGTGTTCGCTCAAAACCTCGATCCCGATCTTCTTTGCCTTGGCAAGCTTGGATCCGGGCTTCTCTCCTGCCACGAGAAAGTCGAGTTTCCTGCTGATCCCTGACAGCACCCGGCCTCCAAATCCTTTCACCCTTGCCTCCGCATGGGCCCTCGTCATGTTACTCAAAACACCGGTGAAAAGAAACGACTTGCCTTGAAGCTTTCCCTCGGCTGCACCGGCCGATTCGGCGGCTTTCAGTGAAAGACCGGCTTTTTCAAAAGCGCCGAGAAGCTCTTGTGCATGAGGCGATTCGAAAAACGCTTTCAGGCTCGCAGCGGCTTTCGGCCCGATCTCCTTAATATCCTCCATCTCCTCGGCGCTAGCCTGCCTCAGCTCGATGAGTGTTGGGTAGTGATCGGCGAGGATTTGGGCCACATGCTCTCCAACATGGCGGATGCCGAGGGCAAAGATGAACCGCGAAAGCGACAGGTTTGTCCTGGACCGATCGAGCGATGATATGACGTTTTTCGCGGACCTGTCACCCATCCGATCGAGCCCTGCGATCTCTTCCAATGACAGCCCGTACAGGTCGCTTGTCTTGTGGACGAGCCCCCTGTCCACGAGCTGGTCGATGAGCTTTTCGCCTATCCCTTCTATGTCCGCCGCGTTGCGGCCCACGAAGTGGCGGATCCCGGCCTTCAGCACGGCCGGGCAGGACGGGTTCGGGCAGCGTACGGCTACCTCGTCCGGCACCTTGACGACATCGTCCATGCAAACCGGGCACCTTGCTGGCATCTTGAACCGTTTGGCGTGTTTCGGCCTGACATCCGTGATCACCTTGACTATGTGCGGGATCACGTCTCCCGCGCGCTCGACTACCACGCGGTCCCCTTCGCGGATGTCGAGGCGCTCGATCTCTTCGGAGTTGTGAAGGGTGGCGCGCGAGATCTCCACACCTCCGACCTGAACCGGACTCAGAATAGCCACAGGTGTGAGCGCGCCCGTGCGGCCGACCTGGATCAAGATCTTATCGATGCTCGTTGTCTCATGCCTCGCGGGAAACTTGCACGCAATGGCGTATCTCGGCGACTTGGACCGTACACCGAGCCTCGAACAAGCATCGAAGCGGTTCACCTTGATCACCACGCCGTCCACATCAAAAGCGAACGTTTCACGCCTTGATAACAAAAAGCGAAAGTGTTCGACCATATCATCGATGCTGCCCGCCCTGGAAAACGGATCGAGCGTTTTAAGGCCCATGCCGGACAAACGCTTCAGCAGCTCCTGCTGCGATTCGAACACGGTTTCCCCGCTATCGCCGATGCCATAAGCGTAAAAATCGAGCGGACGCTGTGCGGCGACCCGGGAGTCGAGCTGTTTCAATGAACCCGCCGCCAGGTTGCGCGGATTGGCAAAAGGCTCCTTTCCAACGCGCACGCGCAGCCGGTTGAGCTCGTTGAAACGGGACTTTTCGATGATCACTTCACCCCGCACCTCGAGATACTCCGGGACACCGCTTCCGTCATCGAGCAGCTCGAGAGGCAGCGATCTGATCGTGCGCAGGTTTTCTGTTACATCCTCTCCGGTCTTTCCATCCCCGCGGGTCGCACCGCGAAAGAATGCACCGCGCTCGAAGATCACCTCGACCGCAACTCCGTCCAGCTTGGGCTCGCCTGTGAAATCGGATTCGAGTTTCCCGGGCTTCAGACGGCTCAGGAGCTGATCCCTCCATTGGAACACCTCTTTTTCGTTATAGGTGTTCGCCAGGCTGAGCATGGGTGTGCGGTGCGCGTATGGCTTCAGGGCTTCCAAAGGAGCGGCTCCCACGCGCTGAGAGGGGGAATCGGGCGTGACCCAATCGGGATGGGCTTTCTCGATATCGAGGAGTCGCCGCATCAGCCCGTCGTACTTCGCGTCGGAAATCACCGGATCATCCAGCACGTAGTATCTGTGATCGTGAAAGGCGATTTCCTTTTTCAGGGCGCTGTATTCTTCTTTATCGCGCTTGCGTTCATGGGATGCCTGCGGCATGAAAGCTCTCCTTCCCCGGCGGACTCATCCGGATCACTGCGAAATACCGGGGAGCATGGCCAAGGATCGGGCCGGAATCAGAACTGGGTCCCTTCGCCTTCCATCTTGCCCACTTCGTCCATTACCTTCTCCTCCACAAAGATGGGCGCTGTCGTGGCAGTGGCCAGGGCTATCGCGTCACTGGGCCGGCAGTCCACGAGAATGTTCTTTCCGTTTTGGGAAATATGCAGGTTGGCGAAAAATGTGCCATCCCTGAGGTCGTTGACAACGATCTTGTCCAGTTTTGCATCCAGCCCCTTCATTACCAGCCGGATCAGGTCGTGCGTCAACGGCCGCGGGGTGGGAAGCTCCCTCACCTTCCTGTCGATTTCAGCCGCTTCGTTGCTTCCGATAACAATGGGAAAGCCGCGCGGACCGTCGATCTCGCTGACAAAGATGTACTGCTGATCGCTGTTGTCATTGATAACGATTCTGGACAGTTCAACGGGTATCATCTATAGCTCCCGCCATGTGGAGGCTGTGTTTCTGTTGTCATGGTCGGCCGCAAGCCCGGGTTCCATGGGACCCAACAGAAAGCAAGCGTGCGCCCGTCACAATCGGCTTCAAGCATAATCAATAAAAACACGGGGTCAATCACCCAGTTGCAACGAGTTCTTCGGAAATAAGGGAACGGAGCGCCGATTGGTGACGGAGGGCGGACACATCATCTACAGGTTTCAGATTGCCGTTGAACAGCTCCCCTGTTTTTTGCATGATTGCTATAGGTATGTCACTGGAGCGGTGAGTGCGTTGCCGCGTTGCCCGCGGCTTCCCTTGGCATGAACCGCTTGCCCTCTTTTTTTCAGATTTATCCGGCGGGTAAAAAATGAACCTCCCTTTAATGCCTCCGCGAAGACCTGACGCGCACAAGGGCGATTTCGGAAAGATCCTTGTCATCGGCGGGTCCCGCGCCATGCCCGGCGCTGCCGCGCTTGCAGCTTACTCGGCGCTGAAATCCGGAGCAGGGCTTGTCAAGGTCGCAGTCCCATTTTCCGCGGCCCCTTCCGTTGCAGCACACTGCCCGTGTTACACGCTGCTCCCCTGTCCCGAAACAGAAGAGGGCGGGTTCAGCCGCAAAGCCATACCAATAATCTCGAACGAGGCCGCGGAAGCGGACGTGCTGGCCATCGGGCCCGGCATTTCAACTGGTACCGAAACCAAAGACACCGTGCTCGAGATAATCGAAGGAAGCGACAGGCCGATTGTCATCGACGCGGACGCGCTGACCATCACCGCGCAGGATGCTGACGTGGTCATCAGGCGCAAGTTTCTGAGCGTGCTGACGCCGCACCCGGGCGAGTTCGCACGCCTCGATGGAAAAAAGCCTCCCCGCAGCGAGGAAGGGCGGGTTAAAGCAGCGGCCCGCCTGGCTGAAAAAACAGGTGCTATCGTGGTTTTGAAAGGCAAAGGCACGGTGGTGACCGACAGCCAGATGCATCACATCGTGGCAACCGGCAACCCGGGCATGGCCACGGCCGGGAGCGGAGACGTGCTCACCGGGATCATTGCCGCTTTTCTCGCGGTTCTGCCCCATGGGCTGGAAGCGGTTGCCCTTGCGGCACACATCCACGGCCTTGCCGGAGATCTTGCAGCCGAGCAAACCGGGGAGATCTCCTTGACCGCGTCGGACATACTCGATTACATCCCGGAAGCGATCAAGCTGCATCAGCGGAGCGATTAGGCGGGTGCCGCTCGGTCGGCGGCCCCAGGGGCGAGAATTTTTCGCCCTTCTGTAGGAAGAGGAAGAAAAAAGAAGAGAACCACGGATGGACACGGATTAACTCGGATAGTGTTTTTACCGGGGTCGGAGGCCTGGCCACCCCTAAGCCATCAAAAATTAATTATTAACGAGTGACTGTTAACAACCACATATCGCTTGTTCGCAAAATGAAATGCCCCTGTTTTTTTATCTGTTTCGGCCGGAGCATCGCCATATCAATGCTCCTTGGCGCGGTTTCCTTCGGTAGCCAGGAAGAAGAAACCGCGGATCGTGCCGCCGCCTCGATCAGGGCAGGTGTGCCAAAGGTCAAGCGGGAGCTGGCCATAGACCTTCTCAAGGGGCTCGGAAGTTCCGCACATTCCCAGGCCTTGGACCTGCTGTCCTCAGAGGACTTGATCCGGCGCGAGGCAGGAATTCGTGTCTTGTCGAGCATCTCGGATGATGCAAAAAAGTACGTTCCCTTTCTGAAGGATCCGGCCTACACGGTCCGCAAGGCAGCGCTCGAAGCGACACAGAACTCAAGCAACGGCAGACTTGTCTGGAAACATATCCACCCGCTTCTCAGCGACCCTTTCTGGCCGGTGCGCTCTGCGGCGATAAAAGCGCTCGCAGCCTGGCCCGAACCCGGAACAGCCGACTGTTTTTTTGAAGCGCTCGGGGATGCCGAGCCCCTGGTTCGCATCACAGCCCTGCACTACATGGATGAGCTCACTGAAAACATCCCCGCGATGAAGCTTTGTGAAGCCTACAAGAACCTGTCTTCATCGGAAAAACCGACCTTCCTGAAGGCGTGTGTGCCACTCGCACGGAACGGAAACCTGTCTTTCTTTCGGGAAATCGCTGAAAAGGAAAAAGGATCGACAGCCGGAACACTTGCCATGCTCTCGATCTCGAGCATCGAACGATCCGTTCCTGATGATTGGATACCGCTTTTGATCGAGCAGGCAATGGATGCGGGAGAGCCCTTGTCCGACGCTGCCGCGACCCTGTTGCCCCTGGCGGGGGGAAAGATCGTTCCGCACATCCGGTCTGCTGTTCTCGGAGAAAACAGTGCGCTCGCCGCATCACCACGGATTCAGATCTTCCTTCTCGTATCGGTGCTGAAAAAAGATGCGGTGCCCGTGCTTGGCGCCTGGGCGGCTGATGGTTCGTTTCCGTTCGAGGCCAGGGCAGCTTGTGTGGATGAGCTCGCAACAGCAAAAAACAGGGAGAGGGTGGCGGCTCTTTCCCGGGTCTTTGGGAATCTCGAAGCCGAACTTCAGCAAAAGGCCGTGCGAAAACTCCTCACTGTCCTAGACGGTCCTTTTGCGAACGAGATCATGCCGTTCATCACGAACGCCCTGGACATGCCTGATCCGGACATCAAAAGGAAAGCATTCGCAGCTCTGTGCCGGCTGCCCGAACCGCCGGCGAAAGCGCTTCTTGGGAGGTTTGAGGAGGAGAAAGATCCTGCCCTGCGAAAAGCGTACGCGCTGAACCTGGTAAACATCGCCCGCGATGAATACCGGAAGATTGTTGAGCGGTTGTTTCTCGATGAACTCGAAAAAAGAAAACCTGCCTTTCTGCAGGCTGCCATGCTGCTGCCCTCCCTGGCTGAGGAAGAAACCGCCGCACGGGTGCTTGGGATCCTGGACCGCCTGCTGCAGGAGGTCGGCCCGGATCATGAGTCCTGGAATTTGCTGGTGTCGACACTGATATGTTTCAATAACCCTGCTGCCGACCGGGTTATCGCGCGCACCATCGAGGGGGCGCTGAACGCAAACAGCGACCTGAACATGGAGCTCCTCGCTTCCAACCTGGAGAGAATCAATGGGTCTCACACGTCCGGGCTGCTTCACCGCATCTTTCCTTCCGCAGAAAAGAGCTTGAAGCTCAGGATTTTTCGCACGCTCGTGAGAAGGTCAGATCCTTTCGCCCTGCAAAAAATGGAAGAGATTTTTACGGACACAAGCACCTCGTACAGGCGTTCGATACTGGAGGATCTGGCAAAATCCGACCTTCTCGTACGATGTGAACCCGTTTTCAAAAAGATCCTGTTTCATGAAATAGACCCGGATCTCCTCGCTACGGCGATCAATACCGCACCGCTTTCGATGCTTGCAAACCAGGAGGATCGCCTGCTCGAACTCGCCGGCCTCGGCCCGGAGCTCGGCATGGATGCTGTTGAGGCTGTTCTGAAAGCGCTGTCGAGAACCGGGAGCAAAAAAGGAACGGAGTACCTGCGCGAGAAAACGCTGCGTTTCATCCGTTCCGCACAGGAGCCGGATCCGGGCCTTTTCGAGGGCCAGGAAGCGGATGTTGTCCTGATCGCGGGGCAGACCCTGGCGAAAGCAAAGGATCCTCAAGGGCCCAAGCTTCTTGCAAAGATTCTTTTCCTGCGGGCCGAGGCTTTCCGTGAACAGAACATCCTGGCGCTGTGGAACGCTGAAACGGAGGATGTGATCTTCGGCCAGACTCATACATGGGCCCGCAGGGTTTTAGACGGGCTTCTAGAATTCGATGACGAGAAGGTAGAAGAGGCGGTTTTCGAGGAGATCGAGAGAAAAAGAAGGAGCGGAGACCTTTATCAATGCGGTGACGCGCTGTTTTCCGCTCTCTGCCGAACGCTGACTCGCGACAAAAAACACGCCGGGCGATGCCCCGCGCTTGCTTCAAAACTGGCGAACCTGACGATCAGGTGCTCCCCTGATTTCTCGCCGTCCGATTTCAGGATAAACCTTTTGCTGGCTGATCGTGCAGAAGCTCACGGAGACCTTGAGAGCGCCTGGATGTCGCTATCGCGTGCGCGGCACATTATCAGGTTCTACCAACCGGCCCGGCGGGTTGTCCGGGAGGAGCTCGGTGACCCGAACCCTTTCGACGGGTTTTTCCCTGTAGATGCGCTGGTATCAGAAGCACTCTTCTGCAAGGCAACGGCAATGGAAGCCGATGGCCGCCGCGAAGCGGCCTTGAAGGAGCTCGAGCGCGCAAGGCGCAGGTCACCGTTTATGTCCATTGTCAAGTGAGGCCAGGCAACAGAAACTCGACACGAATCCAGCCGGCATATTTCGTATGTTCTAAAATCCTTGCCCGCCGGATTGACGTGTCAATCGTAAAACAGGTAAACTTCATCCGCTGAACGTTTTCGTTTTGTTTTCAAACGATTACCCCTTGAGAGGTGTTCTCTGAATGGCAGACAAAGTCATCATGATCGGTTTGGATGGAGCCACATGGGATGTGTTGGATTCATTGGCCGAGGGGGGCGAGCTGCCGAACTTGACAAAAATAAGGGATGGCGGTGCGCATGGCGTTCTGGAATCCGTGATCCCGCCGATAACACCATCCGCATGGACCTCCTTCATGACCGGCGTCAACCCGGGGAAACATGGAATCTTCGGCTTCGGCAAGCGTCCGGATAACGCCTACAGCATGGCGTGGTGCAATTATTCCGACATCAGGTCTCCCACATTTCAGAAGATTCTGAGCTCTGAAAACAAACGCGTTGTCATGGTGGACGTTCCCTTCACTTATCCGCCGGAAAAGGTCAATGGAATAGTCATTTCCGGCATGGGTACGCCGAGTGTGGAGAGCGAATTCACTCATCCAAAAGAGATGCGAGAGGAGGTGTTGAACCGTTTCGATAACTACCTGCTGGATGTGGAAAACATCAGCGGTGAATCCGAAAAGGAGATAATGGTTTTTTTGGACCAGGTTTTCGAATTGACAAGGCAGCGGGAAAAGCTCGGTCTTTTTCTCATCGACGAACATCCCTGGGATTTTTTCATGTTAGCCTTCGTGGGAATGGACCGGATCCAACACTCGCTGTGGAAAATTCTGGACAAGGAGCACCCTGCCTACAGAAAGGAATACGTAAAGTACAGGCCGAGAATCGTTGATTATTACCGGTACGTTGATTCAATAATCGGACGGTTTCTGGAGAAGGTCGGTGACGATGACGTTCTCATGATCATGTCGGATCATGGATTCGGACCCCTTCACAGGGGCTTTTATGTCAACCGCTGGCTTTATGAGAAGGGGTTCCTGAAATTAGACATGGAAAACCTGCTCGGGGAGCCCGGTTTTCCCGACCGGCTGCAAAAAGACCATGGGGAAAGGGCTTCTGTGAAGATAAAACGAAACCGGCTGTGCCTGTCCGTCAAGAAGAAGATGTCATTTGCCGGGGCAAGGTGGGAGACGGACCATGAACCGGGGCATGATTATCTATTGAGCGTTGAAATCAAATGTGCCGAGAAGGGGATAACCTTGGAGTTCCATGACTTTTCCACCGGGAAAAGGAAGATCGTCGGAGGAGCTTTCTTGAAAAAAGGCGCTAATACCGCAAGCGCGAGGATTACCCATACCGCGGGTAAACTCAAGCTCGGCATCTACATCTCCACATTCGGCAATGGAAAGGCCGGAAAAGCGGAGTTGAGCGGATTTCATCTCAGCCGAATAGACTGGTCAAAAACAAAAGCCTTTTCAACGGGTGTAACACCCAATATCGTGATAAACAAGCACGGCCGCGAAATGTACGGGAACGTCAAAGAGAACGAGGGGAGTGTGATCGATGAAATATTGGGCGAACTGAAGAGGATTCGTTTTGGAGACAGCAAGCTCGAATGCGTTGCCGGCAGGGGGGAAGATCAATATTTTGGAAAACACTCCAAGGCAGGCCCGGACATCATCTATGAGATGGATAACGGTCGCTATTCACCAAACAGCACCTTCGTGATAGAGGGAAAGGAAGTTATCGGCGAACCCATTCATGGTCTCTCGGGAAGCCATCGAAAGGAAGGCGTGCTCCTGGCTTACGGCAAAAACGTTGCCTGCCGACGCCTGTCAAACAGCTCCATAATGGACCTGGCTCCAACTCTTTTGCGCCTCCTTGGTATTGAAAAGGAGGGGTTCGATGGAAATGCCATAGAAGAAATTGCCGGAAGACGCAAAACGGAAAGCAGCCCAAGTAAAGTATCGTTTGATACGGTGCGGGACAGCGCAGACAAGGAAGATGAAAACGTTTTGCTAGAGGAACGGTTGAGGCTTCTCGGCTACATCGACTGACATCAGGGACAATAAAATGGTTATAGACAGGATAAATATCTTTCAGGCGACCCCGCCCAGCCTGAACCCCGGAATGTTTGTGTCAAACCTTGCAGCGGCTGTACTATTTGACGAATGGCAATCCCTTGACCGTGTCGCGTTTTATCAGCTTTTTGATTTAAATGACCGCATTAAACACCTGGACAAGCCTGTTCGGGAGAACACATGGATTCTACAATAGTGAAAACTCTCGTCATCGTTTTAAACCACAACGGTCTTGGCCATATTGACAAATGCCTGAGTTCGATCAGCGCGTCAACCGAGTGTCCTCATGACGTTCTTGTTGTGGACAATAACAGTACGGACGGTAGCCTGGATTACCTGAAAAAAGAAGAAGAGAAAGGAAAGATTGCCCTCCTGTGCAAAAAAACGAATCTAGGATTTGCCAGGGGCTGCAATGCCGGAATACGATCCGGATTGGGGAAGTATGGTTATTTTGTTCTCTTGAACCCGGATGTGGTTATCGATTCAGACAACATGTGGCTTTCACGCATGGTGCACCGGGCCGAATCGGAAAAATCCGTCGGAATAGTGGGTGCCAAGATACTTAATACCGATCGTTCCATCCAATCCATGGGATTGATCGTTCAGCCTTCAGGTGACATCCAGGCCGTAAAGCTGGCATGCGGAGAGATCGATTACGTTTCTTTTGCCTGCAGCCTCATTAAAACAGAAGTCTTCATGGAGATCGGGCTGCTGGATGAATCGTATTTCCTGTATTACGAAGACAGCGATTTTTGCACCTCCGCAAAAATGAAGGGTTTCGATGTCGTGTGCGAACCTTCGGCCGAGGTCATCCACAACGAAGGCGGCCTCAGCAAGTCTGTACAAAAAGAAACGTTCGTGACCGAAAGCCGCTTTGTGTTCATGTCCAAGTGGGGGTACCTCTTGAAAAAAAGGGGGCTTCCCGAATGTGTGGATAGCGGGTTGCTAACCCGGGAGAAAAACAAATATGAGTTGTTTGATCGGGTTGTTTTTGAGGCAAACAGCGAGTCCCAAAATGGCCTGCTAGCGGTTATCCCCGTAGAAAAACGCAACACGAAGATAAACCATGTGCGGGGAGCCGTGGAGATAAGGGTATCAGATCAACGAAGCTGGGCCGGTTTTCTTTTAAAAGCTGAAGATATGCCTGACAGCGGCTGCTACAGCCTGATTGTTGAAGCCATGGCACTATCAGGAAAAGCATACATGGACCTTTCTTTTGATAATGCCTTGATAGCGGGATCATACCTGAGTTCTGAAATCGCAAAGTACCGCTTCACTCTTTCCGGATCGATTTTGAAAAAACTCTCCGTTTGTATTTCGACACATGTAGATGTTGCTGTCCCCTCAATCGTGCGTATCAAACGGTTAACGATATACGAATTGACCCGTGCCGAATAAAGCTTTCCCGCATGAAATCTGCGGGCCTGTCGGGCGGAAATCAGTCGATACGGGTTTGCCGCTGTTTCTTCACCATGTGAAACAGCTCCATGTCCTTCCGGTGATATTTTTCTATCCGGGCTCTCAACAGGTCATCGCTGACATAAACCCGTTTGTTGTAATCAGGGTTCACATTCATGTGATGAACAGGCAGCTGCCTACCGAAAAACTTCTCCGCAAAAAAAGCGAAATCGCTGTCGTAGTCTTCTGCAATACCGATGAAATCAAAACGTTTCAATGGAAACCACCAAAGAAACCGTCGGTATAAATTCCTCAATTCAGGCCCTAAGCAAAACCGCTCGAAGGACCAGTCCTCTTCGACAACCCTTTTATGAAGAGAGGGAGCGGTATCAGGGTTGTAGTTGTTTTTCCAAAAATAGTAGTGAGATGAAATCCGTTCCACGGGATCGCGCATCCAGGTCACGAATCGAACGTCCCTCCTGATGCCGCAGAGGGCGTATTTCAGGGGAAGAAAGTGGCCATGTATGCAGCTCACATCGCTCGACAGGCGTAATGCGTTGCGGATGCATTTCTTTATGGCATTTGCTTTCCTCTTATGAGCCGGGGTATTGATGGGAAAGTCTACATAGTCTTTAAAAAAACGTTTTGCATAGTGCTCTTCCAGGGTCCTTCCAAAGCTGGAGCCGGCCGTTTTGGGCAGGTGTAAAGAGATCAACAAGGGCTCTTTTCGTTTTTTCTCGTTCTTCATGGTCATTGACCGATGTATCCGCTCTCGCCGTTTTGACGGCTGGAAAACCCGCGGGGAACCTTGGCTACCTGCGGTGGAGAACCAGGCCGTCTACTCCCATGAAGTACCCGGCGGAGCTCTCGTTCTTTCCGGAAAGAACAAACCTGAGACGGTGTATCCCTTTTTCGAGGCTTATCGTGCCGTATTCAACGGGGCCGGAGGGCACAATATTCGGGCAGTACCCGTCGAACTTCTCGCCAAGACTTGTTCCGTCGAGGAAAAGCTCTATCATCCCGTAATCCCAGGATTTGCAATAGAAAACCTTCAAGGCGTAGTCTCCGGCCTCTCTCACGGGAAGCTCGACTTCAACGAACGCCCCCCTCTTTTCGCCTCTGAACCACAAGTGAAGCCCTTGGCTGAAACGGTTCTTGCCCAGCCTCTGCACGAGGTGCTCGCCGAAAGCGTGGTCAAGGACCTTGAGCTTCTCGCCCTCGAAAGCGTTATCCTCGCCAAGGCTCCATGATAAAAGAAAACAGTCCAGGCCCACCGCCGATTCGGTCCGGAAGGAAAGCTCGTGCATATCCGCGGCAAGGAACCTGGGACTGGTCTGAAACTCGGCGATCCCGTCCCCTTCGATGGCAGAAGGATCGACATCCGCGACTCGGTCGCCGTCAAGCAAGACCTCGAACGAACCGTACCCTTGCGTGTCTGTGAAAAATCCGGTAATCGAATAGATCCCCGCAATGGTAACCGGGAGCTCGAACTCGATTGTTGCAATGCCCTCGTCGGCCTCGAACCGGACCTGGGTACCACCGCTCCAGGGAAGGGTAAGAAGCTCCTTCGTTGCAGCGCCGCCCTTCGCGCCAACGACAGCAAGGTCTTCGGCCTCTATTGCATCCTGCCGCTTCCTCAGCGGCTCGATCCTCAAAAAGTCGAGCACGGTTCGGGGCGTCTCCCCTTCGCGGGCCGCCGCATGAATGTAAACCGAGTTGCCCCCCTCGTGAAGCTCGACCATCGCCGCCTCGTTTTCAGCCAGGAAGCCCGGTTCGTGCGGAAGAACAGGAGAAGCTCTGATTCCCACATCGTCAGGCGCGGTCACTGTCAGCTCAGGGCAGGTCAAACCGCTGGCAAGGCCGAGAAAAAGGCGGCAAATACCCTCATCTCCTTCTGCCGGCAGTGTCAGCGCGAAAGGTCCCTCACCTTTTAAAAGGAGGCCCTTGCCTCCTGAAAGCTCATCGGGAAGGCCTTCATCCGTGATCTCCAGGACAGCTCCGGCCTCGGCCTCAACCGAAACAACAAGATCCTCAATCTCAACAGCTCCGGAAGCACACGGCTTTCGAGGGATTCTTTTTGAAACCGGCGCGTCTTCGAAAAAATCGCTGCCGCCCCTGGCCTGGTACCACCAGGCAACGGAAGTGTAGTCCACATCCTTGGCGTAGTTTTCGATGGTCATCTTGTAGGACCGGGAAAAAGGGATCGAGTCGGTAATATGGAACCTGTAGACGCAGGTCTTGTTGCTGTGCCGCGGATCCTGGATCAGGGTGCAGCCTTCGTACGGTTTGACATGATGCCTGTGGCCCCACGCATCGCCGAAATAGTCCTCGGAGCCCGTGCCGAAGGTGGAAGGGAAGTCCTCGCCATCCACCCAGATCTTCTCATCACCCTCGCCCCACCATCGGGCATCGGGGTTGTCTATGAAAAGCGCGCAGCCCACAAACTTACCGCTTCCCCATGCCTTGAGTATGGGGTAATCGAATGTGGCGCAGGGCTCCTCGCGGCGCCAGCCCGCGTGGAACCTTAGGCACGACTGCCCATCCCCGGGAAGCGGGGCAAGCAGAAGGTGCCCCTTCAGATCAACCGGCAGGCAGCCCTGGTTCACGATCTCGATCCTGGCTCCCTTTTCGAACGGCATCGGGAAAAGACAGTAACCCCCCTCTTCCGTCACCCCCATACAAACCGCGCGGTACCTGTTTTCACCAAAAGATGTCCCGAAAAAATCGCCGAGAGGACAGGAAACAGCAGCTGTTTTTTCGTTGTCCCAGTAGATCTTGAGCAGGCTCTTTCTGAGAAAATGCCGCTCGAACGATGAGCCTTTCAGCACGAGAAGTGCGATCCAACCGCTGCCGCTCCTGGAAACGAGCTCCGCTGACGAGTCCGGCTCCACGCGCGCATCGATCCGTACCCTTTCCAGCCCCTCCCCGTAGATTTGCTCCACGAGCCCCGGTCCCGGGTTATCAAGGCAAACAAGGGCCTTTTCCACGGATTCCCGCGCTGCTTCGGCCCTGTCAGGGCTGTAGGTTTCGATACGGGTTCCATCCGGGTATGTCTTGTAACCGAAGTGGTAGTAAAGAGGACCGTTATCCCTCAAAACGATCTTGCAGGACTCCTCGTAAGGTATGGGTATGTATGCATCCGCCCCGCTGATCCTGTAGGTAAGCGGGTCGAGAAACGGGTACGGATTGCTCTCGAAGAGGCTTTTCATGTCTGCTTCGAGCGCGGGTTCCGCTTCTCCGTCCAAGTAAAAGAAAAGCGTTCCGGACGGATTCGCCGACCAGATCCTGAACACGCATCCCGGCCCCTTCATCTCGGCGCACACGCTTCCTTCTTCATCGGATACGCGCAGAAAGTTGCCCCAGTCCCGGTTGGCCTCCCAGCCCGTGCGATCGTAGGAACTGAACTGTTTGCAGCTCACGCCTTTTTCCACATACGGCAGCTTCTTCAGATCCCAGCACTGGTCAAGCAAAGAGGAAAGCGTGATAACAGCATCCTCCGCCTGTGATGCCTGCCCTTTCCCTCTGTCGCGGTTTTCGCGCGTATTATTGGTTGTTTCGCTCGCTTCCCGGGCAAAATCCTGCCCAGGCGTAAATCCAGCGAAAACCGCGGCTGCGAAGAGGGCATAAAGAAATGTACAACCGGTTTTTTGAAACGGCATGCTTCATTCTCCTCAAAATACCGGCACCTGTACAAACTTACGCCCGGCGCGAACGCCGGGCGAGATTATTGTACTTGAACTGGTATTAACTGGTGGGCGATGATGGACTTGAACCAACGGCCTCCTGCTTGTAAGGCACTTTAGGAGCAGGAAAGGCCGATCCGTCGGCAAGTGCTACAGACGCGCCCAAACGCTCGATTTGGTTTATATACCATGTCTTAGAGATTTTCTCAATACTTATTATGGCGTGAAATTGAGACTCGCTGCTTCATGACAGTGTCATCGATTTTGACAGTGGGGTGTCAGGTTAATCAAAAGTGGTGTGCATTAAAAAACCGCTGGTACTAGCGATTCAGGCTCCTAAAAAAATGTGGCGTCCTGTGTGCCGTCGGGGGGGCAGTATGGGGTGGCATGGGAGACCGAACGAGGCAGAAACAGGTCCCGGAACCGGCCGAGGCGCGGGCACGCAACTCCTTGCAAAACGGCGATTCGAACTGTATTTCGGCCCCAGATCCCAAAAAAATGGTGGGCCCGCTAGGACTCGAATCCAAGACCTACGGTTTATGAGACCGAAGTCCGGCATTTCTAATCCGTTAGACAATGCGGATGTTACGGAAGAACGCCCCGAGAGTGTGGCTACTTGTATGACGTTTTTACGTGAATATCACCCGGATCTAGCTGAGATCCTGGAGGGGTGGGACTATCTCCCGGAGGCTATCAAGGCCGGTATCGTCGCGATGGTTCGAGCGTTGGGTGAGGAGGAGAACTGATCAGTAAAAGGGTAGAAACAGCTTTGCCTTAAGGGTTACTTTAGCTTTTTAAGGTGGTCTGGTTTGTCAAAACAGAAAAGCCGCTTGTATAAGGTGGATTCTTCCATTCCAGAGCCTCACTGCCCAAATGAGTCTTTCCCGCGGTCCGTGGGGCGGAGCCCACCGCGAATCTGATTTCTGTTGTCTCCTTTCATTCAATTTGTTAATCTGCTTTTGCCTGTACGGTTGATAGAAATCGATTGTGGGACTAGAACAAAGGAGTCGCCGTTGGGGTATTGAAAGCGATTTTTGCTGATTGGTAATTTGATGAATTTACGAACTTTATTTCGGAAAAAAAAGAGTTATGACTTGGTCATGACCTTGCTGGTCAGAAATGAAGAAGATATCATTACGGAGAATCACTGCTGTCCAAGAACGACATGAAATAGCCGATCAGGTCTCGTAAACCAGC
>CAZIUL010000043.1:0-35619 GCA_964542475.1 uncultured Phycisphaerales bacterium | reverse complement strand
CCGATCCGGAAGGCCGCGAGGCATGGCAGGAGCTGAGGAAGCTGCCGGAAGCGTCCCATCTCGGCCTCGCGCTGCCCCGGTTTCTGTTGCGGCTCCCTTACGGCAAGGACACCGATCCGACAGAACTGTTCGACCTGGAAGAGATGGACCCGGAACCGAACCACGAACACTATTTGTGGGGCAACCCCTGCTTTGCCTGTGCCTACCTGCTGGCCCGCGAGTTCAGCGAAAACGGTTGGGAGCTCGGGCAGCGCGAAATGCGGGATATCGAAGGGTTGCCTCTCCACATCTTTCAGGATCAGGAAGAAAGCCGGATTAAACCTTGCGCGGAGGTGATCCTTACCGAGAGAGCAGCAATATCCGTTCTGGACAGGGGCATCATGGTGCTGCTGTCCTTTCGGGACCGGGACATGGTCCGACTGCCATGTTTCCAGTCGCTGGCTGATCCGGCATCAGATCTGTCAGGGAGATGGCGCTGATCGTGCCGTCACTACTTCTAACCCGCTTATTTCATACACTTCGTCGCGAGGTGCCGTAAACTGTGTTGTGGCAAGGCGCATGTCAGGAGACGACCGCAGGCCTGTTCCTACAGGCTGAGGATCGTCTCCTGGCATGAAACGCAGCCACAGCGCAGGTTACGGTGCCATAGCAGAAGGGGATGAAATTTGCGGGTTATGCTTTTCGGCGTGCTTCGACCACCTCTTCCGCGAGAGAGTACGGCATGGTCTCGTATCGTTCGAAATGCATGGTGAACTCGCCGCGGCCGCTGGTCAGCGTTCTCAGCTCGCCCGAATATCCGAACATCTCGTCGAGCGGCACAAGGGACCGGAGCACCGCATCGTTTCCCCTGGTGTCCATCTTGACTATCTTACCGCGCTTCCCGCAGATGCTCCCGGTGATCGAGCCCGTGTATTCCACGGGTGCTGTGATTTCAACGCTCATCACCGGTTCCAGGAGCCGGAGCCCGGCCTTCACACAGGCATCGCGGAAGCAGACGGCTCCGCAGGTGTTGAACGCCTGGTCCGACGAATCGACGTCGTGCGCGGATCCGTCGAATACGGTCACCTTCACATTCACCATTGGGAAGCCGGCGTACGGTCCCTTGGCCATGACCCTGATGATACCGCGCTTGATCGCGGGGATGTATTCGCGCGGGATCCTGCCGCCCACCACCTTGTTTTCGAACTGAAACCCTGAGCCGGGATCGCCCGGCTCGATCGACATGCATGTGTGAGCGTACTGCCCGTGCCCTCCGGTCTGTTTCACGTGCTTGTGCTCGTGCTCCGTTGAGCCGATGATGGTCTCCCTGTACGCGACCTGCGGCTTGCCCACCTCCACGTCCACGTTGAACTCGCGCTTCAACCGGTCGATGATGATGTCGAGATGCAGCTCGCCCATGCCCGAGATGATCACCTCGCCGGTCTCTTCGTCCGTGCACACTGTAAAGGTCGGGTCTTCGGCTGCAAGGCGCCTCAACGCCTTTGCGAGGTTGTCGCGGTCGGCCCGGCTCCTCGGGGATGCGGCCACGCTGATCACCGGTGTCGGAAAGTCTATCGACTCCAGGACGATGGGGTCCTTCTCGCTGCAGATCGTATCACCCGTGAACGTATCAGCCAGGCCTACAACCGCGCCCACGTCACCGGTTTCGAACGTGTCAACCGGCTTGCGCTTGTTCGCATGCATTTCGTAGAGAAGCCCCACGCGCTGCTTCAGCTTCCGCGAGGAGTTGTAAGCGAACCTTCCCGCCTCGAGCACCCCCGAGTAGACACGCACATATGTGATCTTGCCCAGGTGCTTGTCCGCCTGCACCTTGAAAGCGAAAGCCGCAAGAGGCGATTCGTCCCTGGGGTCCCGCGTGGTTTCCTTGTCGGAGTCCTGGCCGTACATGCCGATGATGGGAGGCAGGTCCTCTGGGGAGGGAAGGTAATCCACGATAGCGTCCAGCAGGTTTTGCACGGCCTTATTCTTGAAAGCCGCCCCGCAGAGCACCGGGGTCAGCTTTCGGTTGATCGTGGCTTTCCGCAAGGCACGCACCAGATCTTCCTTTAGCGGATCTTCGCCGTTGATGAACTTCTCCATCAGGCAGGTGTCCTCTTCGCTGAGCCGCTCGATGAGAAGTTCGCGGGCCTTGCCCGCTTTTTCGCGAAGCTCGTCAGAGATCGCCTCCTCGCGTATCACCGTGCCCTTAGGCGTTTCGTCGTAGTACACGGCTCTCATGCCCAGCAGGTCGATGATCCCCCTGAACTCCGTTTCCGCTCCGATCGGGATGACCACGGGCACGGCATTGGCTCCGAGCTCCTTCCTGATATCTCGAACCACTCCTTCGAAGTCGGCGCCGATTCGATCCATCTTGTTGACGAACGCGATCCGGGGCACCCTGTACTTTTCGGCCTGGCGCCACACGGTCCTTGCCTGGGGCTGCACACCGCCCACCGCGCAGAAAAGCATGACCGTCCCGTCCAGCACTCGGAGCGACCGTTCCACCTCGGCCGTGAAATCCACATGGCCGGGGGTATCGATGATGTTGATCCTGAAGTTTCTCCAGTAGGCGGTCGTGGCGGCCGAGGTAATGGTGATGCCGCGCTCCTGCTCCTGCGCCATCCAGTCCATGACAGCTTCACCGTCGTGGACCTCGCCTATCTTGCGGCTCTTGCCGGTGAAGTAGAGGATCCTCTCCGTGACCGTTGTCTTGCCCGCGTCTATATGCGCCATCAGCCCTATGTTGCGCACCTGGCTGATGCTGACCTTCTGTACCATGGTTGACTCCGAGACCAAAATCGGCGGATATTAATATACTGAAGCGGAGTTAACCCGCTTATTTCATACTCTTCGTCGCGAGGTAGCTGTAAACTGTGTTGTGGCAAGGCGCATGTTAGGAGACGACCGCAGGCCTGTTCCTACAGGTTGAGGATCGTCTCCCGGCATGAAACGCAGCCACAGCGCAGTTTACGGTGCCGCAGCAGAAGATGATGAAATATGCGGGTTAAGCAAGAGAAATCAGTGATCAGAGGTATTTTTTCTGCAGCATTTGATAACATCCTGATCGATTATTACATGCGGATTCAAACAACTTCCACCTTCACTTTGGCGAACCGTTTGGGAGAATCAATACGGTTGGACATGGTGATTCGTCCGGCTGATAAAGCAGGATGTATATGGCCCGCATAGGAGCGAAAACATGAGCGCGTTTACAAGAACGATCATCCGGATCGCGGTTTTTTCCTGGATCGCAATGCTGCCCGCGGTTTTGCTGCGAGGGGGCGACATCTCCGATTACAACGTGTCATGGGAGTCGCCGAGCGTGGACCATTCCGGATCCATGCCCCTTGGCAACGGCGACATCGGTCTCAACGCGTGGATCGAGGAAAATGGGGACCTGGCCTTCTACATCGGCAAGACCGATGCGTGGGGGGATAACGCGCGCCTGCTCAAGGTGGGAAAAGTGCGGGTGCGCCTGAATCCGCCGCTTCACGAGAAAGGGAACCGGTTTCTCCAGGAGCTCGATCTTGCGGCAGGGATGATGAAGGTGTCTTCCACCGGAGAATCCGGCAACACGCACATCGCTTTGTGGGCGGACGCCAACCATCCGGTCATCCACGTGACGTTTGACAGTGATCGCGATGTGACAGCCACGGCATCCATCGAGCTCTGGCGCACAGAGCGGCAGAAGCTTCCCTCGCTCGAGTGCAGTGACATTCATCTGGACAGGTCGAAGCCTGATCAGAAACACGCTCCCACGTTCGTGGAGCCGGATATCGTGCTCAAAGGCCAAAGGAACCGGATAGGCTGGTATCACCACAACGCCAAATCGGTGGGCCCGGAGCTGACAGCCCGGATCCAGGGGCTCCCGTATGACCGCGAAACGGATCCGCTGCTTCATCGCACCTTTGGGGCAATCATAAAAACGCCGGGCGGTGTACGGATCGACGACAAGACCCTTCGTACAGCGGCAGGCAAAACAGGGCGAATAGACATCTGTGTGCTCACAAGACACCCCGCATCGCCTGAGCAGTGGCTCGGGCAGATGGACAGCCTGATCGCGGGGATTGATGGCACCCCCTTCAGGAAACGAAAGGCTGCCCACGAAAAGTGGTGGGCCGGGTTCTGGGGGCGGAGCTGGATCCGCATTACAAAAAACAGCGATGAAGCTGCATCCATCATCCCCGGCAACACACACTGCCTCCGCGCGGGCGAAGATCAAAACGAAGGAAACCGGTTCCGGGGCGAAATCGCGCGGATCACGCTGTTTGGAAGCGTGCTTGGCAATGAAAAGATCGCGGGGCTCGCAGCAGGGGACAGAAAGCCCCTCGCAGCGACCGGGGATACCATCGCGGGCTGGTACGGTCGGTCCGGCTCACCCGGGGTTGTCCTGGAAGAGTTGAAACCGCCTGCTTCGCTCACAATCGAGGCCTGGATAAAAACCCCGGAAAAGCCCGGAGGGGGAGCGAGGATCGTTGACAAGATCACGCCCGGCGGAAGCGATGGTTTCCTCCTGGACACGCATCCCGGCAACGGGCTGCGCCTCATTGTCGGGCACACCACCCTGACCGGGAAGGAGTGCCTTGCACCGGGACAGTGGCATCACGTGGCTGGCACGATCGACAGCGACACCGGGAAGCTGAGGCTTTTTTTGGATGGCAAAACCGTGGCAGAGGCGATGGCCGCCCCGGGCGACGATGCGTTCGTGCTGTCGCGGGCATACCATCTTCAGCGGTACATCAATGCCTGCGCGGGCCGCGGCCGCTACCCCATCAAGTTCAACGGCTCGATCTTCACCGTGCCCCACGCCGGAAAACCCGGCGATGCGGACTACAGGCGGTGGGGGCCGGGCTACTGGTGGCAGAACACCCGCTTGCCGTACATCAGCATGTGCGCATCCGGCGACTTCGATCTCATGCAGCCGTTTTTCAGGATGTACATTGACGACGTGCTCCCGGTGTGCGTGGAGCGCACAAGAAGCTACTTCGACCACGGAGGCGCCTATTTCCCGGAATGCATCTATTTCTGGGGCGCGGTTTTCAGCGAGAGCTACGGGTGGCAGCCCGTGCAGGAGCGGGAAGACCCTTTGCAGACGAGCGGGTGGCACAAGTGGGAGTGGGTGTCAGGGCTCGAGCTCGTCTGGATGATGCTCGATTACTACGAGCACACAACGGATGAAGCCTTTCTGAAGGAAAAGCTCCTGCCCGCGGCGCGCGAGATACTGCTGTTCTTTGAAGAGCACCACGAAACAAGCGGGGACGGCAAGCTGGTATTGCATCCGTCCCAGGCGTTGGAGACGTGGTGGGACTGCACGAACCCCATGTGCGAGGTGGCTGGGCTCCATGCAGTGATAAAGCGGCTCCTTGCGCTGCCCGACGGGGCGGCTGCGCCTGACCAGCGAAAGTTTTGGCGTACGCTGCATGAAAAGCTGCCGCCCCTTCCTGTGCGTGAGGTTGACGGGGTTTCCATGTTCGCGCCCGCCGAACGGTTCGAAAGCAAACGGAACATCGAGAACCCCGAGCTGTACGCGGTTTTCCCGTTCCGCCTCGCTTCTTTCGAGAAACCCAACGCGGACCTTGCCATCGGTGCGCTGAGGAACCGCTGGGACAGGGGCAGCTCCGGCTGGCGCCAGGACGACATCTTCATGGCGTACCTGGGCCTGGCAGAGGAGGCGCGGGATAACGTGGTGGCGCGTGCACGGAAATCACACGCGGGTTCCCGTTTCCCGGCCTTCTGGGGGCCGAACTACGACTGGATACCGGACCAGGATCACGGCGGCATCCTGCTCAAGGCGGCGCAGGCCATGCTGATGCAGACCGAAGGGCGCAAGATCCTTCTTCTTCCCGCATGGCCCAAGGAGTGGGACGCGGAGTTCAAGCTCCACACACCCCGCAGGACCGTGGTCCAAGGCAGGGTCGAAAAGGGGAAGCTGTCAGAGCTCTCGGTCACGCCCGAGGCGCGCCGCGCCGATGTGATCATCAACCCTTCCTTCCGTTGACATCGGTTATGGACGTAAAAATCGATGGACCGCTACTCCGCCCGGTTTGTGATCATAAAAACGTAAGCATACGTTTGTTCGGCATTAAACAAGCCCGGGTCGTACTCGGGCATTTCGATGACAATGTTGTTGTTGTCGTTTCTCCATTTCAATGCCGCGCCTGTGGCCAGGAGGCGGACCACGCTGTTGTTGCCCGCCTGAACTCCTTTTACAACCAGCTTTTTGCCCGGCCATTTCGGGCTTATTGCGAAAAGGTTCCCGTTCTTGCAGGTAAAAAACAGCTCTTTTACAGCAAATCCCGGCTCCGGATCGACTGTCAGCTTCAGGATGTAATCACCGCCCAGGTAGTGCTGCCCCTCGGGTTTGTAGCCTCTCTTGCCGTCGGACCACTGAACATGTTTTTTCCAGCTCCTTGTCCCGTAAATGGCCCTGCCGTTCACATCGAGCCATCTTCCGATCTGCAGCAGCCGCTCCTGCATGATCACGGGAACTCTTCCCCTGCCATCCGGCCCGATGTCGAGCAGCAGGTTTCCGCCGCTGCTCACGATGTCGCATAGCATGAGTATGAGAGTGCGGGGCGAGTTGTAGTCGTCCGCATCCTCGTTTCGGTTGTAGCCGAAGGAAAATCCCATGCCCCTGCATTCCTCCCACGGTTTGTCGTACGAAGCGGACGACTCGTACTCCGTGGTGAAATAGCCTCCGTGCGTTTTCCGGATCCCCTTTCCCCAGCGGTCATTGATCACGATCTTGTCTTTCACGGACGATTCATTGAAAAGCCAGGCAAGCAGCTCTGGAGTCTTCCATCTTTCCGCTTTCATGTCCCATTCGCCATCACCCCAGAGAAGGTCCGGCTCGTACCGTTTGACGAGGTCCTTTATCTGCGGATGAAAATGTTCATCAACAAACCGTTCCCTGTCGCTTTGCCACCACGGGTGAAACCACTCGTACAACGAATAATAGAACCCGATCTTGATGCTTGTTTTCTTGACCGCGCTTGTGAGCTCCCCGAGAAGATCCCTTTTCGCGCCCACATCCGCGCTGTTCCACAAAAAGCCACGGTCGTTTGCTTCCTCGCTCGGCCACAAGCAGAACCCGTCGTGATGCTTGCTCGTGACGACGATATACTTCGCGCCCGAACGCTCGAACAAGGAGGCCCATTCCCCGGCATCGAAAAGATCGGCCGTGAACATCTCGCCGAAGCCGTAGTAGGGGAAGCCCTCGCCGTACGTCTTGACATGAAAGTCATAGACTTCCGTGCCCTTGAACTTGCCGTTTCCGAACAGCGTCTTGTTCTGCATCCAGTACTGATACCACTCGGAATATGTGCCTTTCGGCGACCACGCGGGCACGGAGTAAGGACCCCAATGAATGAATATACCGAACTTTGCGTCAGCAAACCATGCAGGAACAGGCCTGCTGTCAATCGATTCCCAGTTCGGCTCAAATTTTTTATCTCCGGCATCCGCCTGAACACATACGCATACAAGCAACAGCATCAGAATAAGTGGTTGTTTGACCATGACCTAACCTTAATGCGTCAAAAGCTTCGGCATAAAACGCTTCGCTTGGCCGATAGCACGCCATCTACAACATAAAACCAATTTTCCGTCTCCTCACATAAGATGCACTTAAGTTCCGGGACAAAAAACCGATTTTATGTTGTAGCTGACGCACTCTTGGCCATTTCTGCTCGAAGCTTTTGACGCATTAAGGCTAATTTCTCCAATCCGGCTGACTCCTGCTCGATCGCCATTAATCACATCTCCGCAGGACCCCTCCCATCGCCGAAAACCGCTTTGCACGCATGCCCTGTTCCCAGGGGATAACAAGCTGCGAGGCGAACGGTGCGGGCGATGAATTTTTTCGAAACTTCTTCCTGCTGAATGGGTTATAGTAAACGTACGTCATGGAGGCAATACCGGCCGTTACGTTCCGGTTGTGCGGAAAACTTATGAAGTATCTCCTTCCTGCAGTTGTGCTCTTCCTTGCAGCCCTCCACGGGCCTGATGCAAATGCGCAGATCGTGCGACCCTTTGAAAGCGATTCCGGTTTCATGCCCGTCACTCCAGTTGATTCACGAGTGCTGGCCGCACAGAAAGAACAGGGCATCGAGCCCGCGAATCCGTGTTCGGACGAGGTTTTTATCAGGCGCGTCTATCTGGATGTCATCGGCACTTTGCCGGCGACCCAGGAGGTTCAGGGGTTCATGCAGGACCGCAGCATTTACAAGCGCATGAAGCTGATCGACACGCTGCTGGAAAGGGAAGAGTTCGCCGACTACTGGACGCTGAAATGGTGCGATCTGCTGCGTGTCAAGGCGGAGTTTCCCATCAACCTTTGGCCCAACGCGGTGCAGGCCTATCATCGGTGGATACACGACGCCATCCGGGAGAACATGCCGTACGATCGGTTTGCCGGCGAATTGCTTACATCGAGCGGCAGCAACTTCCGCGTGCCCCCGGTCAATTTTTACCGGGCCTTACAAGGCTCAGAGCCCTCCGATCTTGCCGATGCGGTTGCTCTCACTTTCATGGGAGTGCGCCTGGAGAAGCAGCCGGAGCCGTTCCGCTCCAACATGGCTGCATTTTTCTCGCGGGTCGCGTTCAAGAAAACAGCCGAGTGGAAGGAAGAGATCGTATACCTGGATCCGGCGCAAACAGATGGTTTTAAAGCCACATTCCCGGACGACTCTGAGATCAAAATCCGGCCGGGCGAGGATCCCCGCCGTGTCTTTGCAGATTGGCTGATCGCACCGGACAACCAATGGTTCGCGCGGAATATAGTGAACCGCATATGGTCCTGGCTGCTGGGCCGCGGCATCATCCACGAGCCGGACGACATCCGGCCGGACAACCCCGCATCAAACCCGGGCCTGCTGGACTACCTGGAAAAAGAGCTGGCAGAGGCTGACTACGATTTGAAGCACATCTACCGCCTGATCCTCAACTCCCGCACCTACCAGCAGTCCTCGATTCCGCGCGGCGATCACCCGGACACAGCGGCACTGTTCGCCTGTTATCCGGTGCGCAGGCTGGGCGCCGAGGTGCTGATCGACGCTTTGTGCGGGATTTTCGGATCCGGGGAAAGCTATACGAGCCTTATTCCGGAGCCGTTCACCTTCATCCCGGAGGACCAGCGCTCCATCTCCCTGGCGGACGGCAGCATCACCAGCCCTTTCCTGGAGATGTTCGGGCGCCCGCCCCGCGACACAGGCCTGGAATCGGAACGCAACAACTTTCCAACGGATGCGCAGCGGCTGCACCTGCTCAATTCGACGCATATCCAGGAAAAGATCGAAAGCGGACAGCGGCTGAGCAATCTGATCAAGACCGTCAAGAGGGATCGTGACCTGCTGATCCACACGATCTATATCAACATACTTTCGCGTGCTCCCACAAAGAGTGAAACGGCAGCGGCGAAGAAATACCTTGGAACAAGCGGACTGGGACTGAAACAGGCCGCGGCCGATCTGGCATGGGCGCTTATCAACACCAAGGAGTTTTTATACAGGCATTGAACCACGGGAGCACGACACGGATATCCGATGACAGGCAAGGAAAAGCATTGATGAGCAAGCAACCGTTCACAAACGCAATCACCCGGCGCAAG
This sequence comes from uncultured Phycisphaerales bacterium, assembly GCA_964542475.1. GTDB lineage: Bacteria > Planctomycetota > B15-G4 > B15-G4 > CAYZWU01 > CAZIUL01. Next base: position 26,033 of record CAZIUL010000043.1, on the reverse strand, counting down.
GCGTTTAAACTTGGTGCGTACGGTGCTGCGGGACTGGCGCTCGCTGACCGATGGGGCGCCGCGCGGCCTTCTGAAAAACCCGCCCGGGCCAAGTCCGTCATCCAGATCTGGATGTGGGGAGGCCCGTCGCACCTGGACACCTTCGATCCCAAGCCGGACGCGGGGTACGACTATTGCGGTTCCCTGAACAAGACTATCCCAACCAATGTGGACGGCATACAGATCGGCGAGCTGCTGCCGCTGCTGGCAAAGCAGGCCGACAGGTATTCGATCATCCGCAGCATGACCCACGGCGTCAACGCTCACGAAACCGCATCGTACATCACGCAGACCGGCCGCCAACCCGGCAGGCTGGTCTTTCCCTGTGCCGGTGCTGTCGTGTCACTGTTCAAGGGGTACGACCACGGGTACAAGGGCCTTGTCCCGCCCTACATCGTGTTGACTTCTCTGCAGGGCCGTTTTTCCGAGGCGGGTTTCCTGGGCCAGCGCTACAAGCCGTTCTCCACCGGGGGCGATCCCAACAAGGAGCGCTTTGTTGTCGAGGGAATAGTTGCGCAGGGCATTACAGATCAGCGGCAGCACGACCGCCGCGAGCTGCTGCATTCGCTCGATTCACTCGGCCGTGCCATGCCCGCGAACGCGCGCTTCGAAAAGCTCGACCGTTGCGAAGAGAACGCCTACAACCTGATGTTCGGCGACGCAAAGAAGCTGTTCGACCTGGCGCAAGAAAAGGACGAGACGCGAGACCTGTACGGACGCAACACATTCGGCCAGTCCTGCCTGGCAGCGCGACGGCTGGTCGAAACAGGCGTGCCTTACGTCACCATCAACTACAAGGGATGGGACACCCACAAGCAGCACTTCGAGACAATGCGGCGCAAACTGCCGGAAATGGACCAGGGCATGTCCGCGCTGCTGCAGGACATGGCTGACCGCGGCCTTCTCGACAGCACCATCATCTGGTGGAGCGGCGAGTTCGGACGGACTCCGAAGATCCAGTGGGATCCGCCCTGGAACGGCGGCCGCGGCCATTTCGGAAGCTGTTTCAGCGCTGTTGTCGCGGGCGGAGGGTTCAAGGGCGGCGAGGTCGTCGGGGCCTCAAGCGCAACAGGCGAGGAAGTCGAAAAACGTCCCGTGTACCCGAAAGACCTGATCGGCAGCATGTACGAGCTGCTCGGCATCGATCCCGACGGTCCGCTGCCCAACCGGCAGGGGCTTGATGTCCCGGTGTTACCCTCGGAAAAAGACGGCGCTTTGAGGAGCGGCCGCCTGAAAGAGATCATGATGTCATGAGAACATTCGTACGAGCACTGCTTCTTGCGCTGACCGTTTGCGCCGGGACCGCGTGGGGCCAGACGGTTCTCAAGGAACCGCACCTTGGCTACCTGTATCCAAGCGGCGGCCAACAAGGCACTGTTTTCCGGATCACGGCCGGCGGTCAGCATCTCAAGGGGGTGTCCGGTGTCCATGTTACCGGCGAAGGAGTGCGCGCATCCATTACCCTGTACGCCGGGCAGATCAGGCGGCTGAACAGGATGCAGCGGGGGGAGCTCGCCGGGCGGCTGATTGCGCTGGCGGATGAACAGGGGTACGAGTTTTCCGAACTGGTACGCGCCCGGCTCCCCGGCAGACTGCTCGGCGCAAAAGGAGGCGGGGACAAGCGCGGGACTGCGAGCAACAGGAGCCCTGAGAGCGCCGAAGCGACGGACCTGCCGAGACATCCGTTGTTGAACAACCTGGAAAACCTGGGCCCCAGTGAGCTGGAGTTCGTGGCAAACGAGTTTCTAAGGGTCGACAAAAAAAAACAGCAGAACATGCAAATCGGCGAGCTGGCGCTGATCGAGGTTACTATCGATCCGGACGCGGCCCCCGGGGACCGGGAGCTCCGCCTCAATACACCGTTCGGCCTTACCAACCCAATGTGCTTCCAGGTGGGAGTGCTGCCGGAGACGTGCGAGCAGGAACCTTACGACTCCGGCACGCCGGTCACCACGCCCGTGGTGCTGCCAATACTGTTGAACGGACAGATCAAGCCGGGGGATGCCGACCGTTTCTGTTTTTACGCGCAGCAGGGGCGGAAACTCGTGATCGAGGCAAAGGCGAGGCACCTGATACCATACCTGGCCGATGCGGTCCCCGGTTGGTTCCAGGCCACGCTGGCCTTGTACGATGTCAACGGCACGGAAATGGCTTTTGCAGACGACTACCGCTTCGAGCCCGATCCGGTTCTCCGGTACGAGGTTCAGAAAACAGGCCTTTACGAGCTGGAGATTCGCGACTCGATCTATCGCGGGAGAGATGATTTCGTCTACCGCATCGCCTTGGGAGAACAGCCTTTCATAAGGAGCGGATTCCCGCCGGACACCCTTCCGAGCAAGGACAGCGTCCGGGAGGCGGCATTGCTCCGGAACGGATCGCTCCTGGCGCTCGCACCCTGTGCGGCGGACGCGCTTGAAGAGAGCAATGAAACCGAACCCAATGACAGCGAACAGGAGGCGCAGCGCATCAGCCTGCCCGGGATCGTCAGCGGCTGCATTGGAGAACCGGGCGATGTGGACGTGTTCCGTTTCAAGGGGCGCCGTAACAGCGAGGTGGTGGCCGAGGTTTACGCCCGCAGGCTGCGCTCACCGCTTGACTCGCTGCTGCGGTTGATCGACGCATCAGGGCAGGTGCTGGAGTGGAACGACGATCATGAGCACAAGGACGGTTACCTGCACAGGGACGCGGGACTGCTCACGCACCACGCTGATTCGTACCTGAGAGTCCGCCTGCCGAAAAGCGGGGAGTACCGCGTGAGCCTTGCCGATTCACAGCGGCATGGAGGCGAGGAGTACGAATACCGCCTGCGCATCAGCCCGCCGCAGCCCGATTTCGCGCTGCGCGTGACACCAGCCAGCATCAATCTTCGCGCCGGTTTCACCGTGCCGATCTGCGCCTACGCGATGCGCAAAGACGGATTTGACGGCGATATCGAGCTGAGCCTGAAAGACGCGCCCGCGGGCTTCAACCTGCGCGGCGGACGGATTCTCAGCGGATGCGACCGAGTGCGCATGACCCTCACAGCCCCGGGGTCAGCCTTTGATTATCCGGTCGCAATCGTTCTGGAGGGACACGCCCTGATCGACGGAAAAACGGTCAACCGGCCGGTTGCGCCCTCGGAGAACATGATGCAGGCGTTCCTCTACAGGCATCTGGTCCCGTGTGATGAACTCCTTGTGGCGGTTAGAAAAGCCAAGATTCGAATGCGGTCCATTGAGCCGGCTGACAGCAGTCCTGCCCGGATCCCGAAGGGCGGTACATCGCTGGTGCGGATCAATACCCCAAGACACAGGAGGGTCATGGATGTCGAGCTGAAGCTCAACGAACCGCCGGATGGCGTGACCCTTCAAGAGGTGACGGTTGTGCCCGGCGGCCTGGAGCTCGTGCTGAAGGCAGACGGCGACACTGCGCGGACAGGGGACGCGGGCAACCTTATTGTAGATATCTTCATCGAAAAAACGGCCGGTAGCCGAAGCAAGGGTACGGCACAGAAAACACAACGTGTATCGCTCGGTGTGCTGCCCGCAATCCCGTACGAAATCGTACGAAGATAAATTAAGCGGAAAAAAGAGGTGATGTTGTTAACCTTAATGCGTCAAAAACTTTGGCCCTGGTCCGTGATCGTATACAATACCAACCGCACCGTTTATTGGGTTTTGTTTTACACTGAAAACGTGTGTCTCCTTTAATAAGGCGGGCATAAATTATGCTCGTTAAAAACAAACGGAAGAAACTAAGCCTAAAAAAACGCATTGTATTCACTTTCCTGGCATTGATCCTGTGCTTCCTCTTTATGGAAGTATCCATGATCATTATGGAACCGCACCTGTTCCATGGCTTCTACCAATACGATCCTGACTTGGGCTTTCGTGTACGGGCTTTTGCCAGGGGAAGCAATCGGTTCGGTTTTTTCGACCGGGAGTATCCTCTGGAGAAAATCCCGGATTCGTTCCGGATTCTGGTATTGGGCGATTCTTTCGGATGGAGCAACGGCTTGAATGGCAACTATACAGCCTTGTTGGATAAGATGTTTGAAAACCGCTTCGGGGCTAATCGAGTGGATGTCATCAACTCCGGCTACCCGATGACCCACACGGGTGAGCAGCTCATGGTGCTCAAAAAGTTTGCTCTCCGGTACAACCCTGACTGCCTTTTGCTGGGCTTCTTTGCCGGGAATGATTTTATCGATGCTGATCCCAACCGAAAGAGAATCGTCCTCAACGATGTCTACTTCGATATCGACAAGCGTAACGAGTTCACTCTTTTCGGCTATCCCATCGTGTTCAAATCCAGGTTGGTAGAGTTCATAAGGCAAAAATTCATCATCTTGAAAGAACAGGTAAAAGCATCTAGCGGTTCCAAGGAAGAAAAAGAGAGCCGTCAAAAGCATTTGGAAGGATCGATCATCCCTTTTCCACCGTCGTTTTTCCCCGGCAATCGAGAGGACGCGCGAAATGAGAAAAAACAAGACTTGCTTTCCGACGAAACCTTTCTCTTGATCGAGCGGAACAAGATGAAGTTTTGTAGAAAGACCGCCCATGAGAACGGCGAATATGATGAAAACATCCGGTTCATTTTCGACAGCATTGCAGAGATGCAGCAGATATTGGAAGAGAGAAAAATCGATTTCATCGTGGGCATCTATCCCGACGAGTTTCAGGTCAATGAGGAATTACGGGAGAAAATATTTATAAAGTATGAGTTGGATAGAGAAGATTACGACATCGAGCTGATGCAAAAACTGTTGAAGGACTTTCTGGATTCAAAGGGAATAACTCATATCGATCTCCTTGACGAATTCAGGGCCGAGGGAAATAAGACCCCGCTTTACAAGCCATTGGATCCTCACTGGTCGCAAAAAGGCGACCGGCTTGCCGCGAAGATCTTGTTTCGCGAACTGCAAAAGCTAGTTGATTTTACCCGCTGAAAGCGGTCAATTCCGCGCAAATTGAGGTTATATTTTCAGGAAGATAATTTGCACTACAAGCTGCCCGGTATACAGTATGAGGGCGCCATGCTATGGAAACCCTCAGCAGTGAAATCCCGCATTTGGAGCGTTGCTCTGTAAATTGGAGTGTCAACCGACCATGCCAGGGAAAAAAAAATCCCATCCTTCCGGGTACAAATCTCTGATCGAACAGGAAAGCGAGCATTGGGCAAAGCTGTCCGATTTGTCAGAGCAGCGGCTCAACTGGCTGCATTCGAAGACGGTAGAGCGCTACGTCAACGCTAGAGTCACTGATAACGAGGATCTTGTTTGGTTCGATTGGATTGTTGATAAATATATAAGGGACAAGATTTATGGTCCCGGAATGAACATAGGATGTAATGACGGCACTTTTGACCGAAATATCATGCGTGCCGGGTTATGCAGCGAATTTGACGGATACGACATCAGCAAGAAGGCGATAGAGGAAGCTGAACGGGCTGCCAAGAAAGAGGGCCTTCGAATAAGAAGCCACCGTGCAGATCTGAACCATGTTGAACTTATTGAAGATCACTATTCGCTTGTTATCACGGCAATGACGCTTCATCACATCGAGAGACTCGAACATCTTTTCGAGCAGGTCAACAAATCCCTTCGTCCGGACGGTTTGTTTGTGATCAACGAATACGTCGGGCCGAACAGGTTTCAAGTTCATGAAAGCGTGGTCCAGGCAATCAACCGGTTAATTCCCCTGCTTCCAAAGAGGCTGAGAAAAAGGGCCGAGGATGGAGGTGTCGTTGAGGAGTTCAAGCCCGTTCTGGTAGAAGACCTAGTGGCCATTTCACCATTTGAAGCGGTGAGATCGGCTGATATCATTCCCCTCCTTTATCGGTATTTCACCATTGTCGAACGCCGCGACTATGGCGGTACCATACTGCACTGGCTGCTCAACCAAATAGTACCGAATTTCGACGAGGTCGGTTCCGAAGAGGATCGCTGTATCTTGTCGCTTCTTTGCGGAATCGAGTTCCTGATGACTCAACCGGGCGCCTTTCAGAGTGATTTCACGGTAATCATCGCTTCACGAAAGTAATCATGGCTCGTAGACTCCCAGTTTTGGCGCCCAAATAAGCGGGCTAAATCGTGGGGAAGTGATGGAAGAGTTAACTCTATCGGTTTGATTTATTTGATCTTTGCCGACAACTTTCCCTTCAGTTCAAAAGGGCCGGTAATATATATGGCTTTTACTTTAAAGCCTTCGACATTGTTTTGGGCACGCCAAAATCCGCTCAAGGCGCCTCAGGTGTTTTCGAACGCCGCGGAGTAGACCTCTTTTCCAGAGGGACCGAGGACCGCGTATCGGGGAAGACACATATTGCCGTTCATTGAGAGGGTGAGAACGCTGTCCTTTTCATTCCGAATGGCCAGGGATAGCTTTATGCCGTCGTTCGCCTTCTCCGCGGACAGCGCGGCGCGCATCTCCGGAAGAAAGCCGAAGCCGACGGTCTCATCACCTCCGACATTTAACTCTCCGCAGCCGTTGACATCCGTCACGGAAAGCGTCCATAAATGATCCTTGCCGTCACCTGAAGGCTTATAAAACCGGTAGGTGATAATCCTGTAATTACCAGCGGGAATCGCAAGTGTTTTCCCCTTCTCGCTTTCCTTCCAGTAGAGCCGGATTTTAGATGGAGTTCCTTTCCGGATTGACTCCCTCTCCGCCTTGAGGTATGCGCTGCCCGAGGTGGCGGGGACATCGATTCTTCCCAAAACCACGCCTTCCCGTGGAGTATAGTTTTCATCTATCAGAAGAGGCCTGCGGGTTTCAGGAGACCTGAAAAAAACATCCAACGCCTTCCGCACCCTGGGCGTCATATCCCCCGCACTGATGCAAGCCGTGACCTGGTTCAACTTGAGCCAGTCCTCGTCTTCTTTCAGCGTGGGTTCAGTCACGCAATGACACGCCGCACAGGAGCGAAAAGCTTTTTTGCCTTCATGGTAAAGCTGATCCGTTTCATCATCAGCCCATAAGGCACCAATGATAAAGACACAGAAAACCGGTACGGTCAAAACCGCCGGAAACATTGATTTATGCACTATGTATCCTCCGCTTTAACTGTTTTCATCATCCTTCGATTTTACCCCACGGTCTTCGCCCGATTATTCCAATGAATGAGGATCATGGCAAAAAATGCAACGCCCTTTCGTTTTCTTGACATCCGTTTTCACGCTGTGTTTCTCGCCCACAAACCGGACATGCGCTTCCAGGCTTTCAACCTGTGGTATTCCGTTTTCAGCGGTACCGTTGGGGCTTCCATGGCACGACAAACAGTTTTGGGACTCTCCCGGAAGCCTCATGGGCGGCCTGGGATCAGCATCCAATGGGATGTGATCGCCGGCCGGTCCGTGGCAAGTCTCGCAGGAGACCTTGTTATGACCCCCATCCTCCCAAAGACCGTATTGCTCCTCATGGCAAGCGGCACATACATCCGCTCCTGCGAAGCCGGGAGCGAGGGTCGGTACGAGTTTCTTTTTAAATGCCTCGGCTGAGAATGCGGCCGGTGTCCCGGGCCATTTCCGAACAAAGGCCGTCAATGCCGTCAGCAGGGTGTCGCGGGTTTTCTTGTCGATCTCTTTCGCTTTTTTATCCCTGTTGTCCGCCACCAGTTTTTCGTATTCATCCGAGGCTTCCCGGGCCACTTTATCGAAGAGACTTTTCCCCTCTTTGGCAAGGTTGGTGCCGGCGGCAAAGGCAAAGACCTTCAAAACAGCGGCTGCTTCCGGAGACTGCCCCTGTTTGATGAGGAGTTTGCCTTTCTTGATCGCCTTACTCCATGCCTGGTAACGATCGGCCATTAGATCATCAAGCTCGTAATAAGCCTCTGCGATTTCTTCAGAGTTTTTCAGACCGGACCTGAGCGTGTTACCGAACTCGTCGGTCAGAACCGCGCCGGCTTTAATGAGGTCGAACCTCTGCTTAAATTCGAAAGCATTCTTATCCTTGCTCCCGATGGAAAGGAATACCACTTTTCCCTCTTTCCCGGTAAGCTCCCTGACTTCCCGCCCTATTTTGGAATCCGGAAAGCAGTAAGTGATGACCAATGGAACTTCGCGCTTTTCAGCTTCTTTTAATGCGGTCTTGAGGTTCTTTGCCTTGACAACTTCCGCCACGGAAGTGGATTTCTTGCCTCAGCATTCTCCCTTGGAATCGGAACAATCCTGTGAATAGGCCACCTGGGAGGGGAAAACCGGCATGATGGTTGTCATGCATATTATGAGAACGAACAACCGCGATTGCTTTTTCATTTCATTTCTCCATGAACTCATGTCAGTGGATTCGAGAAGCCTGGATATTCAGCTCCCTTTGCGGGACCTGAAGGTCCTGCAGGTCCCGCAGAACTCTTCAACCGCTATCATGGAAATCTTTGTGCGCTTCTTGGCATCCCTGGCAACAGCCCTGTCTTTCGTCAATGATTCCTCGATCCATTCGATACACTTCCGGATGTAACGTGAGGCGTTTTTTCCGGGTAGGCGGAAATAGCGCCATCGGCCCTGCTTTCTTGCGCGGACCAACCCGGCTTGAAACAGGATGGACATGTGTTTCGAAACAGTGGAAGAGGACAATCCCAAGATTTCGATGATCTGGCACAGACAGAGCTCTCCATCGCGCAGAAACATAAGGATGCGTACCCTGTTTCCATCGGATAGCGCCTTGGTTACCTTTACAAAGTCGCGCATATAGACATTCCTATATTTCGTCAATTATCGAATTAATAGCTTCCATTTATAAGCCCTGAAGTTTATCTTTTCAAGGAGTGAAGAGTTTTTTTTTAGAAAGCACCCATGAGGTGCGGTTTTTCTCTTAACCTTAATGCGTCAAAAACTTCGAGCAGAAATGGCCAAGAGTGCGTCAGCTACAACATAAAATCGGTTTTTTGTCCCGGAACTTAAGTGCATCTTATGTGAGGAGACGGAAAATTGGTTTTATGTTGTAGATGGCGTGCTATCGGCCAAGCGAAGCGTTTTATGCCGAAGCTTTTGACGCATTAAGGTTAAATCAACAATAACGAGGGAAGTTAAAACAAACCGCAGGTAAACCGAACAAGAGGTTTAGCATGGCGAATGAGGCATGCATCAACAAAGAGGCGAGAGGCCTCGGATTCTTTGAGAGGTACCTGACCATCTGGGTGCTCTTGTGCATTGGTTTGGGAATCGTTCTCGGAAAGATCGCTCCCGAGGCAGCCACCTCGCTCGATGGCATGGCCGTCTACGTCGGGGATGCCCCCGTGGTTTCGATCCCCATCGCCATCTGCCTCTTCTTCATGATGTATCCCATCATGGTAAAGATCGACTTTGAAGAGGTGATCAGGTCCGGCAAGAACCTCCGTCCCATAGGTTTGACCCTCTTTGTGAACTGGCTGATCAAACCTTTTACCATGTATGCCATCGCTGTTTTCTTCCTGGGAACCCTGTTCAGAGCTTTCATCGGCGCGGACGCTCTCGATTACGTCAAGATGCCCTTCGGGCTCGATCTCACCATTGGGGATGCTTACGGCGTGGGTACTGTGGTGATGCGGGACGGTCTCAAGATGCTGGAGGTTCCACTATGGCGAAGCTACCTGGCGGGATGCATCTTGCTCGGCGTCGCGCCCTGCACGGCCATGGTGCTCGTATGGGGCTATCTTGCGAAAGGGAATGACGGGCATACGCTTGTCATGGTCGCTATCAATTCATTGGCCATGCTCTTTCTCTACGGTCCGCTGGGTGGATTTCTCTTGGGTGTGGGCCGTCTGCCCGTCCCTTGGCAGGCACTTCTTCTTTCGATCGGAATCTATGTGGCGCTTCCATTGGTTGCTGGTTTTTTTACCAGAAAATGGATCATCGCGACCAAGGGGCGGGAATGGTTCAAGGAAAAGTTTCTTCATGTATTGACACCGGTGACTATCATCGCCCTGCTCATTACCTTGGTGCTTCTGTTCTCCTTTAAGGGAGAGGTGATCCTGTCGAATCCCCTTACCATCCTCTGGATCGCGATTCCCCTCTTCATCCAAACCACGCTGATCTTTGGGCTGGGGTACGGCCTGGCGCGGGTGTTGAAACTGACTTACAAGGACGCGGCCCCTTCGGCCATGATAGGCGCATCCAATCATTTTGAGGTGGCAATCGCCACGGCGATCATGCTCTTCGGTCTCTCTTCCGGGGCCGCTTTAGCTACGGTGGTTGGCGTGCTGATCGAGGTGCCGGTGATGCTCATGCTGGTGAAGATCTGCCTTCGAACCCGGAATATTTTCAATTCCACATAGGCTAGCACATATATTTCATCCTCTTCTGCTGCGGCATCGTAACCTGTGCTTTTGCGGATGCCCTGTCAGCCCGGCGGAATCTACTCGCCATCTTGGTCGTGGTCATCGCCTTCGTGATCGTGGTCATCGCCTTCGTGATCGTGCTCATCATCGGTCTCGTTCTCGTGGCCTTGATCGTCATCCACAACATCATGATGATGATGGTCCGGTATCTCGAGAAAATACTCGTTTCCGCCGATTGAAATCACGAACTGCCCGTCCACCTCGTGCGCGGCCAGGGCCGGATCAGTGCATTCGAAGACGGACAGACCGCCGTCCACACCTTGTGCTGTCAGCTGCTTTGATCCATCTTCTGTTTTGAGATTGATCTTTAGCGGCCCGTCCGCTTCCACTGAGTCTTTCATTTCGCTGTCCAGCAGGTAGCAGGTGATCTTCCCGCTATCGCAATTACGAAGCATTTCAAGGTGAGCCAGGTGGGTTCCCACCACTATTACGGCGCCGTCATGGGGCCCCAGATCGTGGCTGTGATCGTCGGCGCTCTCGTTTGCGTTCTCCTGTGCGGCCGGTACGCTTTCCTTGGAGCAACCCGCGGAAAGGGCCAGGCCTATAACCACGAATGCCACAACAAACAGGTAAAATTCGTTCTTGGGCGCTGTCATGTTTACTCCTTTTTGTAAAAAAAAAACGATTCATCTCGAATCATGCTCAGATGTGCCGTACTCGGCCTCCATATCCCGTGTGGTCTGATCCTCCCTCATCGGCAAATCAACTATGCGCTCCGCCTCCCTGGCACCGAAGCTCCAGAAAAGGGCGGGCCGGACCAGGAAATCCAGGAGCGTGCTCGATATGAGCCCGCCGATGATGACCGTGGCCACGGGATACAGGATCTCCCGCCCCGGCTGATCCGCTGCCAGTGCCAAAGGCACCAGTGCAATGCCCGAGGTGAGGGCGGTCATCACGACCGGCACCATCCTCTCCTGTCCCGCGCGGATTATCATGGCCATGCCGAAAGGCTCCTTCTCGATCCGCATGAGGTGCAGGTAGTGATCGATGAGCAGGATGGCGTTGCGCGAGGCGATTCCGGCCAGGGAGATCAAGCCCACCAGTGTTGCCACGGAAACCGCCTGGTTTGTAACCGTTATGAAAGCAACCGCACCGATAAAGGCCATGGGAATGCTCGCAAGCACCTGCAGGCACAGGTTAACGGATTTGAAGTGCAGGTAAAGAACGAAAAACATGATCACCAGCGAAAGGATGCCGACGATCACTATCATGCGGGTGGCTTCCTGCTGGGCCTCGAACTGGCCTCCGATGCGCACCGAATAGCCCGGCGATTGCGAGAGCCTGCCTATCACCGGTTTCAGCGCCTCCTGCACATCAGCCACCACCTCGCCCAGAGACCTGCCGTCCACATTGTGCTGGACCGCGATGCGGCGCGACACATTCTCGCGGTTGATGTTGTTGGGGGTCTTGCTGAGCCGCACCTCCGCCACCGCAGACATTCGCACGCGCGCACCGTCAGCGGTTTCCAAATAGAGGTTCCGGATGCTGTCCAGGTTTGCCCTGTCCTTTTCCTCGAGACGCATGATGATGGGAAAGGTGAACTGCCCCTTCTGCATGATGGAAAGCCGCTCCCCTTCCAGGGCCAGCTCCACCACCTCGGCCACGTCCTCCACGTCCAGGCCGTAGCGGGCCAGGATCTCGCGGCGGGGCTCCACCACAATGTGATCGATCAGCACCTGGGGCTCGGTGTAAAGGTCGACCACGCCTGGGATGGGCCGCACAGCATCCTCAACCTCCTTTGCCACGCGGCGCAGCACATCCAGGTCAGGGCCGAAGATCTTGACAGCGACCTGGGCCTTGACACCGGACAGCATGTGGCTCAGCAGGTGGGCCAGGGGCTGGTCCACCTCGGTGATCACACCGGGGAACTCCTCGGAAAGCATTCTTCGGATATCCGAAATGATCTCCTGGCGCGACCGGTTGGATGCCGGATCATAGTTCACCACCGTATGGGAAAAGTTCACTCCGTGCACATGCTCATCCCCTTCCGCGCGGCCCGTGCGGCGGCCCACATGCTTCACCCCCTCGATGCGGGTCAGGGCCCGCCCCAGGCGCTGGCCGAACCGGGAAGAGGTGTCCAGCCCGGTTTCAGGAGGCAGAAAAAGGTTGATCTGGGCCACACCCTCATTGAAAGCGGGCAAAAACTGGGTTCCCTGGTTGAAGAGTACAAAGCCCCCCCCAACCACCAGGGCGGACAAAAGCCCCATGATCATCAGAGGCCGATGGAGGCTGAACCCGATCATGCGGGCCACAGCCGCCTTCATGGCTTCCAGCATCCACGAATCTTTCTGGTCCATCAGCCCCCTGCTGTTTGCAAAGAAGAAGTAACAGAGCACGGGAGTAAGCGTGAGGGATACCAGAAGGGACGCTGCAATGCTGGTTATATAGGCGATGCCGATGGGCGTGAAAAGCCGTCCTTCAAGGCCACTGAGAAAGAAAAGGGGAACATAGACCACCATCACCAGGAAGGTGCCTATGAGAATGGGCCGGCGCACTTCGCTGGATGCCCGGAAGATGACCAGGAGGGGGCGAAAGCCCGGGCAGCACCGGGAGTTCTCTCGCAGGCGGCGGCATACATTTTCCACATCCACTATAGCGTCATCCACCAGCGCGCCAATGGCCACTGCGAGCCCGCCAAGAGTCATTGTGTTTATTGAAAGACCGAAGGCGGAGAACACAAGAGCGGAAACGGAAACGGACAGCGGGATTGCCGTTAGCGTGACCAGGGCGGAGCGTTTGGATTTAAGGAAGAGGAAAAGGATACAGATCACGAGCAGGCCGCCCAACCAGACCGCTTCCATCACATTGTCCACGGCCCGGTGGATGAACTCCGCTTGCTGAAAGAGATCGTTCAGAATGACGAGGTCTTCCGGCAGCCCTTTCTGAAGGAGAGCCAGCTCCTCGTTGATCCGGTTTGTGATCTTTACAGTGTCAGTGTCCGGTTGCTTGAACACCGCCATGATCACGCCGTCCGCGCCGTTGATGCCTGCGCTTCCGGTTCGGATGGCCGCGGGGCCGAACTCCACACGCGCCACATCCTTGATGCGCACTGGCCGCAGGGGATCGGGCCGCACCACTGCATCAGCCAGCTCGTCGCCGGAGGTCAGCAGCCCGGTCACGGTTATCATGGGCGCCTTGTGCCCGATGTTCAGAAAACCGCCGGACACGTTGAGGTTGGCTCTGCGGACGGTTTCCGCAACCTCCTCAACGGTCACGTCAAAGCTGCGAAGCTTCTCGACATCGGTTATGACCTGGAGCTGCCGGGGCGCGCCTCCCGCGGACACAACCTTGGCCACGCCCGGAATGGACATGAGCCGGTACTTCATGTCGTAGTCAGCCAGTGTCCGGATCTCGTCCACATGTGTTTCGCCTGTTTTCGACTGGATACCGATGAGCTGGATCTGCCCCATGATGCTGGAGATGGGCGCCATCTGGGGCTCCACATCGGGCGGCAGCCTGGAGCGCGCTAGCTGGAGCTTCTCCTGCACGATCTGGCGGTTCCTGTAGATGTCCGTTCCCCAGTCGAACTCCACGAAGATCATGGAGAGCCCCATGCCCGATGCGGACCGCACCCGCATCACATCAGTGGCTCCGTTGAGCATCCGTTCCAGAGGAAAGGTGACCAGGCGCTCGATATCCTCGGGAACCATGTCGTGGGCTTCGGCCAGCACAGTGACAGTGGGACGGTTGAGATCGGGCAGCACATCGATGGGCATGCGAAACGCCGTGAAGGTGCCGTAGCCGGCCACCAACAGCGCTGACACCACCACGAACAGCCGGTTCCTGAGTGAAAACGCGATGATTCTGTTCAACATTCCGCTTGATCCTTCATTTCAAAGGTTCCTTCCTTCAAACCCGCAGGCGGCCTGGACCATGCCGCCCCGCTTCAACAACCACCACCGATCAATGGGAATGGCCACACCCTGATGCCTCGCCGCTTCCCTGCTGCTTTAGCGCCATGCTCAAGGCAAAGCTCCCTTTAATCACAATCGGGTTGCCGGGAAAGATGTCCGAGTCAGCCGGAAGCACAACCACTTCATGATCCTGGTAGAGCACTTCCACCGGGATCTTTTGAAACCCGGTCCCGCTCTTCAAAAAAACAACCTTGTCCAAGTCGAAATCCACTACAGCATCGGTTGGAAAAACATAGGCCTGTTCAAAGGTGTCGATCGGTACGCGCAGCTCGTAGCGAACACCCTCCCTGAGCTCCCAGCTTCGGTAGAGCCTGTCCCCCTTGCCCTGCCGCACAATCAGGGGCCGGTTGACCACCGGAACCAGTGCAACGGTTCCGGAACCGTCGTCCATGTTGAATACCCGCTCCACGGTCAGGCCGTGCAGCACCGGCGCGGCTCCTTTCACCAGGGGCCTGGCTTCAAGTGTCCAGCCCTCTTTCACCGCCTTCATGACCAGCTCCACCTCGCTTTCCGTGGGCTCCACCCGCAGGTAGAGGGAACGCGGGTCTTCCAGCGTGAAGAGAGGCTCACCTTCCGCCACATACTTTCCCGGTTTCACATGGATGTTTTGGATATCCCAGTCCTCGGCAACAGCCGGCGCCCGGATGCACACGATCGCTTCAAGCGCGCCCAGCTCATGGAGGTCGCGGATGTCCACCAGGTTGTGCCCACGCTGGAGAAGCCCGCCGATCTCCAGGAAATGCGGGCCCGCCTCCTTGTCCTCGAGCAGCCATTGCAAGAGCGACTGCTCCGCCAGGTTCCCGGCCACCAGTTCGCCGATGGTGGCCACGGTCCAGTAATACTGCCGCATCTCCTCGGACAGGGCCTGGTAGATCTGCTGGGCCAGGGGCGTCCAGATCCCGTTATGCTTTAGTGCGCCCAGCCAGATATTCACATCCACCGGCGGGAACTCACCATCTTCCACATCCTGTACCTGCCTGGGGCTCAGCCCGTGCCGTTTCAGCTCGTGCTGAATGATGGACAGCTCCCGCTCCGCCTTTATCAGGTCGTACTCCGCTGCAATGATCTCTTTCTTGGGGAGTAGGGGCATGCCATCCGCGGCACTGGAAAAGGATCTGAGCCGGGCCAGCTCTTTCTCGAGGATTTCCACGGAAATGGAAGCGGTACGAAGCCGGCCCATGGCCTCGTGCAGTGTTTCGCTCGCCGGTTTAAGCACGTTTTCGGTTAGTATGAGCCGAACCCGCGGTATGGGATCGCGGATCAGGAAGGCCAGCACATCGCCGCCGCGGACCATGGTACCGAAATCCACGTCCAGGCTCCGGATGCGGCCCGCCACCGGTGCATAAACAGCCTGCCGGAAAAAGGGCGTAGCCGCAACCGCGGCGGAAACCGGCTGGTAGCGGCTGAAGGTGCTGAGCTCCGCCTCGGCAATGCGCACGCCCATGTTCTTCAGCGCTTCCGGCGTCAGGACCGGGGCGCCGCCATGAGCTGCTGCTTCCGTTTCATCTCCTCCATGGCCCGCAGGCCCGCCCGAAGAGGATCCGGTTGCAGCGTACCAACCGCACACCAGGCCGATGGCGGTAAAAAGGAGGCTCGATAATATTACAGGAATCACTTTCCGGTTCATTCCTTGGTCTCCCTTCCGTTTGCGGGGGAATCGCCTTCCTCCCTCTCAACAGCTCTTTTCAAGTTTTCCGGCAGAAGGGGGTAGCTTTCTGGCCCTTCCCCGGGGAACAAGACGAGGGGCATGCCCACCGCCTGTTCCATGTCATTCACCGTCTTCCGGATTTCCGATTCAGCTTCTATCGCTTCCACGAGCACAGCCCTCAGTTTCCTTTCCACTTCAAGGTACTTGAGCGAGTCCAGGGCAGCCGCCTGCATGGCAGCCATGGCCACATCAAGGTTCTCCCGGGACCGGGGCAGCACCACCTCTTCGAGAAGCTTCCGTTTTTCACGCCCCAGCCCGTAAACGGCGTAGAGGCTTTCCAGCGCGGACAACGACTCGGTGAGCAGGGCCTCGTAATCCACCCGGGCCTTCTCGCGCTCCTCCCAGGCCTGATCAATGGCCTGCTCGTTCCGGTCGAAAACAGGAATCTCGATGCCCAGGGAAAGGCCCCAGGTTTCTTTCCGCTCCCCGGGTTCGCCTTCATAGGAGGTCCCCAACGATAGGTCCGGGTACTGCTTTTCAATCTCCAGGCGAAGCTTTCTTTCCGTCACTTCATACCGGGCTCTCAGCACAGCAAGGCCGGGGTGGTTGGCAATCATGGTTTCCTTGGCTTCCTCCAGATCCGGCAGGTCAAAATCCAGGGAGGGCAAATCCGACATGGGCGCGTCGCGGAACAGGTCGCCATGAACGCCGATGAGGCCGCACAGCGCTTCTTCCGCTTTCTTCATCCGGGTCAGGTGATGCAGATATTCATGGTCCGCCTGGGCGGTTTCCAGCTCCATGAGCCCCAGGTCCAGGGCTCCGGCTGCACCGGCATCCACAAGACGACGGGTCAGCTCCAGTGATCGCCCGGTGGACTTCCGGATTTGGGCCTGCATGTCCCTGCGCTTCCTGACCAGCACCCATTCCGTGTAAAGGGCGTGGAGCTCCAGGTAACGCCTACGGTGCTCGGTAACGAGTCGGACCCAGGCCTCATCAGCAACGGCCTGGTTGAGATCGTCTGCATATTCGAGCCGCGCGCTCAAGGGGATGGAGAAACCGAACTCCACCATGGGCTGAATCCGGCGCGAAGCACCTTCCGAGCCCAGGTCAGATCCGATCTTGGGACCCACGGTGATCCCCGGGTTGGGCCAGGGCGTGGGGATTTGCGAAAAAGACCAGGCCTGTTGGAAGGCGGCCCGGGCGCGCTTGAGATGTGGGCTGGAGCGGTCCATCCAGAGCGCGGCCTTTCTGAAGGTGAAAAGCTCGGCGCCATTCCCTTCGTGCCCGGCTTGCTTTGTGACGGCTACTTCCTCATCAATGAGTGAGCCCTCGAGATCACCGTTCAGAAGCCGCCTTGCCTCTTCGACCTTTTCGAGGACATCGGAAGGGACCAGGGGCCTGGCCTCGTAGGTCAGGCAACCCACCCAGCTCATCATTAATATCAACAAACAGGAAATGCGTTTTTTCCGCATCAGCACCCTCCATCCATATGGGCACAAAAGCAATTCAATGTTTTGAAATCAAGAAAGGAACAGGTGCAAGCGTATTACGGCTTCCACCGGAAGAGGAGTGAATCTCAAATGAGAAATTGGGCGTGCTGAATGAACAGGGGCGTCGCCTCGGGAAAATGCTGCTTCCGCCGGAACCAGCCTTCCATGGCATGGAAAGCCGCCCGGTACGCCTCAAAACCGCAACGGGTATAATGTATGGTGCGAAGGCCTGAAAACTCCGCATTCTTCGACTTGGTCGTGCTTGTGCCGGTGGCCAGCATGGGCATGGCAGGAGGGTGCGTATCGCATTTATTGGAAAAGCTGAAGCAGTGGTGATCCTCGTCCCCTTCTTCATGATCACAGGGCGTTTGGGTGGATTCACAGCAGCCGCAGTGAGAACTGTCGTAGAAAAAGTCCGCCAAGCAGAAAGCGCAGACCTTGCTGTTGATGAACAGTAAAGACAGAGCGATAAAAAAGAAAATAAAGTGATAAACCTGCTTCATATGGGATCCGGAACAAAACAAATCGATTGAACATGTAATAATAGCATTATATCGACGGAAATCAAGAGGAGGATTAGAATTGCTTTAACCCGTTTATTTCATCCTCTCCTGCTGCGGCACCTTAAACCGCGTTGTGGCAAGGCGCATGACTCCGATTCCGCACCTTATTTCTCAAATGCCATTACTTCCACAAGATGTCGGCCCGTATTGGCCGAGTTGTACGTTTGCGTCACGCGGATATAGCGCACCATCCGTGACTCAAGCCGGCACGTGTAGCCCTTGGCTGTGGAAGGCTCCTTGTTCTCCCGCTGATCGGCAACCATGTCCCACGCCTTCCCGTCGAGCGACACCTCTACCGTGAAACCGTAATGGCGCCTGTCTTCGTAGTATCCGACCACAACCACGCGTCCCACGGTCGTCGGTTCTTCCAGGTCAACCTGCCACCACGGTTCCGAGTCATTCAACCTGTCCACATCAGTGGCCCAGAAGCGGCCTGAGTTGACGGCGTAGCCGTCGTTGGCAAGGCCATCGGGGTAAGAAGGGAGGGCGGAGGAACAGGAGACCGGTCGGCCGGTGGTCAGGCTCAGGGCATCCGGCTTGATCCAGACAGCGGGCGGGTCGGTCTCTTCGTACAGGGCCACGACCGTTGCAAAGTCCCAATGCCCGGCCTGGGAAGGGCGGGGAACCGTCCTGACGCCGTCAACCGTGTTGAGCAGCCGCCGGGACGCTGGTAGGTGAAGCACGATTCGCTCCGGCGCCTGCCGCGCGGGTTGGTCGAACATGACCTCCACACCCTCCTTTGCTCCCCGAACCGTCAACGCCATCACACCAAAATGAGTGGGCAGCCGCTCGATCCTGATCTCCTGCCCGTCATCCAGCCACCAGTCGGGCACTGCTTTCAACAGGTGCAGCGTCCCGCCTTCCTCGTGGACCAGCATATGGCGAAGCATGATCGCATAGTTGCACGCCCCGGTGACATGCGGGATGGTGTCGTTCCAAGCCTCCCGCTTCTTCTCGTATATACCTTCGGGGAACGCGTGCGCCGCGGTCGAGTGCAACAGGTACCAGTAGAAATCCCTGACCACGTCTTCGTGCTTTCCGCGCGTCAGGTCCGTCATGGTCGTATACGCGCCCATGTACGGATGGATGGCGGGCGCATGCCCGTGCCACTGGATTGTCCCTTCGATGAACCCCTCGTGGAAATCACCTCGAACATGCTCGCTCAGTGCGGCGATCCGCGGATCATCCCGCTCGAAGATCTCGGTAGGCCAGAGAGTTTCGGTGTTTCCCCAGTGCGTACCCGCCTTCTCCCAGGAGGGAGGAAAATGAGCCAGCCCGGTTCTCTTCCAGGCCTCATCAATGGCTTCACGGTAAAGGCCGGCTTCCTTCATCAACGCTTCGGCTTCGGCCTTCCTGCCGAGAATCCGGGCCGCGTCAGCGGTGCAGAGCATACCGCGCAGGTTCCAGAAATCGTAGCCCACTATATGGTGCTGGCCGCCCCAGAGGTATTCGCCGTCAGCCGGCGCGTTGGGCAGCACACCGGCAAAGGGCGAGCCGGCCGGGGCCCGGCGCCGCGCCTTCATGGTCCAGTCCACGGCTCGGCGCATTTTCGGGTAAACGCTCTCAAGCCATGCGCGGTCATCCGTCATCTTGTAGTATTGCCACAACACCCAGACCGCCTGGCCATTGGCATCGAGCTGACCCTTCTGCGACTCGAAACGGCCGTCCGGCCTCTGCCGGGGCAAATAAAGCGCGACAGCCTTCTTTGCCGCGTCCCACAGCCCGGCCTCTTCCAGCTCCATAACCTGGTAGGCGCCGTCGCGGATGTAGAACTGATCGTAGAACCCTTCACCGCCGTGGACATCGCCGTGGTCATTGGCGATGAGCTGGCAGACGTGCGCCGCGAGAAGTGCCTCGGTAGCTTTCCTGCAAGGCACCTCGATGTGGGCGGCCCTTGACATGGTGTCCTTCCAGTACCGTACGGTGCGGTCGAGCCACACATCGGCATCCGCATCGGCAAACACAGCGGCATCCTCAACAGGAAAAAAGGGAACGCGCACGGTCGCCACCGAGCTTCCCCCGGGTTTCAAGCTCCAGTTGAACGCTTTGCCGGCTTCCGCGCGCGAGCTGGAGGTTTTCATTTTTGCCTCGGCTTCGCGGTCGCCGGTGTTCGTGGCCTTCACCTGGATCCAGATCAGGAAGTTCTCGCCCTCGGTGGGCCAGCCAAAAGCCTTGCGCCAGTCCTTCACGGTCGGCAGCGGCGCGGCCCACAGCCTGATGTCGTAGCGCACGGGCCCATCCTCGGCTGTAATCAGGATGATTGGCAGCCAACCTTCCTGGGCCAGCTTTCCGTGCTGCCGACTCAAGGGAAACAGTTTCCGCCCCACGCGCACCTGAACCGTTGTCTCGGCCAGTAGAAGCCTGTTGTCCGGCATCACCCGCGCTCCACGCTTATAGTCCTTGAGGCCGACGACGTTCCAGTTGTTACGGAAATAGTCGAACGTTTCGACATCATCAGAGGCCCGCGTGACAGCGATCGACCGGTCATCCGGGGTTGGCCCGGCCCCAAGGGCAAGCCGGACGGACCCGGCAAGGGCCAGGGCCCAAACAACATGCAAGACCGCCAGATGCAGGGTTCTGTTTGGAGTCATATCGCATTCCTTATCATGATGAGATTGTTTCTAAAGCAACTATCGGCCCCTGTAAGCTACAGCCCGGGCTACACCTTCTAAACCTTCCGGATCTTCCAGCATCCGAGCTCCTCCAGGCCGGGCATGCGTAGCGCGCGAAGGTAGTACTCCCCGGAAAGGAACGATGCCCAGGTTTCCCTGGAAAACCGGTAACCATCTCCTTCGCTGAAAAGCGCCGCGGCAAGGACAAAGTGCGGATCCAGGGCGATCTCGAGCAGGTACTCCCCGCCGGCGCCTTCCCATTTCAGCTCGATCGGTTCGGTTGATGATCCAAGGTCAACCATGCCGTCAAAAGCCTTCAATGCGTGGATGCGGGTCCGCATCGCGATCAGCCGCTCCAACGCCCTGTTGAAAAGGAGCGTGAAAAGCCCCATGTGCTTTTTGATGTAGCGCTCCCTTCCAAACCGCATCTTTTGCATGGCTTCGTCCCACACCGTTGCAACGCTGCGATGGGCGAGGTGGACCGCTTCCGCGCCCGGATGCAGCACAAGACGCATGCCCGCGTCCCGCACTCTCCTGAACAAGTCGGTGTCCTCGTAGAAAAGGGGATAGCCCTCGTCAAAGCCCTTGATCCGTTCCATGACCTCCCTGCGGGTGCCTAAAAACGCACCCGACAGCGCGGCCACATCGATCGGTTCGGTCGCTTGCCAGAACCGCAGGCTTTTTTGCACCCTGCGAAAGCTGAGACAGCGGGCCGCGCGCGCTGACAAGCGGGCCAGGCCCGAAAGAAAAAGCTCTGTTCGAGCCGGCTCAAATATCTCCGGTATGATGAAGGTCCGCGGCAAATCCAGGAAGGTCCTCGGTTCGATCAGGCCAACGCCCGGATCTGCATCGAGATGGCGGATCATCGGGCCGAGGCAGTTTTGAGCTGCAAAAACATCCGCATTGAGAAAAAAAACAAGCCTCCCCGAGGAGACGCAAAGCCCCCTGTTGCAGCCGCCCGCATAGCCGAGGTTCCGGTCCGTCTCGAACACCCGCGCGCCGCGCGAGGATGCATCCTCCAGGTACGCGGACTGGTCCGTTGAAGAGCGGCTGTCCACGACAATGTGCTCGACACCGAGCCCGGCAGGCAGCTGTCCGCTCAGCGAGTCGAGGCACCCGGCCAGTAACTCGCCCGAGTTGAAGTTCACGATGATTATCGAAACATCCATGATCGATCGCGCTTTTCCCCGGATTCGTCCGGATGGGTGGGGCCGGAAGAGTTAAAAGAAATCGATGTCCCCCATGGTCTGGTACCAGTTCTGATCCAACCAGCGGCGGTCATGCCCTTTTTCGAACACCCTGAAGCATTCCTGGTAAGGTGTTGCCTGGGCAAAGAATCCGTGATCGGCCTGGAACCGGTTGAACCAGGGGCTGGGAACCGGGAACCAGCTCACAAGGTACTTTTTTTTATGGCGCGTTGTTTCAGCCAGGGATTGCTGAACCAGCGCGCGTTCTGTATCCCGGTCGCCAAGAGGAACAAGCCAGTCGAGCATGGACACGATCGAATCATCCCAGCCTCCCTCGCGAAGCACTGTCACCCCGCGAAGCGCTCCGCTTTTCTTGTGGCGGGCTTCGAGAAGCAGGTGGCCGTGGTCAGGATGCCCTGCATACCGCCAGTTCAGGTAGGAAGCGTCGCGAACCGTGCCCGTGCCGATCTCCACACAGCACCGGCGCCAGAGGTCATCCGTGTCCGCCCGGAACCGGTCCACTTCCAGAACCTCGATCTCCCCGGGCAAGTCAGCCGCAGCAGCTCCGGGTTCCCGCGCGAGAAAAACCACGTCCCGCAGCACCTCGAACTTGATCAGGCGAAGGCCGAGCCGGTGCAGGGCAGGCTCTGGAAAGCCCCATGTCAGCTTTGTATCGCCTCCGGCATAGGTTCTGAAGTACTCCCTGCCGAGCCGCGTCAACAGGCGCGCGCCGGCCATTGTGCGGCGCAGCTCCCTGTCCACAGCCACATCGATGTGGTTGCCCGCAAAGCAGGGATCGTTGTCGAGCACGATCCGATGGGTCACGCCGGCATACACACCCATACACCTGCAGTCGTCCGCCATTGCCAGCACAACCTCGGTCCTGCCAAGCGGGTTTTCGTTGAACTTCCAGGCCCAGTGCCGCCTGTTGCGGCCCTCATGCCCGGAAAAAGAGCTGTTGTGCAGCGCTAGGATCGCTTCCTCGTCACCAGGCAAAAAGGTCCTTATCGTGTACTTACCCATGATCAGCCGGCGCTTTCCCGCATCGCAAAACCACGGTCTCGTAAGCCAGGTCCCTGTTGATGAACCCGGTGCGGAGCTGTTCCCACTGGTGGATCAGCTCTGATATCTCGTCATTCACTTTCGCGCGCGCCCCCCCGAAAAAAGAAACAACCTGCTTTTGCGATGCTTCGAGAAGGCTGATGAGCCTGTCAAGCGTTGGAATCACCGCTGATGTTATCTCCTGCTCCTCGACGACTTCCAGGCCGGCGGCCTCCCCGGCCGCGCGCACCGCCCCTCGCCTGTGAAAAGGCACCTTTGACCATTGCAGGGCCGGGATGGTCACAACATCGTTGATCACAACAACCCCGCCGGGACGGCAGGCCGAAAAGCACCACAGGAACAGCTCTTCAAGAGATGGAATGTGCTGCAGCGCCTCGATCATCACTATGTTGTCAAAGCGCCCGGGCTCGATGCTCAGGCCCTGCATGAGATCCTGTACGTTCATTTTCGCGAACCTCGGGTTCTCCCTGCTGTTAACGGTCAGCTTTGCGAAGTTTATGGAGCTGCCCGCGGGATCGATACCAACCGTTGGAAAGCCGCACCCGGCAAGAAGCGACGAGGTCCCTCCAATGCCGCAGCCAACATCCAGCGTGACACCGCCCGGCACCAGGAGCGGCATGAATCGGAAAACCAGGCGGTCCATCGCCCGGACAATCGGCTCCCCGGGATCCTGGAAGCATCCGAAGTGATAATGATGGGAACCGGTCAAAAACTCGTAAAGATGAAGCGGCTGCGGGAGCGCTTTCAATGCGGCCGACCTTTCGTCGTCTTTGCCGCCATCAAGCTGTTGGTTGTTCGTGTTCAATTCTCTTGCGCGCGTTCCTTTCTCTTGCCCGCCGCCTTTTGCTTCCGCGGATCCTCCCCCATGTTTTGTGCGGGTTCAAGCGGCAACAAACCGTGGTCCGGCGTCTGCCCCATCTCCGGAACGGAAAGCTTGTCATCCGGGTGAGGAACCCCGCTGTCGGCGCCAAGCGGCATGCGCCTGCCGAAAACCCTGTTCAGCCACATCTCGAAAGGAAAAAGAAAGAGCCCTCGGGCAACCCTCCATTCGGCCGGGCGCATAAAACATTTCAGCGCGAACCTCCACCACGGCCGCCCCCTCGCGGAATCGAGCGCCCCCTTGTAAAAGAGCAGGGGTGCGTAGAAGGAGTACGCGCGCTTCACGTCTTGTTCGTGTTTTTCATCGATCCAGTACATCTCTATGGGCTCGTCGTTGACAGGGAAATCGAGGAGCTCCCTGTAGGTGGCCGGCACCCTGCCCTTGTGCCCGCGCGCGCTCATGGACAGCACCTTCCTGCCCATCTCGGAATCCGGAAGCGGCGTGAACCGGAACATCTGGAACCGGATCCCGTCCCCGAGCCTTCTGAGCTCCAGCATCTTTCGAAAAGTGCTTGCCAGGTCTTTGCGTGTCTCGCCGGGTATGCCCAGCATGATGTTGACTCTCATGCGTATGCCCGCGGCATTGAAGCGGCGCATCGTCTTGATGAACTCCTCCACATCAACCTGTTTTTGGATGCTGTCCGAGACGCTCTGCGACCCTGACTCCAGCCCGACCTCGATCTCGGTGCAGCCCGCAAGACGCAGCAGGCGAAGCTGCTCATCGCTGATGCGCGAGATGGTCTGATGGCGCCCAAGAACATTGAACCGTATCTTCAGGCCGCGCTCCAGGATCATCCGGCAGATTTTCTCAACCCTTTTCAGGTTGGCGCAGAAATCGGTGTCAAGTATCTGGAAAGCTTTGGCCCCGATCTTGTGCACGAGCGTCTCGATGTCCTCGATCACACGCGCAGGAGGGAGCGCGGTCCACCGCCTTGGATCGAGGCAGTAGACCGAGCAGAACACGCAGCCCCCGGGACAGCCCCGGCTGGTGAAGTAGTTGATCCATCCGTGCGGGTGCAGGTAGCGCTTGATGCCCACTGTTTCCCAGGGGATGGGCACCGTGTTTTCGATGGGGGGCAGATGGTTCACCTTGTTTTTTATGACCCTGCCGTTTTCCTTGAAGAAGACGTTCTCGATCCCTTCGAGGCTTTTCCCTTCAAGCAGGCAATCGGCGATATCAGGCAGCGCAAAATCCGCCGGGCCGATGACCACGATGTCGATGTTGTCCGATGTTATTGTCTGTTCCGGGAAAAGCGATGGGAACCAGCCCCCGGCAACAACCGGAACATCCGGCTTCCTGCTTTTGATGAACTCGGCCGCGGATTCCATGTTGCGGCACTGGCCGCCCGACTTGCCCGGTATCCCCACGAAAAGCGCGCCTGGAAGCTCTTTTTCCAGCCACCCGCGGGGGTCCTCGTCCACCCGCTCGTCGATGAGCGTGACCTCGTACCCATCGTGCATCAGCGCTGCCGCGAGCGTGTACATGCACAGGGGCGACCACATGGGCCACTGCGGCATCCAGATGATCGGGTAGTACAGAACGACTCTACCCTTTGGCTCGGAAACCTGTTTCATTCCCATGGCGCAGTAACCCGTGGATTCAAGGCTGTCAGCGGTATTTTCGTTTACGGCGATCTTCAGGATACCATCCTAGCCCACTTATTTCATCATCTTCTGCTGCGGCACCGTAACCTGCGCTGTGGCTGCGTTTCATGTCAGGAGACGATCCTCAACTTGTAGGAACAGGCCTGCGGTCGTCTCCTGACATGCGCCTTGCCACAACACAGGTTACGGCACCTCGCGACGAAGAGTATAAAATAAGCGGGCTAATGATACAGTAAACCACCATGAATGAAAGTCCTCTGTTTTACGCGTGTATGCCGTCGTGACGAGAACGGCCTGCTTCAAGCTTGATGAGGGGATCGGTTTTTTGTTTTTCTTGTTTGACCACCCGAATCGAATGCCCTACATTTTTCTGATCGTTAAACGTTGTATCCCTTCGTTGAAACGAAGAGGAAGCTCTCTGGCAAGGAAAACTCGACTAATTAGGAGAACGAAAATGAAAAACAAGCTAGGTGTACTCTGCGTTTTTTGTGCCCTCGCCATGCTATTTCTTGCTGCAAGCCCACAAGCGTCGGCCCAGTCCATGGATGATACGTGGATCGAGCTGAAGATCAGCGCCAAGGGGTATACGGTGAACGCGGCCGGGGATGTTGTGACGAAGGCCAAATTCAAAGCCATGGCATACATGCATCTCGTATGGGATACCGATCATTATGATTATGAAGTCTCACTGCTGTCCAAAAACGACATGAAATAGCTTATCAGGTATTATAAACCCGCCTC
>CAZIUL010000042.1:0-35968 GCA_964542475.1 uncultured Phycisphaerales bacterium | reverse complement strand
GCAACGGATCCGACACGCTTTTCAGCGGGTTCACGTACCACAACGCCCCACAGGTCAGCTCAATTGACCCGGATAACGGCCTGTTGGAGGCAGGAACACCTGTTACAATCTTCGGAAGCGATTTTTCCGAGGACGGGCTTTCCGTGCTTTTCGGAGGTTTACCCGGAACGAACGTTGTGGTTCAGGACTCGAGCACGATCACATGCGAAACACCGCTGTACCCGATCCCAGACCTCGTGGGAGTGGAAGTGGCCAACGACTATGGAACCGGTACCCTTGCACAGTGCTTCGAGTTTCTGCCGCCCAGCGGGGCGCCTCCCATGAACCTCACGGACGTGGATATCACGAACCTTTATCCCGGCGACATGGTTCGTTTTTCCATTACGGGCGATCCGGGCGCGGCCTATGGGCTATTCCTTTCCCTTGATCCGGGCCCCACAAAAACGCAATGGGGCTGGATGGGGCTCGGCAACCAGTTCAGGCTGTTATGGATAATGAACCTCAACGCGGGCGGTTACCAGACGTTCCCATATGAGGTGACTGACCTGGGCGTTGGCTTCATCAACATCTATATACATGCCCTGGTGGATGACAACCCATTGATCTGGGCCACGGGCGGCAACAATCCTAACGGCACCGGTTCGCTCATGTGGGGCTTCAATTGAAAAAGATAGTAAGGTTCCGTATCAGCTCAGTTTTTCCCGGATCGTCGCGAGCAGGCCCTCCCGGTCGATCGGCTTGTCAAAGACCGGCACCGACCGGCTGACAGCCACATTTCTGCCCGCCAACGCGCTGATGACGATAACGGGAGGCGCATCGCGATCCTTGCATAACTTCCTGTAGAAACCGGTACCCGTCTCCTCGGGCATTTGAAGGTCGAGTAGGACAAGATCCGGTTTGCTCTCCTTGGCCTTCTCCAAGGCCATGACACCGTCCTCCGCCTCGCTCACTTCGTACCCTTCATCCTCGAGAAGACTGCGCAGGAAATCCCTGATATCCTGCTCGTCATCGACTACGAGAATTTTCTTTGCCATCATTCCGCTCCTTTTCACTGGGCTCGCCTCTCAGGCGTTGCGGTTTATTTGTTTTCTGACTCCAGCTTCCTGATCATCTCGGCAAGCTTCCGGGGATCGGCGTTCTGGACCATTCCATCGAGCTTTTTCCTCAGCCTTTCCACGTCTCCTTCATTCTCGGACCTGTCGTACTCGATACCTAGTTTCTCGCAGACAAGACGAACGTAGGATTCGGGCTTGACCGGTTTCTCGAGATACACGTTCGGCCCGGTCAGGCTCTTGCCGGAAAAGATCCCGTCGAAATCACTCTTCCCGAGATCGTCGTGCGCGTGAGCCGTGACAATGACCACGGGGATCATCTTCCATTCCTTGTTGTGACGCAGCTCGTAGAGGAACTTGATCCCCGACTTCCTCGGCATCACGAGGTCCAGGGAGATAAAATCGGGCGGCTGCGCCGTCACCTTCTCCAGAGCCTCCACGCCATCGGAAGCCGTCACTACGTTGAAGCCGGCATCTTCCAGAACGGTGGACAGGAACTCCCGTACATCTTCTTCGTCGTCAACAACGAGAACCGTTTTATCTTCAGGTCTTACCACGGATAAACCTCCCTTGTTTTATCGGCCATGCTCTTTACTTAATTGCCGTCACTCCGCCCCCACCGTTTCCGCCGGGAAGGGAGGGTAGTCTTTTCCTGGGCAATCTGATCCTGAATACGGAGCCTTCACCACGCTTCGACTCGACGTTGATCTTTCCGCCGTGCTCCTGCACGATCTTGCGCGTTACCATGAGCCCGAGCCCGGTTCCGCCGAGCCCCTTCGTTGTGAAGAAGGTGGTGAAGACCTTGTTCTTGATATCGTACTCCATACCGCGTCCCGTGTCTGCAACCTCGTATAGGATCACCTTCTCCTTCTCGCTGACGCCGATCGAGACCATCTGCCCGCCACGGTCGGAGACCTGGCAGGCGTCGATGGCGTTCGAGACGAGGTTCTCGAGACAGGTGTGGATGTCCTCAGCATCAAGGGGTGCCGCATCAAGGGGGCCGGCCGGCTCGAAGCGGAGCTCCACGCCCTTCTTTTCCGCGGCATCCCGGTAGAGTTCAAAAACCTCCTCGGCGATCTTGACGGGATCGCTCATCCTGACTTCCGGCACGTGGCCCTTGGAGAAACTCAGGAAACCCTTTACGAGGTCGGTGATGCGGCTCACGTTCCGTTCAAGCATATGCCAGCCCTTGTTCGTCTTCTCCGAAGAGCCTCTCTTGATCCCCGACTTGATGACGTACATCCCCCCCTGAAGGCCGGTGAGGATGTTCTTGATACCATGAGCAAGCTGCGCCACTGTCTGGCCCACGGACGCGAGACGCTCGTTTTCGATGTTTTCCTTCTCGAGCTCCTTGTACGCGCGCAGGTCCTGGAGAAAAGTGGACCAACCGATCACCTCCTCTTTTTTCGTGATCTTCGTGCTCGAGAATCGCACGGGGATCTCCCGGCCCTTCTGGTCGGTCACGACCGTATCAAGGGCCGTGATCGGCTTGTCGCCCTGCTTGATTTCGTCCACAAATCCCCGGGGCTGGAAACTCCAGAAGTCCATCTTCCCGATCACCGCATCAGCGGAAACATCGAAGAGTTTCTCAGCGGCGGGGTTGAAGGTGTTGACCTTTCCCGAGGCATCCGAAGCGACGAGTGCATCCATGGCGCTCTCGATCAACTTGGCGCTGAACTCCCTCTGGCTCAGGAGTTCCTCGTAAAGCGTTTCCGATTTCGTCACGTCGATCGCCATCTCGATGACGTGGTCAAAGTCTTCGCCGCTCTTTGACAGGGGCGCCGTGGAGACAATGAGACTCGTTCGCTTGCCTTCTTTGTCAAAGCTGACTTGTTTTGTCCTGTACGAACGGCCGTCCTTGAATGTCTTCAGCGCGGGGCATTCCTCGCACATCTCGGAGCGGAGCTTGTACAGCTTGTAGCAGTGTTCGCCCGTCTGGTCGCCGAAGGTTTTTCGCACGAACTCGTTGGTGCGGACGATTTTCA
Organism: uncultured Phycisphaerales bacterium; assembly: GCA_964542475.1. Lineage (GTDB taxonomy): Bacteria > Planctomycetota > B15-G4 > B15-G4 > CAYZWU01 > CAZIUL01. The sequence goes on along the minus strand of CAZIUL010000042.1, from coordinate 32,931 downwards.
GGTCACGGTCGATGATCGAGACGAAACATGGAACGCGCTCGAAAAGAAGGTTGTACTGTCTCTGGAGATTACGGGCATCTGTCACGTCGTAGGAGATCTCGATGATGTGCCTGATCTCACCCACCTCGTTGTAGACGGGCGCTGTCTGGACCACGAAGTGGGCCTGCCGGTTATCCTTGTCAATCCCGCTTTCGTCCTTGATGCGCGGTTTGCCGTCTTCGAAAGTCTTGACGGCCATGCAGTCGCTGCAGGTTTTTTTTCTTTTCTTGTAGGCCTCGAAACAGTGCTTTCCTGTTACATCACCGAACATCTCGACAAAATTGTCGTTCGCCATGATGATCTTAAAATCGCGGTCGAGGACTACGATGTTGCACGGAACGTGCCTGATCAGCTGCTGCGCGATCCAGGAGTTGACCTGTGATGGGATGTTCGCTTCGTCCGTCATGGCTTCGACCCGATCGCCCTTCTCACGAGCAACAGAAAAGGTCCAACGTCGACAGGCTTCTCAATGAAACCTGCCGGTTCAGCGAGAACCTTTCCGTTGTCGAGCTTTAGGTAGTCTATGTCTTGCAGCTCCTGCGACATGCCCAGGCCGCTCATGAAGATCACAGGCAGGCGCTTGAATTCAGGATCGAACTTCAGATTCTTGTAGAGGGAGATGCCGGATTCCTCGGGCATTAGTATGTCGAGGCAGACCAGGTCCGGTTTCTCGTTCCTGATCAGCTCCAGACCCTCGGACACGTTCGAGGCGGCGAAGACCGTGTAGCCGTTGTCCTCAAGGACGGTTTCCAGGAAGAAAATGATGTCCTCCTCATCATCGATGATGAGGATCTTTCCTTTGCCCGGGGCGCGCTCTGTTCCGTTTCCGGTCATTTTTGCCTCTCCCATTCGGAGGAACGCAGGTCGGGAAGCCGGCGATGGCAGTTAGTGCACTCGGTGAGGCGCGCGCGCTTTTTCGCCTCGTCCTCACCCATGGAATCATGGCACCCGATACAGAGGCTGTGCATGGCGTCCTTGTAGGCGCAGGCATTCGTCTGTCTGCCGGCGGGCGCGATCACGATCCGTGAATTCTCGCGGTACATCCCCTTGTGGCACTCAATGCAGGCCGTCGTGTTTTTTCGAACCTTCGGAAGCGATGAGTCGGTGTGGCAATCGCTGCAGTGGTCGTTGCCGCCGAGCTTCTCCGAGTGCAGCGCGTGATCGAAGATCTCCTCGGATAGATACATATCCCTGTGACACTCGTAGCAACCCGACGCCTTGTCGTACGGTTTGTTCATATGGTGGCACAAGGCGCACTCCCCCCCCGGCCGGTTGTTCCGACCGCTGTGAACCTCGTGATCAAAGAGGACGTAACGCCCGTCGCGGTTGCCGTCGATCATGAGGGCGGTTGTCCGCTTGCCGCTTTCCCCGCTCCTCCATATGGAATAGCTTTCGCCCGATCCGTCGGGAGCGGCCGTCTTGGCGATCTCAACCATTCGCGGTTTCAGGACGGCGGTCTTCTCCGGCGAGGTGCCGAATATGTTCTCGTCGGAGAGGAAAAGGAAGGAGAAGGCCACAGCGAAAATGAAGGAGATCGAGTAAAAGCGGGCCTCACCGAAACGCTGGCTGCCAAAGACGAGCGCCCGCCAGTCCGTGTGATCGAGCTGCCCCGGAGCGTATACCTCCGGTTCCTTCTTCCTGCCGATCCCGTCGAAAAGACCGAAATACTCGACGCAGAAGAGATAAACGAGTGCCGACCCGGAGAGAATTCCCAGCGTCACGGCCCACTCTGTCCAGCTAGGCATGTAGTCCGAACCGGTGAGGGAGAGCGTGGCGAGCCCGGCCACGTTGACACGGTTCAGACAGATACCAGCCGTGGCGCAGATCCCGATCCAGAACATGGCAACGGCGCTTTTTCTGTACCGGCTGATGAACAGGAATCCGATCGGGATAAGCGAACTGAGAACGATCTCGAACCAGAAGTTGAAGGTGTCCCAGTTCGCCCGAAAGAGCAGCGCCCCCTCGCCGGCAATCAGAATTTCGCCGAACTTCAGCACGATGTAACCGGTCGTAATGATGGCGGCGATTTTTCCGAGGCCGGAGATCGCGTTCATGGGAGGTTTGGCGTTGTAGAGCCAGTGCACGACAAGCGAAACCACGGAGATCGTAAGGCATCCGACGGCGATGGAGGAGATGAAGAAGAGCAAGGGGAGAAGATCTGTATGCCAGAGGGCGTGGAGCCGGAAAGGCGAGGCCAGAAAGAGCGTGCCCAGTGATGACTGGTGCAGCGTGGAGAGCGCGATCCCCATGATAACGAATGCAATAGTCAGCTTGTTCACGATCGAGAGCAGCGCCTTCCATCCAAAGGTCTCGAGCGCCGTATGGCTGAACTCGAACATGAGCACGCCGAGATAGAGCATGATACACCACGCCACCTCGAAGAGAACGGAGTGAAACTGCCAGTGGAAAACGGGAAAAACGATCCGCCACCAGATGCCGATATCGATAGTCAATCCGAAGCCCACGCTCGAGTAGCAGAGCAATGCCATCAGTACCGCGCCTGACACGAGGGGTTTGTACCGCTTCCACCGGAAAATGTAGACGAAGATGGCGAGAGTGAAGCCGGCGCCGCCGACTGCGACAAGAGCCACCACACCGCCTCCCTTCCACAATCCCCAGGGGATGATATCGGAGAGCGCGGTGACCGACCCGGGCCCGTTGATGAGCCTCAAGATAAATACGGTCAGGCCGAGTCCGACAAAAAACCAGAACGTCACTTTTGCGATTCTGAGCTTCATTGTTCCTGTGTTTCCTTCTCTTCCAGAGGCCCCACTGTTTCACCATCTTCTCCGGCGAGGAGTTGACGCCTGCGGATTACCCACGCGAGGCCGCCCATCAGGCCGACCATGACGGCAAAGACCATGGGCATCTGGTGAAGGATTTTCGTGGTCCTGTGAGGCAGGGAGTCCTCATCGGTAATGGGCGCGGCCAGGTCGGTCAACTTGATTTCCGTGTCGGATATATAAAGGACCGATGTGCCGCCCACTTCCTTTTCACCCCAGATCTTCTGCACGTACTTGTTCGGCTCTGCGGCGAGCCTGCGCCGCGCCTCGGCGAGAAGATCCTCCCGCTCGCCTAAGATCGTCGCCCCCGTAGGGCAGGCTTCGGTGCAGGCCGGCTCCTTCCCATCGCGCGTCACACGCTCGTAGCACATGCCGCACTTCTGGACATAGGGGACGGTATCCTCCCAGCTGTACCGAGGGATGTCCCAGGGGCAGGCGATCATGCAGTATCGGCAGCCGATACAGAGGTCACGGTCGTAGATCACCGGCCCCTCGGGCGTTTTCTTGAGCGCCCCGACGATGCATGCAGAAACGCATGAAGGATCGAGACAGTGACGGCACTGGAGGCGGACAAAATTCCTGGTTTCGTCGTTGATCTTCTCGATGATCGTCGTCCAACGCGCACTCGAAAGATCGTTGATTTTTTTCACCCAGCGCCAGGGCTTGTCAGCAGGAAGGCTGTAGTAGTTCCGGCATGCCTCGACGCACTCTTCGCACCCGATGCACCTGGTGACATCGGTCAGTATGGCCATGCTTTTTATTTTCACAGTGGTTCGTCCTTTTTGTCAAGGGAGGCGGCCACTCTGGCTCCCGCGCCAGGGACCAGGTGCCAGCCCACTTCGGATATGAGCTGTGTAGTCGGAAAGAGCACAACGTGGCTCAGTTTCGAGAAGGGGATAAGAATGAAAATCACGTTCCCAGACATGACGTGCACGAACATTGTGGCATCGTAGGAAAAGGGGTTCATCGCGGGATGCATGGCCAGGTAACCGGAAACGAAGGGCACGGCGATGAGCAACGGCATCAGAAAATCCTGCGGCCGGCTCAGGGCCCTCGTCGCCCGCGCGGCGACCCGCTGGAAAAAAAGGATGAGAGCCGTGGCAACGGCGAGCAGGGTCATCCAGTCGGCCAGACCCTGACCGATTGCCGGCCAGCTGATTCCAAAGCCGCGCTTCCAGAGTGCAATGTGAGCGCCCAGGAAAAGGGGCGTCACAATGATCGCCACGTGAAAAAGAATGGAGACAAGGGTAAAACTCATCCGCCTCCTGTCGATCTTTCTGAAAGGGAAAAACCACCGGAGCGTCTCCCGGATGACCGATCCCGTCTGGATCCTGCTCTCACCGGCCTGTCGGAGCATAAACCTGATGTTGATCACGTTGAGGATGAAGACCCGGATGACACCTAGGATCATCAAAGCGAAGGCAAACCGGAAGGCCGGGCCCCGCGCCCATTCAAGCCATTGTTCCATTATTTTCCTGTCCTCTCTCGTCGATTCTCGTCATTTCCTGTCATGCGCTAACAGCACGCCTCAAACCTCCCCGTTCCCATCGGTTGCGGGCTCCTGCCCGTCTGGCATGCGGAGCGACTTCAGCATCAGATCGTGGAGGCCTATCCGGTGCGCCTCGAGCTTGTGATCGGCGATCACCTCGTCGATCTGCTTCTTGCAGTTGGCGCAGGGCGTCACCACGTAGTGGGCGCCCGTGCTCCTGATCTGGTCCGCTTTGGTCTTGCCGCCCGTCTTCGTCCGAAACTCGCGGATCTCGTCGATCGAAACAGTCCCGCCTCCGCCGCCGCAGCAGTAGTTCTCCGTGCCCCGGGGAGTCATCTCGACGAAGTCACTGCAAATATGGCGCAGGATCGCCCGCGGTTGTTCCACGATCCATCCCTTGCGGGCGATGTTGCAGGGATCGTGATAGGTGGTCTTCTCCTCGATCACATGTTCCATCAGATCGAGCCGCCCCGTGCTGAAGTGCTCGTAGGCGAGCTCCATGATGTTCACCACGGGAACGCGGTCCTTCTCGGGAATGAAGTTGGCCATTCCCTCCTTGGCGGAGCGGGACGCGTGGCCGCATTCGCCGATGAGCATCTTCTTCCCTCCGAGGCGGTGGATCTCGGCAACCTGGGCCTTGATGATCCGTTCCCACATGGCATCCGAGTAGAATAGCCCGTAGTCGATCCCGTCGAAGTTGCCCGAACCAATCGTCCACGATGTTTTGGTGGCGTGAAGCATGGCGGCGTTGCCCATGAGCGTATCCGCCTCCAGGAGGTAGTCAGAAACAGCGGGAAAAAAAACGTACTCCGCAACCTTCACGTCGATTGGAAACTTGATCCCCGCGCCCGGGTAGATTGCATCGAGTTCCTCCTCAAGAAATTCGCAGGTATCATTCATGGCGATAACCGGGATGGCCGACGTGTTCTTCGAAACGCCTTCGAGCTGCTCCCGAACAGAGACGAGGAGCGCCTTCGGGACGATCCTGATCTCCGAGAGAATCCACCGAGCCAGGTGCGTCACCAGGGCATGGTCGATCCCCAAAGGACAAAAGAACTTGCAGCGCTTGCACGCCGTGCAGCGGTAGAAAGCGTCAGCCATCTTGTCGATATACCCGTCGCTGAGCCGGAAGGAATCGAAGAAGCGGGCCTTCATCGTTCCGCCGAAGGTGAAGTAGCGCCGGTAAACCCTGAAGAGAAGCTCCGACCGGTTGCATGGGATGTCTTCGGGATTTTCCGTTTCCTGAAAGACGGGACACGATGCTGTACAGCTCGAACACTTCGTCGTAATTCGCGAGTAAGCGTCGAGAACCGGCCCGTAGTTCGAGTGTTTCAGAATCGCCGAGAAAGCTTCCAGGAAGCGGCGCGGCCTCTCTTCGAGCTTGATCGGTTCCATGTAGTACTTGTATTTAGGTTGCGTGTTCATGAATTCCATCGGCCTTATTCACGCGTCCCATCAGTGGGACGGGTTTGGGCGAAAGGTTAGTGGGACACAGCAGCGCCCCCGCTCCGGTCAGTGTTCACGGGCATTCCCGCCATGATGAGCACTCCTGTATTCCAGGGCTGTACGAGCTGTTTGGGTCTTTGGACGGCGCGCCTATGAGAACCTCGATCCCCATCTGGCTGAAAAGTTCCCGGGCATGCATGCCCATTCCTCCGGCAACGATCATTTCCAGCCCCGTATCGCGCAGCCGGTTGGGAAGCGGACAGGGCCGGCAGATGTTTTCTCGAATTCGATGAGTATATTGAGGCAGATCAAATCATTCATTTTTCAACACAATGCTCAGGGAATGCAATCACTGTGCCAGGAGACATCAGGAAATGATCCGTTTTTTTAACTGTATTAATAATTAGAAGTTGTGGAATTTAGGTTCAACATGAATGCATTCTGACGCCCTTTTGAAGGTGCAAAATGCAATCGTCAATAGGTTTTGTCAGTTCAAAATGCACCAGGGCAGATGCGAGTCGCCAAGAATGTTTTGAGAAACGACCACATTCTTTCAGCCGATGTAGCGGCATCAGCTGGGAGATTGTCGCCTAAAATGAGTCAATGATCGCACACATTATCTCCCAGGGTGAGTGTTCCGTTCATCCAGGATCTCACCAACTCCTCGGGATCTTCCGAAGGAGCACCTATAAGAACCTCTATGCCATTCTGCGCGAAGAGCTCCTGTGCCCTGGAGCCCATACCGCCGGCAAAAATCATCTGAGCGCCCCGCTCATGAAGCCATCCGGGCAAAAGGCCTGGCTGGTGCGGGGGAGCCTCGATATCATCCCTTTTCAGGATCTCCTTGCCCGTCTTGTCCACATCAATGAGGGTAAAGGTTTCACAGTGCCCGAAATGGGGGCTCAATCGACCTTCAACTATGGGGACAGCGATCTTCATGACACTTTTCCTTCGTTTAGTATTTTTTTGTTTTAGTTGAAGAAGGGGCTGTATGACGTGCTGAAAAGCCATTGTCGTTTGGCTATCAACATACTTTTGGACAAACGGTATCCCGTCGTCACATGCCAGGACTATGGCAGGATCGATTGGAATTTCACCGAGATAGCGAACCTTCATCTGATCCGCCATGGCTGCACCGCCGCCTCGTTTAAAAATATCGCTCGTTTTACCGCATTGGGGGCATACAAAGCCGGACATGTTTTCCACCACGCCGATCACTGGAAGGTTAACCTTGCGGCAGAATCCGATCGATCGCCGTACATCATCCACGGCCACCTCCTGGGGCGTGGTAACAATAACTGCACCGTCCGCTCCCTCGATCGACTGAGCAATGGAGAGGGGTTCGTCTCCCGTACCGGGAGGAGAGTCTACAACAAGGTAGTCAAGCTCACCCCATTCTACATCGGCAAGGAACTGCCGGATAACCCCGTGTTTCATCGGGCCACGCCAGATCACTGCGTCCTCTCGATCCTGCAACATATAGCCTATGGACATTACCTTGAGCCCCTCTGAGGTGAGGGCGGGTTGGAAGCCTCCATTCGGCCCCGCCATTGGAACGGTCTGAACGGTGACGAGCTTGGATATGCTCGGCCCGTGCATATCGATGTCCATGAGGCCCACCTTCTTGCCCTCGCTGACCAACGTGGCGGCAATGTTTACGGCCACGGTGCTCTTTCCCACCCCCCCCTTTCCCGATAAGACAAGTACTTTGTGGGCAATCTTGTCCATGCGGCGCGCGATTGCCTCACGGTCGGCCTTGTCCCTTTCCGTTTTGCTATCGGTGGCGGTTTTTGGGGAATGCTCAGTTTGCTCACAGCTCGAGCAACTCCCTGCTTGTTTTGTTTGGGAATCTTCAACGCTCATTTTTACCTCCTAATCTATCTTCAACAACTCCTGGATCTCCTTCCAGGCTGCTCTCACGACCTCTGATGCCGGTCCGTTCCTATACTCCATAATGCTCTGGCACTGGACCATTGCATCTGTAAAATCCTGGCTGTAGGGTATCTTTCCCACCACCTTGAATCCTCTTTCTCCGCAGAATTGGCCGATTTTCAGCGTCATCGATTCATTCAGGTCGTACTTATTCACGACGACCGCAACAGGGAGTTCGAAGTGACCAGCCAGATCGTCGACGCGCTCGAGGTCATGAAGGCCCGAGAGGGTCGGCTCCGTCACGACCAGCACAAGATCACTTCGTTAATCTCCTTCTACCTATTGCCAGGTGTTGGATAGGAACCTGGGAATCGGCGTTCCTGTCTCGCTACTTCATATCCGGCGGGCTAGCTACTTGGTTTCATTTCTCGCTTCCGCTTCGAGTTCATCCATACGCTTGCGGATGTCGCCGAGGGACTGTTCCAAATACCCGGCTTGCTGCTTCAAAGACTCCAGTTCTTCCTGCCCTGTGGGAGCGTCTGCAGCAAAAGTTGGTGCGCTTCGGCCCCACCAGGGGGCTTCGCCGAAACGAGCCCACCCCGGAAGCCCAGTGGCCCAGTACCGGTTTCTAAAGCCCCGTCCATGGCCTCCGAAACCTCTCCCCATTCCACGACCGAAACCACCCCCACCCCAGGGACCGCGGCCCGGTCCTTGATTCATGGTACCGGGAACTCCAAATCCTGCGCAAAGACCTGCGGCCCGGCCTGTCATCGGCCCAAGCCCCATCGGTCCAGTTCTATCTCCACCTGGCATGACTGCCTCCTTTCGTTAAAATTTTCAGCCTGACTGCCAGCGCCATCAAATACGATAAAGGCGCTTTTCAATATCCTTAAATCCAGTGGCCTTCCACGTCAGCGGAATCCGAAGGTTTTAGATCACCTGCTGTATACTTATCCACCATCTCCTTAACCGTGCCCTCCGCTCCTACTATGATCCTAATCCCGGCCGCTTTGAGGGTCTGAAAGGCCTTCGGCCCGCAGTGGCCGGTAATCACAACCTCGGCGCCGGATTCAGAAACGAGCCGTGCCGCTTGAATCCCTGCACCTTGCGCTGCATCGATGTTTTGCGTGTTATTCACAACTTCGAACCGGCCTGTCGAATCTTCAATGATCAAGAACATCCCCGCCCGCCCGAAGCGTTGATCAACATTACTTTCCAGCGTTGGGCCGCTTGAACTTACGGCAATCTTCATTATGTTTCCTTTCTTTATCTTGTGGGGCCGCCGGGCCTCTTGCCACGCATTCCATGCTGGCTGCTACGGCCCAAGCCTTTAATCCCTCGCCTATGCCGTCTCCTGCAGCATCCTGGCATGGCGTATTTCTCGTCAGAAATACGCCCTTCGAGGTAAGCTCCAAGCACCTGCTCCACATCGCCGGCTACCCACGGGATCACACGGATATCGTGGGACTCTATAAGAGAGAGCATGTGTGCGGAGATTCCACCGCAGAGGAGCACATCAATATTCATCTCATTTAAGTGGCCTGCCCGGACTGAAGGAGATTTACTTGTGATACTTTTCTCCTCGCGGTGTATCTCTCGAGTCTTGTCTGTCTCAACAACAAGAAGACGGGTCGACCAGTCGAAAACAGGTGACACTCGGCATCGGAATATGGGAATGGCGATTTTCATGACTGTCTCCACATATACACAGGTAAAAGAGAAAGCACAGGGTGTGCCAGAATTGAGATAACCGGAGTGTCAAAGATAACTTCCTGCAGGATAAAAAGATGTGGTAGAGGGTGACAGAACAGCCTTCATTCAAAAGATGAAATCTGCACTTGTGGAAAGAAAACGAGAATGCAAATTGCACCGCCATAAAGTATAGCTAGTAATGTTAAAGGTGTAATCATTTTGAAGAGTAGAAAGGTCTTGATGCGCAGCATGCCAATTATATGTAGAATGGGGATTCAACGGTTTAGCCCGCTTATTTCACATTTATATAATTAGTTAGGCATCTATACTCTCCTTATTACCGTATATGTTTTTGCCGGCTTTCAGGTTGCCATCAAGGTATGCTGTTACAATACTCTCAGGATCTTCGCTCGGAGCTCCCAATATTATTTTTGTTTTGTTCTGCACAAACAGTTTTTGAGCTCGCATGCTCATGGCATCAGCAATTATGATATCGGCTCCTTCTTCGCGAAGCCAACGCGGCCAGTTTCCAGGTTCGTGATGGGGTGGCCTGAGTATCTCCTTATCTCGGATGGTCTTGGCCTGGGGATCAACTTCAAACAAGGCAAACTCTTCACTATGCCCGAAATGGAGAGACAATATTCCTTGATGAATTGGAATGGCTATTTTCATTTCTCTCCCTCCCATTTTCACGGACTTTTAATGCACAAGCAATATTGGTAATTGGGGTGTATAATCCATACACTGGAGTCGATTTCTGAATCATTTCGTGTATGGCCTCGTCAGCTAGGCGGAGATAACTGCGTGCCACTTCTTTCCAAACCATAGGACGGCAATGATAGTAAGCCTTTTTCTGTAGTGTTCACGAAATGTTTTCCCGATCACAGTACGTAAGTGTCCTACCGCCTCGGGTCCATACGATCAGTCCATTCTTTTCTAAAACACCGTGCAAAGCATCGCGTTCGGCCTTGCGGGCAATGTCACCTTCCTTACCTATCACAGCTGATTTCATTGCTTTGATAGCCTCATTGTAGAAAGTGTCCCGATCGACGAAATCATACCAAAAAGGCATCTCGTGCGCCAGCCTATTCGATGTGACATAGCCCTTGCTGCCGCGCAGGCGGTTTTCGTCGATCTTCACGGCGCTGTCGCTTAGCCTGAGAGCCGCTTCGAGGGGGCTGTCGAGCTTCACTCCCTTTCCCAAATCGGCCTCGGATTTCAGCTCCCAGTTAACGCGTTCCGCAGCACCGTTATCCGTGGGACGACCTATACGACTTTTCAGGTGTACAATGCGCTTCTCTTTCAAATAAGCTTTTACATTATCAGCCAGATAGCTGCTGTCATTATCCGTCTGCCATACTAAAGGATCACCATCATTCTCTTCACTTGAGCATTTCAGGAGCACCAGTACGTCCTCTGAGGTTGCAGGCGGACCGATGGAAAGCCCCACGGTATTCAGGGGGCCACGATCTTTGATGACCTGGCTCTGCACTTCCTCCTCATCCTCATGGCGGCCCAGGTGCGTACCATCCTGTGTCCAGATAGCTCCGATCACATTTACGACGACCTGCTCCGCATCAGCGGCCTGATGGCGCCTCCTGCGGGGGCGCTTTTGCTTTTTGAAACGCGCGGTCATCTCCTGCACCAGCCCGGTGGGGATTCGGCCTTCAAGCGCCATATCAATCGGCCGCCACCCCGCCATCTTGCCCTGGCGCTTTCGCTGACGCGCCACTTCCTTCGCCGCTTGAAAACGGATCGCCCGGCCGTGCGGTGGGCGACCCAGGCACTTCAGCGGATCCTCTGCGCTCTTCATCCAGTTTCTCACGGTTCTCTCCGTCACTCCGTGTGCTTGAGCCACGGCTTCTCGTTCGCTTTGCTCCGCGTCTTTTTCCAGCAGTCTTTTTCCGATTTCTCTTCGGAGTGCTCCGGGGGTGACGGATTTTCGTCGTGCTTGACCGGGCACGATCCACCTCCTTCTCCCTGGCGGTCTCCCGGTGTATCGGAAAGGCCCTTAAGAGATCCACCAAGCTGCGAAGGCTGTCCACCTCTTTCTCCAGCTTGGCAATTTTCGCCCGCAGTTTCCAGGGGGATTGTTGCCAGTCCGGCTTCTCGATCGGGCCCCGGCTCCTCGGCTGCTTCAGAAGGCCTGCCAGTAGGCCCGTGAGCGCCTGCTGAGACAGCTGCCACACTCGAAGCACCGGCACATCCAGACGGGCCGCCACCTCTTTGCGGCTCGCCTGGCCCAGCCACATCTCCAGGATCGCTACCCCGGCCTGGTGCGCTTTCTGCCGCTCCTCCTCCCCGGCCGACTCCCACAAGCCCTTCACCGGTACCGCTACGTGCTTCGGCATCTTGAATGAGGCATTTCTGCGGCGTCGGCCCGTCCATTGCCTCGGCTTTTTCTGGGGACTGATCTGGGATTGTGGGGTCGTCAGGTATGAATCGGTCGTCTCTTGCTGTTTGAGCTCTTCCACCCTCTTTGTTTCTTTGCTCATTGCTTATCTCCTCCTTGGGCATGCCCAGATGCTCCGGGTTAAGCGCCTGTACCTCGCCGTTGGGTCCGTTGATCACCAGTTTTCCACGCTCGCCGTGCATGGATACCGAGCGCTCGCCTATCCGTCCAACCAGATAGATCGATCGCCGGGGTTCCTGGCCCAGGGCGAGCAGCAGCTCGTTTTGTGCGTGCTGCGCCTCGAGCTCGTCGCGCACCGCATCCTCTGCACCGAAAAATCGGTCCGCCGGCAAGAGCCCGCCGATCCCCTGGTGCGGACGGTGGTGGTTATAGTGGGCGATGAAATGCGTCAAGCGCTCGCGGGCCTCTTCCAGCTCTTGCGGCTTTGCGCGGCTCCAAAATTCCTCCTGCACCGTCTTCCAGAATCTCTCACACTTTCCGACCGTTTGCGGGTGATGGCTCCTGGCCACCACGTGCTGGATGCCCTGCTTTTCCAGGAGCTTTTGAAAACCGCTTTTACCACGCCACGCAAAGTACTGACGTCCCTGGTCGGTCAGCACTTCTTTAGGCTTTCCAAAACGGCTTATGCCGGACAAAAGGGCCTCGGTGACCAGATCCTGCTTCTGGTGCATCGCCAGGGTGAAGCTCACGATGTACCGGCTAAAGTCGTCCAGAAAAACCGTCAGGTAGACCCGCGTACTGTGCCGGGTGAGCACGAAGCTGGTGATATCCGACTGCCACAGCGCGCCGGGCTTGGCACGCTCGAAGCGGCGTGCCGGTTTGCGTTTCTTTTTCTTCTTGCCTTTGGGGGGTGGTTTGGTGAGTACTGCTTCGACTTCCAAAGTGTTTTTGATGGCACCCGGACTTACCTTGACGCCGCGGAAGCGGTACAGGTAATCCCGAAGCTTCTTTAAGCCGAAGTCCGGGAAGTACCGCTTGGCCCGCACGATCTCGCCGCACAGCGCGTCGGCAAGGCGGCTCTTGCCCTTCCCGGCGTGGGGTTTTCGCTCGAGCCCCCTGGGGCCTTCCTCCTTATGCTTGCGAAGCCAATTCGTCAACGTGGCCTTGGAAATACCCCAGGTCGTGCTGAAGTCCGCCAAGGTCATCCCAGACTTCTGGTACGCCTCGATCGACGCGCGCTTCTCCTCGGGCGTGTAGCTGCGCCGCTTGGCCTTCTTCCCCTTCTTTTTGCGCTTCTTTTTTGCCGGGCTCGGCGCGGGCTTGCCCGTCTCCTCCCGCCCGCCCTTACAAGGGCGTCCGTCGACGGGAGCCTGTCTCTTTCCAGGTCGTTTTGTGGAGCTCATTCTTGCCTCCTTACCCAGGGCTTTCACCCCGGTCTGGAGGCGGTAGGATTCCTAAGTTACGTCAGGTGAGATGGAAAACATTTCTTTACACCCTACAAGGTTCGAGAATCCCTTCAGCAAGCAGACCTGGTCATTCCTTCCCTTGATGCCGGTGATAGTTCTGTGTTTCACCGTGTGAACCGCCCACATGCCAAGATCAATTTCGAACGCATGCTTGAAGGCCTGGTCGAGTTTCGGAACGGTTTTTCTGGCCAGCTGTGGCTCGAACTCTTCCTTGTGGGAGGGATAACAGGAATAACTTCTGAAGCCGAAAAACTACTGCCCAACGTTAATCGAATTCAACCAGATCGGATACAACTCAACACCGTGATTCGGCCTCCAACGGAAAAGAGTGCCATGCCTGTCTCAGAAGACTTGATGATACGGTTTGCGCAGATGTTCGGAAACAAGGCAGAAGTCATAGCTGATTTCAATCATGTCCATGATCAAACGGAATTCAAGGCGTCTCGTGAAGCCATCTTGAATCTTCTCAAGCGGCGGCCTTGTTCACTCGAAGACATCGTCCAAGGTCTGGGCGTGCATCCCAACGAAGTGGTGAAGTATCTGGAGGATCTCATTGGAGATGGGACGATCACGGTGCTTACCAGGAATGGAACGACTTATTATAGGGTGGAGAAAACCATGCCGTAATTTCAGGAGCCCATTAAATGAATGAAGCCACTAAAATCGGAATCATTATCTGCGACCGCTACAGCACCTGCGCCGGCGGCAAGTGCTTCAGGGCCCTTAAGAACAGGGAGGGTGCTTTCAGCATCTACAAGGACCGAGAAACGGAACTAGTCGGATACACAACTTGCGAGGGCTGCCCAGGCGGCAACATCGAATACGTGCCGGAGGAGATGAAGAAAAATGGCGCACAGACCATCCACCTGGCTACCGGATTTGTTGTGGGTTATCCTCCGTGCCCCAGCATATCCCATTTTAGTAATTTCATTAAAGAGAGGTACGGAATGGAGGTGGTTATTGGAACACATCCAATTCCCCAAAAATACTATAACTTACATATGAAGTTGGGAACATGGGATTCACTAGAATGGAAGGAAATGATTCACCCAACATTAGCGGACGAGAAAACTCGCCTGTCTTATGATTGAAAGGTAAATATCCAAGGACTGCGTGCTCTTGATGAGGTGATTTTATGAACCTCCCAGCGCTATCATTTAGAAGACTAAGTTTCGGAGAGAAATACCACCGTGCCGTGCCCATACCTGTATGGAACAAGCTCTTGATAACACGCCGGACAAAACCCTTGAATACCGAATCGGCCGCTCCTTACCCCGGGGCGATTCCTTTTGTGAACATATCCTCAGCAGAAGACCAGAATCCGAATAAACGCATGGGAGGTTTTCATGAAATTACCGGAAAAGACAAAATCGCTTCTTACAAGAATCAATACATTCGCCATGGCTACGGTCTCAAATGATGGGGTGCCAAATGTGGTCCCCATGGCCAGAAAATACTGGCACAAAGATGATTTGTTCGTCATTGGTGACATGTTCATGAAGGCTACCAAAAGAAACGTGGAAGATAACGGGAAGATATCTGTCAGTGTTTGGGATGAAGAATCAGGAGAGAGTTACAAGCTTATCGGCAAGGGAGCATATGAAACATCAGGCGAAGCATTTGACTTGGCAAATAATGAACTTCAGAAGGATAAACCTGGAAAAAAATTCAAGGGAGTAGTCGTATTCAACGCGACGGCGGTCTACGACGCCGCAAGAGGAAAAAACGCCGGTACCCTCATTGCCAAGGAGTAGAAGGGCCTTCAGTACCTGCTATCAGCAATTGGTCCCCTGCACGGTAGGCGACTCACTTTTTTTTGCCATTTTGACATCGGTAATCTTCATCTGCGGTCGTTTGACGGGGAAATCCATGTACAGCCGCTCGTGCTGACATTATTATTAGATCGCTATATACAACTCACCACACGTGCTGCCGCGTGCGGTCTGCTTTATTGAGTGCCCCGTCCACTTTTTTGAAGGATGGCTTTTCAATGAGGTTCATCGCTGATTTACACGTTCACTCCAAGTATTCACGGGCCACCAGCAAGAAATGCGATCTCGAGCACCTGAACCTCTGGGGCAAGCGCAAGGGGATCGAGGTTGTGGGCACAGGCGACTTCACGCATCCGGCGTGGTTTGCGGAGCTGAAGGAGAAGCTCGAACCCGCCGAAGAGGGGCTTTTCGTTCTGAAGGAGGAGCACCTGCGCGGCTTCGAGGACGAGTTTGTGCCGACAGCGGCTTCCGAGGTGCGCTTCATTCTGACGGTGGAGATCTCCAGCATATACAAGAAGAACGGCCGGGTCCGCAAGGTGCACAACGTGCTTTTTGCGCCGAGCCTGGATGCCGCCGAAAAAATTTCGGGGCGGCTCGATTCCATAGGCAATGTGAAGTCCGACGGGCGGCCGATCCTCGGGCTCGACTCCAAGGACCTGCTCGAGATAACCCTGGAAAGCGATGATGATGCATACCTCATACCCGCGCACATATGGACGCCGCACTTTTCAATGCTCGGCTCGCGTTCCGGCTTCGATTCCATGGAGGAGTGCTTCGAGGATCTCAACGACATGATCTTCGCTGTTGAAACCGGACTGTCGTCGGATCCTCCCATGAACCGGCGCCTGAAAGAGCTCGATGATGTGGTGCTCGTGTCCAACTCGGACGCGCATTCGCCCTCCAAGCTAGGGAGGGAAGCGAACCTGTTTGATGCGGACCTTTCTTATCCGGCAATGAGGGATGCGATGGAAGGCCACGGATCGGGCGAGTTTCTCGGCACGATCGAGTTCTTTCCCGAGGAAGGCAAGTACCACTACGACGGGCACAGGAACTGCAAGCAGCGCATGAGCCCGAAAGATACGATCGCGGCCGGAGGGCTCTGTCCGGTGTGCGGAAAAAAGGTCACCACGGGCGTCATGTACCGCGTCGAGGAGCTCGCGGACAGGGAGGAGGGAGAACAGCCCCGTGAAAAGGCGGACTTTTTCAGCCTGATCCCCCTCCAGGAGATCCTGGGAGAGCTCCTGGGTGTGGGGCCGAACACCAAGGCGGTCATGCGCGAGTACTGGTCCTGCCTGGACAAGCTCGGGCCGGAGCTGAAGATCCTCAAGGAGCTGCCGCTCGATACGCTCGACCGTGCCGGAGTGCCGTTGTTGAAGGAAGCCATAAGCAGGATGCGGCGAGGCGATGTCAGCGCTCTTGCGGGGTACGACGGCGAGTTCGGCACGATCTCCATCTTCAAAAAGGGCGAGCGCGAGAAGCTCGCATCCAAGGCCCAGGGCCGGCTGTTTTGATCAGGCATAGGCATAGGCAGAAAGAAGAAGAGAACCACGGATGAACACGGATGATTTTTTTAAAGCCAATCGTACTGCTGAACGTTACACGTGTGATATTTGTTGCGGGAGCTGTTGGCGAGCAGCCCATCCGGTCCTTTTTTAACGATGTTGAATCAAGCCCAGAAAAAAGCGGTTGAACACGCAGGCGGCCCGATGTTGGTTGTGGCCGGGCCGGGCACGGGGAAAACCCGTACCCTGACCAGCCGCATCTCGTACCTCGTGAAAGAGCTCGGTGCGGATCCCGCATCGATCCTGGCCATCACCTTTACCCACCGCGCGGCAGAAGAGATGCGATCCCGCCTGAACACCATGCTCGACACGGAAAAAACCTCCAGGATCTTCATAAACACCATCCACGCGCTTGGGCTGATGATCGTGCTGGACGAAGCAGAAATCCCAGGCTTTACCGGCGATCCCGTGTTGTTAGACGAGGATGACAAAAAGGCCCTGATGAGGGCTGTCTTGAAACAGGCGCAGCCTCCGGCATCGGGCGAGGCCGGTTCGGCGCGCCTTCCTGTCGAGAAGGTTATCTTTGCGATTGAAAAGGCGATGAACAGGGATGTCCGGGTTTCAGGCGTTATACAGGGGTTTGACCTTGAAGATGTGCTGCGCATATACACGGGAAAAAAACGCGCGCAAGGGGCGCTCGATTTCGATGACCTTATCCACCTGCCTTTGAAGCTTTTCAGGGAAAAGCCGGAGCTGCTGAACCGGTACCGGGCGCGGTTCCGGCACCTGTTCATTGACGAGTACCAGGATGTGAACGCTGCACAGGTTTCCCTGGTCCGGATGCTAGGTACGGGAGCAAAAAGCATCATGGCAATCGGCGATCCTGACCAGGCCATCTACTCGTTCCGCGGATCGGATGTGGAGAACTTCCTTTCATTTCCGGATACATTTCCTGGTGCCGAGGTCATGCACCTGGATGCGAACTACCGCTCCACCGTCACCATCTTGAGCGCTTCCGACCATGTGATCCGAAAAAACCCGGACCGTTTTCAAAAGGCGATGCCGGCTGCTGCTTCCGAGGAGAAGGGCATCATGCTCGACATGCGCGCCTTCGGCACCGCAGGTCAGGAGGCTGTCCATGTCTCGCGCAAGATCGCGCAGCTTGTGGGGGGAGTGGGGGAGTACGGCCTTGAAAGCGAGCCGGGGCCGGATGAGGAGGAAGGCGGCCACGGCGAGCTTTTCGGTTTCAGCGACATTGCGGTGCTCTACCGGCTGAACGCCCAGGCCTCCCTGATTCAGGAGGCTCTCGACAGGTCGGGCATCCCTTATCAGCGAGTGGGCACGGTGCGCGCGGGCAAGGGCGCATCCGGGCGCGCGCGCGACACGAAGAAAGATCCGCGTGATTTTATTAAGGGCATCGCACCCTTGTGCCGCGAGGATCCGTACAACGCACGCGCCGAGAAGGTGACCCTGTCAACAATACACGGAGCAAAGGGGCTGGAGTTCCCGATTGTTTTCATCACCGGCCTCGAACAAGGAGTGCTTCCCTTCATCCGCGAGCACGAAGAAGAGAGGGAGGCCGCGATCGAGGAGGAGCGCCGCCTGCTCTACGTGGGCATGACCCGCGCGCGAAAGAGGCTTTACCTGGTGCGTGCGAGGCAGCGCACGTTGTTCGGAAAAAAGCTCAGCGATGGGCCTTCGCCTTTTCTCGCGGACATTTCAGGCGACCTTGTAAAGTTCGTAAGGCAGAAACCCCGGCCGAAGAAAAAGCCCCGCCGCAAAGACGACGAGGCGGATGGGCAGATGAAACTGTTCTGACAACGCTTTCGTGACAGCTACTTTGCATAATTTGATATCAATAGGCGTCTTTGCTCCAGCCGTGTTTTTCAGCGCATCTCCGGCTATTTTCTGACAGCATCTCAAGCGTCCTTGATGATTAGATGAACGAAATCTTCATTTATCACCTTGACAACGGTCAATGCTTTCCCAATGGCTGTGTGGGTGGATTTTTCCTCATCAGGATACTTAAGTAGAGCCATGACCTCTTCCTTGTCCTTTTCCCTCAATTTGAAGTAAACAGTAAATCCTCCATCTTCTTCTTTCACGATACTCCAGAGGTAAAACTCCACATTCGCCAGGCTGATCCGATTACCCCGGCCCAGAGCAAAAACCTTGTTCATTTCGACTTTGACTATTTCCAGATCAGCCCTGCCCGCCTGTTCGCCGAAAAAATTAAAAAGATACCCTTCCCATGACTCTTGATTGCCCAGGCATAAAACCATTGTGTATTTGAGCCAGCCTTTTTTGACGTCAAAGTAACCGACCGTTGCCTGATGTTCTTCGTCATGTTCATAAACGATATCCTTATTGGTAACAGTCAAGCCAAACTCTTCGACTTCTTTCGATTCTGCTGTCTTCAGGCTTAGCTTTACCAATTTTGCGCCATCGGGATCTTTCATCAGTTAATCTACCGTTGCTTCTCGGCCTTCCCCTTGGACTTCCCCATATCATCCAACGCGGTGTAGGTGTTTTTGGAATAAAGGGACCGGGTACCTTTTCTCTCCCTGTCTTTTTCTACTTCGTTACGACTCTTCGCAGCTATGCGCCCAGTGCCTTGAGGCCGGCCAGGCAGCCTGCCACGCTGTCAAAGGAAGATTTTTTGTACCTCTCGATCTCGACGATGTACCACTCGGTGCCGGCTGTGCTCCGGCACAGGGCGATAACCTCGGCCCAGGGAACATCGTCCTCACCGATGACAGCGGTGTGATTGTTTTTGGAGAACGGCTTGGCGTGGACGGTCCTGGCACGGCCGGGGTACTTCTTCAGTATTGCCACCGGGTCGCCGCCGCCGTTCATGGCATTGCCTGTATCGAGCTGCATGACCACATCCTTGCCGGTGTTGCTGAAAAAGATGTCCCAGGGGGTTTGTCCGTCCATGGGTGTAAACTCCACGGTGTGGTTGTGATAACCGCAAAACATGCCGTGGGGCTCGATCTTTTCGGCGATCTCGTTGAAACAGTTCGCAGTATCCAGCCAGGCCCGTGCCGAGTCGCGGTACTTTTGCGGCAGGCCGGGCACAATGAGGAACCGGTTGCCCAGGGTTTGATGAAACTCCACCGTGGCCTTGAGCTGGTCGCCGAGAAGGGTGTCGATGCCCGTATGGGTGCCGCAGCACTTGAGCCCGTTGTCGTCCAGGAGGGACCGGAGATCCTTGGCGTTCCATTCGTAGTATCCTGCGAATTCGACTCCATCGAAACCAAGCTCGGCAACGCGTTTCACCGCGGCTGCCAGATCCTTTGCGCATTCATCCCTCACCGAATAGAGCTGAACGCCGATGGGGATGCGCTTCGACCCGGCGGAAAAGAGTTTGCACCCAGCGGCAGTTGCAACGCATCCGGCGGCACCGATCTTCATCAAATCACGTCTGGAGAGTTTGTGTTCATGGGGCATGGCCTTGACCTCCTGAAAAAAAGATGGATTCTCGACAGCGTGCTGATCGAGGCTGGAAGGATAATATAAATTCGGGGATGGAGCACTCATTTATCTAATGAGTGCTCAGTCCAGATTTACGTCCCCGAATTTACCGAATTTACGCATCACCGCACAACGATCCGGTCCACCTCTATTTCACCCATCTTGACATCGATGAACGCCTGCCCGTTCTTCAGGCCGACCGAACCGAAGCCGGTTTCCGTGGAAAGGAAGCTCTTGAAGTCGTCCCCGACTTTGGAGTCGATGTACAGGCACTTTTCAACGGCATCGTAGCGTACGCCGGTGAGCCCCTGCAGGAGCCCGTAGCTGGACATGGCCCGCGCGTACCAGTGGCCGCACTCGTACTCGTTGAACGGGTTCCGCACGCGGCCGTCGTACCGGTCGCGGCAAACCCTCACGATGTCCAGACCCTCCTCGACCATGCCTTCAAGCATGAGGTGCGAGGCGACCTGGTACTCGATGCCTGTCCAGACCTCGTTGCTGTACACGAAGGGGATGGAGAGGGCGCCCCCGCGCGGCCACGTGCAAAGGAGAAGCCCGCCTTCCTTGCCCAGCGCGTACGCGGGCCGCTGGGGGTTGGCATGCCCGGACAGGTCGTGTTTGAGGTTGTGCCTGTAGATGGCGTCGAGGCTGCTCCTGACCATTTCGGGATCCACCAGGGCCTGGTCCAGCCCGCACATGCGCGCGATCCAGAAGCCGAGCACTCCATCGGAAAGGCACCCTGTGCCGTACTGGTATTTCGGCCCCTGGGTGTTGAGCGCCTCGATGATCCTTTCGTATCCCGGGCCGTTCGCGGAAGCGTCGATAGGATGAAACTCGGCATCCAGCCCCTCGGTCCGGATCTTCTGAAAGAAGTACTCGCCGTTGAAGAGCTCGTCCTCCAGAAAGCTTCCGCCTTTTTCGAGCAGCCCGCGAAAACGCGCCGCATCGTCATCCTCTCCGAGCGCGGTTCCCATCTCGGCGGCGGCTGCGAGCGCGCCCAGGTAAAAGCTGGAGCAGTGCCCGTCAGGCCCCCAGTACTCGATGTCGTAGGTGTTGTGATGCGGCTCTTCGAGCACACCGACCCCGCGGGGATCCCACGTGCGGATGCAGTAGTTCAGGCTCTGCTTCACCTTGGGCCAGATCTCCTCGAGCCAGCCTGTGTCGCCGGATATGCGCCACTCGCGGTAAACCTTCATGATGCCGCCGAGCTGCCCGTCCGATGCGGCGTGATATGTGTGCGCCACCGGCCTGATCGGAAGGGCTGAGCGGAAGGTCTGATGGCCCTCCTCGTTCTGGCTCTCGTTGAACTCTGTCGAGCGGAGCGAGCGTTCCAGCTCCGGGAACAGGTGCGGGACAGCTTGGGCGTAGTTCCACACGTGGGTGCAGGAGCCGTGGCAGCATCCCCTGCTGTCGCAGCAGCCCTCGAAACACCACATCCGCCCGTCAGTCTGGCGCAGCACGGTGGGCGATTTGAGAATGGTAAGGTTTGCCGCCGCCGCCTCTATCACTTCAGCCGGTAATGTGCTGTCATAGAACGCGTCCCTGAACATGGCCGACGCGCTGCGCAAGCGCTCCCTGTTTTTCTCCCAGTAATCCGCCACCTCGCCTATGCTGCTGAACCGTCCCGCATACCAGGGCTCATGATAGGTCGAGGTGCACGCGCATTTTTGTCCTTCCGGCGCGGGCGGGCCTATTGCGATCCAGTCCCCGAACAGCTCGGATTCGAAATCCATGAGAACCGTATCCTCCATGTCCGTGCCGGGAGGAGCGCTCATGACAATCTGGTCCACATTGATGTGCCCCCAGCTCCCTTTCTCCTGGTCAACGATCTCGATCTTTGCGTTTTTGCCCACGAGGCCCGCCACATCCCAGGCCTTCCGTTCGAGTGTTTCAGCGTTCTTGCCCGTGGCGGTCCGCACGGCCTTGCCGTCTACCAGCAGGTTTATGCAGGCTGTTTCGGGGTAGCTGCCGCCGCCGATCAGGAAACTGATATGTTCTCCGCTGATCCTGAACTCGGGCGATGTCAGCTTGCCTGTCTGGCCGTCGCCTGCCGGGTCGTATGTGTTGACGAGTCGTTTTCCTTGAAAGCCGTAGACCTCCTGCTGCCCGGAGGCCGCGCCTTTGGACGGGCCGTGCCCGAAGGCGGGACCGGATGCCACGGCATCCCGCCCTATTCGGAGTTTTGTCTTTGGAACATACCACGCGAGCATCAGCCGCACTGTTTCGCGTTCACCGGGCTTGATCTTCATCGGGACGAACAGCGAAGCCCCGGGCGCGGCACCCTTCATGGGAGGGTTGTCCACCAGCCTTCCATCCTGGATGTTTCTCCAGGCCAGTGTGAGCGCGTCCCACCATCCCCCCTTGAACCAGCAGTGGTCCACAACCGTGCTTTCATGCTCCGTGAAAACGGCAAAACCCCCCTCGTTTTCCGGTTTCTCTTCAGAGCCTTCCTGCACGAGAACGAAACCGTTTACCATGGGAAGAACGGTTTGGCCGCCGCCGCCGGTTGCCATGAAGTTCTTGCTGCTGTACGAGAACACCGCATCCACGGTTTCCGAGGCAGGATTCTCGAAGCTGTATTCCAGGACGGCAACGGGCAGGCTGGAATCGTCCGCGTGCCCGGGGATGAAAGGGCTCCACCCCGTGATCGTCACGTCGACCGGGATATCCGGATCAGATAGCGTGACCGTGCCGAACGGAAAACGTGCGAGGAACGAGGCACGCTCGAAACGCGGCAGGCCGTAGCTCGTGTGCGCTGCACCGTTTCCCGTGTTGGGTGCGCCGAAGACCTTCCATCCGGGCACAGGACCCTCGATAACCCTGGCCGTGTTCTCGGCATCTTTTACGATGCAGAGCGCGGCAAAGGTGCACGGCTCGTTGAACACATCCATCTCGTTTCTCACTGAAACATGCGATATTGCACCTGTTCCTTCGAGACAGACCATGCCGGCGCCCAGGCCGCCGAGCGGGAACGCCACGCGGTTGAGGTATTCGCCGCTGTAAGGTCCGTTGTAATCCCTCTCCCCGCCGCAGACAGCCTTGTGCGTGGTTTGCTGCGTTGAAGGCCCTGGTTCGCGCCCTTTGTTCTCTTCCGTTATCTCGACGACCTTTCCGCCCGGGTAGAGCCTGTAGGTTTTCGAGTAACAGGCCGTTACCAGCGCGGCCGCCAGTACGGTCATCAGGCATACAATCGGTTTACATCTCATGGTTTGCCATTCCTTTCATCTCATCTGTATTGAAGAAAAGTCAATACTCCGTGCCAGAGGATCACCAGGAAGGTGGCGGCGACTATCGTGCTCGTCACATCCCTGCCGAGCGCCTCAGCCCCGGATTTGTCTTTTGTCCCGAAAAAAACCGCTGCTGCGGCCACCAGGCAGCCGGAACCGATCAGCTTGATGAAAACGAACAGGATGTCGATGACCAGCACTTCGCAGAAAAACGATGAGGCCCACCCGAAAGGCGTTATCGGCCTCGTGCCGCATGCGAAAAACAGGCTTGCCAGGCACGCGGCAGCGCATACCGGGAGGTTGAGAAGGGGAAGCCCTGTCAGGCATGACCAGAAAAGAGGAGTGACCAGGTAGCGCCCCGGGTCTGCCCCGAGCATCCTGAGCGCCTCGTCCTTGCGCCCGAGCCGGATGTTGCCGAGGCGCGCCGCAGCCCCTGCCCCGACCCGCGCCGCGAAAAGGACCGCGGTCATGAGGGGGATAACGATTGCGGTCAACACCTTGCCCAGCCCGATTATGGCCTGGCGGTCCATGGCTCCCTTGAGCGGGTTGTTCTCCAGCGCGAAGAATGTGGCGAGCCCGCCGAGAACCGCGCCCGCGGCGCAAACATAGAGCGCCGGGTGGATGAGCGCGTCCGCGAACCGCAGGGAGATCTGGCGCCTGCCCGCGGGCACGGGGTTCGACAGAAACCGTGCCACGGGCGACAGCCACGCGACCGGCGTTTCAAGGGCTTTCTTGAGAAGATAAACAAGGCGGCCCGCCCCCTCTTCTTTAGCGCCTCCTGTGGCCGGAACATCGATGAAGCTCTTGAGCCGTGACTCGGGGTCTTCTCCCTTGCCTATCTCCTCGATTTTTCCGGCGCCGGGGTTTATGAGAAACGATCGTGTTGCGTTCGGCAGCACAGCCTCGTAGTCATGCGTGACGATGAGCGTTGTCCGTTTTCCCCTGCCGGCCCGGTGAGTTTTCAGGATGAGTTCGGCGATCTGGCGGCAGAGCAGGGGATCGAGCCCTGATGTGGGCTCGTCGAAGATCAAAAACTCCGGCTCAACCGCTAGCGAGCGCGCAAGTGCTAACCGCTTTTTCTGGCCCCCGGAGAGCTCGTGAACCCTTGACGGCGGATTTTCGAGGCCCACCTCCGCAAGAACCGCTCGTGCTTTTTCAGCTGCCTGCAACGGATTGAATCCGTGCCGCTTGAGTCCGAAGACAGCGTTCTCCATCACCGAAAGATCGTCGAACAGCGCGCCTTCCTGGAAAACGGTTCCCATGCGGCCGGTGATCAGGCGGGGGTATTTTTTTGTGATCTCTTTTCCCATCACTTCGAGCCCGCCATCGAGAACGAGTCCGCCGCGCCCGGGCCTTAGCGAGCCGATGAGGAGGTTGAGCAGGACCGATTTTCCCGAGCCGCTCGGTCCAACGAGGCAGGCGAGGTCGCCTTGGCGGATCTCCATGTCAGCGCCGCGGAATACGTGCCGGATGCGGCCCGGCAAACGAAAACCGGCGCTGAAATCGTTCAGCCTGACGATGATCTCGCCGGTCATCAGCGCTTCTCCACCCGGGGCAGTTCCTCGAAAACAGCACAGGCAGGCTCGCCGGACAGCGCCTCTTTCCGTCCCACGATCCCGATGATCCTCCCCTCATGATCCAGGAGAAGCGCGCCCCACCACTGTTTGATGTCAAGGTTCAGTTCAGGGCTGAACCCGCACAGGCCTCCTTGTTCGATTCCGGTCACCGTGTTTGCGGGAATGGGCTGGGACCGGATCACCTGTTCCCCCCCCTCGCGGAAAGCCACCAGCCTGAAGTAGCTGTCCTCCGCGTCGTTTTCCGGGCCGCTGTCGGAGAACTTCGGCACCTCATGAGTGGCGGTCAGCAGCTGGGTGCCGCTTTCGAGTTCGATGAGCGCTGCGTCGCGGCCGGACGGATCGATCCAGGCCAGGGCTGCCTCGTGTACTGTCCTGTCGTTGAGACGGACCTTCAGATCGATGGAACCGATGTCCGGATCGCCCAGGAGATCGGAGCAGGAATAGGCCCCATCCGCAAGCGTTCTGGCGGTAAAAACCAGTTTTCGTCCTTCCGCATCCTCGAAAAGGAACCCTGTTCCCTGCAGGAAGTAGCTGTTATCCCTGAAGAGGTCGCTTTCGGTGAATGATAGCGAAACCCCCACGGGCTGTATCCCCTGGATTGTGTTTTTGGACCATGTCTCTTCGATGTCGGGCTCGATGGAAACGAGCGGCCCCTGGAAATCGTCGAGGTCTTTGGGTGCTCTGTCAGCCCCATCGATCACAGTGCCGGGTCTCAGCAGTCTTCCGCCCGCTCCCGTAGGTGTGGCGTAGGCAAGGGCGGCGCCGGTGAGCAGCTTGGACAGATCCTGGACGTTCACGAAGCTCGGCCAGTGAAACCCCACCTCAACGTTCGGCGTGGCCACCCAGAAGACCGAGTCCTGCCTCGCGCTCTCGCGGTAGCGGCCGTTGATCACAACATCCACCTCAACGAAGCGGCCGTCCGGGGAAAGGTCGGTTCTGAGCACGGTGCCCACCTTGATGTCCCTGTGCAGGACAGGAGCCCCTTCCCGAAGCCCGCCGGCGTTTTTGAACTTCACCTTGAAGAAGAGCTGCGGCCGGAAGCTGCCCTTTTTCGAGTAGTGGATGCTTTCCCCCGCAACGGGAGGAAGGTCGAGACCGAACACCACGCTGCCCGAGGGCAGTGCGGGAGAGCCCAGGTCCGGTGTGTCGTACTCCACGTATGGGTCCTTGATCAGTGTGTCCAGGCCGGAGATCCCCTTGGACAAGCCCGCGAAACGAGGGCGCACGATCCAGAACCGCGTGGAGTCTCTGAGCGTGTGGCGGAACGTGCCGGATATGGCGGTCTCCATCACAACGCCGGAGTCATCGGGCGCGATCTTCACCTTCAGCACCTCTCCCACCCTGACACCCTTGTGAAGCACCCAGCCTCCCACGGGCACACCGTGGGCATGGGTGAAACGGAGAACCAGGCGGTAGTCCTTCCTGTCGACATCGCCTGAGCCAACCAGGTCGATCACATACCAGGCGCCCGCAACCATCACCAACAGGGTGACCAGGCCGATCAATGTCCTGCCCCAGTTTTCCATAGAAACCTCCAGACCGGGTGAAATTATCACCTGCATTATACCGGATGATACAGCATTATTTCGATATTAGAAAGGGATATGCGAAGAGGCTGCTGGAGGGCGCCGCTCCGTCGGCGCCGTAACCGAAGAGGCTGCTGGAGGGCGCCGCCCTCCAGGAGAAACGGCATGCGAAATATCTTTCGCCTTCCGCTCTTTTTCTTTCCAGAATTTTTATACCTGTATTTTGGTAGTATGAATGCGCACAACACACCCGGTGAACTGTTTTTGAGGGATGCGCATGTCCGGCCCGGCTGAGCCAAAACGAGAGCTGCTCGAAACCGTGGAAGGGGAGATCCGGCGGGGCAGTCTTACCTGTTCGGTTTTTCCCATTGAGTGGTTCTTCGAGATCTCCAAGCTCTGCAACATCCGATGCCTGACCTGCGGCCGGCTTTATGACAAGCGCTTCGAGGCCCCCGGTTTCGCCGGGAACATGCATATTGAAATCCTGGAGGAGGTAAGTCCGTTTCTCGAAAACTCGTTCATGGTGCATTCGGTAGGTTTCGGCGAACCTTTTGTCAACCGCAGAGCCCTCGATTTCATCAGGGAGATAAAAAAGCACGGTGTTTATCTGGATGTGATCACAAACGGGACCCTTCTCCGGGGAAAAGAGGATGCCCTGATCGAATCCGGCCTGGACCTTTTGATCGTGTCCATGGACGGGGGAACGAGAAAGGTGTTCGAGCATTTCCGGAAAGGAGCCCTGTGGGACGACGTGACCGGGAGCCTCGTTGATCTCAATAGAATGAAACAGCGTTCGGGAGCGGTGCTCCCCGAGGTCATCATCGAGTTCGTGGGCATGCGCGGCAACATAAAAACCCTTCCGCGCCTGGTAAAGGCTGCCGCGAAGAAGTGGGGCGCGAAGGGGATTTCAGTGGAGGCTCTTTATCAAACCATGATAGAGGGCTATGTCGGTTTCTACCAGGAACAGAACCTCTCATCCATGCCGTTCGAAAAGGTGGAATCGTATTTTACAAAGGCAAAGAAGATCGGCGACAGGCACGGTGTGTCGTTGGGAGGGCCTTATTTTGAGGGGGACAGGAAAACACTGTGGAACAAGGCGCGGATCAAGGCTTTTTACAGCCTTGACTATCCGAGGCCTGGAATCGTTGTGGAGGGGCTTGCGGATTTTCACGGGTGGGCTGTTCACCCGGCCGGCATCGAGAAGATCACCTGTCGCATCGGGGAAAGAGCGGAAAAAAGCGCGCGCTACGGAGTGGAGCGGTCTGATGTGTCCAAGGACATGAACAGCGTTTTGCGGGTCGACGCGAAGTGCGGGTTCGTCATTCCTGTTGAGCAGTTGGAACTCGACGAGGGGGAAAACACGCTGCATCTATCGATCCATGATTGCGATGGCGGGGTGACGAAAGCTTCTCCGGTGCCGTTCGTTTACAAGACCGCGCCGGAGGAGGGCAAAAAAGACCGGGACCAGGGCGGCTCCTGCAGCATCAACCTGGACACGCCTTCTCCCGAAGAGTGCGTCATGGACGATCCCTACATCGTGGTGGGGTGGTGTGTTCCTCCTTTGCCCGCGGGCATGAGGGTTTACCTCGACAAGAAAATGGCGGGCGAGGCTCTGATGGGCGTCGATCGTCCTGACATTGCCAAGGCCCTCGATCATCCCGACGCATTCCGGTCCGGTTTTTTCCTTCCCCTCGATCTCGCCGGGGTTGAGGACGGTTCACATCGGTTGTGCATCGTAAGCGTGGACGCGAGCGGAGAGACGATCGACAAGCTGGAGACGACCGTGAACCTGAAAAGGGGTTCGTGCAGGGATAAAAGGATTTCTTCCCGGGCGCGCGGTGCCATTGAAACGCCTTCGTCCGGGGAGCGGATCTCCGGAAAGCAGCACTTTATCGGGTGGGCTGTTTACGGACCTGACACGGAGCGGATCCGGCTGCTAAACAAAGGCAAGGAGACCGGGATTTTTTGTCATGGCTTTCAGAGAGAGGATATCCACGAGCGTCTCGGGATGCCAGAACTCACGAACCGTCTCGGCATCGGGGTGTACGTTGACACGGACCGGCTTCCCGAAGGCGAGCAGACCTTTGTTCTGGCCGGGATCTCCCGGGACGGAAAGGTCGAAGAGCTTTCCGAGCTCGCCTGCACGGTGAGCCGTCATGAAAAAGGCGGCGCGGATCATGACAGCGTTCGCCCGGAAAGCAGCGGCCTGGCAGCGACAGCGCAGAGGAAGCACGTTGATGCGGATCCATCCAGGAAGACGGTGTTCTCGCCTTACTGTTCTTTCCCCTGGACAACAACATACGTTGCGTTCGACGGAAAAATCAGGCCGTGCTGTTTCTCGGACCCGGACGAAGATCTCGGCGATCTGAAGGAACAGCCTTTCGATGCGATATGGAACGGCGAGGCTTATGTGCGGTTTCGCCGGGAGATTCTCGAGGGAAAGGTTCCGAAGCCCTGCAGGTCCTGCATGGCTGATTCGCGCATCCACGGCCGGGCCATCTTCGACAAGTTCAAGGATTACCTGTAGCGTCGGCTGCGGCTGTTTAGGAAACACGCACATGAAGCTTACAATGCTCGCGATTTCCGCGGTCCTGTGCCGTCCAAGTTCAGGCGAAAGGGGTGGCCCGGATCCTGGGTGCTCTTTATCCCTTGACTTTTGTCAAGAAAACGGCATATTATGCCTTGACTTTTGACACAAAACAGGGAGGCTACTGCCAAGGAATCCAAGGTTATGGAGGCCCGATGCTTGATCGAACGTCGCTTGACGACCTGACAAAATGGGGAACTTCGGGCAGCGGTCGAAAGCCGCTGATCATGCGGGGTGCACGCCAGGTGGGAAAAACAACCGTTGTGCGCATGCTGGCGAAACAGCTTGGGGCACAACTGGTTGAACTCAACATGGAGAAACCTTGGGGTTTCACATCTACGCTGAATGCGCTTAATCCACGCGCAACCATGGAAGCCATTGAATTCGAACTGAACAGGGACATCGATCCGGACAACTCCATCATCTTCTTCGATGAAGTGCAGGCGTGCCCCGCTGTACTGCCGTTGCTTCGTTATTTCTACGAGGAGGCAGCGGAATACAGGGTAATTGCTACCGGTTCGCTGCTTGATTTTGTCTTTGCCGAGCCCAACTTCTCAATCCCCGTTGGACGCATCGAACTGTTCCATCTCGGTCCGCTGACATTCCAGGAGTACCTCCATGCACTGTCCGAACACAAGGCGCTCGAATACATAACGAACTACCAACTTGGTGAGCCTGTTCGGAATCCGTTCCATGAGAAGTTGAACGATCTGGTTCGCACATATACGCTGGTGGGAGGGATGCCGGAAGCGGTGGCGACATTTGCCGAAACGCGCAGCCACAGGGCCGTTGCCAAGGTCAAAGCACAGATTATCCAAACCTTTCGCCTCGATTTCAACAAGTATCGCAGCAGGATAGACCCGCAGCTTCTCACAACGGTCTTTGACGCGCTGCCCCGCCTGATGGGAAAGAAGCTGATCTACAGCCGTATCGACTCGAACTACCGATCCAACGCTCTTGCCAAAGCGGTAGATCAACTGTGCCTCGCGCGCATCATATCCAAGGTCCACAACACACGCGCCAACGGCATTCCCCTCGCGGCGGAGAGGAACGACCGTTTCTTCAAAATCCTGGGGCTTGACATCGGATTGCTGCAATCCCAGTTGCAGATCCCCCAAACCGATCTCTCCCGGATCAAAGAGCTCAACCTGGTAAACCGCGGTGTTGTCGCCGAGCAGTTCATCGGCCGGCATCTCTACGCCTCTGGGCCGTCCTACCAGGAACCGGAGCTTCACTACTGGGCTCGTGAAGAGCGGTCTGCTTCCGCCGAAGTCGATTTTGTGATCGCGGACGAACGCAAAGGCGTTGTTCCCGTCGAGGTCAAGGCCGGAAATACCGGCCGCCTTCGATCGCTCCAACTCATGGTGCAGCAGAAATCACTTCCCATCGCGGTAAGGTTCTGTTCAGACCCCCCAACCGTTCTCCACGAAAAAAGAAGGACGGCGAAAGGAGACGCAGATTTTGAACTGCTTTCTTTGCCCCACTATCTTGTGCAACAGACATCAAGGCTTCTCGCATGATCGGCGAATTACAGGCTATCGCGGTGTGCTGTTCTTGCCGCTGGCGAAAGAGGTGGGCGCGGCAGCGAGGACGTGTTTTTTCGGGACGCCGGGTCACTTGCGGCGTTTCTCGAAGTTTTTGTATTCCTTGAGCACCCATCGGGTCCACTTCTCATCGAGCGTATCGGGGTCGAGCCCCCAGGCTTCCATCAAGGCTTCTTCCTGAACGGCGAGGATATCCTTGGGGCCTTTGCCCGCCACCCAGGGAACGGTCTTCATGATTTCCATGTACCTGCCCGCCTTTTTGTTTCCCAGGGTCAGAAGGTAGTCCACTCGCGACCAGACCATCATGTGGTCGGCAAAGTCCATCTCCTTTGGATCGAAGACCGCTAGAAGTTCGCGGGCCGGGCGGAAGTAGTCCTGCCTGATTCGGGAATAGACCTTCTTGTTCCACTCATGGTCCTGCCGGTAATCGAGCTTCTGGCCCGGGGCGGTGGTGGGATTGAAAAACTCGGGATTGATGCGGCGCAAGTACCAGTGCTTCAGACCCTCGCCCCACCACAAAGGAAGACGGTACTTGTACCCGCCGTATGTGTGAATGAAAACATGGATCATGTTCGCCGTGACGTGACAGAGGAAAGCCGTATCCTCGTCCGGCCATGTCGCGAAGTGTTCCCGGCTGGTGGCCAAGAGCATGGTCTTGGAATCGTTGCACCAGTGGCGGCAGGCCGTGTCCCGGTTCATGCCCGCAAACCTTGCGAGGTAGCGGGCCAGGTTTGCTTTCTGTTCGAAGAGGAGGACGGTGAACTTGTTCTTCCAGCCGATATAGATATCGGCATCCGCGCCATCAGCCCCCCCGGCCCCTGCCTGATCATCCACGGCGAAACGGGCGGACATTTCATCGAACAACTCCTCTAGACGCTGGGCGTACAGGTGCAGCAGAAGCCACTCGTCCAGCTTCTCGAATTTCTTTACATGACGGGGGAGTTTCTTTTTGAGCCGGGCGAGCTCCTCCTTCAACCGCCCGGATGCGTCACGATCGATATTCACGATGGGACGTTTGGTAAGGGTGGATCCGATCTTGAAATGAGGGGTTTCAACCCACAGCATCCAATCTGCGCCGATGAGTTTTTCCACATCCTGACTCGTGTGTGAATCGGAGAGGCTGAACGGGCCGTACCTTTCATAGCCCAGCGCCTTGATCGCTTTCGCTTTCATCCTGGTATAGGCATCGGGCCCCGGGCCGTCATCCTTGTCCTTATCCTTGTCCGTCGCGTGGGCTGAGCTCAAAAAGACAAAGAGAGTGCAGACGAAAACGAAAACAAGCCTGATCATTCGAGAGACCGGTTTTTTCATGGTTCAGTCCTGCCTGTGCATGGGGAATCCCATGCATGAGAGCATGTTCGTCATTGATGAAACAGGGCGCTGCATCGGATAGGCAGCGCCCTGTTGTTTTTCAGCTTGGCCGGACCTTTTTCAAGATCCTTTACCATTTGGAGGAGCCCGTTTCTTGAAAGGAATTTCGCGCAACGCCTTCTTTTTCTCTTCCAAAGCATCGCGTTCCTTCTCGGCTCGATCCAGTTCCCTGCTAAGCTTGCGTGCCTTGCCGGAGAGATGGCCGTTTTCTTCGATGGCACAGTCCAGGCTTTCCTTGAGGTTCTGGATTTCCAAATCCAAGCGATCGAACCTGGGCAGCATCTTGACCAGCTCGCCGATCACCTTGGCGGGGTTCCTGGTATAGTATCTGTCCAGAACCCGGTTCATGTTCTTCAGGAGATCGGCCCGTGATGATTTGAACTCGAAGGGCTCGGCCAAAGAACCGTCCGCGCCGGCAATAAACAGCTGAGGCGGCGATTGCCCCTTGTACAGCCCGTGGAACGGATGATCGGACTCGGTGACATGATGTGGAAGGCGAACGCAATTGAACCAGTGACTCAGTAAAACCGATTTTTCCGTATACAGCTTGCGGCTCAGTTTTTCATTGTTGGGATCGTCGAAGGTGGAAAACTCTCTCAGCACGAGGAGGGGGCGCTTATCCTTTCTGGCCAGAATCTCGTAAATCCTGGCGATATCAAGTTCCTTGCCCGTTGAGGGAGCCTGCGTCCTGCCTGTCGGATCCGCTGGCGTGTAAACAGGATAATTCCAGTCTATTTCGAGTTCCTTCTGCGCGGTGGCACCTCGGCCCGCGGTCAGGCTGACGCCCCGGAACCCGGTGCCCGGCATACCTCCTGATACAGTCAACCCGGGTGCGCCTTTGACTGCCGGCCCGGCAGCCTTGGATGGACCACATCACCCGGCGGAAGCGGATTCGGCCATGAAGATCAGGAACAGAAAAATTGTGAGAGTGATTGCCGGTTTCATAATGACCTCCAAACTGCACTGAAAACAGGTTTCCCTATATCTCTTTAGCATCGAAAAAGTGCCTGACACTATCAAATCCGAATCATCGAACTCTGATTCAAGATTCAATAGAGTTCAAGACATCTCTCATATCATCGTCCTAAACCCGCATATTTCATCATCTTCTGCTGCGGCACCGTAACCTGCGCTATGGCTGCGTTTCATGCCAGGTGACGATCCTCAACCTGTAAGAACAGGCCTGCGGTCGTCTCCTGACATGCGCCTTG
>CAZIUL010000041.1:0-36145 GCA_964542475.1 uncultured Phycisphaerales bacterium | reverse complement strand
GACGGGGTTTAGGAAACCTGATAGGCAATTTCTAACCGTTTTTGGACAGCAGTGGCCGGTCATATAAAACATTGACAATATATGCTGGGCTTCACTGTCACCCTCTTCCGCCTTTAAACGATATTTAGCAACCCGGTCCCCTGTGGGGTTATGTGAATCATCAGATGTATTCTCCTGCAAACTGTCACAGGAAAGGGAGCTTATGACACTATCGTTATTTACATCATGGAATCCGAATGCGAATATAACTGAAATGGCGAGTAATCCTGAGACTTGCAGGCTTCGCATCAAAAGCCCCCTTTTATACAAGCTAATGTAGAGTTTTGTAATAGACCTACACGGTCGAAACGAGATTCTCATGGTCCGGGCCTTGTCCAGGATTGCTTATGACAACATTCACCCCACCAACGACTGAAGCAGGGTTTTAGCTCCGATCGCATCAATGCCTTCATAAAGTGGAAAGTCGCGTTTGCCTAGATAAACAACGAAACCTCTATGAATGACATTGTCTTGCAGCCCCGCTTTTAATCCTGATGCATCCCCTCGCCCGACCGATGCCGCGGATTTGAACTCGTATCCAACTGTCTCTGCCGCTCGTTCGACAACAAGATCGATTTCCGCTCCGCCAGAGGTCTTGAAGAAACTGAAGGAAGTGCCGGGGCCGCGTAGTTGTTCCAGCGTAATAATCTGTTCAATTAAACAGCTTTCAAAGCTAAAGCCGCGTTTCGGAGAGGCCAACAGATCCAGTTCTTCGGCAATCCCCAGCAAGTGGTGCAACAGTCCGGAATCACGAATGTATATCTTCGGCGACTTCACCAACCGCTTGCCTAGGTTCCCGGACCAAGGTGGCAGTCTTCGCACCAGGTAGTGTCCCTCGGTCAGGTTCAGGTAGTTCTGAATGGTGTGATAGTTCTTTCCAAAAGCGCGACCCAGTTCAGATGCATTAAGCAGCCCTCCGTGTAGATGGGCAAGCATTGTCATAAACCGCCGCATCTCAACAGGAGAAGCCTTGAGCTCGTAGCGGGGAAGATCGCGCTCCACAAACGTCCGCAGATACGCATCCTGCCATCGTGCCCAGGCCAACGGATCGGTCTGAAGGCAGGCATCCGGAAATCCGCCCCTAAGCCAGTAGTCCGTCATGTCCAGAGGTTCGGAAGATGTCAATTCAGGGTAAAGGAAGGGGCTTAGTTCAAGTATGCCAACCCGCCCGGCCAGACTCTCGGAGATATGACGCACCAGGGAGGGGTCAACGGAGCCAAGCAGGAGAAAGCGCCCGGTTCGGGTTCTGTCTTCATCGATCAGCGCCCTCAGCACCGGGAACAGTTCCGGCATAGACTGGGCCTCGTCTAGAACGATCGGCGATTCGATCCGTTGTAACGCAAGTTCTATATCGCCTTCAAACACCTGACGGTCCGATGGTTTCTCAAGATCGAAATAGCTACCCCCTATTACCGCCTTTGCAAGCGTGGTCTTGCCACACTGACGTGGCCCAAGAACGAGCACAGCAGGGAACTGCGCCATCAATTCCTTCAAAATTTTTGCACTAATTCTTTTAATCATGTTTGCATATTAGTATTGTCGTTTCTGTTTTGCAAGGGTGATTTCGTGTATTTACACTGTTTTTTTCAATTCAATGTATACCCCCATACGCGTAAACCCAACACCTCCACAGATACAGGAGGTTAACCAACTACATTTTACTAAGGCACTTACAATCGAAATTCAAAATATAATTCTGACGCTGTTCCTAATATTATCATGATTCCCGGAGTGCGTCCATCAGCCCCTGTACGTCACAAAGCTGGTAGGGGTTTCGAAGATCCTCACCTCGTGGATGGGTATCTCCTTTTCGAGGCGGTTCCAGATCCATACGGCGATGTTCTCGGCTGAGGGGTTTTCGATGACATCGTTGAGGTAGGTGTGGTCGAGGGAAGAGATCGCTTTTTCGTTCACTATCTCCTTTAGGCGGATAAAATCGAAAGCCAGCCCGTTCTCCCCGATCGGCGCCTCAACCGTGACATGCACGGTCCAGGTATGCCCGTGAAGCTTTTCGCACTTTCCGCCGTACCCCTTCAGGTTGTGGGCGCTGTTGAATGAAAATTCTTTTGTGACAAGCATCGTGGTATTATACAGAGGGCACAGAGGAACGCAGAAGAAGAAAGAAAGAAAAACGGACCGCGGATTATCACCCGATTCGAAGGGCATGACAACATGACAACGGAAAACGACATCTGGAACGTGGTGGCGGACCAGTTTCCCATGGGAAGGGAAAGCCTTCACGGGCCGAAGCACTGGCGCAGGGTGCTCAAGATCGGCAGAAGGCTTGCCGCGGAAACGGGTGCTGATCCGGAAGTGCTCGAGCTTTTCGCCGTGTTCCACGATTCGAGGCGCGAAAACGAATCGATCGACCACGGGCACGGGTCAAGGGGGGCCGCGCTCGCACAAAGCATGCACGGGACGCTTTTCGAGCTCCCCCGGGAAAAGTTGGACATACTGCTGAAGGCATGCAGGGAGCACACCGACGGCACGCTTTCGGACCACCCGACCGTTGGCACGTGCTGGAATGCGGACCGCCTCGACCTCTTGAGAGCCGACATATATCCTGACGAGAGGTACCTATGCACTCACATCGCGCGAAAAAAAGAAATCATCGAGTGGGCGGTCGGCCTTTTCAGGCGGGAATGAACAGGTTCACCGCCTTTTACGGTACACGTTAATCCGGCTCAAGGACTCCTTGGCCAGCCTGGATGTCTCGGAAGAAGGGTTGTGATCGAACACGCTGAGCAGGTGCTGGTACGCGGCTGTTGGCTGTCCCTGCCTGAGGCGCATGAGGCCAAGCATAAGGTACACTTCTGAAAGCTCTTTCGAACCCGGGTGGCTCGAAAGGCAGGTTCTGAGCATCCTTCCGGCGGCGACCGGATGCCCGCCCTGTTCGAGCCAGCTCGCAAGCGAGATGCACTCGCGCGGTTTCAGGGCGGCCATCTCCTTCTTGTCCATCAGGGAGACCGCTTTTACAGCGCCGCCGAAGTTCTGCTCTGCAATGGCTTCCCGCACCACCGACAACAGCGATCCCCGCGCTTTGCCCGCGTCCGGCCTGCTCTTTCTGCGCTCTCTTTTTCCTGTCCCGCCGATCCTCTGCAACCGGTCCGACCACGGGAAACGCCAGTTGAAGCGCTCTCCCAGCCATGCCAGGCCGAGCCCTCCAAAAAAACCGCCGATGTGTGCGCCGTACGCCACGCCGGACTGGGCTCCGACCAGAACGGGCAGCAGGTTGTCGAAAACGATGAAAGCCCCGATCACCCAGCGCGCAGGCAGAAGGATCATCTGGAAGAAGTAGAACAGAAAGATGAACACCTTCACCTTGTTGCGCGGAAAGAGCAGGAAGTAAAAACCGAGCACCCCGGAGATGGCGCCGGATGCGCCGACCATGGGCACCATGGACGAGCCCGAGAAAAGAGAAAAGACGAGCGTGGCAACGATCCCGGTCAGCAGGTAGCAGGCGACGTACCCGATGCGCCCGAGCCGGTGCTCCACGTTGTCTCCGTAGATCCACAGAAAAAGCATGTTTCCCGCCAGGTGCATGAAGTTCGCGTGGAGAAACATGGAGAAAAAAAGATCGCCGAACTGAAACGCCCCGGGCTTGAAACCATGCGAAAAAACGAACAGGTCGTACGCGGAAACCTGCGCCAGGAACTGCTGCGGAGTGATGAAGGCGGGCAGAGATGGAGCCATGTGGCGGAGGTATTCGAGCAGCATAGGATCGCTAGGATCGACTCGATTCGAAGAAAGAGGCATGGTGATAAAAAGGAAGATTGCCGCGTTTATGCCGAGCAGCGCCCAGTTCACCCACGGCCTGAAGTTCCTCGGGTTCGGCGTGTCGCCAAGCGGTATGAACAAAAGATGGCCTCCTTTTTAATGCCGTATTATTTGGCTATCTTTGCCTTGTCGAACCTGTCAGGCCGGTAGGACCGGCCGGACACCCTTTCCTGAACCCTCTCTTCCGAGCTGCTGCGAAACCCACGCTATGCTTCCCGAGTGCAGCAGCCTCTCCAGTGCCTGTACGCCCAGATCCACTGTTCCGGCGCTATTGAGACCGATTCCTCGATGTACCTGCTAATGGCGGCGGTGATCCCGTACAGAGCTTCATCTTCCGGCAAATCTTTGAAGGGAGCCTGGTCCAGCAGGTCGAAATCCACGCGGTAATCACCCGGCGCCTTTCGCACGCAACGCCCGAGAAAGACAGGCGCGTTGTATTTGCGCGCCAGGATCGCCGGCATTGCAAGGGTGCAGGCAGGCCGTCCCATCAACGGCACCTTTATACCTGCCTTGAAATGAAGGTCGCAAAGCATGGCATAGACATTGGGAGAGTTGCTTCGTTCTCTTTTGATGACTGTGCGTAAAAAATGCTTTCGGTCAATGGGATCAAACCCGAAGTTGCGGCGCGCATGCTTCAAGATCCGGCTTATGACGGGGTTCTCCGACATTCGTGCGGAGACCACCAACGGTGTCGGTGCGGCCAGAGCGGCAAACCTTACGGCTGCCAACTCCCAAAATCCGGTGTGCGCGGAAGCCGCGATGGTTATCTTTCTTTTCCCGGATCTGATCTTTTTCAGCTCTTCTTCCGCTTCCGGAGAAAGGCGGGTTTCCACGCGCACGCCTTTCATCTTGAGGAAACGGGAGATGGAAAGGGATTCGAAAAAAACGAGCAGGTTTGACCGGAAGCTGGCCTTTCCCAACGCCCCGGCCTCCTCCAGTGTCCGGCCGGTGGAAACGAGGTTCTTCAGGGTTCTCTTCCTGTACTTTGTACAGACGATCCAGAAGAAGCCGGCGAGCATCCCCGCCAGGAGGTTCCACACCCTTGGGGACAGGACAGAGACAAGCGCGCTCGTGATGCGGATCCCCATCACGGCAAGGTGAGACCCAAAAAAGCTGACAGGGTTAAATCGCACGCGCTCAGTGCTCCGTAGCGGACTAATCGGCTTCTCTGATACACAGGACCTTGCCGCTGGTGGTGGTTACGAAAAGCCCTCCCTTGGCCGCGGCCATGCCGTCGAATACCGGCGGGCTGTCAAGATCCAACAGGGTCGTTATCTTCCCATCACAAGCGGAAACCGCAAGAAGCAGCGCGCCTTTTTTTCCATCGAGAGCTGCCGCCTGCTCTTCGAGCCTGTCCAGCGCCTCGGGTGTGCTGATCATGTCGAAGATCTCCGGCTCATCCATCAGGTCCGGGGGCCCTGCGGCAAAGAGCTTCCCATCGGACAGAACCAGTGCCCTGGCAAAAATGGGCGGCTCCTCGGTCCAGAGATGTTTCACCTTGAACGTCTTTGAAGACGCGTTCTCTCCCTCCGTTGCCGCCTTGTCCGCCGCAAAAAAATGGTGCTCGATAGGAACGGTCCATCGGTAGTACTTGGGCTTTCTGCCGAATCCGTACACCGTTGTATCGTCGAACACCAGTATCTTCCCGGCCGGAGCGGTCTTGCCGGCCAGGTAGTAGCCGCTCCAGCCGCTCGTGAAAGTGCTGCCGTAGAGCCAGTAGGAGCGATGCCATCCGTGGTCGTCCAGGAACCCTGTCGGCGAAAAAAGGTGCGCGCGGTCAGGGCGCTGCGTGGGCATGACCGCTCCGTTATCCGCGTTCGGTCCGCACGCATGCTTCTCGATCGGAAGTGGAGACCCGTCGAGTTCAAAAGGCTTGGAGCGCATGTAAACCAGGTTGCC
Organism: uncultured Phycisphaerales bacterium; assembly: GCA_964542475.1. Taxonomy (GTDB): domain Bacteria; phylum Planctomycetota; class B15-G4; order B15-G4; family CAYZWU01; genus CAZIUL01. The sequence continues at coordinate 30,430 of CAZIUL010000041.1, read as the reverse complement.
GTCGCTCGACAGAATGTCCGGAAGAGCAACCGGCATGTTGAGCCAGCTCACGTAGGACTGGAGATCTTTTCCTGTCCGCGGGTCGTTGTCATCGAGCACGGTTTTTGACAGGACGCGCCCGGTGTCCGCGTCAAGCCGCCAGAGCCGCATGCCGCTGTCCATGAAGCCGGACCTTCCGGCAACGCAATAGAGAACCCCGTTCATGATGAGCACGCTTCCGTGAACAGGCCAGACGGACTCGATCTGCTCGTATGACATGAGGCGCTGGTCCATGGGCGCGGCACGGAAACGCCATGCAAGCGCGCCGTCCGATGCGCGCAGGCAGTACACCCACCCGTCCGCTGAGCCGAAAAACGCCATCCCCTTGTAAACCGTCGGCGGCGAATCGATCCGGCCGCCCGCTGTGAAACGCCATAGCTTTGCGCCCGAAGCCGCGTCGAGCGCGTGTATGGCGTGCGCGTCAACCGACGCGACGAATACCCTGCCTCCCGCGATCACGGGGCTTGTGAGCCTTCCCCCCAGGTCGGCCTGCCATGCCTTCTTCAGGGCCTCGCACCCGACCGCCGTGCCCGCGCACCCGCTCCGCGCGACATCGTGGCGAAAGGTGGGCCAGTCCTCCGGATCCGCGCTCGCCGGTGCGTTTTTTCCGCATCCGTACGCAGCACCGACTTCGAGCCGGTCTTTGCCCGCGCCTTCCTCTTGCGCCGGGATGCGCGGGCCGTCCATCGCAGGAGCCACCGCGTTGAAGCCGGACAGCTTCGCCTCCAAATAGCACGCGCACGGATGCTGAGGAGCGTAAAGCAGGCCGTTGGCCGGAAAAAGACCGTAAAGGCACGCGCCGCGCACCCAGTAGTGGGGGGTCCATTCCTGGCTGTTGACATCGATGAACTCCGTGCCCGCGCGAGCCGTGAGCAGATAGCTGTCCGTTGCCTTGCCGCGGTAGCACCGGTGATGAAACCAGTAGGTGTCGATGCCCGGCGCAAACTGGCTCATTACCTCTCCCGTGTACGGATCGCGGCCTGTGAACACGCCCTCAGCCCTTCCGCTTGTGGTCTCGCCGGTCCACACCAGGCCGCCCGCCACGAGCAGGTCTTCCGGTGACCTGTACCCGGACGGCGGATGGTAGGACTTCCACAGGGGCTCGCCGGTCTTTGCCGATACCGCGGTCATTGTGTCGGTACCGCTCATGTACCAGGACCCGGTCTGCATGCCCGCGGTTTCCCCTCCCGAAAAAAGCACCACATCCTCGTACACAAGCAGCGTGGGCAGGTAGAACGAGCTGATTATCTCGGAGCGCGGAACCGGGTCCGTGTGCCAGATCTCTTTTCCGTCGCTGCCGTCGAGACAAACAACACATCGGCCGTCGTGGAAAAACACACTCTCGCCGGCGGCTGCCAAAGTGCCGGGCAGAACGGTTCTTTCTTCGGACCAGAGTTTTTCTCCGGTCCCGGCCCGGATCGCTGTTATCCGCCTCGGCGACTCGTCCCAGAACTGCGCTCGGTACGCCTTTTTGATCCGGTCCATGTTTGCGTATTCGGGTTCTTCCGCCCGACCGTTCACGAGCGCGTACAGCACGCCTTCGGCGAGTATCACCTCTTCGGTTCCCCGTGTGCCGCCGTAGGTCATGACGGTTTCACCGGTGGCGGCATCGAGCGCAGCGACCTGCGAATCGATGTTGAGCGTCACATAGACGCGGTCACCCGCCGCGATAAGGCGCCGGGGGAGCTGGGCAGGCCCGCTCTTGAGAGGCCACAGGTGCGTGTGCCACCTTTCCATGCGCCGCTTCCACAGGATCGTGCCGTTGAACGCGTCCCTCGCGATCAGCGACCACTTCGGCGGGGTCAGCGCGGAGATGCGCGAACCTTCGTCGAAGATGTAGAAAACCCTTCCGCCTGCCGATGCTGCGGCGCTCATGCTGGACATGCGGTCGTGATGGCGTCCGTACCTCGAACCGCCCACCCACTGAAGGCGTCGCGGCGGGCCTACAACCTCATCGTGCGACACCGCGTTGTTCGACGCGTCGTACATGTAGTGCGTCCACTCGTCGAGCCCCTCGGGCCGCGGCTTGACTGTTTTTGTCCATACGCCGCTCCGCTTGATGTACGCGACACCGTTCGGGCAAAGCACTCGCTCCACCTCTTCCATGGGCACGCCGCCCAGCTCTTCCGAGACAACAAGATTGACGAAGTTTTCGATGTACGGAAGCCTGTCCCCGCGAAGAAGGTCCACGGAAACGGGCCCGTATATGCCGAGCGACCGGATCCGCTCGCGCGCCTTTTCAACAGCGGTCTCGTCCCTGTCGAGTCCGTGAACCTTGAAGGAGGCGTTCGCCCGAAGGGCGGAGGTGAGGCTGCCGTCTCCACAGCCGATCTGAACGATCACTCCGCCTTCAACACCCGTTGCATCGAGGATCTTGCGCGCCTTGTCCACATCCGCCGGACATGAACCTGGCTCGGCAGCTGCACTGTAGGCGCCTGACACGGCTGCAAGAACGATCATGAAAAAGAGGAACTGACTTTTTTTGCTTCGGATAACCATTTGGCAGGATCCTTTCGTTGTCTTGGCCCGCTTAAAGCTTCTCTCCCCTAATCATCAGTACAAGCCTGTACTTTCATTCGAAAATCACCTTAGGAGTCCGTTGAAAAAGTGCTTCGGAAGCGAGGCCGAGTCATTTTGCCCGAGGTCAAGGCGCGAGACCGTAGGCGAATCAGTGGATTCGTTGAGGATCTCGCAACGCAGAGATCGGGCAAAAGGTCCGGCCGTAGCCGATCTGACTTTTTCAACGGGCTCTTAGGTACCGTCATTGATCCCGATCCGGATAGGCCGCCCTAGGTTCCGTCACAAACGACCCCGACCAAACAATCGGTCCCCGGAACCGCTACCACGTGCTCCCGAGCGCGACCGTGATCGCTTCGCCGTTGACACCGCTCGATTGCTCGGAAGCCAGAAAGGTGATCGTCTCGGCCACCTCCTGAGGGGTGGCAACGCGGCCGGGCGGATAGAGGGCGTCCCTTTCTGCCCACACTTGTTCGGTCGTGACGCCGCGTTCGTCTGCCTCGGCGCGGGCCGAGCGCTCAGCCATCTCTGTGCGCACCCAGCCGGGCAGCACTGCATTCGAAGTGACATCGAAGGGCCCGGCGTCCCGTGCCACCGAGCGCATCAACCCCAGCAATCCGTGCTTGGAGCTGGTGTACGCACAGCCCGCGTGCTCGGCGACCTGGCCCGCTGTCGAGCTGGTGTAAACCACGCGCCCGTAGCGTCGCTCGATCATGCCGCGCACCACCAGCCGCGAGAGGTAAAACGGCCCGTCCAGGTTGATTCGCATCGTTTCGTTCCAGACTTCCGGGTCCTGCTCCCAGATCACCCGCTCGTGGGCCGAGCCAATGCCGTGGTTGCAGACGAAAATTTCGATCGGGCCCAGTCTTCGCTCGGTTTCCTCTACGGCCTGTGCGCAACCCTCGGGTGTTGCAAGATCCACTACCGCGTAGTCGAGGCCTATAGATGCCAGCTCCCGTTCGGTGCGGGCAACGCCCATCACCCCGGCGCCGCACGCCGCCAGCAGCTCCGCGGTCGCTCGCCCGATCCCTCGGCCTGCGCCAGTGACCAGCGCTACCCGTCCTTCGACTCCGGCCATATGCAGTCCTCCCTGGTTTCCGTCGACAACCGCTCGCTCTTCCATCATGACCTACGCGCGGTAAACTCCTACCTCGGACGCTGGCTGCGGTGTGTTGCCGCGAATGAGGTCGGCGCCTTTTTCGGCGACCAGCGGATCGAAAAACAAACGCGATCTTAACCAACTACAGCAGGTATCTAAATCAAAAAAACCATTGCTGGGTCTGTCAAACCAAGGCGGAGAGAGCCGTTTCTACCCGTTTATCGTTCTCTTTCCGGGAAAAATCGCACCGAGTCCGGACCGCCCCTTTCGTCTGGATTGAGCGGCGCAGGAATGCGGGAATCGCAGCATTTTTCATCAGGACCTCAACCCCTCCCCTTGGGCCGCAGGATCCGCATCCCGGCGAGCAAGCCGCTCAAAAGGCAGGCAAAGGGGACAGCCATCAGGCAGACAGTTGTGAAAAGGTACCTGTTGGATCCTGGGTGCGACAACCACCACAGCCTGAAGAAACCGTGAAACACGTAGATGGAGGCCGCAACAAGCAGGATGAGGGCCGCGCTCCTCCACGAACGCCGGAAAAGAAAAACGAAGCCGATCCCCCCGATGAGCGCGACGGCATTGTTGTAGAGAAGTCCGTGATCTCTGTCCACGATCTGCTGCCAGAGTCCGGCTGCATTTTCCAGAGCGAACTGCCCTCCCACGTCAAAGATCTTCAAGCCATCGTATGTCAGCATCATCAAGCGACTATAGGAGAGCGTGAAGAAGCCTCCGTACTGCACCCGGTTCATGCAGAGGAAAAGGACAAGGAACGGAACAGATCCGGCCATGAACCTGAGAGTCCCCTTGAGGGGGGTGCGCCCTGTCCAGAGAAAGGGGAAAACCGCCAGGTACGGGACGATGTTTGTCGTCCTCGAGAGCAGCGCCAGCCCCCAGAGAACTCCTGCCGCAAAAGTTTTTTCTTTCAGAAGATAGAGGATCGCGAGAAGGGCCACCAGGGTGGAGAAGGTGTCCGGTGAAAAGTTGTATACCGTCACCCTGATCTGTGTCAGGAAGGCAAAGACAAGCGCTGCTGCAAAGGAGGTCCAAGCGGTCGCGTACAGCCCTGCAAGGCGGAACATGACAATCACGATTCCAACCAGGACAGCCACGTTGAACAAGAGAAAACCGTTGATGCCGAAAAGAAGGTAAAAGGGGATCGAAACCACCGGCATGAGGACAGGATGAGTTGAGTACCACTCCCCATCCTTGCCAAGGCCGATGCTGTCGCTCAAAAGGGCCTCGTTTGCGTGGAGCTGGTTCCTGAGGTCCAGGTCCCGGTCCTCCACCAGTGACCGTACAGTAAGGATGTAATACGGGATGTCTCCGAACCAGATGCCGCGCGGCCCGCTGTCAATGAAACCCCTGATGTCAGGGGGAAGGGAATCCTTCTTCCAGACCTCCTCGGGAACGCGCTCCCCGTTCTCCTGCACGGCAATGAAAGAAAAGACCGCCGCGCAAACGAGCAGAAGCACGACATCGAAACGAAGGCGCGGGGCCGGGTTCCTGTCAGGGATTCCGGGATTCACCGGCATCTTGTTGTACCCTTCCAGTCTTCGAACCTGTGAATTGGTCCTTCTACCTTCTTGACAAAACCGATTTCTTTCCACTATCTTATACTATATTTACATGGCCTGGCCCAGAGTGTTAACCTACATGGCCCACATATACTGATAATGGTCTTTTTCAACAGAGCTATTCATGCAGAGCTGCCCCGAGAATGTAACCGTAATGCTTTCGGATATCTCGGCCGGAAAGCCCGGTTCCTGGAACAGGCTCTTTGCCGTGGTCTACCGGGAGCTCCATGCGCTGGCACGAAAATCGATGAGCAAGGAGCACCCCGGCCAGACGCTGCAGACCACCGCGCTGGTGCACGAAGCGTACATGCGCCTTGTCCGGGACAGGAAGGAGCGCTGGCAGAACCGTTCGCATTTCTTCGGCGTGGCTGCCCGGGCCATGCGCCGCATCATGGTTGATAGAGCAAGGACGCGGAAGCGGATCAAGCGCGGAGCCGGAAAGCGCCCGGTATCGCTGGACGCGGCAAACGGATTAAGCAAGGGCTGTGAAGGCTGCTACGATTTGTTCGCGGACCTGGAAAACCTTGACACCGCGTTGACAAAGCTTGGAGCCATGCCCGAGCATCAGCGCAAGTGCACGATTGTGGAGCTGCGCTTCTTCGTGGGATTGACCCACGAGCAAACCGCGGAAGTCCTGGGCGTGTCCGGCATAACAGTAAAAAGGGACTGGGAGTTCACCCGCGCCTGGCTGTGGGAAGAGATGAAGGAAAAAGGGAGTGAAGCCTTCTGAGGGCGACAAAAGGCTGGAAGAGCTGTTCCACACCGCATTGGAACGCGATCCGTCGGATCGGCACGCGTTTCTTGATGACGCCTGCAAGCACGATCCTTCCCTGAAAGCGAGGCTTGTATCGCTTCTCTCCGCTCACGGAAAAGCACCGGATTTCCCTGATAAACCCGCCTGGACCCATTACATAGATGACATGGAGAAAGGCCGGGAGCTGGAGGAGATCGAGCCCGAAGCCGATCTGCCATACGAACGGTTGGGGGAGTACCGCCTGATCCGCAAGCTCGGAGAAGGGGGCATGGGCGTTGTGTACCTTGCCGTGCAAGGCTCGTTGAATCGACTCGTGGCGCTGAAGGTCATGCGTTCGGAACGGCTGGGATCGTTCGAGGCACAGGCGCGGTTCGTGCGCGAGGTCGAGGCCATTGCCGAACTCAGCCACCCGAACATCGTCACCGTGTACGGAAGCGGCGAAGACAAGGGAACGCGTTTTTATGCAATGGAGTATTTGCGGGGTAAGGGGCTGGACGAATTGCAGCGCGAAAATGCACTGCCTGAAGAGCGGAGACCGGTGGAGAAAATGCTGGTCTGGATCAAGGAGACGGCCGATGCCCTTGCTTGCGTCCACAAAGCCGGAATCATCCATCGGGACGTGAAGCCTTCCAACATCCTTGTCACACCGGAAGGGAGAGCCGTGCTCACCGATTTCGGCGTGGCCAGGCATGCGAGACTCTCCACCCTGACTCTTACGGGAGAGTTCCGCGGCACGCCCCACTACGCTTCTCCCGAACAGATAAGGGCGCAGCAGAAGGAGATCGACCTGCGTACCGATGTTTATTCCCTGGGAGTGACGCTTTATGAAATTGTCTCAGGGCGTGTACCCTTTGAAGGGGAAACCACGGAGCAGGTGTTTCACAAGATCCTGCAGGATGAGCCCGTACCCCCGAGCCGAATAAACCCCGCGGTTCAGCGGGACCTGGAAACGATCGTCATAACAGCCATGGAAAAGGATCCTGAGCGCCGCTACCAGGGCATGGCGGAAATGGCGGAGGATCTTCGCCGCTTCCTTGCGAATGAAGCTATTCTGGCGAAGCCCGCGGGATTGATTCGAAGGTCTACAAAGTGGATAGACCGACACAGGTTTTTTTCCCTGGCCGCGGCTGCCGCGCTTATGATCCTGATATTTTTCGGCGTTCTGTTTTTAAACGCCGCCTCGAAGAAAAGAAGCGAGCTGCGGCTTGCCGGGAGGCTGTACAAACCCATCAGTGAAGCAATGGAATTGCCTGCTGCTATAAGGCCTAATATCGCCAACTTCTGGATATTTGACGCCGATCCTCTGGATCCGAGTGGATACATCATAAGAGGTTTAGTAGACCTTGATGATGGCAACAACGTCGATGCTGCGGAATATTTTGTAACAGCCGTGGAAAGCTGTGTTGTAAAGCAGGATGACGCGCTGAAAAGAGAAGCCCTTTACCTGCTGGGAATCGCTGAATACAGGCTGGGCAATGAGGCCGGAGCGGACACAGTGGAAGGGAAAAGGCTCATTGCCGGGGCTGTATCCAGTCTGCGCGAAGCCGGTGAAGTCGACTACGCTTCAAACGAAACGCTCGTTTTAAGGGATTTTGACGGCTCCTCCGCAGCGTCAATGTCAACGGAGTTGGCTGAGATAGGCGTAAAACTGAATCCGAACCATTTCGTTGTTCATATTTATACAGGTTTGAGGCTGTTTGATGGCCTGTACAAGGGAGGGAAACCCGAGGAGTTCGAGAAAACGGTCAACTGTTTTACCTCCGTGCTAAGCATGCGAAAACAAAACCGTGCAGCTCGTACATTTTTGGGAAGGGTTTATTTCTTCATCGCAAGGTTTTATCAGGCCCCGGAGTATGTGGAAAAAGCCTTGTATCACCTTGGGGAAGCCGGACGGTATTATGAGGAAAACCGCTATTACATGATAGACGCAACCCTCGCGCAGATAGCATTGCTTCAAGGCAACAACGAGAAAGCGATCGAATACAGCAGGCGGGCAATCAAACAATCAGATGATGAAAACGATCACATCCACAACGCGAACTGTGCGATGAGCGCGGCTTATGTCAAGCAAGGCCGCTTGCAAGAAGCATTGGAAGAATTAAAGAAAGCCAGTGCAATTGTATCTTTCGATGTGAACATGGAGGTGGCCAAAGGCGAACTTTTTCTGATCATGGGCGACCTGGACAAGGCTTTGCTATACGCAGGATACGCAAAGCAACGTTTTACCGGAGACAGGCCGCCGGAAGTTCAAATTGTGAAAAAAAGCGAGTTGGCGGCGGGATATCTGTTATGCGCGCGCATTCATCTCGAAAAAAGCAGAACCCAACCCGATCCGAATCTGTTTCTTCTGGCCAGGGAGAACCTGAAAGAGCTTTTTGAAGTTGCACGTTATTCCCCCCGCGATTATTGCCAGGCCTGCCTGCTGGCCCTCACGTTTCCTGAAGAACTGCTCTGGGATGATGAGCAGGAAACACGTTTGCATAATCTTGCAAGAACTCTGGCCGGGCAGGCACACAAACCCGATCAATTCAATGGAGAGAACTCGCCTCTTTTTCTCACCGCCAAAGGCGTTAATTCGATGCTCGATGAGAACCACGCAGAAGCCGTCCGGCATTTCAAAAGTGCTGTGAAAGAGCGTGAAAAAAGGGCTGGAAGCGAGAGTATCTTTCACGGCGCCGAGGATGCCCGCGATTATTACCTGATGGCCGTTTCCGATTACAGAGCTTCCAGCGCCCTGGAAGAGACAAACGACCGGGAAGACACCTGGAAAGAATACTACCTGAAGGCTGAAGAGCTTTACGAGCGACATTTCACGCCGTACCTGGATTACGCTGACATCATCCGGAGGATCCGGGACAAGGCCCGAGAGGTGCTGCCCGTCGATTAGAAGCCCCCTCCTGACCCGCATGTTTCATCCTCATCTGCTGCAGCCGGATCAAGTTCACACCAAAATATTCAAAAAATCAGTTTTTCATGATACCGCTTCACCTGTTTTGTCGCCTTGGGATTGTAGGCATTCGAAACCAAGCAGACAAGGAGCACGGAGATGAATAATTTTGACAAACAACCCCTCTTTCCCGCGGATGGCGCCACAAAGGGAAAGACCGGTTTTTCAAGCCTATCCATGCGGATTCTCGGTTCGTTTTTTCATTCTATAACAGCTTATTATGGAAAGGAGGTTGTCATGAAACCTTCACTTGTTGTCATGACCTTTGTGTTCATTTTTGCTTTTGTGGGAACAGGTTCGTTGAACGCCCAGCAGACGTGGTGGGTGGACGATGACGGTGACCCCTTAAATGGGACAGGTCATCAGAACAACCCCTTCAGGTACATCGCGCAGGGCATTACCGCTGCTTCGGACGATGACGAAGTCAGGGTTATGCCGGGCACCTACGTGGAAAACCCAGTGATTCAAAACAAGGATATCTTTCTCAAGAGCAATTCCGGCTCATCGGTAACAACAATCGACGGAAACCAGGCCGGCAGCGTGGTTTCCCTTGATAACAGCGATTCCACCGTCGAAGGGTTCACAATCACAAACGGCAAGGGAGCGAGCTCGGGCGGGGGAATAATGTGCTCTGATTCAAAAGTGATCATCACGGACAACATCATCACGGATAACAGCACAGCCCCGGGAGGTTCAGGTGGAGGGGTCTACCTCTTCTGCAGCAGTACCAAGCTGTATGCTGTTATAAACGACAATTCGATATCGAACAACAGTGCGGACCAGTTCGGTGGCGGGATATGCTGCGTCAATTTATTGCTGCCGGACATTGAATACAACGAAATCACCGGCAACAGTGCGGGCACACACGGCGGCGGGGTGTACTGCAACGATTCAAGCCAGCCGCACTTTATCAACAACGAAATCAACGGCAACAATGCGACCCAGCACGGAGGCGGGATTTACTGCACAGGTTCATATCTGTACGCTGACAGCAACGTGATCAACAACAACACGGCGAACCAGGACGGAGGCGGGATTTACTGCACCGATTCGGAATTGAGCATCAAAAACAGCGAAATAGACAACAATAATGCATCTTCAGGCGCTGGTATCTACTGTTCCGAACTTAAGGCAATCGCTTTTATCAGGCATAACACAATCCACCACAACATCGCGTCTTCAGCCGGAGGAGCTGTCTATTGCTACAAATCCTCTCCAGAGCTATACACCAACTTCCTCTACGCCAACGAGGCGGCTTATGGGGGTGGGCTGTACTTCGACATCGATTCCGGAGCCGAGGTGGTGAACTGCTGCATCTACGAAAACACGGCTTCCGTTGACGGAGGCGGCATCTGCTGCTCGGATGCCGACAATGTGGTTGTCGTTCATAGCACGATGTACAGCAACTCAGCTTCCGGGTACGGAGGAGGCATCAACAGCACAAACTCGACAGTCACAGTCACCAACACGATCATGCGCGAACACTCCCCGGGCAGCTACTACGTGACCGGAGGGGGCTTCGGTATATCCTACTGCAACTTCGAGGAAGCGACCGGCTCGAACAACAACATCAGCGGAGATCCTCTTCTGGTTAACCCTTCCGCGGGCGACTTTCATATTCCCGAGAGCTCTCCCTGCGTTGACAGCGGCGACAACAGTACCTGCTTTTCCTCGGTGGATTTCGAGGGAGACCCTCGTATCCTCGTATCCATGGACATGGGTGCAGACGAATGCATGTACCCTCATGATTCCCTTACACTGGATGTTGCAACGATCTCCGTCAGCCAGGGCGGCAATGCCACATTCACCCTGCATGCGGGACCTGCTTGGGGCGGCAAGGACTATTTCATCCTGGGCAGCATATCCGGGACCTCCCCGGGAACTCCCCTGCCCGGCGGCCAGGTTATCCCCATCAACTGGGATTTTGCAACGACCTATCTGCTGAACCTGACACTACAGGGATTCCCCTATCTGCAGGACTTTTACGGCACGCTGGACGGTGGAGGCCATTCAACCGCGGTTTTCATAGGCCAGAACCTGAATCCTTCAATAGTGGGAATTGTGGTCTACTTCGCCTTCACCACATATCCGAAGTTCCAGTTTGTGTCGAACGCTGTGAGCTTCCAGTTCGTTCAGTAAACCGCAGCCATGTAAATACCGTTTGACCTCGCTGACAACCAAGCCGGCCGGAGAGCCTCCCAGGGACGCTCCGGTCGGTTTGTTTTTGGGGTAGGCCGGAGGAAGAAAGAAAAGAGAACCACGGATGAACACGGATAGTATTTATTCGGCGTTGCTTCGTTTACGGCGCTGACAAAGCAGCGCCCTCCATTGTTCAATCGGCGCATTCCGTTTCTTCTGGAGGGCGGCACTCTGTTGCCGCCTCTTCTCTTCCGGCGTCGACAAAGCGACGCCCTCCATGCCGCCTCTTCGTTTACGGCGCTGACAAAGCGACGCCCTCCATGCCGCCTCTTCGTTTACGGCGCTGACAAAGCAGCGCCCTCCATGCCGTCCTCTTCCCCATCTTTCGAAAAGCTCCTTCACCGATCCAAAATTTAACGAGACCAGCTATACACATTTCCGGCAAATCGCGGATAATAACCGTTGTTGGCCCGTTCGTTTACAGCTTTGTGAAGGAGACAGCATGAAAGTCGTCATCTTATGCGGAGGCCGGGGTACGCGCCTCAACGAGGAGACCGAGTTCAGGCCCAAGCCCATGATTCCCATCGGCGACCGGCCTATTCTCCTGCACATCATGGAAGCCTTCGCCCGCCACGGATTCAAAGAGTTCGTACTCTGCCTGGGGTACAAAGGCGAGATGATACGGGAATACTTTCTCAACTTCCTCGCCATGACCTGTGATTTCACGGTCGATCTCACCACCGGAATCGTGGAAACACAAGGCGGTCCGAAATTCGACTGGAAGGTCACGCTTGTGGACACGGGGCTTCCCACCGGAACCGGCGGCCGCATCAAACGGGTGGAACAGTATCTCGGAAAAGAGACGTTCTTCATGACCTACGGGGACGGGCTCTCGGACGTGGACATTGCCGCGCTGCTCGATCACCACCGCCGCATGGGCCTCCTGGCCACGGTGACCGGTATGGAAGGAACCTCCCGTTTCGGCGTGATCGAATCCACGGACAACGGTATAGTTAGCGGCTTCAAGGAAAAACCGCGGCTGGAGGGAATGGTGTCCGGGGGGTTCTTTGTTTTCGAGCCGGGAATCATGAACTACCTCGACGAGAACTGCACGCTGGAGACCACTCCCCTGGAAACCCTCGCAAAAAACGAGCAACTAACACTCTTTTCGCATCGCGGTTTCTTCAAGAGCATGGATACCTACCGTGACTACCTGTTACTGAACGAAATGTACAAAGCAGGAAACACCCCTTGGATTGTCAATGAAACGGATTGATTCATTCAAAGGGAAGGGCGTCCTGGTCACCGGTGCAGGGGGGTTCATAGGCTCTTACCTGTGCCGCAGGCTGTCCGATCTGGGTGCGCGCATCCATTGGCTGGATTTGCCGGGCGTGAGGGGGCGACCGGTTCGGGGCAGGCCGCGCCCGCCGGAACGATCCGAAATCATCGAAGCCGACATTGCGGATCTTCCATCCCTGGACAGCGCCTTGTCCGAAAGATCCCTCTCCTTTGTCTTCCACCTCGCCGCCCTGACCGATGTGCGCCGCTATCCGGCGCTCGAGGATCCCTGCGGGAAAGTGAACCACCAGGGAACACTGAACCTGGCACAGGTACTGATGAATAAGCAGGGGATCAGCCGGTTGGTTCACTTCGGGACCTGCGAGGAGTACGGTGACGGCAAGGCGCCGTTCAGGGAGGAGGACGCGCCGAAGCCGGTCTCGCCCTACTCCGCCTCCAAGGCAAAGGCTTCTCTTCACATGCGGGAGCTGGGCCGCAGCGGCGACCTGCCCGTGGTGGTGATCAGGCCTTTTCTCACCTACGGCCCCGGGCAGCCTCCCGGGCGCTTCATCGCACAAGCGGTCACGCTCGCGCTCCGGAACAAGCCGCTTCGCATGACCCCCGGCGAGCAGACGCGGGAGTTCACGCAGGTAAACGACCTGGTCGATGGAGTGCTGGCCGCGGCTGTTGTTCCTGACATCGAGGGGGAAATCATCAACCTGGCATCCGGCGTCGAAAGGAAGCTCAAGGATACGGCGAGCATGATCTATTGCCTGGCCGGCGCGTCGGCAAAAACCGAGACAGGCGCACTACCGTACAGGGAAGGCGAGGCCATGCGGTTTTACGGAAGCACTGAAAAATGCCGGAGGCTTCTGGGCTACAATCCCCCCACATCGCTGGAGGATGGTCTAAGACATCTGATCGATCATGAGCGGGATAGTATCAAGGGAGACAACAATGCCTGAGCTTCCTGGTCTTTCAACGATCAAGCCGGTGCCGGTTCGGATAAACACCGATCCGAAAGGAGAGCTATGGAAAGTTCTCACAGCTTCCGGCCTGGGAGAAGAGTCCCGGTCGTTCGGGGAAATCTATCTCGTAACCTCCCGTGACGGTGCGATGCGGGGGAACCACTACCATCCGGGCATCACGGAATGGTTCCTTGTGCTGCGCGGCAGAATGCGGTGCAGCGTTGCCGTGCCGGACACCGGCGAGAAAACCTCTTTCCTTTTGGATGCGCGCAACCCGGCCGTGATCAAGGTACCCGCCGGCATCGCGCACGGGTTCAGCAGCGTGGGCGAGGAACCGGCAACGCTGCTTGCGTACGCGGACCGTGAATACGACGAAGAATCGCCTGATACGTTTGCATACGAATGTCAGTAGCGTTCCAAGGGCGCTTATTTCATACTTTTTGTCGCGAGGAGGATTAAACCGCCATGAAGACGCTTTCTGTTTTTATTCCGACTCTCCTTATCTGCTTCGCGCCGTCGCAGGACGACAGCCTCGAGTTCAAGAGCCACGTCCACGGTTTTCGCATCGAACGACCGGATTCGTCGTGGAAGGTGCGCGAGCACGACAACCAGGCTGACGGCACGTATAATCTCGTTCTTGAACCCGGAGACACACCCCAGGGAACGGTGCAGGTCGCTGTGCGGGTGAAGGAGTTGGACACGCCTGTCACGGCCGGGCAGGCACGCGACGCTGCCCTCCGATCGATCGCCGACCGGCAGGAGATCGAGATCAAAAAGAAAACGGTCTTCCGGGTGGCAGGCCGCGAGGCCCCCGGCGCTGTCGCCGAGATGACCGCAATGAACAGCAAATTCCACATCGAGCTCGCCTACCTGGTGGAGGGAAAGCGGGTCTACAACCTGCAGCGTCACGCTCCGAAGGAGGAGTTTGCACAGTACGCCGACGCTTACGATCGCGCCTGGAACAGCTTCGGTTTCGTGGAAATCAGGGAAGACTCATCTCCGGAGGGCCGCCTCCGCGGCCTGGCCGCTAAATGCGGCACTGAAATCGACTGGACCGGGACGTGGGACGAAGCCGCAAAGCGGGCCCGCCGGGAAAAAAAACCGGTCCTGGTCGTTGTGCGGTCCCTGCCCGGGTTCGACATCTCCGACGAGGCCAATGCCGGCCTCTTCATGGACCCCGATATAACCGCCATCCTGAGGGAGCGGTTCGTTGTCTTCCGCTTTTCAAAGGGAATGGACGCGCCGTTCGTGCCCCAGGGCTCTTCGTACGGCATCGGTCCCTACGCCTTCGGATCCTCGATCCTCACGGCCACGCCCGAGGGCGAAATCGTGGGCGACACCTGTATCATAGAAGCCGCCTCCTTCCACGATTTTCTCATCGAACAGCTGAACCGGCAACCGAAGCTCACCGGTTCCGCCGGACGGCCCGGCCTCAAGGGTCTCGACCTGGCCGAATGGTTTCTCGAACGCGGAGACTACACCCGGGCCGCCAAGGCCCTTGACGATCCGGGCAATGCCCGCGGGTACCGGCTCAAGGCTTCGCTGCTGCGCAGGCTGAAGCGGGGAGAGGAGGCGCTGGCCGCTCTCGCAAGGGCCCGTTCCGCGCCGGGCGGAGAGGAGGCTGCCGCACAGATCGCTGCCGACGAATCGCTCGTGCTCATGCGGCTCGGCCGCTTCGACGAAACGCTCGCCCTGCTCGACCGCCTGAAAGCCGAGCACCCCGAGAGCGGCCGGATGCCCGAGGCCCTCTATAGGATCGGCGCGGTTCATCTCCGGAAAAAAGATGCGGCGAAAGCCGAGGAGGCATGGACAGAGCTGACTACCGCCTGCCCGGAGAACCGCTGGGCCTGGAAAGCCGCGGCAGCCCTCTTGAGCACGAGCTTCTCCGTGGGCTCGGGAGGGCGGCTCGCCTGGCCGTCCGTGGAGATCGCAGCAACACTCGGGCCGCATGATTTCGAGCCGTGGAAGGGATCGCGAATGAAGAAAGCGAGGAAGGAAACGGTTGGTTTCCTGCTGCGCACCCAGCGCGAAGACGGATCGTGGGTCAGTCCGATAGAGGCGGTGAGCCCCGGCGGGGGCGAGCCGAGCCCATTCACCGTGGCGATCACGGCCATTTGCGGGCAAGGGCTCCTCCCACATGCGGTTGATCCCGGCGTCTTCGGGAGCGTGGAGCGCGCCGCCCTCTACCTTGCCGAAGCGTGGGAGCAGTGGAAAACCGCTGAGGAGAAGCCTTACTTCATGGATTACACGGTTTACTCCATGAGCTACATGCTCTGGTTCTTTTCCGACTGTGTCGAGGCCGGCATGTTCGAAAAGGAGCGTTTCGAAGAGATCGCGGCTGAACTCGTGGAGGGAATCCGCTCAAAGCAGAGGAGCGGGGGCGGGTGGAGCTACTACATCACCAGCGACCTGAAAAACTTTGACAACCCTCTCAACCAGTCGATCAGTTTCATCTCCGCGGCGGCACTGGTCGCGCTGCTTGAAGCCCGCGACGCGGGTTTCGATGTGCCCGCGGAGATGATCGACAAGGCGGCCGGATGCCTGGAGCGCATGCGCAATCCGGACGGCACCTTTGAGTACTTTCTCTTCCACGACAACGAGGACGCGCCCCGTTCCACCCCGATGCCGGGCGCGGCCGGCCGCGGACCCCTCTGCGCCACAGCGCTCCTCATGGCAGGAAGGGGTGAGAAGGACGGCGTACGCACGGCGCTCGACCTGTTTCTGGATTTTCGCAACCTCTTTGCACGCGAGCACGGCAAGACCCTGATGCATTGCGGGCCCCACGCCCAGGGATCGCACTACCTCATGTTCGACTATGCCAACTGCGCCGCGGCGATCAGCCGGCTCCCGAAGAAGGAGCGGGGAAAATACCGCGCCCCCCTGATCGAGCAGATTCTCGGCGCGCGCACCTCGGATGGGACCTACATCGACAATCCCATGCTCGGCCCCCACTACGGCGCGGGCATGGCCCTGATCGCCTTTTGGCACCTGGACCCGGAGAAATTATGAACCAAATTTTTACCAGGCGTTTGGAGGGCGGCAGTCCCTTGCCGCCTCTTCCCGGCTCACCGCATCCCCAGGCGGATCTTCACGAGTCCCCAGATAAAACCGATGGCTGTAAAGATACGGACCTTGGATCCCGCGTGCTTTCGCTTCTGAAACACGACCGGCACATTCACGACATCGAGCCCAAGACGGCGCGCCTTGATCATGATCTCCGGGTCTAGCAGCCAGTCGTGCGATGCGGGCGCGATCCTCTCATATGCGGAGCGCACGAACAGCTTCGGGCAGCCGTTTGGATCCGGCACCCTGCAGCCGAACAGGATCGTAAAGACAACGCTGTAACACCTCGTTTGAATCAGCCGGAACAGGCCATCGTGCCGCTCTGTCCGATGGGCCTTGCCGATGTGGGCGTCTTTTTCCAGGAGCGCCTCAAAGATGCGAAGCAGGTCAGCGGCGGAAACCTGTCCGTCACCCCAGGTGTACCCGAGCACGCCTCCCTTCGCCTTTCCGAGGCCGGCAAGGATGCCGAAACCGTACCCCTTGTTTACAGGCACGCGGACCGGCACGATCCGCTTGTCCTGTTCGTGCATCGATGCGATCAGGTTCCCGGTGGCATCGGAGGAGCCGTTGTCCACGGCCAGGATTTCGAAAAGAATCCCCTTGCTCTCCAGCACCGTCACGATGTCCTTGATAACGGAAACAACGTTGGGCTCCTCGTTGTAAAACGGTATTGCTATGGAGAGGGAGATGCAGCCGGAATGGCTGTCGCTTTTCAGTGTTTCGCTGTCAGGCACCAACCGTTATCCATCCCAGCGTTGTTTGCCGCGGCTCACAAAGATGTTCTTCGCGGATGACCGTGCAGGCCTTCGGTTTCGTCGTATAGCATTCGAACACGGCAAGTGTAACCAGCCCGCACATTTCTTCCTCTTCTGCTGCGGCACCGCAAACCGCCTGCTGCGTCAGCAGGCCCACCATATCCCGAGCCTGCGCGCGGAATCCCGGTGTTCCCTGATGAGAGACAGGTCGAACTCATACATACCGCCCTCGCCGGCGGCCTTCCCTTTCTCCGACCACTCCTTGTACCACCGCGCGGTAGCCTGAAGCGTTTCATCCAATGCGTACGCGGGCTGCCATGCCAGCCGGCTGCGGGCCTTGTCCCAGGAGAGCGACTGCGCCTCGAAAGGTTCCTTGCGCGGCGGCCCCGGTTTCCACATGATCCCGGCGCCCCAAAGCTCGCATATCTTCGCGGCGAGCACGGAGTTTTTCTCTCCATCCTGTTCGTGCGGGCCGAAATTGAACGCCTCCCCGTTGATCACGTCGCTGTCCAGCCTGCTCATCAGGGTCATGTATCCGGAGAGGATATCGAGCCCATAGCTATATGGCCTCGTGAAGTCCGGCTGAAACACAGATGGAGGCTTCCCCTGCATGAGCGCCTCGAAGCAGTCAACGAACAGGCGCCCTGCCCCGTTTGTTCTGCTGCTCGAATGGACATCCCCCCCCAGGATAACGTTGCCGGCGCGTCCGATGCCGAGCTTTACGCCTCTGGAGCGCAGGTACTCGCGGAAATAGTCCGAGATGATGTGCTCGGCACAGGCCTTGGACACCGGATAAGGTCCGGTCGCAACCAGGGGATCCTCCTCGACCCACGCCCCGCTGCCTTTCGATCGGTACACCTTGTCCGTGGTGACGAACACCGCGTACTTCACGCTGTCCGAAAGCCTGATCGCCTCCAGCACTACCGCGCATCCGAAGGCGTTGCTCCGGTATGCTTCGAGAGGATCGCGGCGGGCGGCGCCCACGAGAGCAACAGCGGCAAGGTGAAAAACACAGTCAACATCCGCGGTCAGGCTCCTCATCAAGACCGGGTCCGCAACATCCCCCTGCACGAAGGAGATTTTATCGCGCAGCCCTGCCGCGTGGAAGTTGGAGTCCGGCTCAGGCGTTTTTATATCCGCCCCGACAACCTGTGCGCCGGCTTGAAGCAGCTCCAGGGCAAGCCACGACCCCTTGACTCCGGCAACACCGGTGACCAGCGCCTTCTTTCCGTCGAAGAAGCCATTGTACATCGTTGTCACCTTCTCCTTTCCGTCAACCCACCCGATTCATGCCTGTCCCTAAGGTCTGGTACACGTAAACGGCACACAAGTTACTACTCGAGGATCTCGATCTGGCCGGGCCCGGATACCACGATCTGGGGAGAGCCCTTGTGCTCCGTGATCTTTCCCCGCACCAGGATTGTCCGGTTCGCATAGGTCGTGTCCGGCGCCTCCGGGAAGCTGTCGAAGCTCTCTTCCTTTATCACGATGCTGAGCGTGTTCCGAAAGTCCTGATCGAAGTTCAAAAAAATTATGCTCCCTATGTTGGCGGTGCGCACGACCTTTCCCGCCACCGCCACATCCAGGTCCACATGTTTTTTCGCGTCCTTCCAATGAATCCTGTCCCCGGACAGATCGAGGCCCTTGGATGGGAGCATGCGCTCCGAGTCGGCGCCAGGTATTTCCGCGAAAACATGGCCGCGCTCCAACACGCTCAGGCTGTACCTGTATGTCCGTCCGTTCCGCTCGGCGCCTGAAGAGATGATCCCCCGGAAGAAGATGAAATCCTCATCAAAAGCGCGCGTGAACTCCTCCACCGAATAAAAGAGATCGGCGTCAGGGAACTGCAGTGCCACGCGCTCGAACTCCTTGTGGTGCAGCTCCAGCAGCGTGGTCTGCAACGTTGCGCCCGATCTTTTCAAGTTTCCAAGCAGGAGCACCTCCTGCCCGAGCAGCCCGGGCAGGCGCTGCCAGTCGTGCTCGTCAATGACCATTATCGCGTTCTCTTGCGTGCCGTACTTCTCTTCGAACCGCGCCATGGTCTCCGCCCGCCGCCACCACGCGGCCATGCGCTCGTCGTAGTTCGGATAGGACATGGCATGCCCGGACCATATACCGCGGCCGTGGATCCGCGCCTCGCGCTCGGCAGCTATGAACTCCGCCTCGAACCGCCCGGATTTCCCGTACTTGTCAAAGTACGGGCTCATGCCCGCGCGCACGCACTCGATGTTGTAGTTGACCCACCTGCCATCCCTGTTGACGAACACATACCCGAGCACGCGGCTGAAGTAGCCGGTCTTGCGGGAGAGGCTGTCGTACTCGACGCGCACGCGGGAGCCGAGGGGAAACCAGCTCTTTGCGAACTTTTTCGCTTCCAAGCCCATCGGAGTCGTGAACTGCCCGAGCGGGTCCTCGCGCACACGCTCCCTGGCGTACGCAACAAACCGCCCCGCGATCTTCTCGGTGCGCTCCTCGGCTCCGGGTCCCTTCTCGCATTCCTCCGTGTCGATGCAAAGGAAGCGTATCGTGCTGTCGAGGCCGCCCACCGCGATCGTGTCCCCGTCAACCACCCGCTCTACCTCGAACTCGCCCACGAGGAAACCGTCATCCCGGCCAAAAGCAACGGCCGCTGAAAAAAGGAGGGCGAACGCTGCCATGAGCCGTGTTCCGCGCCTTGAAAAACACATTTTGCATGACTCCAAAATCAGTTATTCACCGGCCCCCTTCTTTTTGCCGGTGGGAATCGCGTGCCAGATCTTCAGCAGAAGCAGGAAACCGATGATCCCGAACGGCAGCATAAAAGCCGGCCACAGCGACCAGTCACGCGTTGTCAGGTAGCCGAGCGCGAACGACTGCACGCCTGTGCCGAGGTACACGAAACCGTCTATCATGCCCACTGCGGTGGCAGCACCCTTGCGCCCGCCGAAATCCATTGTGGCTGTGCCTGAAAGCAGCCCGTGAGTTCCGATCACGGCGATCGACATGAAAAACACGATCAAGCCGAGCATGAGCGGGTTGAGGCTCAGCACAGGGCCCGCGGCAAGAGTGCGCTTGTCTCCGGCGCGCATCTCGGGCGCAGGATCGACAAGCTCCATGTCGAGCTCCTCCCCGCCGCGCCTGATGCGCGCGTAAAGCACGCCGCTGCTCGGCTCCTCGCCCTCCGGGATCCCGGTGCCGTCGTAGGTGCACATGCGCTTTTCAGGGTTCCACTTGGCGTCTCCCAGACAGATCGCAGGTATGGCGGAAACAGCGAACGAAACCTCGTCCCAGGTGGTGAACTCGCCGTTGTTGAGGCCCGCCTTCAGCTTCCCGGGCGTGCCTGCCAATCCGATGATCTCGTCGCCTGCCTGAAGAGGCGCGGCTGACGATCCTGCCCAGCCGACCTTGTTGTGTGCGGTGCCAAGCGTGAAGAACATGCCGATGGAAGCGGCTGCCAGCAGACCGTAAAGGATGCCCGCGACCGGGGCTCGCCTGCTTTGAAACACCAGGTCGCTCACCCAGCCGGCCACGTTCGCGCCGATCACGCCTGCGACAAAAAGAATGCCGCCCCACCCTCCCTGGAGAAACGGAACCAGGAACACGAGAGCGCCGGACACGATGAGCCATCCTTTGCGCCTGCTCTTCGACCTGTACCCGGCAGCGAAGAAAAGCGCTGCCACCACGAAGAAGCCCGCGATCACTAACAGGTTCCCCCAGGAGCCGCGGCGCAAAACATGCTCCCCGGGAAGCACCCAGACCTCTTTCGCGTAGATCGGGAACCAGTGCATGATACCGTTCCGCAGCACGCCCGTGCAGAATTCGATGAGCGCTACCGTGAGAATGATCGGATTCGTGACCACCCGTTTCATGATCTGTATCACCGGGATCGTTTTTCCCTCGTCACCGCTCGACGCGTCCATTGTGTCGAAGTCGTCAAAACCGGCCTTGGAAGGGCTGTCCCTGAGAAGGAAGCTCTCGATGAGTAAAAGCAGCAAAAGAAGCCCGGCCGGCGCGAAGAAGACCCACTTGGCCGCGGCCGCCTCGGATGTGCCTGCCGCTGCTGCTGCAGCGTCCAGGATCCAGCCGTTGACAGTGAAGGCCAGAAAGATCCCGCTGGAGATCATTGTGCCGAAGATCCCTGAAAAGGCTCCGCGCTCACGCACGTGAAACCAGTGCGCATTGACCTTGACGATCGACACGGCGCCGTACGACTGGAAGTACATGTTACCCGCGTAGAGAAGCGAGAACACCAGGCGGATGTCGCTGCCTGTCACCGTGCCGGCGCTCAGAACCCACGCAAGATACAGCCCCATGCCCAGGTTCATGAGCGCGGAGCCCGCGGCCGAGATGAGGATCCCCTTGCGGCCGCCGATCTTGTCCACGAGCGGGCCGTTCAACAGAAAGGAGAAGGCATAGACTGTGGTGCCGATGCCGAAGATGATGCCGAAGTCCTCCTTGTTCATCAGCTCGCCTAACGCGTTCTTCGCCACAGTAAGGTTGTAGCGGCCCATGTACAAAAACGCGTATGTGAGGCCCATTGGAAACCAGTTGATGAACCGCCTCTGCCGGAACGCGAAGGAGTGCTTGATCGCATCTGAGCTCATGAACGCTTTTCCTAGAAAGTTGTTTTTTGTTTTACTCCCCGCTCCCGCTCCGGATTTTCCACAGGCGGTTCAGCACCTCTTCCAGGTGGGCGCCGAGCTTCTCGGGCTGGTCCGTGATTTCGGGCTCGTTCTGAAACACGGCGTACGGCACATCGATGCCCTTCACCTTCAGAAACCCCGGGTCAGCCGAGGAGAACTCCTCCCAGTCCGATTCCTTGTAGAGCATCTCCAGCTTCATGTCCTCGAGCCCGTGCTCGAGCACGCTGTCCGGCTTGTCCGGATTGAAGCGCCTGCGGTTCTTGCGGAGCGACTCATCCCACGAGCAGTTGATGTACAGCACCGCCGCGCGTTCGAGTATCTCTTCCGAAAGAAAATCGTACGCCGTCTTGAACCCGCCGTGCTCGGAGCCGCGGGAGAACTCGATGAAAACGGTGCTCTTCTCGTGGTAAGCCGGATCATTCCTTAGCATCTTCGAGTATTCGAGGTTGAACTTCTCGATCAGGAAGTTCCAGAAGAACTTGTCCTTGAACACGTACCCCTCGTGTGTTTTGCCCTTGTAGGTGAAACGCGTGTCAGAGACGAGGCGGGGCTTGCCGTGTTTTTCAAAGATGTCGTCGTCCTCGAACCGCTCCCACAGGATGCAGAAGTCATCGAGCTCATCGAACCTGCTGATGTGAAAGCGATCGAGCCTGTCCTTGGCCGTGCAGCCCTTGAGATAGTCGATTACCTCTGACTTGCCCGCTGCGGGGCGGCCGTTGAGAATCAAGATGTCGAAGGCGTCTTTTGCCATTTTTTAAACCTCCAGAATGCCGCGGTGGTTTTACTCCCAGTCATGTACACCGTCCGGGTCCACATGGAACCGTATCATTTTCATCCGCGAAGGTCTATCCGGGGAAACCTCCACCGCTCCTTCCAGGCGCATCTTCGCCTTCTCGAGGCGCGCTTCATCGTTCGCGTGTATTGTCAGGACGGTCTCCCCGACCTCAACAGCATCCCCGATCTTTTTCACGAACGAAAACCCGGCCGCATGGTCGATCAAGGACTCTTTTGCAGCCCTGCCCGCCCCGACCTCCACGGCTGCCATGCCCACGCGGTGCGCATCTATCCTTGACACGTACCCGGCTTCCCGCGCCTTGACAGGCTCGCGGATATCGCTCGCCGGAAAGAGGCTGTAATCGCGGCACACGCCCGGATCCCCTCCCTGCGCGCAGATGAACCTCTCGAACCTGTCGAGCGCTTCCATCGAGTCGAGCGCGCGCTTCAGCCTTTCAAAGGCCTGTTCCCGGCTTTTCACAGCGCCCGCCGCCTCCAGCATGCACGCTCCGAGCGGGAAAACAACCTCCATAAGGTCATCAGGGCCGTTGCCCTTCAGCGCCTCGATCGCCTCGATCACCTCGATTGAGTTCCCCACAGCCCTTCCGAGCGGCTGGTTCATCTCCGTGATCAATCCCGTGGTTGCACGGCCGGCCCGCCTTCCCGCCTCCACCAACGCCCGGCACAGCTCGATCGCGTCCCTTGCTTCGCGCATGAACGCGCCCTCACCGGTCTTTACGTCGAGCACTATGGCATCCGTTCCAACTGCCAGCTTCTTGCTCATTATGCTCGATACGATCAGGGGCACGCTTCCCACCGTGGCGGTCGCGTCGCGCAAAGCGTACAGCGCGCCGTCAACAGGTGCGATGTTCCGGGTCTGCCCGCATATCACCATGCCCGCGTCGCACAGAACCTCCACTAGCCTCTGTTCGGTGATTGAAACGTTCATGCCCGGGATCGATTCCAGCTTGTCGAGAGTTCCTCCCGTGTGCCCGAGCCCCCTTCCTGATACCATGGGCACATTCACCCCGCAGGCCGCAACGAGCGGCGCCAGGACAAGGCTGGTCTTGTCGCCGACCCCGCCCGTGGAATGCTTGTCTATCTTTTTTCCGGGCACCTCATCCAGGGAGATCCGGCCCCCGGAAGCTATCATGGTTTCAATGAAATCGGCAAGCTCGACATTGTCAAGGCCGCGGATATAGACGGCCATCAAGAGCGCGGACATCTGGTAGTCGGGGATGCTCCCCTCCGCATACCCCAGCAGTGCATCCCGGATCTCATCCCTGGTCAGGCGCTCTCCGTCGCGCTTTTTCGAAATGATCTCGTATATTTTGTTTTCGTATTGACAGGTCATATATTACAGCTCTAAAACATATCCATCCTTGTCATAATATATAAGGTTTGCTCCCTGATCCAGAAGACTCATAACGGCGTTGTTATCAAATTTTGAAGCATACACTATGTTGGTGCCAAGTGCTTCCGATAATTCACGCGGGGTCAACTGTTTTTCCAACAGCCTGAATTTTTCTATATTCTTTGTCCTCTCGGGATAAATATAATAAGAAAACATCGGATCGAGCGCCATGGAATACTTGTACCGGTCGGCAACATAAAACATTCTCGGAAAATCACCCCAGTGCAGCAGGCCGACATATGTGCCGTCTTCCAGGTTTTCAGCCGCCCATTTTGCGAAACCGTAACATGGAGGCAGCATATATGTTTTCACCAGATAGTTCGCGTTTATCGGCACTGCTATTAATAAGAATATTACAACTGCGCACGATAATGACTTTAATTTACAAAATATCCTAGTAAATCTTGCATCGGGCTTTTGATTGAAATAATCGTGAAGAATATACACCAAACCAATCACAGCGACCGGGGCGGCATACTCCACACACCTCTTGCTGAAAAAGAATCCGGTCGTCATGACTATCTGTGTTATCAACAAAAACACGGAGTTTCTTGACCTGTTTCCGTTACAGGCGAAAAGCGCCGTGTTTGCCGCCAATATTACAAACAGCATGAAATTCTGCGAGATCATCCAGAGCTCCGGAGATCCCAGGCCTGCCCCGAGACCGACCTCCGATCCGCTTAAACCGAGGATCTTTCTCACCACCTCGATGCCCTGGATATACCATCCTGTATAGGTGTTGGGGAATTGCGGATGGATAAAAAACCCCACCGCGATTCCTATCGCCCAGGTACACGCCAAAAACAGGGCCGGAATTATCCGCGTCTTTCTTTTTTTGATGACATCCGCGGCTAAATAAGAGGCCACCGGAATGAATAATACATGCGGAACCGAATAGCAGATGGAATACAGCCATCCAAACAGGAACATTGAAACACATTTGAATATTATTGTCTTCTCCGACATTAATATGAAAATCACCGTCATGAACAAAATCATCGATAGGAGAAACGGGCGTATGGTGTTTAGTTTTTCGAAATACAGGGGAAATGCAAAAACCAGAACCGGGGGCACAATAAAACTCAACGGTTTGAAATATACATAGCTTCCTATTGCAGCCGTCAAGATCAAGGCAATAACAAAAACCGCGTCAATAAAATTAAATGGGGCATCAAGCGAAATGCCGGCAAAATCACTTAGCTGCCTCAGGGCGTATATGATTGCATGAAAACCCAGCTCCTTATCATAAAACTGTAGTTTCCAGCTTGACATTTCGGTCCACGGGAACTGTTTTGTAGTAGACAAAAAAGGAAACAGGTCACCCGCTTTAATATGGTAAAAAACATCAATGCCGAAATCACAGCCGGGCTCCACGGAAATAATCCGCAAGATTAAAAACAGGATAAAGGTAATAGTCGTTGAAACAGCCAGGAGCAGCAAGCCTTTATCGAGCTTTATGTGTGCATGCTTGTTCATCAAAAATTCAAAGGCCCGTTACGGTTCCCGAAGCTGATCAGGTCCGTCATCAGCGCGCTCCTCCAGGGAAAAGCAGTCGGGGATCAGCTCGTCCACTGTGGATTCCTTTCTTTGCCCCTGCCTGTTCGAGATGTGGACCTTTGTGCTCTTGGAAGAAAACTCGGCGATGACCTGGCGGCAGGCACCGCACGGGAAAAGGAGCTTTTCGCTGTCCGTGACTACAAAAAGCTCTTTTATCTCCCTCTCCCCCTCGCTTACCATCTTGAAGATCGCGCACCTCTCGGCGCAGATGGTCAAACCGTAGGAGGGGTTCTCGATGTTGCAGCCGGAATAGATCCGCCCGGTGCCGCTCTTCACGACCGCGCCCACCCTGAACCTCGAATGCGGGGCGTACGCTCTCTTCATGGCTGCCCTGGCAGCGTTTTCGAGCTCTTCCACATTGTTCAATGTCATGTTCCGGTCCTAACATTCAGTCGTGTAACCACCTGTATTTTAAATGGGATACCTGCTTTTTAAACAAAAAACAGGTGCCTCATGCTTAAATATTGCTATAATAGGCCCGCTCGATCAGTGCATTGCACATGTCGCGCTTTGCCATGAAACACCTTTTGCGCAGCCCGGTTAAACGTCAGAGGAACACGATGAAAATCTGCAGCCGACACATCCGCCTCTTCGCTGTCCTTGTTACATTTTGTCTTTGCGGTCCTGCTCCCCTGTGTCTTGCCCAGTGGGATCCGGACAACGGCGAGTGGGGCAAGGACGATCCCGGCCACATCCGGGTAATGACCTGGAACGTTTACGATGCCATGTGCTCGACCGCTGACAAGCAGGAAGCGAAGAACAGCTGGACAGGCATGGCGGTCATTGTCGCGGGCATGAGGCCTGATGTTCTTATCCTGCAGGAAACCGGCGACCTGAGCGGTGATGGGTCAAGAAGCGTTGACAGCGTTGCCGACCTGGAAACCACCCTGGACCTGTTCTTCAACGGCGGGCTCGATCCGTTCAACGGGTACACTCCGGTCACCGCTTACGTTCAGAAGTACGCACCCGGCTATACGCTTCCGTATTTCTTTGTCAGCTCTGAAACCGACTGGTACAACCGGAACGTCATCGTCAGCCGCTTTCCGTTCACCGACCTGAACGGCGACACCAAGGACAACTACAGCGACATCCCGTACATTCAGTCCCACAAGTACGCACCAGGCGGAAACGGCGGCATCCGAGGGTTCATGTTCGCTGAAATCGGCCTGCCTGATTCGCAGTATTCGGGAGACCTGGTCGTTGGATGCGCGCACCTGAAAGCGGGTAGCGGTTCAGGCAACGAACAGCAGCGCCTGGAAGCGGCCCAGAACGTGGCCTACTTCATCGACCACTGGTACAACGGCGCGGGCACGGGAATCCCTGACCCATACGGCAAGATATACGAGAACCCGAAGGCCACGGATATCCTTGACGAGAACACGCCCGTGATCATCGGCGGTGACTGGAACGAGGACGAAAGCAAGAACGGCCGCGACGGCCCGGCGCTCTGGCTGAAGAGGGCGGAGTACCACGAGAACACCGCATCCGACGGCGTTGACAGGGACGGTTCCGACAGCGTTTACGATGCCGCGTCTCACCCGATCACCGGGGATACGCATACCTACGGCTCATCCTCCAAGCTCGACTATATCGCCTGGCAGGACAGCATCGCGGGGCTCAGCCGCGCCTTTCTTTATCACTCGGCCGGGCTCAGCAACAGCCAGCAGCCTCCCGAGGTGCTCAACTTTCCGAACTACCCGTATCTGGCAAGCGACTACACGTCGGACCACACCCCCGTGATCGCGGATTTCGCGCTTCCCGCCCCGCCGCTCGCGTGCGATACATCCGTGATCTCCGCAGCGGTTGGCGGCATCGCCAGCTTCTCCATGGACGCGGGAACCCAGAACGGGGGGCGCAACTACTTTCTCCTCGGAAGCGTCACCGGTACCAGCCCGGGTTTTCCCCTGCCGGGCGGACAGGTCACCCTTCCGCTGAACTGGGATGTCTTGACCGGCTATCTGCTAAACAACGCGAACTCCCCCGCGCTTATCGGCTTCTACGGAACACTCACCGGACAAGGCCTCGCATCTGCACAGATGAACACCTACGGCCCGCTTCCCCCGGAAATCGTGGGCGTCACCATGTACTTTGCCTACCTTTTGTATTACCACTACGACTTCGTGTCGAATCCGGTGTCGATCTACTTTGAGCCTTAACCCGTAAGCCTTCCGACCGAAAAAAAATCTGTTTTCCACCATTTATCGAGAAAGACGTCTGAGGACAAAGGTCAGAAGAGGCCGTCCTCGAGGAACCGCTTCCAAATGAGATCCGCGGCGAGCTCGTGACCCTTCAGGGAAAGGTGGGCCTCGTCGTAGGGCAGGAAGTAATCGGCGTGCTCCAACGCCTTCAAGGCGTCGCAGAGCCCGATCTCGCGGGGGTGGGTGTGGTTCGCCGACTTCAAAAGGACGCCCCTCCCGTATTCGTTGTACAAAGCCGGAAAGATGAAGTAGGCCTCTGCGCCGGCGTTTCGGGCCAGCTCCTGCACGGCCGCCAGGTTCGCGATGAAGTCCTCCTTCTCCACGCGGCAGCGCCCCGGCATGTAAACGCTCGTGGCGTAGAAACGGTCGGGGGGCCCGGCCACCGCACCGCCCCCTTCCTCGCCGCGCTGGTTGACCAGGTAGTAGAACCATAGAGTAAGGTTCGAGCACTCGATCACGCGGCCGGCAAAGGAGCCCTGGTTCAGGAACTCCAGGTCCTTGTCGCTGCGCAATGGCGCGTACACTCCGTCGTTGATACCCGCTTCCAGGATTATGATCGCGGGCTTCACATCGCTGATCAGCTCCTCCAGCTTCTTCCGGCACTGGTAGGAGGAGTAGCCCGGCACCCCGTGGTTGAGCACGGCCCATCCGCGGTGCCCCCCCTCTTCTAGCTTCTTACCGATCAGCCCCGCGAAGCAGTCCTCGTGCTTTACACCCCAGCCAAAGGTCACGGAGCTGCCGATAAAGAGTATGGTCTTTTGACCCTGTTCCTGCTCAGGCCCGCGATGCCCATTCCCGTTGATCTCCCAGGTGACCCGGTCGAAGTACTCCCGGTCCGGGTATGAAGCGGCCCGCATCTTCTCGTTCACGGGCCGGATCCTGGCCTCGAAGGTGTAGCTCAGCTTCCTCAAGGTCCAGGCGCCGTCGAAACCCGGCACCAGTGTCCAGAAGAGGGTGCGATCCCAGTCGAAGGCCTTGCCGATCAGGTGCTCGGGCGGGAAGAAGAAGCGCCTTGCCGCATACTTCTCCTTTGGCACTCCGAGCAGCCTGAGCGAGACCTCGGCGCTGCCGAAGATCACAAACATGGTGATCAGGCTGAAGAGCGCCTTCTTTCGGCGGCTCAATGCTTTTTTCCGTTCAAGCGTCATGCTTGATCAGTATACCAGATCGCGGGCGCGACCATGCACTTCACCCGGCTTTTTTCAGGGACATAACCTCTTGTCCGGGCGGGCCCCGGTCTTTCGCCCTCCCCCGGTTCAGAAGAACAGCCTTTTCAGATATGCGTGGAATTTGTGTTCCAACCCGGAGAGATCGCTAATAAACTCGTTGTGGAACAGCTCCAGGGCTTCGTTCTCATCAAGCGCCTTGCTGAAGCACTCCTCCTCCCAGTTTTTGAACTTCCTCGAAATCTTTGTGCCTGCGCCAGCCTTCAGGTATTTCAGGAAGGCACAGGATTGGGCGTAGAAGGAGAGCGTCCTTTCACTGCTCCCTTTGGTCTGCACCGTGAAGAGCAGATCCTCCAGAGATAGCATGCCGCAGGATTCGAGAAGCGGGGCTATCGCAAGACGGTCGAGCTCGCCCTTGACAGTGAGCCTGCCCCTGTTCCATTTGAAGGCGCCCGGACCGGCGTAGGAGTGAGCGAGCCCCTCAATGTACCAGTCAGGCATTACGAGTTGCGTGATGCCGTAGTGAAAGAGTCGTACGAACTCCCGGATCGCGAGTGAGTGGAGATCCTGGTTACTACCGTTTTTTCCTGATTCCTCATCTATGTAGAGCACGGAGAGGAGGTCGTTTCTACGTGTAAAACTCAGGCTCGCCTTGTTGGGGCTGAGCTTGGATGCAAAACAACAGTCCTCGTAGAGATCCCGGTCGGTGAACACGAAGAGGGTGACCGGCCGATCCGGACAGTCCCCGAAGTCTTTCTTCATGCAGCGGTGAAGCTCTTTGACCAGGTCGTGCAGATCACCGGCTATCTCAGGGTGCTCTTGGTAGAAAACCCTGATGTTTTCGGACTCTGTATTATACAACGTCCGGACCGCCGGGATGGAGCTTGTGAATCCGTTGCGCAGGTAAGTGTCTCCGTTGATGATCAGCGTGCCTTGCGATTGGCACAGTTTCGTGGAGATGAATTCCGGAATAGGCCCCTCGTCGAGCAGGATCCTTCCTTTCTCATCCACCTTGAGCGGATCACCGCTGTCTTGGATAAGCCTCGTGTAGCCGTCAAGAGCTTCCTTCAAAAGGGCATCAGGGTGGTTGCCGGCGAAGTCCGCCAGTCTTTTCCATCCCTCCCGGTCTCTTCTGTGCTCCACTGCCGCCTTTTGCCTGTACATGATCCTTTCGCCCTTTGTGGGCCAATGGTAGTAGTTCTCTATCCTGTCTTTCGGGATCTCGGTCATCACCTTCACCGCCTTCTCGGCCAGCGCTTTCTTCGGACCCGCGGCGCGCGCGGCTGCCAGTCGGAACTGCTTCATCGCCAGCGGGTAGACTTTCATGTCTTCCAGCTTGTTCGCGAGCAGCAGGTGCCGCCAGCCCACCTTGTCACCGATCTGCAGCCGAAGCTCTTCGTAGCTGTCCTTAACCGAATCTGGATTGGCGGGAGGATTAGACAATGCCCACCCGAACAGGAGAATTGGAAGAGCTGTGGCAGTGGCGAATCGTACGAACATTTCTCCCTCCGGTCTGACTCATATTCTACAGTTTGCCCGAGGGGTATGCCATGAAATGGCTACTGGCGT
>CAZIUL010000040.1:0-36485 GCA_964542475.1 uncultured Phycisphaerales bacterium | reverse complement strand
ACCGTCGTGAGACAGGTCGGTCCCTATCTGGCGTGGGTGTAGGAATATTGAGAGGATCTGCCCCTAGTACGAAAGGATTGGGATGGACGAACCTATGGTGTACCTGTTATCGCGCTCGCGGTATCGCAGGGTAGCTATGTTCGGAAAGGATAAACGCTGAAAGCATCTAAGCGTGAAGCCTTCCTCAAAACTAGTGTTCCCCATCAGTCCCCTGGTAGACTACCAGGTTGATAGGCCGGGAGTGTAAGTGCAGCAATGTATTCAGCTGACCGGTACTAACCGGACGATCGGCTTGACCACTTTTCTTCGAAACAACTCTGATCTATATGCATGTTATGTGGCGTTGTTTCGCAATCAGTGTTTTTGAAGCGTTATTGCTCGACAGAACCCCTCCAGGTTTTATTAAAATTCCCGGTGATCATATTAAGCTGGAAACACCTGTTACCATTCCGACCACAGAAGTTAAGCAGCTTAAGCCGATGGTATTGGCAAAAACCGAGAGAGTAGGTCGTTGCCGGGATTAATTCGAAAGCCCGTCATGTTTGTAGCATGGCGGGCTTTTTTTTTGTCTATTCCTGATATTGCGAACCGCCCTCCCGGGCCCAATTTGTTAATCTTTTTTTTGCACGGCAACGCGAATACCCTCTTTTAACTCCGACGAAGGAATTGCACCAAGGCTATGCCCGTTAACCATCAGGCTGTATACACCATGCTTCAAACCGGTGAATTTCAAGATGGCCGGTGTTTTCCAGGCAAAACGGCTCTTAAGATCAAACGATGTAAAAAAACTGTCCGTCTTAAAGTTTTCAAGCCAACAAGAGTTTAAAGAGAAAGCGAAGCGGGAATCCAGGTCGAGAAACACATCGCCGAACCTGTTTCGTGTCGAGGCGAAGCTGGTCGCGGCGCTCCCTAATCCCCAATGAACTCCGGCTGTCCCGCATGGCTCGTCATTCCCGTAATGCCCCCAGCTCTCAGAGGGAAAAACCTGGAAACAGGCATGAAGAGCAGCTATGCCGCGCTCCAAATACTCCCTGTAGCCAGTGGATTCGTAGTAAGAAAAGAAAAGATCAGCCGCGTAGCAGGTGCGGGGATCTGACCATTGAGCATCTGTGTTCTGCACTCCGAAACCACCGAACAGGTTTTTACTGAAGAAGGGCGGCGACCAGACCTGCTGATAAAGAGAAAGATAATCGAGAAGATTTTTTCCCTGTTCAATGTATCTGTTTTCGAGCGTTGCGATGTACAACTCGAGAAACGCATGTGCTGCCTGCAGCATGCAAAGGGTGCTCTGAGGATGCTGCGCGGTGCGGCTGTTGTAAAAACTAAATGGTTTTCGTGAACAGGACAGGAAGGTCTCATAATCCTGCCATCTGTTTTCAGGGATGATCTCGTGCTCGATGTAATCAATCGCGAGGCGCGCTCCACGAAGGTACTTTTCCTTGTGAACAGATCTGTAAAGTCGCGCAAGAAAAAGGGCTGATCCGGATGTTTCAGCCGAAAAGAAAGGGATCAGCTCTTCGCGGGCTTTAAGGGTTCTGAAATCGTAAAAGGATGGAATGCACCCATCGGTTCTCTGCTGCTTGAGCAGAAAATCGCCGTACGGAACAAGAAAATCAAGGATGCGCGGAGCATAGGCGGGTTCGATCTCCGCGAACCGAAGAAGCCAGTAACCTGTCCAAGAGCAGTCGAAAGAATGATAGCAGCCGTTGTATCCGGCCCATCCGGAGTCAAGGATCCACTCGCCTGATTCGCCGTCAACCGAAATGCAGAATATCGAAGGGAAAACCCCGCTGTTCTGAGGGGCGCATAAAAGAAGATCCACAACGCGACATGCCTTTTCCCGCAGCAAATCATTATCTGTTTCCAAACCATATAGAAAAAGACCGACTGCCGTGCGAATGGACTGGAACCGGGCGCTGAACCACGCGTCCTTGTTGGTTTCTTCATCAGACCATTTCGCACGTTCGCTTTTGAGAATCCCTCCTGATGCGCATGGAAGATCGACCGGAACGTATGATCTCGATGCGATATGTTCGAAAGCTTCCCGTTCCCATTCATGCAGCGGCTTATCGAAAGGGACTGATGAACGTTTCAGGTTGGGGCGGCCGTATCTTCTCCAAAGGAAGCGCGCTGCTTTAGAGAAACCCGGTTTCTTGTCGGACCTGTCTGACAAGTTTGGCATGTCAGGCAAGTCTGAAGACAAGATAAGGTCAAACCCGTATTCGATTTTATCATCTATTGGAACAGGAACATGCGACCTCTGAAAGTAGACATGACCGCGTGTTTGCCAGCCCGCAAAACCAAAAGAGATCTTAGGACCCGTTTTTGCCTCGCAGTCCATATCCATTACCGTACGCAGAGCATGCCCGTGTGATTTTTCGAGAAGTTCGAGATCGGGAACAAGAGCCCCAAACAAGCCGTTATTTTGGATTATCATTGCCGGTGAACGGAAACAGTGGTCGGCAATCACATCACCGGCCATGGGCAGAAGATGCGGAGACCACGCGAAATCTGGAAGACTGTCTTTTCCGCATGGCATAAAACTGTAGGAGCTCTCGAGTGATTCCAAGGCAAGGGCACGGTCATCGATTTCGAGTGCGACGCTCACATGAAAGCAACCGGCATCCGGAACAGGCTCGACAGTCTTGTGAAGATAGAAGCCGTTTTCATGCGAAACAAGCCTGATGCGCGGCAGGCCGGACGCGGTCTTTTCAAGATCAAAACAGGTGTATGCAACCACATGCTCGAATCCGTCGTTTTCATCGATAACACCTTTGATGGCCTCTGTCCCGCCGGCTGTATGCGAGGAACGGAAAATCTCCCTCCAGCGTCCATACTCATCTATCACCTGATATGACTCGACTATCCGCTCGCCTTCAGCGGATTCGAGAGCCATACGCAAATTCCCCGATCTCATGAAAACACAGCCCGTTTCAGCGGAAAATCCCGTTTTGAGCGCATCACCAGTGAGCTGAAGCGCGCCGGACAGGGCCGATGCCTGGAAAGAGTTCGAGGGAGCCGGATGAGTGGGGGCTGTGCAGGCCGCCTGAGCCGCCAGGGCCGTGATAAGGAGAAGAGCCCGAAAGAGTTCGTTTTTTTGTATCATGCTTCTTTAGTTCTTTCATAAAGGCAATGACGCCTTTTTTCTTTATTGTCTTTTAGAGCGTTTTTAAAATCAACCTCTCTCGAAGGAATGTATAGCTATGTTTTGATTCGGAAAAAACCGCGCGCTACTCAGGAGGTTTCAAAATGACGGAACGATACTCTCTGGGATTGGATTTCGGCACTGAATCGCTCCGTGTCGTTGTTGTGTGTATTGCCGACGGAGCTGTCGCCGGAGAGGCTGTGGTGTCTTTCGAACATGGAGTGATGGACAGGGTTTTCCCGCCCACTGGTGAACCGCTCCCTCCGGATTTTGCCTTACAGGATCCTGACGATTACCTGAAAGCGATCAGGCAGGCCGTGCCTGCTGCCATGGCGCGAGCAGGAGCAGCCCCCCGGGCGGTCGCTGGGATCGGAATCGATTTCACGGCATGCACACCGCTTCCTGTCAAGAGAGACGGGACTCCGCTCGCGGGGCTGCCCGAGTTCGGCAAGGAACCGCACGCAATGGTGAAGCTCTGGAAGCACCACGGTGCAAACGCTGAGGCGGCCCGGATAAACGCTTTGGCGGAAAAAAAGGTAGAGTCTTTCCTTGGAAGGTACGGCGGCACCACATCATCGGAGTGGATTTTTGCCAAACTGCTCGAAATCCGCTGTAAAGCTCCCGCGGTGTACGAGGCTGCAGACCGTTTCATGGAAGCGTCCGACTGGATTGTTTGGAAGCTCACAGGGGAGGAGAGGCGCGGTGCATGCGCAGCAGGATACAAGGGGATGTGGCACGACAAGGATGGGTATCCGTCCGCAGGTTTTCTGGATGCCCTGGAGCCGGGTTTCTCGGGGGCGATAGCGAAATTGGGAGACGAATTCATCCCTGCCGGAAGACGCGCCGGATGTCTCACGCCGGAGGCTGCCGAAGATTGCGGCCTGATACCCGGTATCCCGGTATCAGCAGCCATCATTGATGCCCATGCAGCCGTACCGGGATGCGGGGTGGCTGACAGCGGAAAGATGGTTATCATCCTTGGAACATCCAGTTGCCACATGCTGATGAACGAGAGGGAGGTACCGGTAAACGGAATACAGGGAGTTGTGCGCGATGGGATCCTTCCGGAGTTTTACGGGTACGAGGCCGGTCAGGCCGCAACCGGCGACCTGTTCGCCTGGTTTGCCCGGAACTTCCTATCGAGCGGCGATGATGCCGCCACTGAAAAAGCGCTTCATCGGATCCAGGAGAAAGCGGCGCAACAGAAACCAGGGGAGAACAGGTTGATCGCCCTGGATTGGTGGAACGGTAACCGTTCGATACTGATCAATCCCGAGCTTTCCGGAATGATCCTTGGGATGACCCTGAACACGCGTCCGGAAGACGTTTTTCGCGCTCTCCTGGAAGCGACAGGCTTCGGTACCCGGGTGATCATAGACAACTTTGCAGCCCAGAACGTTCCGGTAAACGAGGTGATAGTGTGCGGCGGCATCGCGGAAAAGAACCCTCTTCTTTTGCAGATATATGCGGATATTATCAAAAGGCCGATTGCCAAGGCAGCCTCATCGCAAACATGCGCCCAGGGCGCGGCCATTTTCGGCGCGGTTGCAGCGGGCAGCGCTGAGGGAGGGTACGATTCCGTTCAGGATGCGGTTTTCAGAATGGCACCGGATCCATCAGAGACCTACCTGCCCGATCCGGAGGCTTCTGATCGATACGAGATGCTTTTCGAAATCTATCGCGAAGTGCACGATCACTTCGGAACAGCTAAACCCGATGTCATGGAAAGGCTGCGCCGTATAGCATGAAGGGAGGAGCGCCGCCTTTTCGGGAAAGGCGGCGGAGGCAGCTGTGGAACGCCGCTACTTGGTGATTTCGAACGAGTCGAAGGTTTTACCATCCGGGGTAAAAGCTGAAAACCGGAGGTTGTTGTCAACGATTTCCACGAGGCAGGCATGGTACTGGCAGCGCGTGACCATGGCGTGGGGTACTTCGCGGACCTTGTAGTGTTTACCGAACACCAGCGGTGCTCCTCCGCCGCCTGTGACAACATGGTAAAGACCGTTCAGCTTTCCTCGCTCGTAATTGTGGGTATGCCCAAGGAAGAGAATGTCGAACTTCGCCTTTTCCAGCAGGGGCAGGACATTCTCCTTGATCCCAACAGGGCTTAAATAGTTGACCTTCCCCTCGCAGTATGGCGGATGATGGAAGAAACAGAACTTCCAGCGTGCTGTTCTTGCCTCCTGTGTGATCAGTGTTTTCACGAGCCATTTGCTCTGTTCCGAACCCTCGACGAGGGAGCGGGTGGAATCGAGCGAAACGAAAAATGCGTTCCCCTGGGTAAACCAGTAGTACTTTTCGTTTCCTGGTAGAGCCATGAAATCGTAGTACCACCTGCTGTCGTTTTCATGGTTGCCAAGGCATGTGTAGAACGGAACGGTGTGAATCAGCGGATCCGCCGGGGCGAAGAACTCGCGTAACCATCCTTCGTATCGTCTTCCGTCCGTGGTCAGGTCTCCCGCGTTGATTATGAATTCAGGCGCTTTCGAGACCATCGATGTTATGACCAGGCGGTGTGCATCCGGATAGGAACGGTTATCACCGTAGGCGCAAAAACGTAACCGGCGGCGGTTTTTTTGCGGGGTTCTTGTCTTGTAGACCGGGCTCACTACCGGACCTGATATTATGCGGTATCCGATCGCCTCCCCCGGTTTCAGCCCGCTGATGGATGCCTCGTGGAAAAGGCTCTTGCCTCTGCCCGCGTCAATCAACCGGGTTTCCCCGTTTTCATGAAGCTCCACCTTGGTATCGAGAGGTATGCTGGTTTCCCAGGTGATCTTGAACCCGGTGGGGGTCATGCACCAGATGAACGGCCCCTTGAGCAGGGCCGGTTTCGGGGCGAGACGTAGCTCGGATGCCTCCTCGCCGAAGAAGGCTATCGAATCCACGCGCACTCCGTTGTTAGCCCAGCTCTCTATTCCGAGTCCCCCGCTTTTGTAATCGGAGTCAGCCGCATCCAGCAGCGGCTCACCGTTCATGAGCGCAACAAATCGACTACCCTTCATCTCGATCGACAGGTTCCACCAGAGCCCGAACGGGTAGGTGAGCGGGGATCTGCTCTCCCCAAGCACCTCGATCGACCCGTTGCTGCGTTTCTCGATCCTGGCCAAGGGGCCGCCGCTCGCCTTGTCCCGGATCAGGAAAAGACGGTAGTAGTGGTCAGCATCAAGCACGCGGAACAGAACAGCGATGCCGCCGTCATCCTGTGATGAGATGCGGGCTACAATCGTTCCGTCCGACATCGCTTGATCGCTCAAGAGAAAACGTGTCCCGAGGCGGGCCGCACCGGTTCCGTTTTCGACTTTACGAAAAACATCCTTTTCTTGATAAAGAACACCGTCTTTCACGCACCAGTTCGAAGGCCCGTTTTCAGCGGGAACCGGATCGCAAACGAGCCAGTCATGGCTGTACCCGAATGAAAAGTTTTCCTCGAACAACGGCGTTTGAAGCAGCTGAAGCACAAGCAGTATGCTGATTATCATGATGGTCAAACCTTGATTGATATTAATAACGAGAAGCTGCCGGGGAAACGAAAACGGGGGCGCAGCTCACGGGTTGCGCCCCCGGGAAAAAAACATGCGTTACGCACCGTACTTCTTGATGGCGGTGTCAAGCCTCGGGAGGAGAAGGAAGAGGAACACCGCCACGAGAAAGATAGCACCGGCCAGTATGAGAAACATGAGGGTCGTGGCCGGCAGGCCGCTGATGAATCCGGAAAGCTTGTTGCCGATGGCCACGGAGAGGAACCAGCCGCCCATCATTAGGCCCACGAACCGTTTGGGCGAGAGCTTGGTCACCAGGGAGAGGCCCATTGGAGAGAGGCAGAGCTCACCCACGGTGATGATCAGGTAGTAATAGACGAGCCACATGACCGAGACCTTGCTCTCTCCATCTTCGCCCACGTAAGCACCCCACGCCATGATAGCCAGTGAGACGGTGGTGATCAGCATACCGTAAAAGATTTTCCGCGCCGTGCTGACCCCTCTGTTCCTGCTCAGCCGCCATGCGAAGAAAGCCATCACCAGTGGGGTGAGGAGGACCACGAAGACCGGATTGATCAGTCCCACGATCAACTCGGCATTGACGAGACCCAGGAATTTCCCCCTGGCCATACGGGAGGTGGATGCTTTCTGATAGGTCTTTTCGAACGTCTCCTCCGTGACCAGGAGGACGGGGAAAGACTGCCCTTCCGTCTCCTGCATTAGCACCACTTTTCGCAGGGGCTGGGCCGTTTCGGGCTCTACCGAAACGGTGACCGTGGTTACACCGTGGGCATCCTTCTCCTCTTTCACCTTGACCTGCTCATCCGGATACACCTTGCAGGTGAGAAAGTCCCACGAAGACGGGATTGCATCCGGATCCGTATCCACATCGATGATCCGCACCTCGGGGAAGTCCTGGCTCAACTGATGAAGTCCTCCCTCGCTGATCCGCTTGGCGCCGAACATGGACTCCAGGTTTTGTTTCACCTTGAGCAGTGTCTCTTCGGTGGGTCTTGGAACCTCCTGGGCCGCGTTCTTGTAGTACGAGGGCATGGCTTTCTGGCAGTAAGACTCCTGTAAGAAGGCCGGGACCCATTCGCCCTCGCGGCTGGTATTGTGCTCCGTGAAAAAGGTCATGAGCCCCCCGCTCAAATGAAGGATCATGAAGAAGGCCCCGCCCGCAACATACACGGGAAGGAGCGCCGCCAGCCCGGGTTTCTCTTCCGGACCGGCCTTGATGACCAGCATCACGAAGTAGGCCACGATGGGGACCATGCCCACGAGAAAGGCGAAGGTGACGGCCCCGATGGAGTCGCGAATGGTATCGAAGTAATCACCCACGAAGTAACCGATGGCAGCGAAGAGGGCCGCAGGAAGAAGGATGACCAGAGCGATCTTCCCCAGTCCCACGTCCTCCGGATCGGGCTTGGAGCGTATGTCCGCGCTGGCCAGGGTTTTCCAGTAGAAAAGGAGGATGCTCACGCCGATGAGGAGACCCACCCCGGCGCCGATGAAAGCCACGTTGAAGTCCCAGAGGTTTCTGAGCGGTGCAGCCAGGAGGGCCGATATGGAGGCGCCGATGTTGATACCCATGTAGAAGATGTTGAAACCCGCGTCCCGTCTGGGATCGCCCGGTTTATACAGGTTACCCACCATTGCGGAGATGTTGGGTTTGAAAAAACCGTTTCCCACGCAGACCAGGACCAGGCCGGCATAAAAGGTGGGGAGACTTCTTACACCGAGCGAAAAGAAACCCGCCGCCATGAGGAACCCCCCCAGGGCCACGGCCCGCCTGAAGCCGAGGTATCGGTCGGCGATCATGCCGCCCAGGAATGGGGTGAAGTAGACAAAGGCCATGTAGCAGCCGTAGATCTCCGTGGCCTGGCTGATGGACAGGCCCAGCCCGCCCCGTTCGTTGTCGACGGAGTATAGGATCAGGATGCCCAACATCAGGTAGAAAGCCAGGCGCTCCCACATTTCCGTAAAAAAAAGAGGGTACAGTCCTTTTGGGTGTCCTTTATTCATGGAGTTCGTCCCTTCGAGTTTGCGAGTAAATCCGATTCATTTTTAAAAAGCAGAAAGATAAAAGATAGATGTCGTGCCAAGGGGCTCTTTCTACAAAAAAGATATGGAATTATATGAGGCTGGTATTTCAGGGTCAAACAGAATAAAAGGCATGGGGGGAAGGATGAACGCCACACCGGAATACACGAACCGGTTCAACGAGGAGCAGCACCATGGCGGACCACGAAGCAGCGCAAGCAGAAGGTGTTTTACAGGCGCTTTTCGGCGATGTTTTTGCCCGGAGCACCATCCGGAAGAACAGCTCGCATCTTCTTGACAATATCGGTCCAAGGCTGTCCGGAAGCGCTGGAGGTGCTGCCGCCCAGTCCTTTGTCGAAGAGACACTGAAAAAATCCGGACTGGATGAGGTGAAAACGGAACCGTTTCCTGTTCTTGGCTGGGAGAGGGGGCCGCTTGTGATCGAGGTGCTTTCACCCGGGAAAAAGACGGTTCATGCTTTTGCTCTTGGGCTCTCATGTTCAACGCCTGAAGCAGGGTTGTGCTGTGACGTGATCGACGCGGGGTACGGCGCGCCGCACGATTTCACCGAGTGCAAAGGTGAGGTCAAGGGCAAGTTCGTGCTTGCGGAAGATGGCGGACCGGAGGGGAAAAGAGCGTGTCACCGTTCCGTCAAGCTGTCCGCCGCAGCAAGGGCGGGTGCGGCCGGGTTTCTTTTGATGAGCAGGGAAAACGGAGACCTGCCCAAGACAGGCACCTGTGCGTTTTCGAAGCTTTCCTCCATTCCCGGTGTGGGCATCAGCCGCGAGCACGGCATGGGAATGCGCCGCATGCTCAATTCCGGCCGGGTCGTTTCTGTGCGCATGGCCATGAAAAACAGGGTTTTCGATGCCAAGGCAGCCAACGTGATCGGCATTCTGCGAGGGCGCGAAATACCCGGTGAGTACGTTTATTTCGGCGGGCACCTTGATTCGTGGGATATCTCGGACGGTGCAATGGATAACGGCTCAGGCGTGCTTGTTGCGCTCGAGGCTGCCAGGGCTCTTGCAGGGCTCCCGGAGCGTCCACGACGTTCGATCGCCGCCTGTTTTTTCATGGGTGAGGAAACAGGGCTCTGCGGCTCCATGCATCACGTGCGCTCGAACAAGGCAGTTCTCGACAATATCATTTCCTACATGAACCTGGACATAGTATCAGAGCCTGTTCAGCTGATCGCCGGGGGGAGCAGAGCCTGTTTTCCGCTTCTTGACCGAGTAACAGATATTCTGGCTCCCATTGGTATTGACAATAAAATCGGGATTTCGCTCGGCCTGCACAGCGATCACCTCAATTTCCTACTGGAAGGAGTTCCTACTCTTTCATGGAAATGCAGTTTCAGGGACGAATCCACTAGGTTTTGTCACAGCTCTGCTGACACGCCTGAAAAGAACGATACGCGCGGGCTGCTTTCCTGTGCGTGCGCTACCGCCGCATTAGTTCATGCACAAGCGGAAGTTGCGGGCAGACCCGCTTTTAGGATTCCTCCGGGCGAGGTCAGGGAGATGCTCGAGCATGCCGGGCTCAGGCAAGAGCTCGAAATGGAGCAGGCTTGGCCGTTCTGAGAAACGCCCCACTCAAAAACGGGTGAACACACACATACTCACACAAATTAATCGTATTTTTGTTGTTCAGCCTGGGGCAGGCTGTATAATACTTTGCCAGCCACATTTATAGCCAAAGAGCGCCTATATTCTTTCAGTTCAAAAACCTATCCTTTTGAAGACCAACCCTTTTCTGGAAGGGGTAAAAAGGTCGTAGTGAGTCACCTGGTTTTTGTTTTGTTGAAGGTACTTCTCAGGATAACTGTTCAATATTCCGAAAACTTTCCTTAAAAAGCGTCTTTTTGGAGGACTGATCCATGTCGGAACGTAAACTTTTCAAATTCGGTTTTCTTTTTATTGTAGCCTGCTCTGCAGCATTGATCATGGCAGGACCAGTCGATGCTAGAGATGGGGAGAAGACCTTGTCTGTCTCGATCGAGGCGGGCAGCTACGATATCCAAAGCACATCAAACGGCCATGAAATCACAATGGAAGGGTTCGGCCGTCTTCTCGTTCCAGGAAAGCCGAACCTTCCGTCCAAGATCTTTGCGATCGCGGTTCCTCCGGGAGCAACGGTCGACAGCGTAACCTTTTCGCCGGGGGATGAGATTACAGTTCCGGGAACCTATGACATCCCACCGGCTACCCTGTTCCGGGTGCCTGGCGACGCGGAAAACCCGGTGCTTTACCAGCAGGACAAGGAGATGTACGACTCCAACTACAGCTCGGTCTATGGTAGCGATGCTCCCTATCCTTCCGCGAACGGTGAGTTCGTGCGGAAAGCCGGATTCAGGAAGTACAACCTGGTGGATGTGCGCTTTACCCCGTTTACCTATCATCCCGAGTCAGGGAAGCTCATCTACCATCCGTCATTGAATGTTGAGGTCGGCTACACGGTTCCGGAAACCTTCGTGCCAGGCGCGATCCATTTTGAAAACCTGCCTAGATCCGAGAGGACCGCAAGCGAGATAGTCTACAACTACAACCAGGCACAGAGCTGGTACCCCAGCAACACCTTGTCCGAAGGCAGAGGGCTTCACGACTTCGTGATAATCACCCTTAGCTCGCTGACATCGGCTGTTCAGCCTCTCGTGGACTGGGAAACCACCAAGGGCCGCACGGTTGAGGTCGTAACCACTGACTGGATCAGTTCAAACTACACGGGGTGGGACCTCGCCGCTGAGATGAGAATGTTTCTCAGAGACAATCTCGGATCGTGGGGCATCGAGGACGTGCTTCTTGTTGGGCACTACGACGATGTGCACATGCGCCGCTGCGAACAGGATGTGGGGTACGGCAAGCCTGAGACGGACCTTTACTTCGCGGAGCTTTCACTTCCCGACAACCAGTCATGGGATAGTGACAATGACCACAAATACGGGGAAAACTCGGACAACATCGACTTCTATTCCGAGGTCAATGTCGGCCGCATCCCCTGGAGCGGCGCAACCTTGGTGCAGAGCATATGCAACAAATCCGTGGCGTACGAGCTCAACAACGACCCGAGCTTCAAGAAGAACATACTTCTTCCGGCCGCCTTTTTCTGGTCGAACACGGACAACGCGGTGCTCATGGAGTACAAGACCAACCCGAGCCTTCATCCATGGATGTCGGACTGGACAAAGACAAGGCTTTACGAGCAGGGCTATTCCTCTTACCCCATGGACTATGACCTGACCTGGAACAACGTGAAGAACGCCTGGTCAAGCGGCACTTATGCTTTCGTGAACTGGGCCGGCCACGGCAACCCCACAGGCTGCTACATCTACTACTCGAGCGGACCGTTTGTTGACACCAGCACCTGTTCCTACCTCAACGACAGCTACCCCGCCATCATCTTTGCGGACGCTTGCAGCAACTCAGACACCGACTATACCAACATCGGGCAGAAGATGCTAGAAAGGGGCGGTGTCGGTTTCCTGGGCGCGACAAAAGTGGCGTACGGATGCCCGGGCTGGAGCAATCCCAACCACGGATCCAGCCAGTCGATGGACTACTACTTCACCACAAAGGTGACATCAGGCGACTATACCCAGGGAGCAGCGCACCAGTGGGCTCTCAGAAGGATGTACACCTACGGCCTGTGGGGAAGCGTAAAGTACGAAATGTTCGAGTGGGGTGCATATTGGGGCAGCCCTGATCTTGGCATGGGAGGTGTTCCTCCGCTGTCGATTTCCACGCCGCAGGGGCTGCCGGAAGGGTACCTGCCTCCGGGTCCTGAAACCGAGCTGGTCATCCAGATCAACAACGGACTGGAAAACTACGTACCCGGCTCCGGCCTCATGTACTACCGCCTGGATTCCGGCGCGTACAACACAGTAGGTCTCACTTCAATGGGCGGCAACCTTTACACGGCTTCTCTGCCTAATACAAAGCCCGGGGACACGCCCGAATACTACTTCAGCGCGCAGGGCGACGGCGGTTCGACAGTGTTTTCTCCGTTCACCGCTCCGAGCGATGTCTATTCTTTTGACATAGGCTTCGAGGAGGTCGTGTTTGAAGATGACTTTGAAACCGACATGGGATGGGTTTTTTGGAGCACGAACATAACCACAGGCGAGTGGGAGCGCGCGGATCCGGGCTCGACCGATGCACAGCCGGGTGATGACCATTCAGCAGATGGTACGATGTGCTACGTCACTGGCAAGGACGGAGGCGGCATCGGTGATGACGATGTCGACGGCGGCCCCACCTATTTGAGGAGCCCGGCGATCGACCTGTCCAGCGGCGACGCAACCGTCAATTTTTACACTTATTTTTATCACAGCACCAACGGCGAGCAGGAGCCGCACCTGATCCAGATCAGCGGTACCGGCGGTTCGCCATGGGTAACCGTTGAACAGATTTACAACCAGCCCTCGTGGACCCTGCATTCGATCAAGGTGTCGGATTACGTCACCCCGAGCAGCAGCGT
Source organism: uncultured Phycisphaerales bacterium (assembly GCA_964542475.1). Taxonomy (GTDB): domain Bacteria; phylum Planctomycetota; class B15-G4; order B15-G4; family CAYZWU01; genus CAZIUL01. The sequence continues at coordinate 23,342 of CAZIUL010000040.1, read as the reverse complement.
CAAGTTTCGCTTCATTTCGGAAGACAACCCGAACGATAGCGTTGTGGAAGCCCTGCTCGATGATTTCGAAGTGATAAGGGTCAACCTCGATCCTTCGCTATGGGCTGAGGCTTATTCGCTGTCCGCTGCAACCGGAGGCATTGTTGATTTCTGCTTCGATGCCGGCTCCGGCTTTGGAAACAGGAACTACCTGCTTCTCGGTTCGGCCACCGGGACATCTCCTGGAGTGCCGCTGCCCGGCGGTGCTGTGCTGCCGATCAAATGGGATGTTTTGACCAACATCATCATGTCCTCGCTCGGAAGCCCGGTCTTCTATAACTTCATGGGCCAGCTAAACGCATCAGGCCAGGCCGCGGCAGCACTGAACACATACGGTCCCTTGGATCCCAGTGTGGTCGGTTTGAACATTTACTTTGCATACATGGTTTCAGCCAAGCCGTCTTTCTTTGCTTCGAATGCAATCACCTTGACAATAGACCCGTAAAGACACGGATTGGCTCTTATAAAAAAGACCGTCCGCCTGCAAAGGCGGGCGGTTTTTTTTGATATGCCTGGCATTCTTTACAGCCTGGAGGGCGGCGCTCTGTTGCCGCCTCATATTTTCTTCACTGATCCTGAACGTATTAGTCCATTCGGTGTGGGTTCGTTTACGGCGCCGACGGAGCGGCGCCCTCCAATATTCAATCGGCACATGTCGTTTCAACTGGAGGGCGGCACTCTGTTGCCGCCTCTTCTCTTTTCTGAGCACTGAACACTTCTTGCAGACTTCGGTTTAGGGTGTAAGCTATACGCTTTCGAGATCATAAAAACTTTCTTCGATCGAAATGGAATGAGGAACAGAAGATGCCCCAAAACAGATACCCTTCCTTTGGAAGTCCGCTTGCCGGGCTCGCAACACTGCGGGACGCTACAAGCAAGAGAGAGTCGAGCTGGGATCGCACCGGCCGGAACAAGGATTGTATCGTCATACCCCGCGGAAAGAAGCGGACAATCGCCCGCCTGAAAGGACCGGGATGCATACGTCACATATGGATAACAGTGAGCTGTCAAAAAGACGAGCTTTACCTGAGAAAGCTGCTCATGAGGATGTTCTGGGACGACGAGAAACAGCCGTCCGTAGAGGCGCCCATCGGGGATTTTTTCGGCGTGGGCCATGCGGTCGCAAAGCAGTTCGTCTCTTTGCCGCTGAACATGGTGGCAAAACCGGGCCGCGGTATCCAGGCCGGTATGAACTGTTACTTTCCCATGCCTTTCAACAGGTCAGCGAGAATAGAGGTGGAAAACCAGTCCTTTGCCAAGGTCGACGCTTTTTACTACTACGTGGACTACGAGGCTTACGAGGATCCGGCTGATGATGCGGGCTATTTCCATGCGCAGTGGCGTAGGGAAAACCCGTGCAAAAGGATCGCCTACCCGAAAAAGAAGGGGCAGCTTCAGGCGGACAGCTCCAACGAGGTGAACCTGGACGGCAAGGAAAACTACGTGATACTCGATGCCAGGGGTCGAGGACATTATGCGGGGTGCCTCCTGAACGTGGATAACACGGAAGCGTTCAATCAGAACTACACGTGGTTCGGCGAAGGGGATGACATGATCTTCGTGGACAATGAAAAGTGGCCGCCGTCTCTTCACGGAACAGGCACCGAAGACTATTTCTGCGGCGCCTGGGGCTTTCCAAGCGGGGAGTACGCGGGACCGTACCATGGGATTTCTTTGGCCGGAGACCTGGAGGAGTGGTCAGGCAAGTGGAGCGTTTACAGGTTTCATGTCGAGGATCCGGTACATTTCAAGAAGTCGATAAAGGTCACAATCGAGCACGGGCACGCAAACGACCAGGGGAACGACTACTCGAGCGTGGCTTACTGGTACCAGGAAGAGCCGCACAAGAGGTTTCCAAAAATGTTGGCGGTTGAAAAGCGGCTGCCTAACAAGAGGTATCGTTGACGGCAGGGCGTTTCAGATATTTACCGGATATATCCCATTTCCTTGAGTTTTTTCAGTGCGGATGCGTCGAACAGGCTTATGTTGTACGGGGCTGTTTTTCGGCATTCCTTCACCCAGTTGTTGATGAGCGCCTCGATCTTAAGCGCGTGTTCGGGCCTGGAAGACGACAGGTTCATGGTTTCCCCTCCATCCGAATCCAGATCGAACAGCTCGATCTCTCCCGTGTCGAGCGAGACGATTCCCTTCCACTTGTCTGATATGACAGCCCTCTTGATCACCATGGTATTGCCGGGCCGGTCCAGGCCGTGAGCTGTCTCGGCGAAAAGAAGATCGTGCCCGGCTCCGGGGGCGAACAGGTCGCATCCGGCTGCTGCGTGTTCCTTTCCAGGTCCCTCGCCGGGAAAGGCGCTTGAAAGGCCGGCGAGTTTCGAAAGTGTTGGAGCGAGATCGATCAGCCCCGCGGCCACGCTGCGTCGACCGGGTGCGTGTCCCGAGTTTAAAAATATGAGCGGCACATGAAGGAGTTCGGAATACAGGCTTTGGCCGTGAAGGAACATGCCATGCTCGTTGAACTCCTCGCCGTGGTCGCTCGTGACGACCACGATTGTGTTCTCCAGCAGCCCGCGCGCGCTGAGCTCCTGGACAAGAAGCTCGAACCTTTCATCCCAGTAGGAGATCTCGGAATCGTAAAGGTCCAGGAGTTTATTGATGTTTTCGGTTTCCGCGGCGCTCGGCTCTCTTGTACGGTCCGCCGGCTCATCGCGTTTACCTTCCGGAGGACCCGGCCCTTCATGTGCTGTGAACCGGTATATTATCTCATCTGACACCGCTGGGCCCCTGTTGCCCTCGGGGTAAGCCGCGGATCCGTACCGGTTGAAACCCGATCCCGGCGCTGCGTACGGCATGTGCGGTTCCATGTAGTGGATGTACGCGAAGAAGCGCTCATTTTCATGGTTGTCGAGCCAGTTCAGGAAGGCGCGGTTAAGCTGGGCAGCCGTGTGAAACGGCAGCTCGTGGTATGTCTCGAACCCCGCATGGAAATTGTTGTCCTCGGAGATCAGATGGTTTGCGATAAATGCCGTGGTTGTCATTCCGGATTCGAGAAAGCTTTGGGTGATGGTGGTGATTCCCGGGACCAGGTACCAGTGGTAGGCATCGTACAGGCCATGGGCGTACGAATACATGCCGGTAAGCATGGTGGCTGTGGAAGGAACCGTCCAAGAGCTCTGCGCTCGCACGTTCTCGAAGATCACTCCGTTGTTCCCGGCAGCTCTGTCCAGGCAAGGGGTCGTGTCGCGCTCGTATCCGTAACAGGAAAGGTGATCCGCTCTCAAAGCGTCGACCACGAGTAACAGGATGTTCCTGCCATCCGATGCCTTCTGCCTGGGTGCTGAGCAGCGTTTCTCGATCAACGGGTGAATCCACACCGCCGCGGCCTTTGTGTCCTTGCGGCTTTTTGGATCTTCGATCGATGTGCAGAGCTCGATCCTGTTCATGCTTTGGCCGCGGGATTCCAAAGGGATCGAGATCCTTCGGGAAACAGCCTCTCCGGACAAAGGGACGGTTTTACGAAAAACCTCTTGGCCGTCATTTAGAACACTGAACGCTAACTTGATTTGAACATCGTTGCCCTTCTGTGCACCGATTGGCGCGGTCCCGAAGCTGAGACAAGCGTTTTCAGGAACATGCACATCGAAAACAGCAGTGGCAGGCGCTGTCTGCATCAGAAGGCGCCCCGATTCGCTTTTCAGAAAGATGCTGTTCTCCTCGTCGTAGTCGGCCCTGAACGAGGATGTGTCAATGTTTTCGCCTCTGAAAACCCTTGAATCCAGGAGATGTGAACAGCTCCTTGCAAAGGTGACAGCCGCTTCTTCAGCGGTGATTTTCCACCCATCTGACCTGAGAACGGGGCTGCACCAGGCAGCCCGGATGTTTTCCAGGTTCGCGTTCCTGTCGGACGTGAAAACAAAATCCGCATACTCGGCGCCCAGGTCCGGGAGCCTGGATTCCATGCTTTTCATTTTACCGGGCTCTATCTCGAACGGATCGATCTTTTCCTCGAAAAGCTTGTGCCGCTTGCCCCCTGCCGACACCTCGATCCTGAACAGCAGGCACCCCTCCTTTTCCGGTTTTTCGGGCCTTCTGCAGCCCGGCATGAGCCCGTACCCGGCGCTTAAGACCGCATTGTTACCGATCGGCACGTTCTTGAAACGTATGAAGGTTCGGCGAGGCGCGGGATAGAAGAGCCTTTCGTCATCTGTCCACGGGTGTGCAGGACCGGTTAACCCGTCGGGCGCCATCACGGCGCCGCTCGATACGATTTCCGCGCCTGACATGTCAGCGAAGAAATCGTAGGTTCTGGCCTTGATGAAACGGTCGTCGGAACAGGCCGCGCCAAGGGCCAGGAGCGCTGCCGCCACCAGGGACGGGACTAAAGTAGTCTTGGCTTCCGGGCCTGTGTGCATGATACTGTTTTCGCTTAAAAATCGCTTGCCAAGGTTAAAACCGGCCAATCTCGATTCTCCTACAAATATGAACTATGGTCAATAAAAGGTTGTCCGAAGGGTTCAACTTTGTCAGACTTTGTTTTTTCATTTATGACATCACACGGTACATCTGCAACTGAAAGGAAATCGAAGTGACCGAAGAGAAAGCACCAATGGAGATGGACAGCCTTCCTGACAACGCGCGAAAAGAGCTGGGACCGGGGGAAAAGTATGTTTCCATGATTCCGGCTGAGAGCACAATGAAGGAGGTCACGCCGCGCTCACTGATAATGGGGTTGATTTTCTGTGCGATCTTTTCCATGGCTGCGGCATACCTTGCGCTCAGGGTGGGACAGGGGATCGAGGCGGCAATACCGATCGCCATCCTTTCCATGGGAATAGGCAGCGTCATGGCGCGGAAATCCACGATACTCGAGAACGTGATAATCCAGTCCATCGGTGCGAACTCCTCGCACGTGGTTGCCGGCGCTGTTTTCACGATACCAGCGCTTTACATGCTCGCTGATGAAGGAATCGTGGCTTCAACGCCCACCTGGTATCAGGTCATACTGACCGCGTTTCTCGGCGGGTGTCTCGGTATTCTTTTTCTCATCCCGCTCAGGTACTACTTCATGGTGGAGCAGCACGGGAAGTTCCCTTGGCCGGAAGGGACCGCAACGACCGAGATACTCGTGTCCGGGCAGAAATCCGGCGGAGGCCAGGCAAAGGTGCTCGCTATAGCGGCTTTTCTGGGGATCGTGTATGACGGCCTTGTAACGACCTGCCACGCGTGGAAGGAGAAGATAACCTTTGATACCGTATATCTCGGCGAGTTCCTGAAGGAACAGTTCATGGCCATGCGGATTCTGAACGCGTCTGCTATCCTCGGGCTCGGCTACATAGTGGGGCTCAGGTATGCGGCCGTGATCTGCGCGGGCTCCTTTCTGTCGTGGTTTGTGCTCATTCCCATCGTGCACGCCATCGGAGAGAGCATGACAGGTGTGCTGGCTCCGGGTGATATACTGATCGGCGAAATGACGCGGGATGAGGTTTTCAAACACTACGTCAAGATCATCGGTGTCGGCGGAATCGCGGGCGCCGGAATAATGGGAATCATTCAGGCGATCCCCTCGATGCTCAAGTCGATGATGAAAGGGCTTGGAGGGCTCGGTGCGAAAGCCGGCAGCGGAAGTGCCGCCAATGTTCCAAGGACCGACAAGTCCTTATCAGGATCGGTGACAGGCGTTGGAATCGTGATGACCCTGTGCGGGGTTTTCCTGTTCTACTCGTTCGGGCTGGGGCTGCAGGATGCTTTTCTCTACGCATTGGTGGGAACGTTGCTATGCGGCGTGATAGCCTTTCTCTTTGCGCCGGTGGCTGCGCGCGCCATCGCCATAGTGGGCACCAATCCGGTGTCCGGCATGACCATGCTCACCATTATCGTGACAGGAGTCGTCATGCTTAATCTGGGCCTGAAAGGCGGAGAGGGGATGTTTGTTGTGATGCTGATCGGCGGCGTGGTCTGCACGGCGTTGTGCGCATCAGGCGCGCTCGCATCCGACCTCAAGATCGGCCACTGGATAGGCGCCACTCCAAAGAAACAGCTCGGGCTGAAATTTGTCGGCACGCTCGTGGCAGCAGTGTTCTGCGGGCTCGCCATGTGGATCCTGTCGCAGGCGCCCGCGGGCCAGGGGTTTGGAACGGACAGCCTGCCAGCGCCCCAGGCCACGGCCATGAAAGAGATCCTTGTGGGCATCATGGGCACGCAGGAAGCGCCTTTGAGGTGGTACCTGTTCGCTCTGGGAGTTCTGCTTTCCCTGATCCTCCAGATGGCCAAGGTGCCTGCGCTCGCTTTCGCGCTCGGCATGTACCTGCCGCTCGAGCTGAACGTTCCCGTGCTGATCGGCGGACTCCTCGCCTGGGTGGTTGGCCGCAAGCGCAAGAACGAGCCCGAAGCAGTGACAAAGGCGGGCCACAACCGCGGCATCCTCATCGCATCCGGCCTGATCGCCGGAGGTGCGCTGATGGGGATCTTCGACGGGATCATCAACGCGATTCTGCTGGCAATGACCAAGGTGGCTGCTGATCCTGTTGCATCTCTCGATGCATTCAAGCAGGCAAAAGCCAATGTTCATATCATGAGCGACGAGGCGCTCGAGGGAAGTACGGGCGAATTGACAAGCATCATAATGCTGGCAGCGCTCTGTATCTTCATAGTGTGGTTCGCAAGAAAAGGAAAAGAGGAGACAGGCGGGCCTGATCTGGAGTGAGCGTGTGTTGAGAAATAGCACACTGTTTCGGTAAAAGAGGGCGAAAGATCTTTTGCCCCTACAGATACCCGAACTGTTTCATCTGCTTCAGCATTTCATCGCTGATCTCTTTTTCCGGGCCGGTTCCGAAGAGATGCAGGGTACGGTTTTTTATCAGCTCTTCGATCGCTATTTTGAGTGCGCTCGCGGCTTGTCCCCCCTCATCGATGGACATGCCGAGTTTTTCCAGCGGGTCTTTTTCCACATCGAAATATACCCACTTGACAGGATGCTCCGGAAGATCGGTGCGGATGAGCTTGCTCCCGCTGGAAAACAGTGCTGTGACATAGTCTCCTTCTTCGAGGATCAGCTCGGAAAAAACCGGACGTTCGCTTCTTTCGGATAAGCCTGATGCGTTGATAATCGGCCAGAGTGTGCATCCGTCCAGGTCTTGGGGACAGGGCATGCCGAGCATGTCGAGCACGGTAGGAAAGACATCAACGAGGCTGACCGGGTTGTTGTAAGCTCCGGCAATAGGTCCGTCACGCCCTGGAACGCGAAAGATGAGAGGGATGTCCACCTCTTCCGAATGCACGTCGAAACCGTGGCCCCAGCAGCCCCTCTCCAGGAACGATTCCCCGTGGTCCGATGTCAAAACAACGATCGAGTCGTCGAGCACTCCGTTTTTTTCGAGCTCGGCGATGAAGGCCCCGATCGAGTCGTCCGTGTAGTCCACATCGCCGCGGTACAGGGAGGTCAGGTACTCGATCCTGTTGGCCAGCGCCGGGTCATCGCGTCCGTTGAAATCGAGAAAGAGCATCGACCGGACCTTGTCCGGCCCCATTTCAGCCAGCTCATCATCCAGGGTAGCCGCATACTTCTCGTAATCGAACTCGAACTCGAAGCCGCTTTTGTCCGGACACAGGCTCCATGCGTCGAACTGCTCGATCCAGGCGCGAATTCCGTCCGGCCGCCCAACCCGTGCATACGGCGCTTTTGTCACAGGTGTTTCAATAGCGTGCCTTTTTCTGTACTCCTCGGGCGGAAAGTAAGGGTCATGAGGATCGAAGATGTGAAGGTAGAGAAAAAAGCTGTCCCCGCTCTTCCTGTTTTCGATCCACCCCGCTGCCTTATCGAGAAGCTCACGGGCATCCCCTGCAGGCTGGATGAACTCGTCGAACCCCTGGTGGAACTGGAAAAATGGAACGATGTGCGGGTTTGTGATGAAAGCCGCGGTTTGGTACCCCTCGGACTTCATGCGCTCTGCAAAGGTTTCATGAGCATGGTCGAGGAGAGCCAGGTTCCAATAGGTTTTGAGGTTTCCAATCGCCCCGTGCCTGCCGGGGTAAAGCCCTGTCATCAGGGAAGCCACTGACGGCTTGGTCCACGATGATGGAGCAAGCGCGCGGCTGAACGAAAACCCTTTCACTGTCAGCTCATCCATGCATGCTGTTAGTTTCCTGTTTTTTTCAGCGGCATACGCTCCGACATGGTCGCGCCTCAGCGTGTCCACCAGAACGATGATGACGTTCTTGTTCTTGAGAGGGTTTGCAGGGGAGCATGAAAACGTAGCGCTCAATAACGCCGCTGCAAGGCAGAGGAACACTGTTTCTCGGTGAAGCTTCATGAACAGTCCCGGCTTTTCGAAACAATCGACATCGTTCAAGGCCATGAATATCCGATCGATGACCGGATGTCAAAAACAGAGTCATTTCGAGCGTTCTAAGATCACAAAACGGCCGATTTGGCTTTTCAAGGGAACGAAATTCGTTTTCAGGTAACTCGTGAGCGTCTGGGCGCAGTTTTCGAAGTAAAAACCCGTCAGCTCCCGCCGCCAGTGCACGATAATGTTAACGCCTTCCTTTTCGAGCGATTCGATCACAAGCTCCTGGTTTTTTTTGTTGAAGTAGTAAAAAGTGAAATCCGTGAAGGGGGTCGGGTTGCGCCGGTCGGCAAGGAAGTGGAAAAGAGGACAGGAAGGCCCTGTGAAGATCGGTTCGTTTTCAGGCACGTGCGTCTGTATGTAGTCGATCACCTCTTCGATTTCGAGCCCTTTCATCCTCTTGAAGAAACATCGGGCCGTTGGTTTGTCCACATAGTGTTTTGGAAGCCTGAGAACCGCAAAGGAATCCTGCGAGTAACACCCCTCGTAAGACCAGATGTAACCCCCGAGAAACGCGAAAAAGACGATTGCGGCGGCGGGACAGGCTGCTTTCAGCCCGCGGATAAAACGAGTGCTGTCCAATGAGGACAAGCGGCCGTGCAGGCCCTGGAGAAGGAACCCTGTGAGCATGAAAAACGGGGGGGAGATCTGGCTCATGCGTGTGAATTTTACGCCAAGTCTGACCTGGTTGTAGAGAAGCACACACATCAACACAAGAACCAAGAGCGTGATCGCGCGCGGCCTGTCCCTGCTCTTTGATCGCCACAGGAGTAGAGCCGATGCGGCACAAGACAGCACGACAGCGGCGTAGAACACGAGTAGGTACCCGAACAGGTACTCGAAAGGCTCTCCAGAGAAAGGCAGGTCGAACGCACTCGGGCTGCCCGCGTTCGCTTGTTCCAGGCAATACACCCTTTTCAGGTGATGGTCCACAAAGGCGGGTGCGGAAACCCCGGAAAGCGCGTACATGGCACACACCGGAAATGCAACCGCTGTGATACCCAGAAAGAAAGCCCCCGGTTTTTTGAGGAGCGTAACAATCCTGGTATCGTGCCCGCGGGCAACGCAAAGGAGAAGCAGGCCAATGACAATGCCCGCGGCCCCGACATCGTACCTGAAAAGCCCTGCCACGGCAGCGGCAGCGCCCAGCAGAGCCGCTTCACCGATGCCCGGTTTTTTTGCAAATCGGAACGCGGCCAAGATTACCAGGAGTGCTGAAAAAGCCAGGAACACCTTGTGGATCGGGCCGTGAACCATTATCGAAAGCGCGGCGACATAGAGCGCCCAGCGCCTCGACAGGAGGAAGCGCGCCGCAAGGAATACCATGGCATCCTTGATGGAAAGGAACAGCACGCACACGGCACTGAACGTGAGAAGGCTTTTGCCCGCCACAAAAAACGCTAGGGCTGTTATGTAGAAACGGGCCGGGCCGTACGATTCCATGAAGTCCCTGCCCGGGACTTCTCCGTCGAGTATCCTTTCGGCGTCACCGCAGACGACCCCCAGGTCCACGAGGTTCTGAACACCGTGCCTGAAGTAGGTCAGGTGGAAGAGCAGGGATACGGCTGCAACGAGCAGGCCCAAAACCAGGTCAGCCGTTGAACGACCAGGCCGCGGACAATGGATGTCTCGCGGGTTGTCTGTTCCATGATTATCTGCTTGGTTCACTTGAGTCAACCGAACGATTTTTTCCGCGCCGGCCGCCTGCCTTGATCACGGCCGGAACATGCGACTACGGTTCTCAGCCCTCGAACAGCTCGGGCGGCAGCTCCGCCGTCAAAGGGGGTCTGCGCTTGAAATCGAAACGAGCCACCATGCCCCTGACCTTTTCGATGAAGGTCCGGCCGAACCCGAACTCAACGAGCACACTGTCGGGCTCGCCCTTTTCAATCATATGGAAGAGAAGGCGGTCCACGTCGCGGTACGCGAATCCAAGCTCCCCTTCGTCGGTTTGCCCGTTCCACAGATCAGCCGTGGGGGGCTTGGACACTATCTCTTCCGGTACTCCGGCAGCTCTTGCCAGCTCGAAGACATGCGTCTTGTAGAGCCCTCCAAGCGGGTTTATCGCACACGCCGTGTCCCCGTGAAGCGTGCCGTACCCGAGCATGATCTCGGTGCGGTTGGATGTTCCGATAACAAGCCCCTCGAAGGCTGCAGACTGGTCGTAGAGCACGGACATCCTTTCGCGAGCCATCTTGTTTCCGCGGCGGTTCCGGTCAGCGCCGGGAAAACGATCGAAGTACGCGTCCACCGATGCGGAGATGTCGTGCAGAACGCGCTCCACTCCTAGCTGGTCCGTCAGCATTTCGGCGTGACGCACGGAATCAGGGTGAGAGCTCTTGTACGGCATCAGACAGGCAAGTACGTTGCGGGGGCCCAGCGCCGCGGCCGTGATCGCGCATGAAAGGCTCGAATCCACCCCGCCTGAAAGCCCGAGAACAGCTCTTTCGAACCCCGCCTTTTTTGTGTTTCTTTCCACAAAAGCGCAAAGATGGTCCAGGGCCATTTTATTGTCGGTTATCCGGTCGATCGGCTTGTCCTCACCATTGAGTTGATGTGTTGCGTCACCCGGCAATTGCCGGCTACATGTTTTATAGCGATATTATAGTTTCGTGCCCGTGCTTGCAACGCTTATAATCCGGTTGAGTCGGGGCCACATCCCTTTGTGTTGGGCGGGCCTTGTCTGCGCCCGGGAGATGAAATTCAGAGTTCTTGTAGGACAAACCGGACAGGTCCGACAAGAAGCGGAGACAAATAGATGCTTAAATCCGTGTTAATGTCCGTGTTTTTGTTGCTCTTGTGCGCGGCGTGCTCGACTAGGCGGCTCATCCCGCTTCCAGCAGGCGGGCCTGAAGCTCTTCCCGTTGATGTGCTCATCAAAGCGGGTGCAGGTAAGAAGGTCGTGGATCCTGAAGCCATAACCGCGCTCGCGGTTGCAGCCGAGTTTTTCCGCCTGTCGGAAAGGGTCGGCAGCAGGATATGGCCGGGTTGGACCGCTGAAAAGATGCCTGTCGCAGTTGAACTCGGCTCAGGAAGGGGGCTCCTCATCAACCATGATGATGTCCCGCCGGGCATGGAGTTCGCTGACCAGCAGATTCTCGACAAGCCGGTGTTTTGCGGCCTCTTTCCAGCGGGGCTGGTGTTGGGGGAGGCCGCAAAGTTCAGAGGGCGCGCCACAGCAGCTCTTTCGTTCGATCGCTCCGGACGCGGGAAGGCCGGTCGTGTGTTATCCGTCGAGGAATCCGTTTCAGAGTTTTTCGAGGCATCTTGTTTTTGTCTCATGGACACACTGTTCAAAAGATCCTTTGAGCTGCATGATATTGCCCGCGGACAGGCTATTTCTCAGGTGTACTGCACGCGCCGGCCTGAGTTCAGGCGGTCGGAGGCAGCCTTTCTTCTCGAGGCTTTGGAAAGCCGGGATGAAACGGCGTGCAGGCGAGCGGTGACTTGCTTCCTGGTGGTCAGGAAGGCGCGCAGAACACGAGCTTTGTTCCGAAGCACAGCTGCAGAACAAGCAATGGAAGACCGGTGCGGGGCAGCGCTGTACACCGGGATACGGGCGCTGGAAATCGCCCGGGATGAGGAAATGGCAAGCAGGAAGCCTGTCGCCGCCGCAGGGGCGAGCACCGTGGCGTTCGAAGGCTATGGAGAAGCCGCTCTTCAAAAACAGGCACGCCTCGTTTCAGCCCTGACCTGCTTCAGGTATGAAGATACGCTCTGTTGCAGGGAGTGGTTTTCTCTCACCGGAATGATCCTGGCGTTCCTGCTGGACAGGCTTTCTCCCGGATGGAAAGACCGGTTCATCGCGGAGGAGACCCCGATGGAATGCCTGCTGGAGGATTGTGTTTTTGTAAATGAGAGGCTGCAGGCTGTTGATGCGGATAGGCCCCGCTGATCCCCGAGCTCCCGGCCGAAAGCCAACTTACCTTTCTGCGCTTATTTTTTATTGAACTTCTGATGATGGTTGTTATCCTTGCAAAATTCCGGTCGTTGATAATATTAGCGGCTGGTAAACGTGAAACTGATATTGCTTTTTTTGAGGGATGGCGTGATGACCGCGGATGAACAATACCAGGCCCAGAGAGAAGCCGTGATCAAAGGCCGCAAGGATCAGGCACGCGAGCTCGCAAAGGCTGCCATCGATGAGAAGATGGACCTTCTCGAGTGTATCGAGCAGGGCTTTGGCGCTGGTGTCAGGGAGGTGGGGGATCTTTGGGAGGCCGGTGAGTATTTTCTGCCCGAGCTTGTGCAGGGCGCTGATGCAATGAAAGCGGCAATGGACCTGATTCAACCCGAACTCGAAGCACGCAACCAGGGCAAGAAATCCGCTGGGACCGTTGTTATCGGAACCGTCAAGGGCGACATTCACGACATCGGAAAGACACTTGTGGCTACTTTCCTGGAGGCCAACGGCTTCGAGGTGTTCGATCTCGGGAAGGACGTACCCCTTGAACGGTTTGTTGAAAAGGCCCGGGAGGAGTCCGCCGACATCATCTGCCTGTCAGCCCTCCTCACCACGACCATGACCGGTCAGGAAAAGATCATTCAAATGCTCGGCCAGGAGGGGCTCAAGGGCCGGATTGCTGTTCTTGTGGGCGGTGCGCCGGTGAACCGGAGCTACGCGAAAGAAATAGGTGCGGACGGGTACGGCGCTAACGCTGTCGAGGCCCTGGATGAGGCAAAGAAGATTGTGGAGGCCAGATGACCAGAAATAACATCATGGAACTGATCGAACAACGCGTGGTCCTGCTCGACGGGGGCATGGGCACTTCACTGATGAAACTCGGACTCGATACCGGATCTCCCGGCGAGCTGTGGAACCTCGATCATCCTGAAAAGGTGAAAAAGGTGCACGCCGGCTTCATTGAAGCGGGATCCGATGTGATCCAGACCAACAGTTTCGGGGGAAACAGGTTCCGGCTCGAAAGCCACGGCCTGTCGGAGAAGCATGACGAGATCAACCTTGCTGCGGCGCGCATAGCTCGCGAGGCTGCAGGCGATGACCGTATAGTGGCCGGCAACATCGGCCCTTCCGGTCTTTTCCTTTCACCGGTCGGAGATGCAGAGCCCATTGTGCTCGAAGATGGATTTTGCGCACAGGCAAAGCAGCTCGCAAAAGGCGGGGTCGACTATATCAGCATCGAGACAATGATGGATCTCGAGGAGGCGTTGATAGCCCTGGCAGGAGTGAGAAAAGGCGCCCCAGGCCTGCCGGTCTCCGTTTGCATGGTGTTCGAGAAGAAGAAGCGAGGTTTTTTCAGCGCGATGGGGAACAAGCCGGATGACGCCGTCTGGACATTGGTGCAGAAGGGTGCTGACATGGTGGGTGCCAACTGCTCCCTCGGGAGCAACGAGATGAAGGAGATGACCGAGTCAATGGTGATTTCCTGCAGCGGGGCGCCTGTGGTTACCAAGCCGAACGCCGGGCTTCCGGTTTTAAAGGCCGGCAAGGCCGAGTACAAACAGCTTCCGGATGATTATGCATCGGACCTTGTCGCAATGGCGCGTACAGGAGCGCGTGCTGTTGGCGGTTGCTGTGGAACCGACAGCAGGTTTATTTCTTCGCTTCATGGGAAGTTGAAGGAAGTAAAACTGTAGCGCACCGAACAACACAATCCTCGTGTGGCTCATGATTCCTTGAAGGAGACGAGATGACAGGAGCAATGAGGCCTTGCTTGCGGCTGATAGACGATGAAACCGCTCGCGCGGTAAAGGCCGAAGCCATCGATGTTCTCGGCCGGATCGGCGTTTTTGTGGAGTACGAGCCCGCAAGGGAGATGCTGGCCGGTTCTGGCGCAAAAGCCGACGCGGAGGGCAGGATCCTGATCCCCCCCGACCTCGTCGAGAAAGCGCTTGAATCAGCTCCTTCCGAGATCACGCTGTTCGACCGTGACGGGGAGAACGCTCTCAGGCTGGGCGGAGACGATGTCGCTTTCGACCCGGGCTCGGCCGCGATCAAGGTGTACGACTTTGACAAAGCGGAGGTGCGGGAGCCCACAAGCGATGACTGCGTGGATTTCGCGCGCCTGGCCGATGCTCTCGAATACATGGCAATGCAGTCCACCTGCGTGATTCCAAAGGACGTTCCACACGAGATTGCGGACCGTCAGAGGCTTCAGCTTGCACTGAGGAGCTGCAGAAAACCGGTCATCACGGGTACGTTCGGCAGGGAGTCGTACGATGCGATGTACGAGATGCTTGTATGCGTCAGGGGCGGGGGAGATCGGTTGCGTGAAAAACCGCTTGCGATATTCGACTGCTGTCCCTCCCCTCCGCTCAAGTGGAGCGAGCTTACATGCCAGTGCCTCGTGGAATGCGCGAAAAGGGGAGTGCCTGCCGAACTTGTTTCCATGCCGCTCACCGGCGCCACAGCTCCAGCGACCCTTCTCGGCGCGGTGGTACAGCACACGGCGGAGAACCTGTCCGGGGTGGTGATACACCAGCTTGCCGCTTCAGGCGCGCCGATCATCTATGGCGGATCGCCTTCCGGGTTCGATCTCCGCAAGGGCACAACACCCATGGGCGCGATCGAAACGATGATGATCGATGTGACCTATTCACAGATCGGGAAGATGATGAACCTTCCCACGCACGCCTACATGGGGCTTTCGGATTCCAAGCTTCCGGACTGGCAGGCAGGCATGGAGGGAGGGATCGGAGCCATGCTCGCAGCACTTGCCGGGATAAACGTGGTGTCAGGACCCGGCATGCTGGATTTTGAAAGCTGCCAGAGCCTTGAGAACCTTCTTCTTCAGAACGAGGCGTGCGGTATGGCTCACAGGCTGATCAAAGGGGTTGCCCGGCGCGACAATGTCATGGCCCTGGACATACTCAAGCAGGGCCTGGCGCAGGAGCAGTTCCTTTCCCTCGATCACACGCGGAAATGGTTCAGGGAGGAGTTGTTCTTCCCGGGGCCTTCGATCGACAGGGACGAGGGAGGACGGCAGGCTGCCCAGGCAAAGCTCACCGCTGCCGAGCGGGCCCATGCCGAGGTGAAACGGCTGCTTTCCAGGGATAAGGCGCCGGGTCTCGACGATAAAATGGCCATGGAGCTCGAAAAGCTGGCGGGAAATTAGAAAAAAAGGAAACAGGGAAGTAACTGACGAGCGATTGAACGGAGACCTCTCCAATGGCGAAAAACTCCAATGAGGACAAAGACGCCTGCAACGGAGCACACGGAGAAGAGGTGATGCGGAATGTGGTGTCACTCTGTAAGCGCCGCGGCTTCGTGTTCCAGTCGTCGGAGATATACGGCGGCCTCAAGTCAGCATACGACTACGGCCCGCTCGGAGTCGAGCTCAAGCGCAACCTGGCGGACGAGTGGTGGAGGAACATGGTCCATGAGCGCGAGAACGTGGTCGGCCTGGACGGCTCCATCATCATGCACAGCAAGGTCTGGCGCTCGTCCGGGCATCTTTCGAGCTTCACCGATCCGCTTGTGGACTGCATGGTGTGCAAGGAGCGGTTCAGGGCGGACAAGGCGCCAACAGCGGAGCCGGGCAAGGAAGCCTCCATCACAGCTCCTGACAAGGGCATGGCAAAGCAATGGGAGCTGTTCGTACAAGAGCGGTTTTGCCCCGGGATCGAGAGGCGCGGCAAGGAGCTGAAAGGGGCGAAAGCCGGCGATCAGGGCTACGTGTGCCCCGTGTGCGGTTCTCCCTTCCTGTCCGGAGAGCGCGCCTTCAACATGATGTTCCGCACCTTCATGGGGGCTGTGGATCCGGTTCAGGATGTGATCAACACGGTCCTGAACAACAGCGACAAACCGCGCGACGAGATCCTCGCAAAGGTGGAAAAGGTTCTGGATCCGGTGAATGTATACCTGCGGCCGGAGACCGCCCAGGCAATGTTCGTGCAGTTTTCAAACATCCAGCAGACTCAGTCTCTCAAGCTGCCGTTCGGCATAGCCCAGATAGGAAAGGCGTTCCGCAACGAGATCACGGTGGAGCATTTCATCTTCAGAAGCTGCGAGTTCGAACAGCTCGAGCTCGAGTTCTTCTGCGATCCTGAAAACGACCTGAAATGGCTGGAGTACTGGAAAGAGGAGCGCATGAACTGGTGGAAGAGCATGGCTAACGATACTTCCAGGTTCAGGCTTCGCAGGCACGACCCGGACGAGCTCGCTCACTACTCGAAGGAGTGTTACGACATAGAGTACGAGTACCCGTGGGGGTGGGACGAGCTCGAAGGGATCGCGCACCGCGGATCGTACGACCTCATGGCGCACTCCAAGGGCATGGTCAGCGAAAAAGAGGCCGGCTCGTCGAAGTTCAAGCCGAAGCTCAACTACCTCGATCCTGAAAAGGTCGACGCGGCCACGGGAAAGAAAGGCGCTCGTTTTGTTCCCCATGTGATCGAGCCTTCCGGCGGGCTCACAAGGGGGCTTCTCGTTTACCTCATCGATGCATACACTGAGGATGAGGTGCCTGACTCCAAGGGAAAGATGGAGAAGAGAACAGTGATGCGCTTTCACCCGAGGCTGGCCCCGATTAAAGCCGCGGTTTTGCCGCTCGTCAAGAAGGACGGGATGCCGGAGATGGCGCGGGAAATAGTCGAGGAGTTCCGGAACAGAGGCGTGAACAGCCGATACGACGAGCAGCACGCGATCGGCAAGCGCTACAGGCGGCACGACGAGATCGGAACCCCCTACGCGATAACCGTTGACGGGCAGTCGTTGGAAGACGACACCGTCACGATCAGGGACAGGGACACCACCAGGCAGGAACGCATAAAGGTGGATGAGGCGGTTGACGTGGTTTTGAAAAGGCTAGGAGTCCGTTGAAACATTCGAATAGGAGACACAGATGCCAGGTAAAAACATAGTGTTGTTCGGCCCACCGGGCGCTGGAAAAGGCACACAGGCGGCAAAACTGTTGGAACTTCTGGAGGTTCCCCACATCTCAACCGGTGACATGTTCCGCTACCATATCAAGAACGAGACCGATCTCGGAAAAAGCGCGATGGAGTACTCGAACGCGGGAAAGCTGGTTCCCGACGATGTGACAATCGCCATGGTGAGGGAGAGGCTCGGCCGGGAAGACGTAAAGGTAGGATTCCTGCTCGATGGTTTCCCGCGCAGCGTTCCACAAGCGGAGGCGTTGGAAGCGATCCTGTCCGACCTGGGGAGCCCGCTCGATCATGTTGTAAACATATCGATTTCAGACGAAGAGATAGTCAACAGGCTCGGCAAGCGGGCCGAGATCGAGGGAAGGGCTGATGACGCTGACAAGAGCATCATCCAGAACCGAATAAACACCTACAAGGAGCAAAGCGAGCCCTGCCTCGGTTTCTATACGCCCAAGGGAATCGTCAGGGACATCAACGGTATCGGAACGATCGATGAGATCTTCGATCGAGTAAAGAAGGTTTTCGAGTAGGGCGGGGTTCGAAAGCGAATTCAGGTACTGTTGCATGGGAGGTCCGGACCCGGTTAAGTCCGTACTGTTCTTAGAGAGGGCAGCTTGCTTCGTTTAGGTGAAGACGATGCACTGCGCAAGCTCCCCTCTCGGACCCACGGCGATCCTCGTGCCCCGCGTGTTGTACGGCGATACGACAATTTACTTGGGAGAATCACTTCATTCAGGAAAGTGTTGTCAGCTCAGGAAGCGGCCGCCTACAGCCCGCCAAGCTGATCCGTTGAAATGCCCTTGTCCGCGAGCATGATCGGGATGCCCGAATCAACGGCGTAGACGGTCTTGCCATCCTCGGTGATGAGTGCCTCTTCCAAGGGCTTTTCCACCTTGTCGCCGCCCTTCTCCTTTGCGTTTCCCTCGTTGATCTTCTCGTTCAGTTTATCGAGCTGTTCCACAGTGAGAAGTTTCACCGGCACCTTTGTCGCTGGGCAGCAAAGGATTTCCAGAAGCTTTTCGTCGAGAGCCATGTACAACCTCCTCAAGGTTTTCAAGCGAACCGTTTCCAGCCGTTCAATATCGAATTATGGATAAGGTGACGCAACCCTTTTTTTGAAAAAGCTGGCCATCAACTCAGAGATGCTATGACGGCGAAAAAGGCTGCCGAATTGCGTCACTACCGGACACGAGGAAAAGACTCCACGAACATGGCTCTTACTTCCTTCACGTCCGGTTTTGGGAGAGCATGGGAGTAAGATTTCTTCGCGCCACTCAACACACCACTGGTGAAAATGCATCACAACAAACCGAGCATGACGAGCATCTGCTGGCGAAGGGCCGCTTTAATTTCGGCGTAGGCTGGGGCCGAAGCGAGGTTTGTCCACTCGTTCATATCATTTTCATGATCATAGAGCTCTTCCTCCCCGTTGTAGCAAAGCGTATAGCGCCATCTGTCTGACCGTACGGAATAATGCTGGCGATTGATCCGGCCGGGATGGTTCGGCGGTATCTCGTCCTTTCCATGACGGCAGCTCAAAGCTACCGCTGGTCCGGCCCAGGAGGCTCCTGGATCTTCCAGTAAAGAGCGCAAGCTGAAACCGCCCAAAGGAACTCCGTTTCCACCGGCGTTGGGATCCGGCGACAATCCGCACAGATCAATCAAGGTCGGGTAAAGATCGATCAAAGACACGGGATGCTGGCATTCCGTTCCGGGCGGGGTCAACCTCGGAACGGCGACGACGAGGGGAACGCGGGTCACTTCCTCCCAGACGGTCTCTTTATGCATGTGTTCCTTCTCCCCCATCTGGTAACCATGGTCGCTGCTCAGGATCACCATTGTAGTTTCAGCATAAGGGCTCTCGTCGAGGGCATCGAGGATCTGGCCCACCTGGGCATCAATATAAGCGACAGCGGCCAGATATGACTGAATCCAGCGTTTCCAGAGCTTAACCCCGCCGGCATTATGGATGTTTTTCAGAGCCTGGCTAGCCTGCGTGGGCACGCCGATATCAGGATCGATCCATAGGATTTTCGCGCAATCCGCGAGGTCGTTGGGCTGGTAGGGCGGCAGATGGATATCATCCAGGGGAAACAGATCATAATATTTAGTCGGTACGTAGCGCGGCTCATGGGGGCGGTTCAGGCCTACGGTGATGAAGAAAGGCTTTTCGTGCGTCCCGGCTAACCGTTCTTCCACCCAGCTTGCCGACTTCTCATCGGGCATGAGATCGCGGTCATCCTCGTTCACATAATGGAAATCTTGAGTTTCCATGGACCATCCCGTGTAACTCCCCACGGTGGGAACATCCGAAAGGGGAGCGAAACTCCCCCAGATATCTTCCTGATATTCCGGGGGCATGGATGGATGGCCGGTGAACTTGCGCTTTTTGCTGGGATGCATGGACACACCGTCCCAGGGAAACGGCCCGAAGCTGGGACCGAAGCCCAATCCATTGAAACCGTCCGGGTGCAGCCAAACAGTGTCGTCCTCGTGGCCGTTGTGGAAAACCTTACCAGTTCCATAGACAGCATAACCGTGGGAAACAAAGTGCTCGAAAACGGTGACGGCATCCTTGAGGGTGGGATTCCTCCGCCAGTTGTTTTTATCTTGGCTATAACCAAAGAGGCCACTCGTATGGGGATAGATGCCCGTCCACATGCTGGCGCGTGAGGGCGCACA
Source organism: uncultured Phycisphaerales bacterium (assembly GCA_964542475.1). Taxonomy (GTDB): domain Bacteria; phylum Planctomycetota; class B15-G4; order B15-G4; family CAYZWU01; genus CAZIUL01. The sequence continues at coordinate 3,471 of CAZIUL010000040.1, read as the reverse complement.
GATCGGCGCGTTGCAATGGGCATTGGTGAAACGCATACCCCGCTGCATCAGTTTGTCGATATTCGGTGTCTTCGCCTGGGGATGCCCCCCCATACCCGCCACCGTGTCGTTCAAATCGTCACAGTGGATCAGGATAACGTTTAACGGCTGGTCTGAACGTTGGGCTTGCCCGGCCGCCAGCGCTTCGGGAATGCTCAAACCAGCGATGAGAGCTGCGTTGTGGGACAGGAATTCCCGCCTGTTCAGGAAAAAGGATCCTTCCCGGATCTTGGATTTTTTATTGTGTCTCAAGGGTGCCTCATGTGTATATCGTCAACAAGTATGAGACATTTACGCATCAGAATCAAGTGAAATTTTCGCCAAGATCGAACATTCCCGTGGTTGTGAGCATCTCACGACCGGGCTCTCATGAACTGAGCGTTAACTCTATAAAATTATCTTCTATCTTTGAATACAGGACATCGATGTCTTCCTGGATTTCGATGGTCCGTTTAAGCGCGGTAACGATTCGTCAATAGGTGCGGATGTCCTCCAGGGCTAGCCATTTTTTGCATACCTGGTAGCCGCCCACTTGTTATTCCCATATGTCAGGTAAAACCGGAGCGAAGTGCTGTGTCTTGTTGATATAAACACCTGCGTTTTTCACGTCATAACTGAAACCAAGGCTCTCATTTTATGAAAAAAGGGCGCCTATTCGAAACTATCCCGAATAGCACGGGCAACCGTCACGAGGTTGGCTGTAACATCCCCGGCTAGCGGGTCGATAAGGCGCACCTCAGCGCCGAGCGCGCGCGCAACTGCTCCTGCCGGACTTGCAGACACCTGCGGTTGCACGAAAATTACCTTTGCGCCGTCCGAGCGCATTTTCTTCTGCAGCCTGGACAGCTCCTCGTCGGACGGTTCCTTGCCCTCGATTTCAATGGCAGCCTGCTTGATTCCGTAATCGTCAAAAAAATAACCCCACGCCGGATGATAGACGTAGACGCTTTTCCCGCGGTAGGGCCCGAGGATTTTGCATATCCTGTCATGGGTCCTTACGAGTTCAGATAGAAAGAGATCAAGGTTCGACCGGTAATCCAAAGAGTGTTCCGGGTCAACCTCGCATAGAACCCCTGCTACCGTGCGGGCCTGGATCTCGAGCAGCGATGGAGAGAGCCAGATATGCGGGTCTGCCCCGGCTGCTGTGCATTCGCAGCCCTGAGTTTCATGTTGATGATCAGCAGCCTCGATTCTTCTAAGAGAAATTCCCTCGCGAAGGTCCACGATGCGCATGGCGCTTTGCCCGCTGCAAAGTACTGATGCCCATTTCCCTTCTTCCATGGGAATGCCTGTCTTGAAATAGACCTTTGCGCGCATGATCTCGGTTATCTGTTGGTCAGCCGGCTGAAAGGTCTGAGGGTTTTCACCGGGCCGCAAAACAGTTGTCAGCTCAACATGGGGCTTTCCAATGCTGTTTACGATGAACGCCTGGGGAGCTGAGCTCACAGCAACCCGTATCCCTGTCTTGCCTCCTGTCAAATCCGATTCCCCACACCCTGGAAGAGACGGCAAAAAGAACAGTGCGAAGATGATAACAGGAGCGGACATGCTTCCGCTTCTTACGCGAGAGAGCCTCGACCGAACGCGGAAAAAAACGAGCGCCGCAAGGTAAACCGCCCCGGAGCACAGCACTATGGCGGATTCCGGGGAGAGCCGGGTCCCATACACCGCCATTCGCGGCAGCGTTGTCAGGATAACGCAGAGAAAGATCGAAAGCGCAATCATCATCGGCATGCGGCGCGTGAAATGCGAAGCTGTTGCCGCTGGCAGGCTTATCAGCGCTATGACTAGGATCAGGCCAACGACCCGGATCAGGACCACTGTGGCCAGGGCGACGAGCACGAGAAGCACGAGGTTCGTTCTCATGACGCTGATGCCCTGAAGCCTGGCGTATTCCTCGTCTATACACACTGCTATGAGACGCTTGTGGAAGATGAGCAGGAACACCAGTATGACCGCATCGAGCACCGCGATGAAGATTATGTCCTGCACACTCACGATCGCGATGTTGCCGAACAGGTAGCTGAAGAGCTCCACGTGGTAACCGGGCGTGTACTTGATCAGCATGAGACCGAATGCCATGCCGATGACCCAGATCGCACCGATCAGCGTGTCCATGCGCTCCTTCGAATGTTGCTGAAGTGCACCGATCACAACCGCGGCAAGCATTGCCGCGGCGAGGGCGCCGTGCATGGGTTCAAGCCAGTCCAGGGTTGGTGAGAAAAGGTGACGTAAAAAAACAACAGCACCGACCCCGCCCAGGGCTGTGTGCGCGACCGCCCCGCTCATGAAAACGATCCGCCGCGTGATCACGTAGGGGCCGATCGAACCGCAGGCAAACGCGGCCAGAACCCCTCCGCAAAGCCCTGTCAAAAGAAGCGGATTCACAGCCATGTCCTGGATGAAGCGGATCACTTCTTCGCACTCCCGTCTTCCCGGCTTCTCTTGGGCTTGCTCCGCATGCCCTGGGTGGGGCATGATTCCATGTGGTGTATCTGGTGAACCTCACCGTGTGAGCTGTACATCTCGTCGATCACCTTGCTGGAGATCTCATCCGGCTTGTGAACCGTGAGAGTGCGGTTCAGGCAGGCGACCCTTTTGACATGCGTTGATATGAAACCGATATCGTGGCTTACCAGCACTATCGGCATCGCGTCGTTCATCTGAAACAGAAGATCGAGGATGCCCTGTTCCATGTGAGTGTCCACACCTGCCATCGGCTCGTCAAGAAGAAGGATTTTTGCGTCCGATGCAAGCGCCCTTGCGATCAGCACTCGCTGCCGCTGCCCTCCGGAGAGCCTGCTTATTTCCATGTCCGCAAGCCCGGCCACGCCCACCTGTTCCATTGCGCTGAGCGCCGCCTCCTTTTGCTGTTTCCCGTATGAAAAGCCCCAGGCTGAACTTCCAAGGCACCCGGTCAGAACCACGTCGAGCACGGTCGCAGGAACCCGCGAATCGATCTGAGCGTGCTGGGGAACGTATCCGATCCTGCGGCCTACCTCGCGGGGCGGTTTTCCCAGGACGCGCACCTCGCCGGAGTCCGTCTCCAGCAGGCCTAGGATGACCTTCAAAAGAGTTGTCTTGCCCCCGCCGTTAGGGCCGACAAGCCCCAGGAAGTCGTGTGAAGGGATCGTGAGAGACACGTTCTCCAGCACGTAAGCCGATCCACGCACATCGTTGTAACTGAAGAAGATGTCTCTGATCCTTACGGCCGGGTCATGTTCGTTCATGCTGCTATCACCTGTCCTTGATTGATCATATTAATGATATTAGGTATGATAGCGCTCTTGACGCTTTTGTCATTGATTTTTATAGAAGCAGGATGCGGTTGAAGGCTGGTTTAAACACGCGCTTGTTCACGGCTAATCGTCAGCCGGATTGAAAGATCAAGATCGATATCGAGGTAATATAAAAATGGTGGGCAGACCCAGA
>CAZIUL010000039.1:0-36982 GCA_964542475.1 uncultured Phycisphaerales bacterium | reverse complement strand
GGTATGACTCCCGCTGAAGATCATCGCCTTTCACGGCGCACTGAAATATGCGGGTAAGAACGGAACATTTGACCGTTGTTGATCCGGCCTTTATAATTCCATTCCTTTCCGGCAATCTGAAAAGAAAACACGCTGTTTAAGGAGTAATCCCGATTGAGAAAAGATAGCCGCAACCACGATGAACTACGAAAAATCAAGTTAACACGCAACTATACCGATGCGCCAAGCGGTTCGGTGCTTGTGGAGTTCGGCAAGACCATTCTCCTTTGCACAGCATTGATCGAGGACAAAGTTCCTCCTTTTCTCATGCATGCCGGCCTGGGCTGGGTCACTGCCGAATATTCAATGCTTCCGGGCGCTTCTCCGCAGAGGAAACAAAGGGACTCGAGAAGAGGCAAGGTGGACGGACGATCCATGGAGATCGGGCGCTTGGTCGGGCGGTCACTGCGCGCCGTCTCGAACCTGAAACATCTTGGCCAGAGAACAATCTGGATAGACTGCGACGTCCTTCAGGCGGACGGAGGCACTCGAACCGCGGCCATTACCGGAGGGTACGTGGCCCTTCACGACGCTGTGAAGGAACTAAGCAAAAAAGAGAATCTAAAGGGATGGCCGCTGAAGAGCAACGTGGCGGCAATCAGCGTTGGCATCCTGGACAACGGGATCAATCTCGATCTCGATTATTCGGAGGATTCCCGCGCTGATGTCGATCTGAACGTGGTCATGACCTCCGCGGACGAATATGTCGAGGTTCAGGGAGGGGCAGAGCGTACAACATTCTCGAACAACCAGCTTGGGGAAATGCTTGATATGGCAAGAAAAGGAATCGCTCGGCTCGTGCAGATTCAAAACAATGCTCTGGGAATCGAAAGCTGATGCGGCGACAACTCCTTATCGGCACCAACAACGCCAAGAAAAGGACGGAGCTCTCCTCTATTCTCGAAGGGCTCGATTTCGAAATACTCATCCCCTCTGATCTGGGCGGCATCCCCGCGCCGGAGGAGAACGGGGCCACTTTTGAAGAAAACGCCGTGTCAAAGGCGCTTCACTACTCGGCAGCATCCGGCATGACGGCCCTTGCGGACGACTCCGGGCTTGTAGTGGATGCCTTGGACGGAGCGCCCGGCGTGCATTCATCCAGATACGCCGGAGAATCCGCTACGGATCTGGACAACTGTCTCAGGCTGTTGTCAGCGCTGGAGAAGTTCGACGATCCCATGCGGACGGCACGCTTCGTGTGCACGGTTGTGGTCGCCGCAAAAGGAAAAGTTGTCGGAAAATCAACCGGGAGCTGCGAAGGCAAGATGCTGCGCAGCATGAGAGGAGACAGAGGTTTCGGATACGATCCCTTGTTTTTCTATCCGCCGGAAGGAAAAACGTTCGCCGAACTCCCAAAAGAGATCAAAAACCGTATAAGCCACAGGGGCGAGGCTTTGAAAGGAATACGCTCGGTTCTCGAAAAACTGTAACCCGATCGCGATTTCCCGGCCAAAACGTTTTGAATTGACATGTAAAGTTAGGGTAAAACAATACCCTGTATGATCCGAAATCCAGGAAAGTTATAGGTATTCCTTATTCTGGAGAAACGCTCCTCGCACCATGGAAAGAGAGACCGAAGCATGACGAAAAGGAATCCCGGCGACACTGCGCCGGAAAGCACCAGCGAAAAAACAATACAGCCTTTCTGGAAAATCGTGACCGAAAACATCGAGTGCCTCGCCATAGCCATTGTCATGGCCTTGATGCTCAAGTTTTTCCTCGTAGAGGCGTACAAGATCCCAACCGGCTCCATGCAGCCAACCATTTTCGGCAACGAGGATACCGGCCTGTTCGACCGGGTGCTCGTCAACAAGTTTCTATACTTCCTGGATGAACCGAAGCGCTGGGACATCATAGTGTTCAGGTACCCACTCGACCAGTCCAAGAACTATATCAAGCGTCTTGTCGGGCTTCCGGGCGAGGAGGTAACCATAAAAAACGGGGACATCTACATAAACGGCAAGATCGAGAGAAAACCCGAATGCGCGACAGAAGCGATGCTGAAGATGATCTACCCAGAGGATATCGACAATGAACGGTTGAATGGATTCTTTAACATCCAAGGCGAGCACGAGATCACTGACCCGGGCTGCATCATCTTTTCAAGTCAAGGCAAGGCAACCTCCAGAAAAACGATCAAGGCGCTGTATAAGGACGGTTATAACCCGGATTACAACATCCCCAGGCCAAACATAGGAAACCTCAATAGAACGGAAAATCAGGCGGTAGGGGACATAAGACTCGCTTTCAATGCGACGCTTCACGGAGAAGGGGGAGGAATCCGCGTCCACATAGAAGAAGAAGGAAAGGAACACACCTTCTTTTTGAAAGGAGACGGGAATCCGGTAAAATCGTACGTATCGACAACGCAGCCGGATGAAAGCGGCATGACGTACGCTGAAAACGACCGCAGCCACCGGACAGAGCTGCCCGATATCAGCCTAGAAAAAAACAACACCTACGAGCTGGTGTTCACAAATGTGGATGACTGCCTTTCCATCCACATCAACGGTAAAATGGTCATTGTCCACGAATATGACAGCAGCATCACCTCCATGGGCAACCCGCGCAACATGATCGAGTTCGAAACAACAGGATGCGGCTGCACATTCGACGATATCACGGTTTTCAGGGACATCTACTACACAACCAGGTTCATAAACGAAAAGGAAAACAGGTTCGATGTGCCGGATGGTCATTATTTCGCTCTTGGAGACAACACGCAGAACTCCCTGGACAGCAGGCTCTGGAAATCCGCCACCTTTTCCGTCGACAACGGAACGGATATCAAATGCAATTTTGAAAAAGACATACTTGGCAATGTCGTCCATCCAAAAAAAATCGCGAACGGTTACGCACTGACCGACATTTACGGTGACAACAGGATCATCTCCACATCAAGCCCACCGCCATCGAAATACGAACACTTCATCCCAAAGAAGCTGATGCTCGGCAAGGCGTTGGCCGTTTTCTGGCCCATTGTTCCTCATTTTCGCTGGAAGCTGCTAAGGTGAAACCATGGCACTTTTGAAGGCTAAAAACCTGGTCAAGACCTATGGACGGCGCGTTGTCGCCGACCATGTTTCCTTCGACCTCTTCAGCGGTGAGATCGTGGGCCTGCTCGGCCCGAACGGTGCCGGAAAAACCACGACCTTCCGCATGACCATGGGCATGATCACACCGGATGGCGGAACGGTTATTCTAGACGACAAGGACGTAACGCTCCAGCCCATGTACAAAAAGGCGCGGCTGGGAATGGGATACCTGGCGCAAGAGCCCTCGATATTCCGCCAGATGACGGTCTTTGAAAACATCCAGGCGGTCCTCGAACCGAACGGGTACTACGGCAAGAAGCTCAAGGAACGAGCTATGGAGCTCCTAAACGATCTGGGACTCACACGCCTCGCAGGCAACAGGGCCGACACGCTAAGCGGCGGAGAAAGGCGAAGGCTCGAAATCACCCGGACACTCGTGACCGAACCCAAGATGATCCTGCTCGACGAACCGTTCTCCGGTGTGGACCCGATAGCTGTAGAGGACATCCAGAACATTCTATTTTCTCTGCGCGAACGCGGAATAGGCATTCTAATCACCGACCACTCGGTACGGGAGACGCTTGCCACTTGCGACAGATCATACATCATCAGCGAGGGTAAAATCTTAAAACAGGGAGACGCCAAAACCCTGGCAGCCGATCCCGAGGTGCGGAAAGTTTACTTGGGAGAGCGGTTCGAAATGCCGCCATAAGACAGGCCTGCCTATGAAAGCCTGGGGAAGAAGGCTGTAGGGGCGCACGCGCAGACGCGCCCCTACGAAACGGAAAAAGTGACAACTTAAAACTAGCCCGCATATTTCACCCTCTTCTGCTGCGGCACCGTAAACCTGCGCTGTGGCTGCGTTTCATGCCAGGAGACGATCCTCAACCTGTAAGAACAGGCCTGCGGTCGTCTCCTGACATGCGCCTTGCCACATCACAGTTTACGGCACCTCGCGACTAAGAGTATGAAATAAGCGGGCTAAGACTGTCCCACCCCCAAAATAACCTTGCAGCATTTTTTCCAAATAAACGGCTTTTTCCCATCAACCGGTCGATAAAGAAAACCAGCGTACGAACCGCCTTGGTTGTAGAGATTTTCCGGGCACAGCTTTCAGGAAAGTCCTGAATAAAGGTAAACAGGCATCATGAGCATCGCAACAAGAACAGACACCAAGCAAACAGACAATCAGAAGGATCCTCTCGCCCAATATCGTGATATCCTGAACAAGCAGAAAATACTGCTTGTGGATGACGAGAAGGGCATCCGAAAATCCTTGGGTATTTTCCTTTCGCGCAATGGTTTCATGGTAGACGAAGCGGAAAACGGAGAAGAAGCTCAGGAGATGCTGGAGAAGCACAACTACTTCCTGGTCTTCACGGACATCACGATGCCAAGAATGGACGGGCTCGACCTGACGACTTACATCATCGAGCTCAAGCGCGAAATCGATGTCATCATCATTACCGGACACAGGAACATCGACTTTGCGATAAAAGCCATAAAGATGGGTGCGTTCGATTACATGACCAAACCTTTCATGCTGGACGAGGTTCAAAGCACCATCAGAAAAGTCCTGGAAAAACAGACGCTTAAAAAGAAATCGATCGAACTGGAACTGCTGAAGGTGCGGCGAAAAACCGAGGAAAAATACCTGACGGAGTTTATGATCATGCTTGCCAAGCTCATCGATGCAAAAAGCCCTTTTACCAGGCAGCACAGCGAGCGAGTCTCCGAGTACTCGGTTCAAATAGCCCGGCATATAGGACTCGACGAGGAAGAAATAACCCAGATCGCTCTCGGTGCCAGGCTCCATGACATCGGAAAGATGGGAACACCTGATTACATCCTCAACAAGGATGGCCCGCTGACCGATGATGAGTACGATACGATAAAGGAACACCCCAAAAAAGGAGCGGAGCTTATACAGCCGCTTTCATCTCTGGAAAAGGCCAGAGACATCATCCACTATCACCACGAAAACCTCGACGGAAGCGGATACCCTGATGGTCTTGTCGGCGAGGAAGTCCCACTCCACGCCAGGATCGTAAAAATCGCGGACTACTGGGATGCCATCACATCGACTCGCCCCTACCGGCAGCCCATGTCGCGAGAAAAAGCCGCTTCAATTCTCCTGAAGGAAGCTGAAACGAATAGGGTCGACCCGATTCTCGTTGATGCGCTCCTCTGCCAAGTGAACATGACACACGGGCTGAAGGCTTGAAATGCCCTAAAAAAAGATGTTGAAAAACCGCATCAGACGAATATATTGCACCTTTCGACAATGGTTAGTACTTTAACACATTAGTCGATCTAAGCTTACACAACTACAACTTTCATAAGTTCATGATTTAAGGATTTTTACATGGTGAATGTCATCGTTTGCATTAAACGGGTTCCTGATACGGAAAGCAGGATCAATATCCGGGAAGGCGGCTCCTCAGTAGATGATTCCGCGCTCGAGTATATTGTAAATCCCTATGATGAGTACGCTGTTGAGGAGGCACTGAAAATCAAGGAATCTGAAGGAGGCGAGGTGACTGTGGTGTGCCTTGGACCCTCCGGGGCAACGAAAGAGATCAGGACATGCCTCGCTATGGGCGCTGACAAGGGCGTCCACCTCGTGGATGACTCGAAATACCGCGACCCCTACTCCACTGCGTCTATCCTGTCTTCGGCCATCAAAGATATCGACCACAACATCATTTTCTTCGGTAAACAAGCTGTCGATCATGACAGCGCTCAGGTGGGGCTCATGGTTGCCACCTTGCTGGGCCTGCCCGCGGTTGGAGAAATCGTTTCGTTCGAACTAGATGGAGAAACAGCCACCGTGAAACGCGACATCGAAGGAGGATCAGAAACACTTCAGGTGCCGTTGCCCGCTGTCTTCACCGCTCAAAAAGGGCTCAATGACCCCCGCTATGCATCTTTGAAGGGCATCATGGCGGCCAAGAAGAAAACGCTTGAAAACAAGCCCTTTGATGACATCGAATCCAAAATAACATTCAAGGAGCTGGAATCGCCCCCGGCGAGGCCTCCAGGCAAAATCGTTGGTGAAGGTCCGGAATCCGCCGGGGAGTTGGTCAGGCTTTTGAAAGAGGAAGCAAAGGTTTTGTAGGCCTTTCTTCAGGATCCACGGCCTGTGGGCCCGGATCCGATCGTTCTTGAAATAACAAACGGTTTCCATGAGATCGGGAGAGAAATAGAGATGCCGAAAACAGTATTGGCTTTTGCGGAACAAAGAAACGGAACGTTGAAGAAGACCGCCTTCGAAGTCGTGTGCGCTGCAGCCGGGCTTGCGAACCAGGGACAGATGGATGTTACTGCTGTCCTTGTCGGATCAGGCGTGAAGGGCCTGGCGGAAGAACTCGGCAGGTTCGGCGCGTCAAAAGTTCTCCTGTACGACGACGAAAATCTGGCCAACTACACGGGCGAATGCTATTCAGCCGCCCTGATGCACGCAGTTGAGCAGTCCGATCCGGGCGCGGTCTTGTTTCCCGCCTCCTCAATGGGCAAGGATCTCGCGCCCAGAGTGGCGGCCAAGATTGGCACAAGCCTTGCCTCAGACTGCGTGGAGTTGAAGCTGGATGGCGACGAGTTCTTGGCAAAGAAACCGATTTTTGCGGGCAAGGCATATGCATGGATGCAGTCCTCGGCCGACACCTTTGTCGCAAGCCTGAGGCCGAATGTCTTCACACCAAGCGAACAAGGCGCTGAAGCCGCAATCGAAAAGGTTGATTTCAAACCCGGCCCGGACGACCTGAAGGTCTCCGTGAAAGAGTTCGAAAAAACAGGCGGTGACTTCGTTGAACTGACCGAGGCTGAAACAATCGTCTCAGGCGGACGCGGAATGAAAGAGCCTGAGAACTATAAGGTCATCGAAGAGCTGGCCGGCCTTCTGAACGGTGCGGTAGGTGCTTCCAGGGCGGCTGTTGATGCCGGATGGCGGGAGCATTCGGACCAGGTGGGCCAGACCGGTAAAACCGTAACTCCCACCCTTTACATAGCGTGCGGGATCTCAGGCGCCATCCAACACCTCGCCGGGATGTCCTCTTCCAAGGTCATTGTTGCTATCAACAAAGATCCGGAAGCCCCGATCTTCAAGGTTGCTGATTACGGAATCGTAGGCGACCTTTTCGAGGTTCTTCCCGCGCTCACGGAGGAGATAAAAAAGGCCGTTGCCTCCTGACACGGTAAAGCGCCCGGAAAGCGATCTGCAGCACACGTTTTTCAATGCCTGAAGTGGCGTTTCCCTGTGAACACCATGGCAATGCCGTGTTCGTCGGCAGCTTCAATCGATTCGGAATCCCTTACCGAGCCCCCGGGCTGTATCACGGCTTTTATTCCGAACTCTGCAGCAAGATCGACACAATCGCGGAAAGGAAAGAACGCATCCGATGCCATGACCCCTCCGGCAGCCTTGCTCCCTGCCTTCACACCGGCGATCCGCATGGCCTCGATCCGGCTCATCTGCCCGGCACCGACTCCAACGATGCGCGTCCCCCCGGCCAGGACAATCGCGTTGGAACGCACGTGCTTCACTACCTTCCATGCGAAGCGCAAAGAGCGCTGGACCCCTTCGTTCGGCTTTGCCTTTGTTACAGGCTCCATGGGATCATCCCCGACCCCGAGGTCCCTGTCCTGAACAAGCACCCCGCCTGTTACGCTTCTAAACGTGAGCTTTCCACGCTCCGCCGAGCTTTGGCAATCGAGCGGCCCAGCGCTCAAAATCCGAAGCCTCTTCCCCCACTTCACCTTCTTCTTGAGCACATCCACCGCTTTGTCGCTGATGTCCGGCGCGATCAGCACCTCAAGAAAACGGTCGGGATCTGCGATCACTTCGGCCAGCTCTTCATCCACCGGACGGTTAAGCGCGGCTATCCCTCCAAAAGCTGATATCGGATCGCCCTGGTAAGCGCCCAGGAACGCTTCTGCCGCGGTAGCGGCCGTGGCAGTCCCGCAAGGATTAGTGTGCTTTACTATGACGGCTGCCGGCTCCTTGTTGAACTCCTTTACCAGCTCAAAAGCTGCATCCGTATCGAGAATGTTGTTGTAGGAGAGTTTTTTCCCGCTGAGCACCCGCGCCCCGGACACCGAAGGCTCGCTGTGCCGCTCCATGGGATAAAAACGCGCTGCCTGGTGAGGGTTCTCCCCGTAGCGCAGCTTGACACCCCTGCCTGTCGGAAGAATAAGGCGCACGGGAAACCGTTTTTTGCCGCGGCTCTCGCGAAGGTAGGTGTGTATGCAGGCGTCGTAAGCAGCAGTGAGGTCAAAAGCCTTGATGGCCATCTTCGAGCGCGTTTCATGGCTTATCCCTCCGCCCTTCTCGTCCATCTCCTCCAGAACAAGCTCATAGTCCCTCGGATCTACCACAACCAAGACGCGATCGTGGTTCTTTGCAGCGGCACGTATCATGGAGGGTCCGCCTATGTCCACGCTGTTCATGGCCTCGTGCGGTGTGATGCCGGGTTCTGATATCTTTTCCGAAAAGGCGTAGAGGTTCACCGCAACAAGATCGATCGGCCGGATTCCATGCTCTTTCATGTCAGCCGCATGGCCCTTGTCGTCCGCAAGGCCGAGCACCCCTCCGAACAGCAGCGGGTGGAGCGTCTTCACCCTGCCGCTCATGATCTCAGGAAAACCTGTGACATCCGACACATCAATCACCCGGATCCCGCTTTCCCTCAGCACGGCAGCGGTCCCGCCCGTTGAAATGACCTCAACTCCGTGTCCGGCAAGGCCCTTGGCAAACCCGGCGGCTCCGGTCTTGTCGGTAAGGCTGATCAACGCTGTTCTTATCTTTACCGTTTTCATGAGCTTATTCGGCCCTTCAAATACTCCTCGATGAACGAATCGATCCCTCCATCCAGCACGGCTGTGACGTTTCCTGTTTCCAAGCCGGTACGGTGGTCCTTGACCATCGAATAGGGGTGTAGAACATATGAGCGGATCTGCCTGCCCCAGGCTATGTCGCTCTTCTCCCCGGACAGTCCCTTCAGCTCATCGTCCTGCTCCTGGCGCTTGAGCGAGCTCAGCTTCGCCATAAGCATTCTCATGGCAAAGGACTTGTTTTTGTGCTGAGACCGCTCGTTCTGGCACTGCACCACGATCCCTGTCGGGATATGCGTGATGCGCACGGCCGAGTCGGTCTTGTTGACATGCTGCCCCCCGGCGCCGCCCGCCCTGTATGTGTCGATCTTTATGTCCTTGTTGTCGATCTCGACGTCGACCTCCATTTCGACCTCGGGAAAGACATCCACCGCAGCGAACGACGTGTGCCTGCGGTTCTGGGCGTCGAAAGGCGACACCCTCACCAGACGGTGCACGCCGGACTCGGAGTTCAGGTACCCGAAGGCCAGGTTCCCCTTGACGAGAACGGTCACGGACTTGATGCCCGCCTCCTCCTCGTGCAGGATCTCAATGATCGCAGATTCGAAGCCGTGGGTTTCCATCCATTTGAGATACATTCTGAGCAACATCTGCGCCCAGTCACAGGATTCCGTTCCGCCTGCTCCCGCCTGGATCGAGAGAAAACAGTTGCACCGGTCGTACTCACCGTCGAACATGAGCTGGAACTCCATCTTGTCGAAGTCCCTTATCAGGTGGCGCAAAAGCTCGACTGATTCTTCCAGAGCGGATGCCCCGCCATCTTCCTGCGCAAGAGCCAGCATGACTTCCGCATCCTCTACCCTCGCATCAAGCCCCTGGATCGGCTCGATGACTTCCTTTATCCTCTTCAGCTCCTTGATGGCTTCGTTGGCCGATTCCTGGTCATCCCAGAACCCCTCCTCTGCCATTGCCTTCTCGATCTCGGCCAGGTTCCTGCAGTTCTTTGAAAAGTCAAAGAGAGTCCTTCATACGTGAAATCCGATCTTGCATTTCCTTCAAACCGTTCTTCAACTCATCGATGTTCATCCGTTGTACTCCTCATCATGTATGTGGTTATTATTGATCCAATGCTTTTATAACCGAGTGGAATATCTCTTCCGGCTCTGCGAGGCCGCCCACCCCTGTCTCGCCGCAGGCCAGCTTTTTCTCGACCGGTGGGATCACAAGGCAGCGGCTTTCCCCTTCTTCGGAAAGAATGCGCAGGTTCCGCTGCAGCACCGGGTTTTCCCACATGCGCACGTTCATGGCAGGCGCAAGAAGCAGGGGGGTACCCTTGGGAAGCGCCATGGCTGTCGTGGTCAGCAGGTCATCAGCGATGCCTGATGCGAGCTTGCCGATAAAGTTGGCTGTGGCCGGTGCCACGACGAAAAGGTCGCACCATGCGGCAGCATCGCAATGCTCCACCCCCGAAGAGTAACTCGATGAAAACATCCCGTCTGAAACCGGGTTGCAGGATAGAACCTCGAAGGTGAGAGGTGCTACGAAACGTTTCGCGTTCTCCGTCATTATAACGCGCACCTCGTGCCCGTCCTTCTTCAGAAAACGGACCACTTCACAAGCCTTGTAAACAGCGATTCCCCCCGTTACTCCCATCAGAATTTTGCATGATTTCACCGATCAATCCTCCGGCTTGGCTGAAAGCACTGCTATTTCCGTCTCCCGGACAATCGTCTCCGCTATTTTTTTCTTTCCCCGGGATTCGACATGAGTTCCGTCGGCGCGAATGATCAATGCCTGGTGCTCGTCAGCTCCCTTGACCGTCCCGGTATCGTTGGCCACAACAAGATCGGCTCCGGACACCAGCCCGGCCTCGATCCCGATGTGAAGCAGCTCGTCCCGCCCGCGGTTTGACTCAAGCTTGAACTTAACCAGACAGACCCTCGGATTCCAGGTTTTTATGAGATCAACGATCTTTTCGGCCCGGCTCATACGTATAACCAGCTCCTCCCTGTCAGAGGAAATTTTTCCCTCTGCTTTTTTGGGGATAAAATCGGCCACAGCAGCCGCGTGAACCACAACAACCGGAGGATTGGCTGCGGCGACCCGGTCCATGAGCACGGTTTTCAGGTCCGAAACAGTGGTAAATCCATCTGTAATAATCCTGGATTCACAGGAAGGCATAAAACTCCCAGGGCCGTGTATGAATGAAACCGCGTGGCCGCGACCGAACGCTTCATCAGCAATGCAGGAACCCAGGCGGCCGGTCGACAGGTTGCCGATGTAACGGACCTCGTCTATCAGCTCACGGGTTCCCCCCGCGGTAACGATATAATTAATACGTTCCACTGCTCACTCCTGTCCGAACCATCGATTTATCCAGGATACCACTTCCTTTGCGTCCAGCCAAGCCCCCTGCACATTCAATGATGGAAAGCCGGAATATCAGGATTTACCATTACCGCATTGCTCATATCAACGCGGGGACACAGGATTCAAGTTGAAATTTCTAGTGGAGAAAGTAACTTTATCGTAGACAAAAGAACCGTATCCATACCCACACGGGTAAAACACGAAAATCAATCGAACCGAAAGCATAAACATGAACACGAAAGATTCCAGGCTACGCGTTTTCACGCTGGCCGCAATATTCTCCTGCGCAGCGCTACTCATCTCTTCATCGATTCTGGGGGATGTAATCCATTTCAAGGACGGGCGAACGCTCGAAGGCAAAATTCTCAGCGAAGGCAGCGACTCTGTCCAAATCAGGACGAAGTTCGGTACCGTGACAATCAAACGCGACCGGATCGCAAAAATAGAGCACAAGGAATCGCCGGAGGAAATCTATCAGCAGAAGCTGGACGCGGTGGATCGAACCGATCCCGACGCCCTGTTCGATTTGGCGACATGGTGCAAGGAGAACGGAAGAAAAAAAGAACACCGCAAATGGCTCAGCGAAATCATGAAGATCGACGATCAGCACGACGGCGCGAACACCGAGCTGGGCAACATACAACACGACGGAAAGTGGTTCTCGGCCAAAGGGCTAGAAAGCTACAAGCGCGAAAAAGAGGAGATGATGACCAACAAGGGCTGGGTTCGATACAACGGCGAGTGGATGCCGGATATCGAGGCCAAAAAGCTCATGGGATACAAGGAGTGGGAAGGTGAATGGGTCCCCCTGGTGGAGTACTACCACCGGATGGGAGAGCGTGACATTCCCAAGACCTTTGGGTACTCCATGACCATCACCGATTCCGAACACTTTACGATCCGGTCCAAGAACACCGAGAACATCCACCAGGAGATGCTCGATTACTGCGAGCTCGAATACGAACATTTTATAAGAACCTTTGAGCCGAACGAGGTCGAGCTGAGGATCATCTCATACTACCCCATTCCGGTCTATATTCTCGAAGACATCGACACCTGCACCAAGTTTGTGGAGTCCGGGTATATCAAGCGCTACAACCCCCCCAAGGAAGACATGGAGAAACGTGATCCTGAAAACAACTTCAGCATCTACTTCCCCAGGCCGCTGGTTGTTCTTTCACAGGGAATGCACCTTGTAGGAGCTGATGACGAGCTCACGAGCCAGATCGGTTTCATGGCGCACCATATCGGGCACATTCTTATCCGCCGGTTCAAGCGCGGCGGCAAAGTCCCCGGCTGGATCCAGTCCGGGGTATCCCACTATTACGAGGGGATGGCCAACTTCCATCAGACCCTTTCCATCAGCGAGTTCAGGGGATACGAAGACAAAATGAGATGGATACTGGGCTGGGGAAACTTCATGGAATGGAAAAAGAAGCTGATCGACAAGGCAAACCATAACAGCCTCCCCTCGGTCCGTCAGCTTTTCGGGTTGCAGATCGAAACCATCACATCGAAAGAGATGGCCAAGGCATGGTCCATAACGACCTATATGATCAAACATCACAGGCAGGAGTTCGTCCGCTTCATAAGGCACACCCTGGCGCCTTACAGGGGTGACAAGGCGCTTTCCCAAGATAAGGCGTGGACACTTTGCTTCAAGGACAAGGGTATCACGCCGGAACAGATCGAGAAGGACTGGCGCGCCTGGATCATTGAACAGCCCATAGCTCCCTCCCGTCAGGACCGACTCAAGCTCGAGGAGAAATCTGACCCGCTTGACTTCGGAGGTATACCTTCAGAGTCGGACAAGTAATCCACATTACAGAAAACTATCCGCTTGTTTCATACTCTTTGCCGCGAGGCGCCGCAGCGGATGAGGGTGAAATATGCGTGTTAATGGATCTGAGAAAACGACTGGATCATTGCTCCCAGTTCATCTTCGTGAAGGTGTGCCTTGATAACGCAATCAATGGAAAGAAGTTTGAAATGGACGATTGAAAGCCCGGCGAATGTGGAAAAATCGATTGGGCTGTCTTGCTGCGGCACGCTTCCGCCGCCAATCTGATGAGATTTCTTGGCCTGCATGCCGTCAAGGCAGTACTGTTGTATCACAATAGTTTCAATCCCGTCCGTGTAGCTCTGCTTGAAGATGGTCTGCCCCGAAAGGTCAACCTTGACCGGATCTTCAGCATAAAAACCGGGCGGAACATAAATGGGCTGGAAAAGTGGAAAACCGAAAACATCAAGCTCCTGCATTGAAATCGTGTTTTCCTGAACATTGCGGTTGAACATTTCGATCCCGGTAAAGTCGGGATCCAGATCAAGCCCTGTGACCTCCATGATGGTCAACGGGTCTTTTACCAGGGTAGACTGTATATACTTCAATACCAAACCCAGTTCCCTGTCGATCCAAACGGTGTAATTCGGGCGGTCCTGCTGCTTGGATACAATCTCGATCAGAACCGCATCCCTGCCAAGAAATCGTGTATCGGGATTCAAGATCGAATAGTTGTAGTTTTCCAGGAAAAGATCGGGATCTGTTATCTTGAAACCCCGGTTGAAAACAGCAAAGTACCCCTGCCCCCCCTCGAGAAGGTTGTTGTATGTATCCACTTCGCTCTGAGGGCACGGCTGCAGACCACTACCTCTTTGTTCCTCCCAGATTCCTGTGCACTCGATGCGGTACGAGTTGCCGGAATCGAACCAGACCCTCTCGTGATATACCTTCGGCGGTGATGAATCCCAATCTGAAAAGATACGTTCCACATAGCAAGGCATCTGGAAGCCGCCCGAGCAGACTGGAAGGCAATTCGTAAAATGTATGTTCATGGAACTCAAGGAACCGCCGGATCCGGAAAAACCACGGCCGCACCCATGGGTTATTATCCCCAGCAGCATCATGAGCAAAAACAAAGTAAAGCGTCTGGTGTTCGTCATTACTTCCCCCCCCCTGGGTCCCCACCCTTTGATCGAACGTATTTCTCCCAGGCGGATCCGCCTATATGCACGTCTCGATTCCCCGGCGCGCGGCTGCTGCCGCTCTGCCCATGCTCCAATGAATGATAATAAAAAGATTTATCGAAAGAGACATTCAGGCCGAACCGGTTGGAAATAGAGGTCTGTGCACCCATGAAACGGTAACCGGAAGCCGAAAGGATGACAATAATGACCGCGGCGGCGGCGGCAGGTCTCATCATGCGCCAGAGGCTGCCTCTCTCTGCCGCAGTTTCCTTCCGTCTATCTTTCCTGACAGCATCGAGAACAGTATGCTGGAACCCGGCAGGGAGTTTTACACGGGATAGCTTTGTAATCATGGGAACGATGGATGCGCTTTTCATTTCCGGCAATTCAGGTAAAGGCTTCCGGGGCATGCTCGAGAGCAACCTGCTCAATGTGGCAATCGATCGGGCCTTCTCGCTACACCGAGGACAGTTTTCGAGATGCTCTTTCATCATGGAGGACGGGAGATCGTGCTCCTCACCCTCCAGATAGAAAAGCAGATTTCCCCGAACACGGCCGCAATCCAAACCCATCGTTACAACCTTTTAACACAATAAACGTTATGTACTCTCACCGTCAACACTCGCCAAATCGATTTCAGGCTTCAGGATAACCTCAAGGTTCCTGTGCGCCCTGTTCATCCTTGATTTCACGGTTCCCACAGAACATTCAAGAGTTTCAGCGATTTCGGCGTATGAGAATCCTTCTATATACCTTAAAACCACAACAGGCCTCAAAACCGGGCTCAAGCGCATAAGTGCCTTCTGTATCATGTGCTCTAGGTGCTCGTTCTTGGCCAGATCTTCAGTTGTCGGATTCCTGACATCAGGAATATTCGCGAAAATTTCGTTTCCAAGGCTTTCGGAAACATACTTTGTCGAAAGCAGTTTCCTTTTCCTGTCAATGCAAAGATTAACGACGATTCTGTAAAACCAGGTAAAAAACCTGGAGTCCTCCCTGAACTGGTCGATTTTCCTAAATATATTGATGAAAGCATCTTGAGTAACATCAAGTGCATCATCTGAGTTCCCGAGTATCCTGAAGGAGGTATTGTATATCCTTTCTCCGTACTTTTTATAAATCTCGAAAAATGCCTTCTCAAACACCTCAGGATCATCTGATTGACACCGCTTCACTAGTTCATCGTCAGGATCAAGCATAGCTCTACTTTAGAAAATATGACGCATTAACTCTTTTACAGGTTCCAAGTTAACAATAAATAAACACTATTTCAAAAATTGTACAATAAAAAGGGCAGGCCAAGCGTTCAGGAAGGACAAATCCGGTCAATTTGAAACGGCTGAGGGGGGGAGATAACCTCGATATGGCTATTCCATATCACCTATCAGGAATCCCGGATCTATTGTCACTACGCGGGTTCCTTCAAGCGCAGAGCAATCAGATGGCGAACAAAGCTTCTTCATCAGGCTGTCACATTCGGCATCAGTGATTTCGTACTCTATCACCCCGTCACTGCTGCTGACAGGTATCATGTCGGTTTTGCAGACCTCGTCATCACACCACCCCTGGGGCAGATCCCCGGTCAATGCGATATAACAGGAACCACTCCCGCCGATATCCAACTCATGGCGATCGATCAGCATAACCGGGATGCCGTCGATATAGTTGATGTCAAGTATATCAAATAAAGAAACACCTATTATCTGGGATGAAATTCCAATGGAAACAGGCGAGTATTTCTCCAACAGGGAATCCGGAAAATCCACCACATAGGATGTCACTAATAATCCCTGGTACACAACGAATGAGAACTCTTTTACGCCAAATGGAATCAGCCCGGTCAGATCGATCAGTCCGGTCTTTCCCGGAATGGGGGCAAAGTTCTGGGAATAAGCGAAATGAAAAGAGAAAGAGTTTATGTACTTTACTTCACCAGGAAAAAATATCATGCACAGCTTTACTACATCCCCGTCGTGGTAAGGCGCAATGCGAATTCCCGGCGTCAACACAGGACAGTCCGCTGGATCGAGAGGGTTGCTCCCGAGCACATACTCAATGCCGTCCAACACTCCATCCCCATCGTTGTCCGGGTTGGAAGAACTTGTCCCGTAAATGGCCTCAAAAGCATCCGGAAGCGCATCATTGTCCTCATCCGCTATAGGGTTCAAAACAGTTGATCTTGCGCCAGGCAGGCTGAAGTTGGATGGTTGTAATACAACAACGAAGGCAAGCATGCAGAACAGAACGAGCGGCTTTTTAATCTTGAGTTCACTGCGGTTCAATGAACTCGTGTTCTGTATTAAAAGTCTCATCGTTTTAGCCCCTTATTGAAAACAAAAGGACTTTCTTCCGAGACACAGGTTGATCAAAAAAGAAGTGAAAAAAACGCACAAACACAACGCCTTTTTCAGCTTATCCAGAGTGAGTATAACCAATATATCTCAAATCTGTAGTAATTGTATCACCGAAAAACAAAAATGCTATTGATTCTTCTACAGATATTCCGTAATTCTGAAATTTTGTGAGCTCTTCTCGACACTGCAGGAAACCGATGCCTCCCCTCTCTTCGAACCGCGGACAGTAGCCGTTACACCATTAACACCAACATATTACACCCGATCAACGATCCATTCCCTCTCTTTTCCAGCGGATATCAATCGCTTCTCAGGCTATATTCCCGGATAGCTTCCCTAATCTTTTCGACCTCTTTCTGCTGCTTCCTCGGGTCCGCATGAAGGCTGAATGTCACAGGTTTCTCCAGGACCTTTCTCAGGATATATAACGAAGCCCTCTTCGTTTCGTCCGAAACCAGGTCCGTTTCCAGGTAACCGACCAGATGTTCAAGATCCCGTGCATCCGAAAGCGTGATCAGTGCTTTAACAATACCAGGCATAACAGGGGTTTTCTTCAGCCCTCCCAGGAGCCATCCTTTCTGCTTCGCTTTCGCTTTTCGCTCTATCAGGAGGTCCATTCTGTTCTTCTGAACGGATCTCAGCAGCCTTGCCACATCGTCCTTCCAATCGAATCCAAAAGCGCTGCTTATCAGGTGCCCGGACAGCTTGTTGTATTCGGATATCCATGAAAACTCCCCCTTTGCGATATGAGCTATATGTTTCATGCTTTCGACAGCAGCTTCCTGGTTGACTGTAGGAGGATCCGTTAAAGGACCTATATAAACGGTATTCACAACCCCTGGACCTTCCCCCTTTGTGAACTCGCGCAGGAGTCTATCCATCATTGCGCCGTCTTCTTTATGAGCCGGAGCATCTCCAATCAAAATGATAACCTTCTTGCTGCTAGCACGCCAAAAAAGAGTGTTGATCGTCCTGTTCAGAGCTTCACACACGGCTTCGGGAAAGTCGCCTCCTCCCTCTGCCATGCAATCATCGAGAAAGTTCAAGATCTCGTAACGATCAGTTGTCAAATCGATGTGTCGGGTTACATATTCATCTCCCTCGTCGCGGAACGACACCAGCGACAGCTTCAGGTTTGGCACCACAGCCGCCAGATTGGAAACAAGCCTGTCAACAACCCGCTTGGCCTCGTCAAGGAACGGATCCATGCTGTTTGTGCAGTCGATGACAAAAGCCACATCCATTCCCCGCATGCGCAGATCGGTTATGTAGTCCTTGAACCCTCTCGAAAACGATCGGCCCATTAACCTTGCCGTTCCTTCTCCCATAAAACCGGTAAAATCCCTGCGGCCTGTTACCAACCCCTCGATGGCGATCTGTCCCGGCACATACTCGATAATGTCCTGTGGGCTGACGTCCTCGTCGTCCGAAAAATCAATGAACGGATCCGGGAACTCTTCCTCTAGCGGGTCAGGCGGGTCCAACTCGTCCTCTTCGGGCTTCACATCCTGCTCGAGTTTCACCAGATCATCAGGTGTAACGATATGCGCCAGGATCGGCTCTTTCGAATGCAGGCGTCTCGAGAAGTACGGCAGATCTGAAACAAAAAACAGGATCAACAGATGAAGAAGCAAAGAAAAACCCAGAAACGGCATTCTCTTGAGTGCTTTGACAAACTCTTCCTGAAAGGTGACACTTACCGCTGTACCTTCAAAGGGTACTCTTCTGCTTTGAACTTCCCGCCGCCGAAAAAAAACCTTTTTCCGGCTTATCTCTTCCGGTTTGGATTGTGTAAGCGAGATGCTTTTCCGGGCAATGATCTCGATTCGGCCAAGAAAAAAAGAAGCGTTCTGTTTAAGTTCCAGGCGGCTTTTCGGTTTCCCTAAAAACAGCATCCCCGACTTGCTGCCAAGATCCTCAACAATCAAAACCCCACGGTGATACTCCATCTTGCAGTGAAAAGGCGAGACTGTATGGTGATTGATCTGCAAGGTGCATGCCGGGTCACGTCCCAGTGTCAGTGTTTCACTGTCACGAATCTCGTATGTGTTTCTTTCATCTCCCCCGATGGTCAATCGAATGCTTTGAGTTTTCTGTTCGCTCATTCCATCCTGGTCCGTGCCGGTAATATTGCCCTTGTTGCGGATGAAGGTGCGCTCGGATGCGCATTTGGCCCGAAATCAATCGCAGACTCTTTCCATAAACATCGGCTATTCAGCCCTGGTCTTGAACCTCCCGTCAATGAATCCTCTTGATGGACGCATTGAGTTAATCTAAACTATTGCAAAAGCAGCCTTAGATATCACATAACAAATACCAGGTATCAAGAAAATGCCGCAAGGAAACAAGTTTCGCTTGACCGGAGGTGTGCACAACGGGCGTATCCTGGCAACACCCCCGGGACGCGGAACGCGACCGATGCAGGGCCAGTTGAGAGAAGCCTTGTTCAACATCATTGGGGATAGTATCCAAGACGCATCGGTCCAGGATCTCTTTTCAGGAACCGGCTCCATTGGCTTCGAAGCGCTCAGCCGCGGCGCTGCCTCGTGCGCCTTTTTCGAGCACAACCACCAAGCTGTTGGTGTGCTTTACCGCAACAGAGAAACTCTGGGCTTCGAACCGGTTTCCAAAATTTTCAAAACCAACCTGCTGAAAAACTCTGCAGTTCCTGTCTCGGGTTTCGAACCCTACGATTTCGTTTTTTTGGATCCCCCTTTCTCTTTCCATGATCATGAAGCGAAACGCGACATCGACCTTTTGGTCCATTGCATGGGCGAAGCTTGCTTTTTTTCGGATAACGTTATGATCATCATGCAGATACGAAAAAAACAAAACGCTCCTTCCACCCTGGGTCCGCTATCCCTTGTCGACCTGAGAGAGTATGGTTCGGTTTCATTAACCTTCTATAAGAAGGCTTGAGGCTGGAGTATTCCTATTTTCGATCTCCCAATTCTGATCAATCCTAAACAATTAACAATCAATCATTAACAAACAATATCGCCTGTTCTCAAAATGAAATGCTTCACTGTCTTACCGAATTCTAAATAATACAGAAAATCAACCAAAGCACACTCCCCTCCAAATCAGTATTGAAAATGACTTAATTATAATAACCACAAGAGATTAAAATACTAATTACCGCCTATGTATTTTGTTTAAAGATATAATCAATATAAGTCGATATGTTCTTTGGCCGTGGTACAGGGATCACGGACTTGACAGGGAAAGGGATGTAAAAAATGTTCAGAATCACGAGCAACCAAATCGCACCCCAAAATCATGCGGCGCTCAAAACCGTCACAGAAAAACAGATTATCCAGGAGAATGCACCATGCAGATTTCGGGGTTGACAGCCTTGCTCAGCGCCATGGCGGACGAACGGATCCCCCAGGATGAAACGCGAGAGGATAAGATCAAGCGCATCAAGCGGATGATACAGGATGAAGAGTACCTCACACATGAACGGCTCGATTCCGCGCTGGCTAAACTTCTAGAGGAGATCGAGCACGAATAAGATGAAAAGACGCATGCGAAGCCTATCCGGGAACCGGCTGTGCCTTTATAAGCAAAAGATCGTTTGAAAGGGGCTGACAAATGAAGAGGACCTTGACACTAATCTTGGCGATTTCCATGTCGTTCATGATGAATCCCTTCCTGGAAGGATCAGAAGGAACCAAGCAGGAGCAAAAAGTACTCAACCTCAGCGAGATCACATCGAACGTGAAAGCTCTCAAGAAAACCAGCCTCGTTTTCAGGGGCCAGTTCTACAAACTATCAGGGGTTTACAGGCCTTTCTTTACTATCTTCGATTCATCTAGCTACCTTAACTTTTCCGCATGGGATTTTGATGCGCCGTTATGGACAGAGGAATCGTTCAAATCAAGTTTTCCGCTTCTGTACGTGAAAAAGGGAGATACAGAACTGAAAAAACAGGCGATGAGCTTAAGCAAATTCGCGCGGTTCGAAGCCACGGGTGAAATACGCAGCACATTTGACAACAAGCCCTGGATACTGGTTACGTCCATCAGGGAAATACCCAACAGCTTGACCGGAAAAACAATCCGTCACCTGGCCAGAGGGTACCGGTACTTGAAAGCCGAGGACCATCTTAACGCTGTGCTCGAATTCAACAGGGCTTTCTCCGAAACACTGCCGGAAAAGGTAAAGGCCTTGATTCATAAGGAGGAAGGGGCTTCCCTCTTTGCTCTGGAACTGTACAGTGATGCCTGTTGTGCTCTGGAAAAGGCCGCGGATCTGCAGGGCGATGCCAAAAATCCGGAAATCGACTCTCTCATGAAGAAAGCCAAAGCGCTTTCTGAACAGCATGTGTCCGAGGAAGAGTACGACATCGAAAAGGGGACTTCTTCCATCGTGAAACCGATAGACTGGGCGCGCGAGGAAAACACAGAGCCCAATGAAGAAGGCATTTAGCTTTAAAATAAAACCACGAATTGAAACAGGGATCGGCTTCCCGTTTTCTTACTCGTTGGCGTCGGATTCCTCGCGGTAACAGTAATACCCCTTACCCTCTTCACGTTCGCTGGGCCGTATTGCCGCCAGAAAAGTCCCGATCACCCTTGCCCCGGCGCTCTCGGCCATTTTGACCGCTTTTTCCACCCTGCTCTTCTGGGTCTCGTCCATCTTCACAACGAAAACAGTTCCGTTGCAGCGGGCTCCCAGAACACAAGCGTCCGTATAAGGCATAACCGGCGGCGTGTCGAAAAGTACGTACTGGAAATCCTGCTTCAAGGCGCTTATCAGGTTGGACAGCCTCTCCGACCCCAGCAACTCGGTGGAGCTTGGGGGTTCTGCGCCGGCCCGAATCAGGGACAGGTTGTCGATCTTGGTGGGCACGAGCACGCGGTCCAGGCTCAAGCCCTCGGATATCATCTCGGAAAGGCCGGGGCCGCTTTTGATCCCAAACATCCGTCCGAGCATTGGGGCCCTGAAATCGGCATCCACCATGCAGACGCGCGTGTTATCACATTCCACAAGGCTGACCGCAATATTCGCAATAGTTACCGATTTGCCCTCGCCCTTGTTGCTGCTGGTGAACACAAGGCTTTTCGGGGAACCGTCCTTGTTCAAAGCCATCAGGTTTGTACGAAAATGGCGGTACTGCTCCGATAACAAAGACCGGGGATCATGATATATAACAATGTGCGGGTCGACCGTGCGATCCACAATGACAATCAGTTCGCTGTCATCCTTGCCGGACTCATTGTCTCCGTTGCTTTGCGAAGATCGGGAAAACAATCCCATACTCTCTCCAATCAGTGTTGGATCTCAATGATAGAGATATATTTACATGTTTGATTTTCAAAAAAATCTCTGTTGGAAATGCACCTAATGCACCTAGCGCCATAACATCAGCACCATAAAAATATCGTCCAAATGGGGTAAAAAGATAGGCAAAAATGACAGAAACACAAAAATATAGCGGAGCAGCCGGTGGTAACAGGGTTCGAAAACGAATCAACATGCTATTATTCAAGCACCAGTTTCATTAGAAATCTGCCGATAATCTACGTACTGAAACGGTTTGAACCTTCTGATTGAGAGCTCAGATGACTACAAGGGACATTCAACCCTTGTTAGTTTCTTTATGAATTACCATGTCAAACAGACTCACTAAAAACCTGTTTAACTTGCTTCGTAAACGATCGAGAAGCACCTCGTTGAGACGTCTCGGGAACAAGGGTATCAAAAATGTCTCGGTCCTCAACCTGAAGGATCTTGATCAGCTGATAACGGATGCTGTTGACAACACCTTGTGTGAAATCGGGCTTTCCGTAAACCGTGAGGAACTCAACCTGATCAGTGAGCAGACCCGAGAGAAGGTTTTGAACATTCTGCATGACAGGGACACTCTGAAAAACTCCATGAAAAACATGGAGGAGGAGCTATTACAGCTCAAGAACAATTTCGAGTTACTCAAAACCGAACTCCAGCACGACAACCAGCGGCTCATACAGGAAGAAAGCGGCGTTCCCGACAAAGATAATGTGTCAATACCGGACAGGAGGTTGCAGGAGCTCGAATCTTCTCTCCTCTACGGCCTGGAAGGCATATTCAACCGCTCCGGTCTCGACCAGGAGCTGCAGAGGAAAGCAACGAGCTTCGCAGTGGAGCTCATCGGGAAAGAACGGGAAAGAGCCAGGGAAACCGCAAAACTCGAGCAGAAGGACCGGATCGGAAAGCTCAAACGAAGAATAGCCAAGCTGACCGCCAAGCTCGGTGAAACCGAGGGGTTGCTATCGAAAGTAAATGCAAGAAACGATATAGACCACGGCGTAGCTTCCGAGTTCAAGGGAACGCAAGGCCTGCAAAACAAGGAATCCTACTACGAGGAAAAAAAGATGCTTCTTCAGGAGATTTTCGCTCTTAACCTGGATCTCAAGAAGCTGATTACAGAGAAGTGATCGAAATGCCGTTTAAGTGGCATCTTGAAAAATGCGACCAGAATTTATTCAACACATAATCCGGCAACACCTAAGGAAAGGAAGCCTACAAAATGGACGACAATAAGGATCAAAAGAAAAGCGTGCCAGCAAAAAAGCCCGACCCCCGGAACGAGGAAAAGCACGAAGGGGTTCTTTACATCGGTATCGACCTCGGTACCTCCCGAACGTCAATCGCTTCGTCCAACGGAATACGGGAAAGCACATTCAGCGTTGTGGGCTATCCCAAAGACGTGGTTTCCAAGAAACTGTTTAACAAAGACATGCTTTTCGGGGAGGAGGCCATAAAGAACAGGCTCTCACTGAATTTCCTCCGCCCGCTAGAAAAAGGGGTTATCAAGGGATCGAACGAAAACGGCAAATACTCGGCGCAGGAGTTGGAGCTGAACCTCAACGCTGCACGCGACCTTGTGAAACATGCGATTTCTTTAGCGAAACCCAGGAACGACGAGCTCATTTACGGGGTGATAGGGTGTCCGGCCGAGTCGAGCGTAAAAAACAAAAGCTACCTGATCAAGGCGGCCAACGAGGTGCTGGACTCTGTCATGATTTGTTCCGAACCGTTTGCGGTGGCCTACGGAATGGATAGGTTCTCCGACCTGCTGGTCATTGATATCGGCGCCGGCACCGTGGACCTGTGCCGGATGCACGGAACGCTCCCCGAGGAAAAGGATCAGATCACACTCGACATGGGAGGCGACTACGTCGACCAGGAGCTCTCGAAACTCATCTCAGCTTCACATCCGGAGGTGCGGTTCACAACCAACATGATCAAGAACATCAAGGAAAAACATTCCACGGTCAATGAAGATACCGAACCCATAGTCGTTGAACTCCCGGTTGAAGGAAAACCCATCTCGATCGATATCACAAAAGAGATGGTAAAGGCCTGCTCTTCCATCATCCCCTCGATTGTGGAGGCGCTGGGCAAGCTGATCGCCACGTTCGACCCTGAATTTCAGCACCACCTGAAGGACAATGTGCTTATCGGCGGGGGCGGCAGCCAGACACACGGCCTTGCAAATGCCATAGAAGAGGAAATGAAGAAAATGCTAGGACACGGGCATGTGTCGAGAGTGGAAGAGCCCGTGTTTGCCGGTGCCAACGGCGCCCTCAAGATCGCCCACGATATGCCGCCGGAGTTCTGGGAGCAGCTCAAGTAATCGCTGAATTCTGGTGAGGGTCTGCGGTCTCGACACGGTAAAAAAACCGGACCGTGGCTGTGCGGTTACGGGGTACCGGACCCGATAACCGCCCAGTAGCAAAGCACCCTGTCACGCTCGATCCTGAGGTCCATCGAAACGGAACCCAGGCCGATCTTCTCCACCGCGAGCTTCTTGACTCCCTGTCTGAGTCCAAACACCAACAGGTACCCATCCTCCTCCCTGCAGGAAAGGGTTCGCGGCATACACGGATCGCAAACCGAAAGGTCCAGCACACGCACGTTTCTCAACCTCCGCGCGAAACTGTCCGTGACCCTGAGGCGAACCATCCCGGCCCCCTCGAACCAAAGATCCCTTCGCGCCTCATGCGGCATCATCAGGGTGCCACAGTACGACAAATACCCCTCAACACTTGCAAGAACGAGGTAGAGCCCGAACCCGAGCCCGTCCAGCCTGTAGGTTCCGGCAGCAGGATCGACCTCCCCACTGATCGGGTCACGAGCCCCGCTTGCGTCGAACGCTGTAATCGTGATGCGACGGTTCGTAATGTTCTCAGCCGTTTCGATATCCACAATCCGTCCGCATGCGGTAAGAGTGTACGCCCCGGATAGATTGCGGCGTGAAGGGACTTCACCCGAATCAACTTCTTCAGGACCGTTTTTCTTTTCGGTATCGAGCTTCGTTCCTTCCGCGCTGGACTCCCTATCTTCATCATCACTACAAGCCTGGCCTGGATGCACCATTCGCGCGGTGTTCTTCTCTGCCAACACATCTCCAGAAACGAGCGCGGCCTCCTCTTTCACGGATGGTTTTTCCGGATTGGGGGGGGGTGATTCTGATCCTTGGTCCCGCATCTCCCGGTCACCATCTTCAGACCCGGGGGGATCAGCCGGAACGACTGGAAACGCTATGAAGATGAAAACAGCGGCAAACGAACCTCCGGCCAGGACAAAGGCTGCCAGCCTGCGAAACAGTGTCGAATCAAAAAAGGAATCCATGTGAACGCTCTGCGTTGTCGAACTGTTGCTGCAATTCAAACGAGGTTATAACCCGGCAGCAGGAGGGAGTCAAGCCGGGTTGGGATTGGCGCAGCGCTTATTGGGTCAGTTCCGCCATGAGCTCGGAAGCCCTTTCCTTGAGTGAAGGGGCGATCCCGTCAAGCCCTGAAAGCTCTCTCAAGCTCGCGCGAGCGGCAAAAGTGTTGATCCCGGCCAAAGCCTCCAGCGCTGACATGCCTGGAAAGCAGCCGGCTTTTTTCACGATCTGCGACAACGCTTCCACAGCCTTGTCCGAGCGGTCCGCATAAAGAGCGTTCACAACGAGTCCGTGGTTTGTTGCCATATGATCCCACATCACCGACATCAAAGCCTGGATCCCGGTCCCGTTCCCAAGATGCCCGAGTACATGGATGACGTTCTCGCGCACCACCAAATCCAGATCTGAAAAACCGAGCACCAGCCTTTGTGAAGATTCCGGATCGCCGATACGGGATAAAATGGCGGCAGCCTGGTCGAGATAAAACCGCCCCTCTCCTGATCGGACAACGGACTCGATCACCTGCTGGTAATCGGGCGGCGAAACCTCCGCCAGAAAAAGCATCAACCTCCACCTGAGACGGCTTGGTGCGCTCGGTGCCTCTGACGCGAGAAAGCGGTCTAGCGCTAAACCCGTCTCATAAGATCCGATCCTGTCCAGGACACCGGGTGTTGCCAACGCATCGTATGCAGCGCTGTAAAGAAGCGGTTCAGAATCCGCCTCAACCGCTGTCCGGAAAATCCCCGCGATCTCCGCCGCCTTTTCACCCGGTCCCATGGCCTGGGCTGCAGCGTACCTTCTTGCCGCACCCAAAACCGTCCCCTCATATGCTATCGGCATCTCCACAGCTCCCAGTTCCGATGCATACACCACGTAAGCGGGACAAGAAGCGTCAAGGCCGGCGACCTCACCCTCAAGGCGTTTCAAGAACATCAGCGTCCGCGTGCCCGGTATGAGACGCACGCGGCAACTGAGATCCCTGAAAGCGACAACCACGAAATTCGGATCCTCGAGCTCGCCTCGAATCACCTCAACTCCGGTCAGCGAATAGAAATCGAAGCGTCCCTCACCGCCCTCTTTTACGACCTCACCGGCGACCACAAGGTCGGCCTTGCCCATCAGAAAACCGAACGACTGCGCTTCTACCCGGGCTGTCGCGCACATGACAAAAAGCAGGACCGTTCCGGTGATTATCCCCTTCGGTTTCATCGTCTCCCCAGTTTCCCCCTCTAAGCCGGCTTCCCGATCAAGGGTTGTAAAAAACCTTCTCCTTCAGGTACGCGAGGTTCAGCATGTTGAACCGTGTTCCCGCGGAGTTGGTAATATAGAAGTTCGTACCCGGGACCATTATGTTGACCGAGGGATAGCTGAACAGCCCGGGAATCGATGTCAGGTCCAAATGGTTTTCCGTCGACCCGGGAAAATTCGCAGGGTCCCCTCCGTACAATCCGTTCGGCATGGCCCCGTCCACTGAAAGACCCATCGAATGCCCCATCTCGTGGGCACTGACCACGGCGATATACCTGGCCAGGCGCTGAACCGCGAGAAGGATAGCGTCGCGGCGCAGGGCTGCCGCCCCGGATACGGGAGGCCCGGTGCCGGCGATATCCATGAGTATGTCCTGGTCGTCCGCTCCCTCCCCCACCGGCTCGCCGCGGCCTGGGATGAAGTTGTCAAACGTGGTTCTGAAAAGCCCAAAGGGTGATCCGTTGACCTCGACCTCGAAGATCGTTGTGGTGAAAATCCCCAGATTGGTCCCCGGGTTGTAAGGGTGCGAGCCCTTGTAGAGCACATCGTTGTCCTGGTGCATGTTTCCCCTGTCGATGAACGCACACCCGAGCGCCCCGACATCGCTGTCGCCCCCGATGGCGATCTGCGAATGCGTGAAATTCTTGTAATTAATCTGTGGAGCGCCGTTAGGCAGGGCCCCCTGGTTCTGCTCTGTAAAAACGATGTTCACGCTGTTCCCGAAGATCGTGTCCGCGAGCTCGCTCTTGACCGCATCCACCACCTGAGAGTACATGAACTGATTCGAGTTTCCCCCCGTGCCCGGAACCACTATCGGGGACTCGCTCCGCAGCCCGTACAGGATCAGATCCTCCTTGAAATCAGCGATCCCGTTGGAGGTTGCGACAGCTGTCACTGTAATCCAGGCAGAACCCGATATCCCGATGGTATAAAGGTCTCGCGTGAAGATCAGGTTCCATATCTGGCTCGGATTGTCGGTAGTCTCGAAAGGACGCTGATCATCGCTTGGTACGATGGCATCGAAATCAAGCGTGTTCATGGAGGAAACGTTCCCCAGCATGTCAGAGACCTTGCCTTTCAGCCTGTTGCTCCCTTCAGGAAAGACCAGCTTTCCCGGCACCTTGAAGCGCGCGTTCGATTCCGTCTGCTCGAGGGTGTTAAGGTACGGCATCAGGTTTGTGTTGGCGGCAACGTTCTTGCCTTTGTATTTAACAGCATTGCTGTTCCTTATCACGATTTCATCCGTGTCAACTCCTGATCCGCTGCCGGGATCGTGATACTTGAGCGTGATCTCAAAGCCTTTTCTGGCCACCAACAGCTTGCCTCCCGCGGGCCCCTTTCCGTTCAGGCAGTCCGGGATTTCGTTTATCGAAATCTGGTCCACCACCGGCGGGATTTCATCGTTGTATATCACCAGCACGTAATCGCTCTGGCCTGCGCCCGGCGGTAAATAGGGCATGTTACCGGCAAGGTCGGTTATCACATCGTTTACATCGGGGATGTTGATCCTCGACGAGGCAGGCACGAAATAAGGGCTTGTGCCGAGCGTTACCCGAACCGTGTATGGATCGGAAAGCCCTATACCGATTGGAGAGCTGCTGCCTATTGTGTCGCCCCCATCCCAAAATTCCACATCTTCGCTGCTGAAGGTCCGTCCCTGTTTCAGGACAACCTCCTCGCTGAAGAGGAGAAAAAGCTCTTCGTCCGCATCAGGAAGGCCGGTCCCTGTAAAATAAGCGACCTCCAGCACGGGCTGGTCGGCGACTCCTGCTGATCCGTCGCCGTCAACACTCGCAGTGAGTTCATCGTACTCCCCGTCCTCGATTGCGCATCCGGCCAGGTCATGAACGCCTTGGGCTGTTACGACGCAATCCTTGCCGTACTGAAGGTTCGGCGATCCGGTTTTGTCGAGAACAATGGACAGGGTGCGGTCAAGAGGCTGGTATGTCGCCGTTGACACGCCGGTAAGATCAAGCACGGTTCCGGCCGGATTCTGAACGGTGTAGTTCCCGACAGCTTCGGCCTCCTCCGCAACCATGGCCTCGTTGAATGTGATGGTGATCGTGTCGTTCTGCGGGCCCTGCACAGCCACGGCGCTCAGATCCGACAGCTCGGGCGCGCTGGTGTCGTCCTCGTCGTTTGTGACGGTGAGATAACCGGATTGAACGTTTTCCCCACCAATCACGCGAACCCTCAGGATCACCCAGTTCAGGTTCTGTCCCGGCAGATTGGACGGCGCATCGGTGTTCCAGGCGAAGCAGTGTTCAACGCCTCCCGGACCCGCCTCGAGCTGGCTCGTCCCCTCGGTCGGATTGCCTTCTCCCCCGAGCATTGCTGACTTGTCTTCGGAGCAGGTGCTGAAGCTTTCTCCGCCGTCCACTGAAAACTCGACAGCGACATTCCTGGTTACCGACTTGTTGAAGGTCAAGTAGTAGATGACCAAAGCCGTTCCATCCCCGTCAGGATCCACATCCCCTGAAAAACCTTCCAGGGTGACCGCTGTCGACTGGGTGGATTGACCCGATCCGCCGCCGCCTCCTCCACCACCGCAACCCGCCAAAGCTATGGATACAGCCGCGACGAAGGCATAAAAAACCTTGTGGTGATTCATGATTCCCCAATACCGCCCTTCAAAATCCCCAAGATTCTGCTTCTAAAAAGTGTTTAGGCGATATTGATTCGGCAATGGGGGCGATAAAGCTTTAGAAAATATTAAAATATTTGCGTGGATGGATCTGCGCGATAGTGATGGCTGTTGTTTTACGTTTATTCATCGAATGTTACATCAATTCACATTACGGATCAGGATCATGTTTCCGCGTGTTCGAAACAGGAGGCAGGTCGGTTTGCTTGCTCGTCATGGACGTTTTTTCGATCTCATGAAGAAAGTTGAAACTATAAACAATCATTTCTTTATCTTATCTATCTATTTAGTAGGCTTTTACGAACAATCCATCCCCCGCACAGAAAACTCCTGTAAATCTTAGGAAGATAAAAATTGCAAACCGCTTTTTATGCGTTAGTATATAGCAGTAGACAAAGGTTGGTTGTCTATGGGTTTTCATCTCGCTCTTTTTCAACAGGTAATAAACATAATCATCCGGCCAGGGTTGTGTGAGAACACGTAAAACTCTTTTCCTTCTTCTTCTTCTTTCCCCTTTTCCCGAAAGCTCCTTGGACGGATGATTTTTTTATTTTTGGTGTGTTTACCCTAACTTTGCAAAGTTGGGGTTTACCAAGGCCGGGATTTATCAGGCGCGGGATTGCAGAAGCTGAAAACGTGCCCTGTGGGCCTGGCAGATCGCCACTGCGAGCGCGTCCGAAACATCTTCCGTCTCACAGCTGAGATCGCTCCCAAGGAGCGTTCCAACCATCTCCCTGACCTGTGCCTTTGTAGCTCTCCCGTTCCCTGTCACGGCTTTCTTCACTGCCGCCGGAGAATGGCCGAACACCTTCACTTCCGCTTTACCGCAAGCGGCAAGGATGGCTCCCCGCGCCTCGCCGATCTTGATAAGCGTCGAGATGTTCTTCCCGTAAAAAACCTGTTCCACAGCCACAACCGCCGGCTTGCACCGTTTGAGAACAACCGTGATGTCGTTCTGGATCTGCGCGAGCCGCTTGCACATGTCAGCATCCCGGGCACACCTGATGATGCCCCCTGCCTGAGGAATAAGGCTGGAACCCTCGTGATCGATCACCCCGTACCCAACAATCCTGGTTCCCGGATCGATTCCCATTATCCGCATAGCAGCGCCCTCTGGTCCTGAGAAATAATTGGTTTGTCTGTGTGCGCATATACTATAGGATATTCAGTTCGCATGGCAAAGGAACTGTCTGATCCGGTCAGCGGTTTTTTCTCCACTTTCCGACCCTGAAAAAATGAACACTGAAAAACATTCGACATCAGCTATCGTGCTTGCGGCCGGTGGCAGCACCAGGATGAAATCGAAAGCCAACAAGGTTCTCATGGATCTTGGGGGCATCACCGTGCTGGAACACTCCATATCCGCCCTGGCGGATCTTGACGAGATCGCTGAGTTTGTCCTGGTGATCTCCGCTAACGACAAGAGCCGCTGCGAGGACCAAGGGGTTCTCGACCGGTTGAAAGAGCTGGGAGTGAGGAAGGTCGTGACCGGCGGAGCAACACGCTTCGATTCGGCTGAGGCAGGCGTCCGAGCGTGCTCGGAAAGCTCGAAACTGATCCTGATCCATGACGGAGCCAGACCCTATCCTCCTATCGATGCGGTGAGAAGGGCCATCTTTAAAGCTGCTGCCTCTGGAGGCGCGATACTCGCTGTTCCGCTCCAGGACACATTGAAAAAGGTTAGCGCGGACGAAGCCGTCATAACCGGAACAATACCAAGGGAGGGGCTTTACAGGGCACAGACTCCGCAGGTATTCAGGCAGCCGGCCCTGAAGAAGGCGATGGCTACGGCGCGAGAACGGGGCCTTTCGCCAACAGACGATTCCCTTCTGCTTGAGGAGGCCGGGTCAGCACCTTCGATCGTTCAGGGATCGCCGAACAACATCAAAATCACAACAGAGGAGGACCTCGCCCTGGCCCGGGCCCTTCTCGCAATCAAACAAAACCCGGGAGATTGACTTGACAATGCCTGACAGATCACCAATTGACCGTGTAGGAATAGGCTTCGATTTCCACAGCTTTTCAGAGTCCGGGAGCGTTGTGCTCGGGGGGGTCGAGGTGTCCGGATGCCCGGCGCTTATCGGGCACAGCGATGCGGATGTCCTGACTCACGCGGCCATGGACGCGGTGCTCGGGGCAGCGGGTGAGGTGGACATCGGTACGCTTTTCCCGGACACGGATGAAAGCTACAAGGACATTCAGAGCACCGAGCTGGCAAGGCAGGTCGCGAGGATGATCCGTGAGGCGGGGTTCCGGATCGTTAACATGGATGCTGTCCTGGTATGTGACCGGCCGTCGATTTCATCGAACAGGCACAAGATCAGGTCAAGGCTTGCCGAGGCGTTCGGCATCAACGCATCACAGGTCAACCTGAAGGGCAAAACCAGCGAGGGAATCCCCAGCCGGAGCAAGGGCATAGAAGCCACGGTCGTGGTGCTCCTGAAAAACCTGTAGCCTTTAGCCCGCATATTTCATCATCTTCTGCTGCGGCACCGTAAACTTCGCTGTGGCTGCGTTTCATGCCAGGAGACGATCCTCAACCTGTAGGAACAGGCCTGCGGCCGTCTCCTGACATGCGCCTTGCCACATCACAGTTTACGGCACCTCGCGACGAAGAGTATGAAATAAGCGGGCCACCACCGGCTCAATTGCGCTCCCCGATCAAACGCCTGTAAAACGCTTCCACCCGCGCTGCCTGCTTATCCAGCGAAAACTCCTGCCTTGCATATTCACGGGCGGCGCGCCCCATCGCTTCTGTCCCCTCCCTGTTCTCGGCCGCCTTCATGACAGCATCACGGATCCCATTCACTGAGGACTCCACCAGGTAACCGGTTTTTCCCGGAAGGATCATCTCGTTCAGGGGGGGAGTGTCCACCGCAATTACGGGCAGCCCCATCGCCATCTTCTCCCTGACAGCCCTGCACGAACCGTCGGAACCGGGGACCAGGAACATCGCGGCGTCCATCGCTCCGAGCGCGTTGATGAAATCATCCCCCTGCAGGTACCCGGCGAAAAGAATCCGTTTCTCGAGGCCCATCTCCCGCACCGGTTTCACCGCAACCTCATGTGTGTGCGTGCCCCTCCCAACGATCAGGAACTTGAGGAGCGGTTCCTTTTCCATGGCCTGGCGCAGCGCCTCGAGAAGGAGCTCGAACTTCCTGTGCCGCTGCATCCTCGCAACGATCCCTAACACGATGTCTTCGCGGTCAAAGCCAAACCTCTTCTTCGCAGCCTCCCTGTCAACGCGGCCCGGATCAAAACGTTTGGTGTCAACACCCACGGGTACGGACACACATCGATTTTCGGGAAAGCCGCGCTTGCCGATCAGCTTCCGCCTGGCCGCCTCCGAGATGACAATGGCGCCCGCGGTGAACCGCTTGAGCAACAGCGCTGTTCTGAAACCGGGCTCCGGTCCGAGCGTACCGTAAAAAGAACGCACAACCGGAGGCCTGTTTTTCAGGCTCTTTCCCGCGAATCCGGCAAGGAAGTGATCGTTGTCGAGATGAACATGAATCAGGTCGAACGCGCTCTGCGCGAGAACCCTTCTAAGCCTCATGCAATCTCGTATGTTGTCTATCAGGTGGAAGTGCTTGTTGAGCCTGAAGCCTTCGATGGGATGAACGCCTCTCTCCTCGCTGAAGCGGACTATCTGGTTCTTCAGCCTCTTCTCAGGCGGGCTCCCGCAGATGAACTCCACCTCGTGACTGCTGGAAAGCGCCTTGCAGAGGTTGACCGCAGGCTCAGCCGGCCCGGTCCATTTCCAGTTGCTGAAAAGGTGAAGAACCTTCATGACATGCAAAAAGCTCCCGATCGATCCCAAAGGCAATAAACAATGTATTTAATGATTATTATTCATCTTAAGGAGAGAAACCCTACCGATGCAAGCAGCTAATCAATAAATATCCGCATATTTTATCCAATCCAGCCTAAACTGTTCCTGTGCTATTCGCCGAAAAGAGAATAGTATTCTCTGGATAGAGGAAAAGGGGATGAAACGCGGTATTGTAATACCAACATTCAATGAGCAGAGCACTATTGCCCGTGTGATAACGGATTCCCTGCGCATCGATCCCGAACTCAACATCATCGTGGTGGACGACAACTCACCCGATGGAACCGCCGAAGTGGTCAAGAGCCTTAGCCTGAACCTACCCAACCAGATCAAGCTGATCACGCAGACGATGAAACACGGCCTTGCTATGGCGTACATCAACGGGTTCATCGAGGCTTTGAACGACGGCTGGGATCTGATCGGCGAAATGGATGCTGACATGTCGCATCAACCCGCCTATCTGAAAAAGCTATTCCACCTGGCAAGATCGTACGATCTTGTCATAGGCTCTCGCTACACCGACGGCGGTGGGATCCGAAACTGGAGCATGTTCAGAAAGCTGCTCTCGCTTTTCGGGAACTTCTACGCCCGCTCCATACTGAACGTCGGCATAAGGGACATCACGAGCGGTTTCCGGTGCTACCGCCGCAAGGTGCTCGAATCGATCAGCCTCGAGGACATCAGCTCGAACGGGTACTCCTTCCAGATCGAAACCGCGTACAGAACCCATTTGAACGGTTTCAGGATCACAGAGACCCCAATCGTTTTCATCGAAAGGGAAAGCGGATCATCGAAAATGTCCAATACCATCATCTTAGAGGCGATCTTCATGGTATGGAGGCTCAGGATGAACAAAAAGGAGCTCGTGCAGACGCCTGCGCAGCCCATACCTGCAGCCGTTCTTCAGCCTTTTTCAACGCCTTCACCAGCGCGGGCACAAGCTCCAAACCCGGAGCATGGACAGGCTGTTGAAAGGTCGGGAAAAAAAACGCCGAATCTCACGCCGCTTAACCGACGCTGATCAAGGTCAACTCCGACTATTCCCGGCAATCCCTGACAACCCGCTCGAAAACGAGAAGCTCTCCCTTTTATTCCGGGTACGAGCCATTACAATGCTCCCTGTAACATGAATATCCTGCACATAAACACTGAACGCACCTGGAGGGGCGGAGAGCAGCAGACCCTCTACCTGGCTGCCGGGCTCCGCGAGGAGGGGGTCTCTTCAGCCCTGGCCTGCCAGCCCGGGGTCGAGATGGAAAGCCGTGCGAAGGCTGCCGGGGTGACGGTCCATCCCGTGAAGATGAGGGGTGAATGGGACATGGCCGCGGCCATGGCTCTGCGCTCTCTCATGCGGAGAGAGCGGTTCGACATCGTGCACATGCACACCTCGCACGCACACACGCTCGGGGTGATCGCCGCGCGCACTGGTGGACGCGCCAGGACCGTGGTCGCGCGGCGTGTCGACTTCAGCATATATCGCCACGCCTTTTCAATGAGCGGGATCAAGTACAAGTTCGGTGTGGACAGGTATATCGCCATCTCAAACGCCATACGCGAGGTGCTGGTGCGTGACGGCATACCGCGCCACAAGATCAGCATGGTGCACAGCGGCGTCGATCCGGCGAGGCTGGAGCAGGACGCCGGCGGAAGCGGCAGCGACCGCGGCAGATCAGTCAGGCAGGAGTTCGGTCTGGACGGGCAAAACATAATGATCGGCGCGGTTGCGCACTTTGCCTGGCACAAGGGGCTCGAATACCTGGTGGATGCCGTGCCCCTGATCGTGAAGGAGCTTCCCAGGGCCAGGATCTTCCTTGTGGGCGAGGGCAGCCTCGAGCAGGAGATTCGCGCTCGCGTTGCCCAGCGCGGCGCAGGAGGGAACATCGTGTTCACCGGCTTCAGAAACGATGTGCCTGACGTGCTCGACGCGCTCGACATCTTTGTCATGCCCTCGGTCATGGAGGGGCTATGCACCTCGATCCTGGACGCGCTCGTGTGCAAAAAACCGGTTGTAGCCTCCCGTGTGGGCGGCATCCCCGAAATAATCGAGCACGAAAAGACCGGCCTACTTGTTCCCCCGCGCGATCCCGCCTCCCTGGCAGCGGCTATAATCAGGCTCGCAAAAGAAAAGGAGCTCGCGGACAAGCTCGCCGCAAAAGGCTGCCGCAAGGTGAAGGAGGAGTTCAGTGTAAAGGCAATGGTTAGGGGCACGCTGAAGGTTTACGAGGATCTTCTCGGCAGCGCCTGAGAAGAGGCCGCCCCCGGCACTGTCGATCATCCATGCAATATTCCCCTCTCCCCGCGTCCGGCCCGAAAGCCGCCGCCAGCGAATAACCTTCTCGAAACCTGTTGACACCGCCGCGCCGGCTGCTTTAATATTCTACACGCAACAAATCATCCGAACAGGAGCAGGTGTAACTCAGCTGGTAGAGTGTCAGCTTCCCAAGCTGAATGTCGCGAGTTCGAATCTCGTCACCTGCTCCAACTTTATTTTTGGGGCGTGTAAGCGGCTTTGACGTTGGTGTTTATGACGGCGATATTTAGGGCGTTTTCAGCGGTTGGACTCCCCCACTTTTTTGCCGTGCTTTCAGTCCCAATCAGTCTCAATTGTTCTCAATCCGTCCCCCCTGTGTAGGCAAGTATGCCGCCAAGGTTTTTGGGAGGTGGAACGAGGCACGCGGTGGTGCTGAAGATCGGTGGGCCAATTCACCAGTTTCAAAAGAAGATTAGCAAGTAATGCTTGGAGCTCCGCCCCTGGAAACTCCCCGGACTATTACACCCTACGAGTATGGAGTTTTAGGGATAGGCCGGGAGCGACGGGGTGAAAGCCCCATCGCTGAATGAAAGGGCACACAGATGGACATTCATCGAGGCTGGGTTTTCTCCAGCAGGTCAGTGCGCCAAGAGAATCATTTCTTCGGAATCTCCAGCGCAAGGATTTTATTGTTCGTATCCTTGCCGAACTCCATGGCACAGTTGCCGGAGCAGAAGTGGAGCTTGTAGTCCCCTACCTCCACCTGATGCTCGGTGTTCCCTTTCATAGCAAGCGCGCAGCTCGCGCAATTAGACACGATCTTGTCCGTGTTGCCATCGAGCGCGTCGAAACTAGCGAGCTTGGTCAAAACCTCGGTCGAGGGTTCGCTAGCCGTCGATTTCACGACATCGTTCAGGATCTCGGTGTCAGGTTTGGCGGGTTCTTCTTCACCGCACCCGACCAGGAATGCTGAAAAGAGAGCGAATAAAAAGCACCAACTCGGCCATTTAAGAAGTTTCTTGAGCATTGGAATCCTCCTTAAGATTAATGGGTCAGTTCTCTACCTTTACTTAATACGCGTTCGCGGACTGCTGATTATGGTGTGTCCGCTCGTTCACAAAGGCTTGCAGGCTACCCGAGATTATCCCGACTTCCGTTGAAATTCAGAAAGCGGCTGGATAACACTTCCACTCTATGCATCCTCATTTTTCTTGTCTACTTTTTTCCTCAAAATCGATTCCAAAAGGTGTTGTGGTTCCCGAAAACCTCATCAAGTGGACATCATAGAGTTGACTGAGCCATTCGCAGGACGAATCGGCCTGAATATTGTTAAGCAGAAAAAGATTTGGTCATTGTCGATCAGGAATTATTGATACGCGAGCAAATACGAATAGATTCATCCGCTCTTCGAAAACAACTGAGACATCAGCGATGCTTTATCCAGCCCGGGTATGTAGGTGATGAAGACCACGAATCTCGGGGATGGAGGGTCGAATGACCGGCCATGATTACTTTTTCCCCTAAGAAGGAATGATTGCCGCTGATCAAGGAATCCAAGATAAGCATGGGAGTCTCAATAAAGGGCTTAGCAACTTTTCAGTCCCAATTAGTCTCAATTGTTCTCAATCAGTCCCCCCTGTGTAGGCAAGTATGCCGCCAAGGTTTTTTTGGGGGGGGGATAATAACCAAATAACCCCTACGGCACGATTTCGATCGGTATCGGATTCGAGACGAAGTCGAAGCGATTGTAAAAAAGA
>CAZIUL010000038.1:0-39378 GCA_964542475.1 uncultured Phycisphaerales bacterium | reverse complement strand
AAACCCGCTTATTTCATACTCTTTGTCGCGAGGTGCCGTAAACTGTGATGTGGCAAGGCGCATGTCAGGAGACGACCGCAGGCCTGTTCTTACAGGTTGAGGATCGTCTCCCGGCATGAAACGCAGCCACAGTGCAGTTTACGGTGCCGCAGCAGAAGAGGATGAAATAAGCGGGTAATGGAAGGAGAGGTGCAAACGCTTGGTCCGGAAACCATGTGCCACTATTATCCTGAACACGTACAACCGTGCTGACAGGCTGAGATTATGTCTTCCATCCTATCTCACTCAGACAGTCAGCGACTTTGAAATCGTTGTGGCTGATGATGCTTCGGATGATGACACAGAACAGGTTGTACGTGGCTTCGCCGCTGCTGCCCCGTTCCCGGTATCATACATCCGCCACGAGTTCCAAGGCCATCACCGTACAAGCATACTCAACCGGGGAATTTTTGCAGCGCGGTCTGACTTTCTCATTTTCACTGACGCTGACTGCCTGCCTCAAAGCGATCTCGTCGAAGTACATTGCGCCAACCGCGCCGAAAAACGACTTCTGATAGGCGGCCGTGTGCGTTTGAACGAAGAAGAAACCGGCGGGATCACACTCGAGACGGTCGAGTCTCGCGGTCACGAATCGTTTCTTACCGCTAAACGGCGACGGGAGCTTTGGCTGACCCACATAAGGAACATCCTGTACATAGCAATCAGAAAGAGACGTCGTCCGCACAACTACGCCCTCAACATGGCAGCCGAAAAATGGGCGCTGTTTGCGGTCAATGGATTCGATGAAAACTGTCAGGGCTGGGGCGATGTAGACGGCGAGCTAAGAGAGCGCCTGAAACGTATCAACGTGCGGCCGAAGTGCATCTGCAACAGGGCGCTTGTCTATCACATGTTCCATCCGCCCCACTCAACCAGGTCCAAACGAAGCAACCGGGACTACGTTCGTCGTACATGCATCCCCGTCTGGTGTGAAAACGGCATCTTCAAACCACCCAACAATGAGTAACCTTCAAAAAAAAATAGTAAAAGTCCGATCGGCCGGCAGAAACTGGCATACAACGGAGGCGTTCACGCCCCTGCTGCTGAAAGAGGTTCTACCCCAACTCGACAAGACGGATTTCATCCACATCCGGAGGCACCGCAGAACAGCGATAATCGACACGAGTGAAGGCAAATGTTTCATCAAGATGTACCTCGTCCGAAAATCACGCCTTCGCCAGGCGATCGAGTTCATGCTACGACGAACACGCGCATCAGAGGAATGGGTAAATCATCTCGAAATATGGGAAGCCGGTGTTGTGTCCCCGGAGCCGCTGGCGTTTTCCGAAAAACTTCCCCTGAGCCTGAACTACACCTCTTTGTTCGTGATGCGCGCGATGGATCCAGGCCTGATCTCCCTTCGTCAGTGGATCGAAGCTCCGCCCGGCAACAAGCTCCCGCTGACGCGGGAGGCACATCGTAAAGCTGTCGGGTTTCTTGCGGGGATGCATGACAGGGGCATGTACCACATGGATTTCACTGACGTCAACATTTGGGGCAGGATAGTCGATGACAGATGGCTCCCTGAAATGGTCATCGATTTCGAGAAATACCGGTCCGGAGATCCGGAGGACTTCACGCTTGCATTCACATCCCTGGAAAGGGCCTCGAAAAAGCTGAAAATGCTCTCGAATGTCGGAGCCTTGCGTCTCTTGTGGCTGTACATGAAAGATCGTGGCATCCTGGACAACAGCGAAAAAAGAGCGCGTTACACTCGCTGGATAAAGGAGTCCGGTGCGGCTACAGGCCCGGAAAGCTATGCAGCGCGAAGTGCGGCTCGAAAAGACGGGGATTGAATCGACCTCACCCTCCCCTCCCCGTGATTTTGCTCCGCATCCAGAAAGCGCAACGTCACGACAGCAGATCGGGGTAGAAGCGGCTGACCCTGAACTTCTCTTCAGCCCGTTCAAAAAACGGGCGGCACGCTTCTCTCCATCCGTTCTCCCAATCCTCCCAGCGGGGAATGTAAAACTCCCGGGTAATATTGGTTTTTCTTCCGAACTCTACCGACTCCGTGAACTCACGCGGCACACCGATCGCGTCAAGTATACCGCTGAATCCGGAGTGATCCCCTTTGAACACGCTTTCGAACGTTATGGTCGTCTGCGGCCCGGCGTCCAGTATCATTTCGTTGGTACGCAGCCAGTACCAGGCAGTCTGCTGGATCCCTGTAAGGGCTTTCCATTCCTTTCGTGTCATTTCACCCGAGTGGAACGGCTTCATGCGGGGATCATGCAGGTTCAAGGACCAGCCGCGGTTGAGCGCGGAAGGAATAAAGGTGCGTGGATCTCGAATAACGTGTACAAGCTTCGCACGGGGAAAAGCGCGGACCAGCTCGGGAAGCAGTGGAAAGATGTAGTTGTTTACCTCGACATAATGTTTACGCGGATCCAGCATGGCCGACTTGCGCATCAGCAGGAGCTTCCACCGGTAGTACAGGCCAAAAGGCAGCCATTGCCTTAAAGAGACCGATTTGAACGCCCGATGCCGCCAC
This sequence comes from uncultured Phycisphaerales bacterium, assembly GCA_964542475.1. Taxonomy (GTDB): domain Bacteria; phylum Planctomycetota; class B15-G4; order B15-G4; family CAYZWU01; genus CAZIUL01. The sequence continues at coordinate 36,845 of CAZIUL010000038.1, read as the reverse complement.
TGTAGATAACGGAACGATTCTTTTCGGTGGTGAGGCGATCTCTTGACCATCAGATCCGGATGCCGATCAAGCTGCTTGGCGATAAAAATGGATCCGATTCGGCCTGTTGATAGAATAAAGGTGGTGGAACGCGCCATCTTCTTTCAGCTTACTCCTGGTTCGCTTCTACTAACATCGGTTTTAAACTGATCCACAAAAAGGGGAACGCTCGAAGTCAGCCTCCACGCGTTCCATTTCACTCGGCCGGCAAATCATATCACATCACCGGGATGATATCCTGCCGTAAGAAAAAAGGGACGCAACTTTTGTTGCGCCCCTTTTTCTGAAAGGCTCAGGCATCCGGTGCTAGTGTCCGCCCGCGGATTTGACTCCCATCTTGCATTTTAAGTGTTGTCCAAGCGCTGATGCGATAAACTTGGAACTGAACTTGAACTTGATGGATTCATTGCCATTCTTGGACTTGGACTTGGACTTGATTTTGATACTCTGCACGGTAATATCAACGTCAATATAACCGCCCGCGTACTTATCAAAAATATCTTCGAACGAATCCGCGAACGATGCCTTGTTAGCGTTCATATTTTTCAGTTTTCCTTTTTTCAAGGAATAGGTACCCGTGACATAGACCTCATCCTGACCATCATCGAGCACGACCAGGAACTGGTTCTGGCCCAAGCCGCCCTGCGGGCCGAAGTAGATCTCCGGCCACATGGGCCCTTTTATACTCCCCTCCCCCTTGATCTTGGCTGTCGCCTTCCCGCTGGTGTACCAGCTCGATCCCGGGATGTTCGGGAGCTCGCCTGCCACGGCAAAGGCGATCGTCGCGATAAGCACAATCGCCAGGTAGAACGCTGATCTGGAGCGGAAAGATTTTTTACTCAACATCTTGAGCCTCCTCTCTTCTAAAAAAAGCGTCTCGAAAAACAGCGGCAACCACCGTTTGATCGCTGCCTGTGTTTTTATGACAGACGCTTCATCAATCTGAATCTGTCAACAAGCTCGAGACATTCGCAGTCAACACACTTCATTCCTTCAAATCAACAGTCCTTCTGTCCGGCCATTGCAGGGCTGCCCCTCCTGTACGGCGGAAAGAATCTTCCGCGCCCGCACGGACCAGAGAAGCTTTTCAGCCGCGCTCACAACCTTCGGGACCATCTTCTCGCAGCGTTTTTCGTCGGAAAACAGCTCATCGATCCGCCCTGCCAGGCGGTCCACATCGCCCGGCGGGAAGAAAACACCGGTTTCGTTCTCCTGCACCAGCTCTCTCAAAGACGGGAGGTCCGAAGCGATCACGGGAACACCGCTGCCGAAAAAATCAAAGAGCTTCAAGGGAGTGGTGAGATGGCGGTTGAAGAAGGTGTCTGTAAGCGGCAGAACACCTACCCTGATCCCGGCCAGAAGCCGGCGCAGCTCGGCCTTCTTCACCCATCCGGTAACCGAGGTTTTGTCGCCATACCCCAGGCTTGATGCAAAAGCACGGAACGCCTCGATCTCCTTGTCGCTTTTGCCGCCGATAATTATGACAGGAGGCCTGCATCGCGATTTGGCAGCCGCTCTTATCAGCAGATCAATCCCCTTGTGCCTGTCGAGAGAGCCGATGCAGGCGATGCTGCGGCGCACATTGCCATCCGAGTAGGCGACCTCGCGGATACCGCCATGGGCGACCACGGTCCGGATACCGGGGTACTGCTTTTCGAAGAGCTGTTTTTGCTCGTTCAGCAGGCAGATGAGCCCTGTGACCCGTGGCAGGTATTTTTTTTCTATCCGCGAGTGACGCTTCCGTTTTTTTCCCGCTAGATCGTCTCGAACCGCCAGATTCCCGAAAAAGTTGTGCGGCTCGTACCACGCCTGGACGTTGTGAGTTTTACTGATTTTCACAAGCCACGGCAGCGATGTGCACCCTCGCGAAACTATGGCGTCCAGCGCGCCCGCATCCGCCATCTTTTCAAGCTCATTGAATACGCGGTTGTAAAAAAACCTGTTCCAGCGAAAGAACCTGCCGGGTTCGACCAAAAAAAGATCTGCTTTATCAGGACGGTCCATATCAAAGATCCGCCTGAAAAGCTCATCAACAGGAGCTTCCGAAAACCTCCGCATGAAGAGCCTGCACGCGGCTCCTTCCTCGGCAAGGCTGACCGCGGTCATGGTGGCAAAGGTGGTGCTCGCGGAATCCTTGGGCCACATGCCGGTGTGTATGTATGCGATGTTCATCTGAAATCCGGGCAATCTGACAGCCGGGACGCAAGGCTGTTCGGTTGACTCTATTCCCTTGATAAGAATAGAAGGTGCGGCACACGACTTCAATCGAAAAACATGCAAAACCACCTTAGCCCGCTTATTTCATACTCTTCGTCGCGAGGTGTCGTAAACTGTGATGTGGCAAGGCGCATGTCAGGAGGCGACCGCAGGCCTGTTCTTACAGGTTGAGGATCGTCTCCCGGCATGAAACGCAGCCACAGTGCAGTTTACGATGCCGCAGCAGAAGAGGATGAAATATGCGGGTTAGCAACGGGTGACCCGGCATTGAACGCACAGCATACAAGCCGGAGGTCTTGATATGCATGCTGAGCATGGTAAAATACTTTGGCTTTTCGTGCTGGACACGATCTTCCAGAATTGCATCATACGAAGCTGAAGACAAGAACCAATTAATATCGCGCTTTCGTGTGGGAAAATCAGCTTCATGGGAAAGATAAAGCCGCTGAAATCTGCAAACATCGCAGGTATCCTGGGCAAAGCTATCACGGGTTTCCGAATTCGTACACCGCTCCTGTATCTTCTTTTCGTGATGCTTCTTCTTTCGCTCCAGCGGCTGGTCATATTGACGTCACTGAGAGACCGTTTCACGGATGCGTCAGCGCAAGATCTTATCATCTGTTTTGTGACCGGGTGGCGGTTCGACCTGGTGGTAGCCTGTTATTTCACGGCGCCCCTGCTGATTGCGTTTTTCTTAATGTGGCCGGCGCTCCAGGCGCGTCAATCGTTTCAAAAGGCTGTTTGCTGCTATTGCTCGCTCACGCTTGCGCTTGTTTTGTTCTCCTGTATCGCTGACTTTTACTTCTTCAAGGAGTTCGGCCTGCGCCTGGACCACAAGGTCTTGGATTACATGGGGGACGCAGACATATACAAGATCATCTGGGACGATTTTCCCGTTGTCACGATCTTCCTGGGAACGGCTGGGATGGCAGCGGCGTTCGCATGGTTTTTTCGAGGCGTGAAATTCTTCGAAAAGCACGAGTTTTCGCTGGTTCGTGCTGTTGCCTTGCCCCTGCTGGTCTTCCCTCTTCTTTTCCTGGGCATCAGGAGCAGCCTCGGACCAAAACCGATCAACAGCGGACTCGCATATTTCAGCAACTCCATGGCCCTGTCCCAGCTGACTCTCAACGGGATCTACACTCTGGGTGAAGCGGTCGACAGCATTGTGCTGCGCCGCGAGAGCCTCAAAGGGCTCGTGGATATGCTTCCTGAAAAGGAAGCATTCGCCCTCACATTACAAGCTCTGGCCAGGCCCGAAGACGAGCTGCTGAACGATCCGAACAATCCTTTGCGCCGGATCACCGATTCCGAACGCCCAGAGAACCGATACAATGTGATCATCGTGATCATGGAAAGCTTGAGCTGGCACTACTTCAGCGCAATGGACGGACTCAAAAAAAATAAGAACCTCACACCAAACCTCGATGAGCTTGCTGCTGACGGTGTGATGATGGATCGGTGCTTCGCCGTGGGCCACCGGACGCGTTTCGCGCTCAGCGGAATCTTGTGCGGCTTCCTGGATCTTCCCGGCGAAAGCGTGGTGACCTGTTCCGAGACGGAAGGTAACTTTTTCACCATCGGGCATGTGCTGGAGGAGCGCGGTTACGAGACGATGTTCATCTACGGCGGAGATCCGCTGTTCGATCATAGCCGCGCCTTTCTGCGGAGCAACGGGTTCAAGCGCTTCGTGTACGAGGATGATTTCAGCTCGCGCACGTTCCGAACCCACCTGGGCTTTTGCGACGAGGACCTCTTCAACCAGGCTCACAAGGAGTTCGTGGCCATGGACCGCGAGCCGTTCCTTGCCGTTCTGCTCACCTTGAGCTTTCACCGCCCCTACCTGATACCCGAGGGGAGATGCGAGCCGGTCATGTCGGGCAAAGGGAAAAGCGATCAGCTCACAAGCGTGCGATACATGGATTGGGCGATAGGCCACTTCATGCAAAAGGCGCGCAAGGCCGATTACTTCGACCGTACGATATTCGTCTTCGTAACTGATCACACGGGCGGCAAGAGCGGCCATCTGATCTCACCCTCCAGCTACAGGATACCTTTTCTCATCTATGCCCCTGCGATCCTCGGGACAGGCCGGCGAGTAAAAACCGTATGCAGCCAAACCGATGTCGCCCCAACGATCATGTCCATCCTCGGTGGGCGGTATACGCATTGTTTTTTCGGATCCAGTGTTCTCGACCGTCCCCCTGAGACAGGGATGGCCATGATGCAGCACGGCGCCAGGGCCATGGCTTTCATTGACGGAAACGAGGAGGTCGCTGTCATCCCATTTGGAGGAGAAACGAAGCTTTACCAATACAAAGCCCCCGGGGAAATCATTCCCATGTGCCTTCAGGATCCGGAGGTCATCGCGCGGCGAGATCGGCTGCGCCGACAGGCTCTGGCCATGCTTGGAACAGCGGAGGCCTTGTTTCTCCGGGGGACATACAACATCAAACAGCCGTAGCACGGACTTACTCCGCGCTTACTCGCATCTCCAGTATGCCGCCGGACAGATCCGGCCGCAGCCTCGCTTCCACTCGAAGGGAATCCGTTCGCACCGGATCGAATGTAACCTTGTTGAACCTGTCCTTTTCGACTCCGTACCCGCTTGCCCCGGTCACCTCTTTCCAGTCATCTCCGTCTTTGTAGAGCAGCCGCCAGGAGCTCGGCGTACGGCAGGCGCCGATCCCGGTGTCGTCGAACCAGTAGACCTCTACTGATGTGACCGTGGTCTGTTTTTCAAGGTTGTATTGCACCCATTCCGTTGTGCCGCGCATGCTCCACCAGGTAAACCGCGGTATGTCATGGTCGCATGAGTTCTTGGGCACCTTTCCATCCCAAAGAGCTTCTACCGTATCGCCCGAGTAAACATGCGATGCCATCTTCGAAGGAGGCGGCTTCCACTTGAAGGCACCGGGTTCATCGCTTACAACGGGAAACGAGCTCACGCGGAGCCTGGCCGCGCCCATGGGTATCAACATTACTGTTTCAACAGGCTCTCTGGAAAAAACCGGGCTTTGTTGGAGCTCGCCGACAAGCCCGAAACGGCTGTCCAGCCGCCATTCGGGAATCTTCCTGCCCCTTGCCCTGAGAACAACTGGAGCGTCATCCGCCACGAACGGCATATCAGTAGAGGGCCAGTCCTTCCCGACCACATCGATTCCCGCTGCCGGATCATCCCCTTTCAGCTCCAGCCCGTAGTTCCATGCGGTTGTCGGATGAATCTCCCATGCGGGCCACTCGCCCGTGCCTCCATGGCGAACATACTTCTCACCTATCTTCAGTGAATATGTCAAGGGGCCGCGGTCCACTGAAACGCTGTTGAGGTTCTTCTTCCATTTCCTGAGCGACACTTCCATGGGTAGCGACAGCGACACGGTGTCATTGTCGGTCCATACACGATCGATAACAATGTAGGCCGGCGGTCTTTCATTGATACCGACCGTTTCCCCGTTGATTGTCAATTCCGGTTTCGCGCACCATCCAGGCACGCGCAGATACAAAGGGAACTCCACCGGTTTCGGCGCGGTCACAACGAACTCAACCAGCTCGTCAAACGGATAGTTCGTGTTTTCCGCGATGGTCACCTCCGTGCCGCCCCCCACCTTCGCGGATAGTTCGCATGCCCCGTACATCACGGCTGCCAGGCCGTTGCCGGGAGTTGCAAGCCACAGGTTCTGCGCATAGTAAGGCCAGCCGTGCCCCATGTTGTGCTGGCAGCACCGGTGGGAGTGCGGGTTCATGAGCAGCATGGCCCCGCCGTTCTGCAGGCCCGGCGACTTGTCGTGTCTGTCGGACAGCACCATGTTCGGCGAAGTAAGGTACCGCAGTGCTTTCATGTCAGCCGTGGCGGAAGCCGGAAGGGAGTTGAACGCCACATCCTCGCAGCGGTCCGCCCACACGGGATTGCCGGTGATCCGCAGCAGCGTCTCGTGCGAAAGCATCATCTCGACCATCCCGCACGTCTCAACAGCCTGCCTTGGGCCCGTGTAGCCCTCCCTGCAGTTCTCGTCGCCGCCGAACATCCCCCCGGGCACACGGCCGTACATGTCGCGGATCTTCTGCCAGTTGAGCTCCGCAGCATAGAGGTGCCCGGGATCCTTTGTCTGCTGGTAGTACGTTGCCGACCCGCCGAACGCCTGGGACATGTTTACGTTGTGCCAGTTTGTTACCCCCTCGTCCCATCTGGCCGTGTTGCGATGAACCTTGTGAGACAGCTCAAGCAAAAACGCATCACCTGTCCTGTTGTACAGCCAATAAACGCTGTACAGCAAATCCGCGGCGCGCATCTTGGGCCAGAAGCCGACCAGAAACCCGTCTTCCGGCACTCCTTCCAGGTAGCGCATGTAGCTCGTCATCAGCTCGATCACGCGCTCATCACCCGTATACTCGTAGTAGTCCTGCAGGCAGAACAGTGCGATCATGTTGGGCCACAGATCCGAGCGGCCCTGCAGCCTCGTTGCTGCGCCTTTCCTTCCCTTGTCAGGCCCGAACCAGCCGTCCTGCTTTTGGCTGTTCAGAATGCCTTCGATCCATATCTTCGTCTCGGCAATCATCTCCTCGTCGCCAAGCACATAGGCGCAGTTGCTATAACCCTTGAGCCAGTACACCGGCTCCTCCCAGCCGTGCTCGCCCGTGTCAGGACTCAGCCACGCATTGCCATCCTTTTTCAAGAAACCGCTGATCTCGGTGAGGTGTCCGTGAAAACCGTCCGCCTGAAGGCGAAGCTGCTTGTGAATCCAACCCTTCGGTTTTATTGAACCCGGTGGCAGCTTGATGAACGGACTGGGAAGCAGAGGTTCACGATTGCCCGTGTAGAAATCGTTTGTTTCACTGATGTCTGGCCTGTCCACCACAGCAACTGTGCCCGCATCCATGAATCCGGGAGTCGCTCTGGAAACAGTTGTTTGCCCGCACGCTACGGCCACGACAAGAACCGTTACCGCCCAGAAAATCGCCATCAGGCATCTGTTCATTTATCCGCTCCTTCAACAAAAACATGTGAAATGAAATGCTATACTTGGGCAAAACAGTACGAGCCGATCATCAATACACGCACTCACGCGCGGCCTTGACGTAGGTCTCGATGTTCTCGACTGGTGTTTCGAAGAAGTGATCAGCGCAGGACAGGATGTATCCGCCCTCGTATCCCACTTTTTCGAAGAGGGTGAACACCATCCGCCGGATCTCATCAGGGCTCCCCCTGGTCAACACGTTGAACTGGTCAAAGCCACCGATCAGGGCCATCCGGTCGCCGATTATCTCCTTGAGTTCCCAGGGCTCGTTGTTTCCGCCGATGCTCTTCGGCGCGAGGGTTTCCGAGGCATCCGCACCGTTACGAACGATCAGCTCTTCGATGCCTCTCGTGCCCCCGCACGTATGATAGGTAACCTTGAACCCGAGTTCGTGAAGCGCATCATGCAGCTTCCGGTCATAAGGCAGGCAGAACTCCTCGTGAACCTTCGGGGAAAGGAGCGTGGAGGACGAAGCGCCGCCGCCTGTCTCAACCAGGTCGAACCTCGCCCCTTTCATCGAATCGATGAAGCGGAGCTTTTTCTCCAACAGGACATTCAGGAGCAGGTGAACCCAGTCAGGCGCATCAAAGGTGCGCATGATCAGGTCCTGGATGTCCATGAGACAGGCCGCGTGCTGCCAGCAACCAGCCTGGTCGCCCCACACGAATCCCCGCAGAATGCCCCGGTCCCCCACCCTGTCGTACGCCTTCGCAACCGGTCCCGGGTCCAGCTTCGGCACCGGCATGTACTTGTTGATGAGCTCGACATCCTCGTCCCTCTTGATCAGGTACTCGGTTATCCAGGTCGTTTTCAGGTTTCCGGCTGTCTTGTAGGTGAGCACCCCGCCGGGTGTCCGGATGGTGTGATGGCAGATCCGGTCCTCGGGGTCGCCTTTCACGACCTTTACCTCTTCCCTCCATTCCGGCGTTGAGAACCTGGTAAAATCCGCATCCCCAAGCCAGAACTGCCCCATGTCCTGGAAGTACTGGATAGAGGCATCCATATCGAACCGCTCGAAAGCTTCCAGGTCGCTGATCCCCCCGAGGTACTCGTTCAGGTGATAAGGCTGCCACTGATGAAAGCTGACAGGAAGCCTGTCCGGCTTTTCCCCCTTCAGCGCGGTGTGCATCCGTTCTTTTGGTTTCATGTCGCGCTCCTTCTCTCTTTACTGTACACCGTAAACGCCGAACTCGTGTATGGCGTCGAACATGGCGAGCACGTTCTCCACCGGTGTTTCCTCGAGAATCGTATCGTGACTGGCTCCGGCCACGAAACCGCCGCCGGGCATCATAATATCAAGCACTTCGCGTACATCGTTGCGCACCGATTCGGGCGTGCCGTTGATCAGCACGTGCTGTGAATCGATGGCGCCGTTGAACAGCACCCTGTGCCCGAAATCTTTTTTGAGCTCCCTGAGGCTCATCCCCCTGCAGCACGGCTGAATGGTGTGAAAACCCTCGATGCCGGCCTCGATCATCATCGGGATCAGGGGCCTGAAACCGCCGCAGCAGTGCAGCATGACTATCAGATCGTATTCATGCCCGAGCTCCACGAGCCTCCTAAGGTGGGGCAGGATAAAGCGCTCGAACAGCTCCGGCCCCAGGAGCGGCCCGGTCTGGCTGCCAAAATCGTTGCCAATGAAATAGATGTCGATGAGATCGCCTGCCGCGTCAAAGATGCGCCTGCTGACAGCTGCATAGTAGTCGACCATGTGCTTCATCAGCGCGTCCACGAGCTCCGGCTCATCGTACATTTTCATGTAGAGGTTTTCCATCCCCAGAAGATCGATGGCATCGTGCCAGAACGGGGCCCAGTCGCCGCCGAGGATCGCGTATTCCCCGCTGTGCGATTCAGCCTCCGCCCGGATGTGGGAGAGATCCATCCACGCCGGATCTGGCCAGGGGTAGTCATTAACCTCCTTCACCGAAGCGTTGGACAGGGGATGCTGCATCGGCTGACCGTAACCCACGCCGCACCGCTCGATACCGAAGATCGTCCGGTATACAGCGCCCTCGGAAAGCGGCTCCTCCGGGCCGGTGTACCTCGCAAAGACCCTGCGGAAGTCGTCCCCGAACCGGAGCCTGAGCTCCTCGTCTCCGAGCCCGAGCTCCCCTTTGGCCTTTTCCCAGAACTCGGTTGACGCGCCGCACCAGCACGGCACCCGGTCGGGCTCCTCGTGCCTGAAAGCGGCGAGCACCCTCTCTCTCGACGTCATTCGCAACGGGATACCTCCTCTCCCTCGTTTCAGACCTTCGCTCCTGTACTTCCTGAAGACTCCTTCCGGAATCAGCTGATAACTCGCCCATCCCATAGTTCATTGAGGAAATTCCTGTACGGCATGATGCGGATTCCGTCTTGAACCCTTTCTCTCGTTTCGTTGCAGACAACCAGTGTTTTCCGTGGAGCGTATTTTTCCGAGAAAGCCTTGAGGGCTTTCAGATCCCGCTTATCCACACGGTTCGTACCTTTTACTTCAATAGCCACCTCTCCCTTACCAAGCACGAAATCGACTTCCATTCCTGTTTTCGTTCTCCAGAAGTTGATCCCGAAGTCGAGATCGGCATAAGATTCGTAAGCTGCCAGCTCCATGAGAATGAAATGCTCGAAGGCTTTGCCGAAAAGTTCTCCTTTTTCTTCTTCCACTCGCCTTTTCGTAATGATTCCGGCAACACCCACATCAAAGAGGTAAAACTTGGAAGCCCTGGTTATTACCTGCCTCTCCTGCCTGCGCTTGAAAGGTTCCACAAACCTCCCCAAAAGGGTGTCAACGAGGATCTGGTAATACTCTTTCACGGTTTTCGAATCCACTCCGCATTCGCGGGCGATATTGGAATAGTTGGTCAATTCCCCGTGCGAGTATCCCATGGCGTCGAAAAACCTTGAGAAAGCGGGAATGTTTCTTGTCAATCCCTCATCAAAGACCTCTTCCTTCAGGTAGTCCTGCGTATAGGCCCTTAATGCTTTTCTGTAATCATGTTGGAGGTAATGAGCCGGCACAAGGCCGCGATTCAGTATTCGCAGCAGATCCGGTTTTGTAAACTTTTCAAGTTCCAAAGAGACGAGGGGAAACATTTCATAACGCCAGGCCCGGCCGCCAAGAAGGTTGGCCTTTCCTCTTTTGAGCTTTCTTGCGCTGGATCCACAAAGGATGAATCGAATACTCTTGTTATCGATCAACCATTGAACCTCATCCAGGATCCGTGGGATCTTCTGGACTTCATCCAAGACCACCGGGGATTTCAATGATTCTTCCTTAGAAGCCAGCAGTTGTTCCCTGAGTAACGCAGGCTTCTTGGAAAACTCGAGAAAAAGATCGGTTTTCAAAAAATCGAAAACCATGCTGTCAGGAAATTTTGTATGCAGGTGCGTGGATTTCCCCGTCTTTCTCGGTCCCCACAAGAAGGCGGATTGTTTCAAGGGAAGGTCTATATCGAGTATCCTTTTGATTATTTTCATTCGGGGATACAGCTCCTAATAAGTATTACTTTTTCGGACTTTAGTCCGAATTAGATTATAAATCAAGGGGAAAATAATCAAGTTTTAAGTGCAGGGAAATTCCGCTACCAAGCAAAGCCGACCTCGCTCGGCACCTCGGCTAGGCTGTAGATGATTATGTCCTCGTACGCATCGGCTGCAGCACCTTAGCTTGATGACCCACGTGGGTCATTCCCTCTCATGGCTCCTTGAAGAGTGTGACCTTTTTCTGTTGCGGTTTGTTGGGATCGAGGTTCAGGGTGAACTTCTTATCTTCATATCCCCTGGCACACACAGTGATCTCCACGGAACCGAGAGGCAGGTTGTAGCAGCGACACTTCCCAAGGGATAGATGTTTTGTTTGATAGTATTTCAGCGGTTTCTCATTGTACAGCACCCGGAAAGCCCTCACATGCTTGCCTTCCAGGTCCACCACCTCCAGATCCAGGATACCCAAAGGAGCCATGGTTATGGCACCCATATCCAGTGCCTGCCCTTCTGCGAGAAAGAAAGGTTCGGATTCGAAGGTTTCATAACCCAGGACGGTTACACGAAGCTTGTATTCACCCCTCTGGATTCCCGCCATTTTAAAGCGAGGCCCCACATGTCCGCCTTGAAGTTGACTCACCACCTCGCCGGTTTCCGCCTCATAGAGGTAAACCCACCATTTGGGTTCCGTGTCGCTGAAAACCCTGCCCGTGAGTTTGTCCACGAAGGTGCCGCTCACCGTGCCTCCGTGCAAGATCAGATGTAGCAAGAACGGATCCGGCCCATCTTCCGGAACAACCAGATCCTCGAAATCGACTTTACCACCTTCCGCCAGCCTTGCAGAGACCTTCCATTTTCCAGGCATGAAGCCGGTCATCGTCACCCGGCCCTCGGAATCGGTGGTTCCTATGCATGAGTCCGTATAGGGGTCGCTGCCAGGAACCACCAAGGGATATAAATGGAACCCCGCGCCGGCAATGGGTGCGCCAGCGGCGTGGGAAAGTTCCAGTTTCATGGTGAGAAGCCCATCATCCCGCACGAGTTCTTCGCGATAGATCACCTCCTCTTCGGTTTCTCCGGGTACGATTTCGAAGCTCCGCTTCAGCTCATTGAACCCCTTGAAAACGATCCGGGCGGCATAACTCCCTTCCAGCAGATCGAAGCCTGCCTCTCCCTCTCGAATCTTACGCTTCAAGAAGCGTCTTTCCGATTCCTCGTTGCAGGAAAGGTAGAGGTCGAACTCGCGGAGCGTATCCCTCTCGAAACCAACAAACTCGAGAACCAGCCGGGTGCTCTTTTTTAGTTTAATCACAAAATCATCGATTACCTGGTCTTTCTCCACCGTAACCTTCGGGTGCCCGCAAGGGATGTAACCGGATGCGGATGCACTGAGTTGGTAGGCTCCGGGGGGGAGCCCTCTCAGGCAGAATTGCCCTTCCTCATCCACTCTGGAAGTAAATGCCCTGGGCAGCATATTCGATGAGGAGATGGCCATGACGAACGGCATCGGCTCCACGATCCTTTCCCCGCTCCTCTCATCCTTGACATTGCCCTTGATCACAGCCCCTGCGGCATGAATATCCCTTTTCACGATTCCTGGCCTATCAAACACGATCTCCCCCAGATCCACTTTGACCGAGTGTCCCGGATACCACAGATCCACATGATACTCCTGTGCGAGAAGCTTCCGGATTTCGAATCGGCCTTGATCATCGGTATGGACGGAGCGCATCGGCTCGAAGAGTGGATAGCTCTGGGTCCGGTTCGGCCTCTTAACATTGATAAGGAGCTTCGGTACGGCCTTGCCATCGTAGTCATAAAAGGTACCGCGCCACGTAACATGTTCCGCGCAAGGACCAAAATCGACTTCGCAGTCTTTGTTCGTGATCTCCTGGAACTTTGTTTCCCGTGTAAATCCAAAGGTCGCTTCCTTTTCTCCCGGCGGTGGCACCGCTTCCACTCGCACCCATCCGGATAGCATCGGACCGGTTCGAAAAGATCCGTCCCTGCTGGTGAACACGGTCCTATCCACGGGGATGCTCCCGCCCGAAAGGCGTATGGCCACCCCTTCCGCGGGCTGCCCCTCATCTCCGTAAGCCCTGCCGAAGATCCGGTATCCTTGCCTGAGGCGGATCTCCACCTCTCCTCCCGGCGCCGCTTCCACAAAACCCTCGGCATAGTCCGGATGTAGGGCGGCAACGGTATTGCCTTTCCTCTCGAGCCCCTTCAGGGTAAAGCGGCCTTGTTCGTCGGTTCTGGTATGAACGTCGTGTTCAGTGAAGCCTGCCAGAACATGATCCAGATTGAATCCGGGAAAAAGGTCCGCGCTCACCAGTACGCCTGATACCGGTTTTTCCGTTGCATCCTCGATCACACGTCCCGACACGGAGGCGCCGGGGTCCAGGGCAATGGGAAAGATGACACGTCCTTCATCCTCTTTGAGGTCGATGTCCCTCAAGGTATAAGGCAGGTAGGAGGAGGATCGGATCATTAGGACAAACCTGCCCGCTTCTTCGATGGGACAGGAAAAAGATCCCCCCTCGTCTTGTACGGTCGCATGACACAGGTTTACCCAGGCCGGTTCCTGCCGGATCTGGCGGGACAGGGAAAAATCAAAGGCTTTCACCCATCGGCCCGTGGTGCCATCCTTTATCTTGACAACGAGGTTCGTTCCCTTCGGTTGAACGATCTCTCTGGCGATTTCGTTCGGTTTTGTTATAGATGAGGCGGTTTCATCCACCGGAGATAATCCGCTATCCTCCCGGATCGATTCCTCCTCCTGGATCTTATCCGAGGTATGCAAAAGGGAATCTACATTTCCCAATGGAGGGCCGTTCAACACCTGCCACAACAAGGCGGTCACCCCAAGGATCACAAGGGCTGCCACACTGATCTTTACTTTGGTGGTCATGGCGACAACTCCGAAAAGAAGAGGAGGCGCGGATTGAAAGGGCAGGTTCAATCCCGTCAGAGGCGCCAGAGCAAGGCACCAGCTCTTCCGATCGCCCTGGTATCCGGCATCCAGTTTATCCTTAAGCTTCTCCAGCCCCCGTTTCAACCGGGTCTTCACCGTGCTTTCAGGAAGATCGAAGCGACGCGGCGCCTCTCGCTCCGAAAGAGCTTGCGCGCAAAGTTCCTGGTCACTTTGGCGAGCCATGCGCGGAGCGGCCTTTCCCCGGAAGGTGGATGCTCCAGAGCAGCCAGCCAGGTCTCCTGAGCTATGTCCGCTGCACGGTGTTCATCCAGCACCAGGCTTCGCGCCAGGCCGGACACGAAATCCGCATGGACAAGGAGTTCCTCCGGATTCACGGCCACGCTTGACTTCCTTTAAAAAGGGGCTTTGTATGGATAATCCCGCAGCCCCATCCAAGGTTTCATCTTTTTCAAGTTTATCAGCCGTGCCCGCCTCATCCCATAGTTTATCAAAGCCTCTTCTTCAAAACAAGCCTCTTTCCCTTGAGCTCGAAGTTGTGGCTGTACTTTCGCCTTCAGGCAGAGTCGACCTGATCCGGCACCTCGTCCAGGCTGTAGATGGTTGTGTCCTCATACGCGTCGGCTGCAGCACCTTCGCTTGATGACCCACGTGGGTCATTCCCTCTGAAGCACGATGGAGGCTTCGGCAGTCTGGAATGCTTCGAGGCAGACTGTCAGGATCTGTGTTTTGAAACCCTTCACCTCGATTGTGATGTCCACCTGCCCAAGAGGCAGGTGATATAAATAGTATCTCTCCTGGTTCGGACCAGAAATCACAAAGTCCGGCTCCTTACCCAGGCAGGTAAAAGAGGCCGTGGTCACGGGTTCTCCTTCCGGTTTTCTTATTTCCAGATTCAACTTGCCCATGGGCTCCAGGAATATCTTTCCCAGGTCGTGTGTTTGACTTTCCGCGAGGGAGAACGGTTCGGATTCTAATTCCCCGCATCCCGGAACCCTTACTATGAGCTGGTATTCACCTTCTGGAACGCCGCAAAGGAGGAACTTCCCCGTTCCCTTCCTGCGGCACCGGGTGATGAGATAATTTCCGGTCTTGCTGTTTCTCAGGCGAGCAGTCCATTCGGGATCTTCTTCTCCCAAGGGAAGGCCGGTTCTCTTGTCGCATAAAATCCCCTTGACCTTCCCACCCGGGATGACCAGTTCGATTTTATACGGATCCGATGGATTAAGTGGAATCGTAAGCAAGGGCAGTCGTATATTGACGCCTCCCTCTGGGAAACAATCCACGTCCCAGCAGCCCGATTTGAAACCATTGACCAGGAAACCGCCCTTTTCATCCGTGGTGCATTCAACAGAACGGGTGAAGTTGTCTTCCGACTGCGTGCCAAGCATGGGGTTTTTCATTTCCGTCGTGGGAACAAAGCGGAGACGAGCTCCCTTTACAGGTGATCCATCGGTATGTTTGAGTAGGCCCGAAACCCATAAGTTGCCTTCGAAGGACGGCAGCTCGTTTTCATGGATCTTGATTTTTGTGGTCTTCCCCTGTTCGATCCGGAAAGCCCGCGTATACATGCCCAACTTCCGCCCGGTGATGCCGAGGACCCAGTTGCCTGTTCTCAAGGGCACGCCCCGGGGATCGATTGAGTATACATTCGTTCCGTCCTGGCATTCCAGCCTGTGTGTCAGTCCGGCAGGGCTGAAGTCCACATATTCCACCTTCAACACGCCCATGGCGGGAATCCGCATCACCAGACCTTCCACGATCTGTCCTTCCCTTAGTTCTACCTCTAATGGATTGGAAGAGCTTCCCCGTCGTTCAACAAATCGTACTGTATAATTTCCTGCGGGAAGGTTCCGGAAGCAGAATCCCCCGTCCTCATCGTTCAGAAAGGCTTCAAAATTATCCCGGTAGCTGCGCCAGGGGAGCTTGGTCGCCCGGATAACGAACTGCACTTTCTTTTGCGGCCGGTAGGGCTCTTCGGTCGCTTCATCCAGCACCTTGCCGCACAACACACCGCCGGACCCGGGAAGTATGATATCCTTCTCCACACGTCCAGGGTGATCGAAAGCCACTTCCTCCCAGTCGGTGGCGTCCTTCTGCTCGGGGAACTCCAGTTCTAACGCGTACTTTCCGGCTACCAGCTTTTTAACCTCGAAGCTTCCTTTCTCATCGGAAGCGAAGAACCTCATATCGACATCCTTCTTCTTGGCATCGGAGGCTTCGACGGGATACAAACGGATCCGGACTTTTTCAAGGGGGAGGTCTGTATAATCGATGACTTTACCATACCAGGTGACATGTCCGGGATCAGGCCCGAAGATCACCTCTACGTCCCGATCCTCGATCACGACCCGCTTCGTTTCCGGTGTGAAGGGTGTGGATTCCCCTCCGTTCCTGTCCAGGGATTCGGCGGTGACACACACCTCTCCCGGCAAGGCGGGGGGGCAGCGAAAGTTGCCGTCCGGACCGGTGAGCACGGGGCGAGACAGCGGGGTGGTCCAGCCGGAGAGGGTGATGAGCAGCCCTTCCGCGGGCAGGCCCAGGTCGTCGTAGGCCTTTCCGAAGACATGGAACCCTTCCTTCAAGCGGATTTCGACCGGTTTGTAAAATTCGGGATCCACCCAGGCCACACCTTCCGCCCAATCGGGATGAACCGCTGCCACCCTGAATCTTGAAACCCAATTAGCCAAGCCCTGTAGAATGAAATATCCGTTTTCATCGGTGCGTGCGTGTATGCACCGTTCCATCCGGCCTTGGATGAGGATCCGTGTCAGGTCTGTATAGTGAAAAAAACCCCCTTCCGCACCAACAACGGCGTTTTGCACGGGTTGGCCCGTGGCATCCTCCACCACCCGACCTGAGACGCTCTCACCGGAAAATAGCTCCAGGTGCACTTCTTTGGTTTTTTTCTCAGGGGATACATGAATCATTTGCCCACGCCCGGGAAAGTATCTGGAGGAAAATACATTGAGGGAATAAAAACCGCTTTCATCAATAGGAATGGAGAACCGCCCCTCCTCATGGGTAACTGTTTCCTCCACGATTCTTTTCTTCCTCGGATCCATATCTTGGTCCAGCTGGATATGAAAGGCTTTTATGGGCTTTTCCGTGAGCATGTCCGTGACCAGGCCTGAAATAACAAGACCTTTCGGCTTCAGGATTTCTCGGGTTGGTACAATCTCCCTCGTGATGTTATCCTTCGATTCGATCGCCCGGTCACGAGGCGCGGGTTCTTTTTTATCTTGATGGGCGATCAACTCTTTCCCTGGATGGGAGGACAGTCGCGTATCGTTTTCTGCCTGATTCGGAAGAAGCTGCCACAGGGTAAAGGCAAGACCCAGGAGAAGCACAACCGCCGCAGTGATCTTCACTTTCGTTGTCATGACAAGCACTCCCGCCAATGCAGTCGTGGATCCCGAAACAGAAGCAGCAAACTTGGCGCCACACAAAGGAGCCAGGGCCGTGAGCCACTGCGTCCGGCTTCCGCTGTGCCTGGCATCCAGCCTCTCGCGAAGTTGAGCGAGCCCCCGCTGCAGCCGGGTCTTCACCGTATCCAGGGGAACACCTTGGTGCCCGGCGATCTCCTTCACTTTCAGATCTTCATAAAAACGAAGCACAATTGTGGATCGGTAGGGCTCCTTGAGATGAAGGAGCTCGTCCACTAAGAGCTGCCTGATTTCCAGTTTTTCCACGATCTCGACCGGTGTGGGGATGGACTTTCGTCTTATAGAAGCTTGTTCCCTTTCTTTGCGGTGCTTTTCATCGCGATAAGCCATGTATTTGATGTTGCGGGACACGCGGGCAAGCCAGGCCTGCAGCGATTTCCTGATATTCGTGGGATTCTCTAAAGCGGCCAGCCAGGTCTGCTGCCGAATGTCGGCAGCTTGGTGCTCGTCCGCCACCAGGTGGAGGGCGAGCGATTTGATGAAATCAGCGTGGCCTATAAGTTCTTTCCTGTCCATGGCTCAGGTGAATCCCCCATAAAATCAGGGGTACTCGATGCAACTGATGGCCTGTACTTTGATCTGCACCCGTGATCGATCGTTTAATCATACTTGATGCAGCGGGTGAAAAAAGGGACTCAAAAAAGTCAGCTTTTATTGCAAACCGGTGTGTGAGCCTAACCCCCTTCACCCCGTTGTCCGATTAGCACGTCACCTGAGTTCAAACGGATGATGTACTCTTTTCCGTCGCGCCTCAGGTCGCCGCGGTTCCACTTCACATTGGCATCGGCAAAGGGGTTTCGGAGCCGCAGCACCTGATCAACAGCAGCCTCGATGCGCACAAAAACGCATATGCCGCCCCTGCGCTCCGCGGACACCTTGAACCCTCCCTGAGCTCGAAGATCGGTGAACGACACATCCGGCCAGCGACTGCTCACAGCGGGAAACAGGCGCACCATCCCTCCCCAGCTTTGCAGCAGCATCTCATGCACCGCTTCCATTGCAAGGAAGTTGCCCTCGAGAGTGAACGGCCGATAAGTGAACCCGGAAAGCCCTTCGCCTGTCTGATCGCCGTTGACGTGAAAACCGTTGCGGAGAATGAAAGCGCGCTCGTAGTCGAGCAAGTAATCGAGTGCCTGCTCCGCACGACCGGCCCTGGCCAGGAGGCACGCGAACCAGGAAAAGCTGTAACCCACCCAGGCGCGTGTGCCAAGCTCGTGCACACGGTCGAGCGTGGCCGCGATCACCCGGCGATCGCTGTCATCGCCTTCGATGGACAGCTCGCCCAACGGGTGGATCATCATCTCGGCGGAGTGATGGCGATGCGAGGCGGTTATCGGTTCATCCTCTGAAAACATGAGCACGTGATCCGGATCGACCGCATAGTGGTCGAGCCCCCCCAACGCCTTTTCAAAGGAAAGCGCTTCCTGTTCCTGACCCAGCTCCCGGGCCATCTCCGCGCAGGCGCCAAACAGCCACCGCATCAAAGCCAGGTCGTAGTTGGAGTTCGGTTTCAGCCAGGCGCGAAGCGAGTTGTCGAAGATTTCCGGCGATGAAGAAAGCGGCAGATGAAGCATGCCCTGGTCGTCAGGCTCGCACAGGTCGAGCAGCGCCGCCGCAATGTCGCGGCAGAACGGATAGGCCCTTTGTTCCAGGAACCGACGATCCATTGTGTAGCGCCAGTGCAGATGGAACGATTGAGCCACCCACGCTCCGTTGGTCGGCGACAGGGAGTACATGCCCCAGCCTGACAAGGGGCGGCCCGCGAGGTCAGCCACACCCGGCACGACCGCTCCTTTCACACCATAAAAATTGCGTGCGAACCGGCGATAGGTGGGGAGCATTTGCCAGTTGTATTCGATGAAGCTGAGGCCTGACTCAATCAGCCCGGCCGCGTGGTATGCCAGGTAGGTCATCTGGGTGTTCAGATCGTGATGATAGTCGCCTTTCCACGGCGGCAGGTTGCCGGTGTCAGCTGTCCAGACGCCCTGAAGCGGCATGGGCGGGGCATTGCTTCGCGAACCTGCTCCGTAGAAGTACTTCACCAGGTCGTAGTGCCTCTGGATTCCGGGGTCGGGGACAGACACATGGGAGGCCGACCAGAAATCGCGCCACCAGACCAGGTGCGGCTCGAGCATCTGCTCATAGCCCGCCTTCATCGCTTTCTCCACGCGGCCGCGCCCGATGGCAAGCGGATCTTGTCCGTCGTTGGTGCTGGTGATCGCGACAGCTATCTCTACGCCGCCGCTGACCTGTTGCACACCCACAACCACCGCATAGGTCAGGCCTTCGGCTGCCTGCTGAACCATCCACTTAAAGCCGTCGGCCACCCCTGTCCTTGCCTGAGCATATCCGAGCTTGTCAAGCGAACCAGGCCGGACAAACCTCACGTCGCAGTCGCACCTTTTGCCGCTCACCCTGACCATGGAGACCGGCTGGACAGCGCTGAAAAAGCAGGTCATCCGGCCGGCTCCCATATCAACTGCTGCCTCGGCGCGTTTCAGATCGAGGGAAAACGTATGGGCTTCCCAGCTTCGGTCAAGTTCAACGACCAGCCGACCGCCTGGGATCTTCGTGGGCGTGAGCCCGTTGTACGGCGCATCAAAATACTCGGATATCTTTTTCCCGTCACGCTCCGCCACCAGCCTGCGCATGGTTTGATGGTTCCAATCCTCGCGAAGAACGGTTGGATGTTGTCGAAGGTCCCACAGGTCACCCCGGTCGAGCGACAGGTTGATCGTGTGGCCTTCCCCCCACAAAAGGCCGCCTGTGAGGCCGTTGCCAAGCGGCACAGCTTCGTCCCACGTATTGATCGGTGCTTGAAGCTCGAGAGCGGAACCTGCAGAGGGCATGGGCGTATCAGTCGCGCTAGTTGCCAAACATCCTCCAACAAGGAAGAGGAGAACAACGGCATGCGCTTGAATACAGCGCATCTTTTTCATGGTGATCATCCCTTTCGCTGTTTTAGCCTTGCGAAACACACTCACTGTTTCGGCGGCGCAGCCTCTCGCACTAGCGCCCCGTGTTTTTCGCTGAAAATCAAAATCGAGAAGCGCGCAACCTCATCGAGGCCCGCCGTGCTGAGGGAAGCGTAGTCGAAACGGCCGCGCAGATCGGTGTACCCGTCCTTGTAAAACTTCACGCCGCCGTTTGCCATCCTTGTGTACACCTTGACATAGACCGTGGAGAGCGGCCTGCCGCTTTCCTGATGCATCACGCAGAGCTGACCGTAGTTTTCCATGAGCGAGACATCGAGCGCGTTCGAGTAGTAAGCTCGCGAGCTGGTCTTGCCCGCGGCCGTTATCTCGACCAGGACATTGGCATTGTGGAACTCTTCGGGAAGGAGCACCTCCTTGTGTTGCGACCCCACGGGCAGGTCCACCCGCTCTGTTGCGTTCGGGCGGATCAGGGAGAACTGCCCGGAATGCTGCTGCATGAACGGCTTGCGGCTGAAGAGCAGCTCGAGATCCATCAGATAGTAGTTGATGCGCAGATGTTCGATATTCCGGTAATCGATCGAGATAGTCCTCGCCTCGACCGAAAAATCGAAGGTCGGTGCAGTGTGTGCAAGCTGTGTCTGGAGTTGTCCGCGGTCCTTTTCATCTATAAGCCCCGGAGCAGCCCCGCCGATCTCGTCGAGCTGGTCCGAGATCGCCTTAAATCCAATACGCCATCGCTCAACCGGATACCGGCTGTATTCATCGCTCAATCGGCGTGCAAGGTCCTGGCCGGGCGTGTAGAAATCTAGGTAGGCTGCGAAGTAGTCGTACTGCAGCCGTGTGTCCAGGTTATCCGCGTCCACAGCGGAGAAGAAATCGAGCGCTTCCTCGATGCGATCCTGCAGGAGCAGGTAGTATACAACCGACATCCGGTCAGCATCGCTCAAACTCGCCCTGCAACTCAGGACACTGAGCATGCGATGGTACTGGCTGTATAGCCGGTCGTTGAGGATCCTCCGGCGCCGGCCTAGGCTGTGGGCGCGGGCGTTGATCAACGGCTTGTAATCGAGATGCTGGTACGACCTGCGCGCGACCGGGCAGATGAAGAGCAGGGGCGAATCAAGAAAGGCCCCGCACTCTGCAACGAAACCGTCTTCGTGCTGGAGAAACTCGCGAACCTCGGTGACCTCGTTGTGAAAAATGCCGTACGACCAGAGCACATGATCGTAGACATGCCGCCCTGTCAGGAGCTCAACGGTCTTTCGGAAAAACGCCGGGTCTTTCATTCGGAACGCGATCCTGCCGAGATCGGTCCGGTACAGGTTGCTGCGATCCAGGTATTCGAGCACCTCCTCGGCGGAGCCCCACTGGGAAAGGTGCGGCCATGACTCGGGATCAACATGCTTGAGCTCATCCACGACCTCGAATGTGAACGGCTTTGCGTGCGCGATGACCTGACCTTTCGAAGCCACATGAACTGGGTAGTGCGGGAAATCGCCCGTGCCCGGAAAGTAGAAGTGATAGTCGATCGCCCGGGTCCGGTAAGGCTCGATATCGAGATGCTCGCTCCTGGTTGCACGTCCCCCGAGAACAGCGATGGAACCCTTTGGAATCTGCAGCAGGGCATCCAGCTTTTTTTTCGATGAGCTCAGATTGGTAATCACGAGCCGGGTTCCGTAAACCGTGTTCACAAGAAACTCGTCGGTTATGAAATTGTCGATCTTTTCGTTACCAACGTATCGGTAGCGGTCGTTGTGCGGATAGTATTTCCGGCTGACAATGACCGAACCCTCGCCATTCACAAGGGGCACGGGCACGATCTCCTCGCGCACAACCAGCATCGGGCACGCGGCTGTCAGTGTCATTGTTCGATCCTCGTACTTGACCTCGTGATCGCCGGGCCGGAAAGGAAGGTCCAGAACAGACAGAGCGAACATCATTTCCGAAAAGTTGTGGTGAGACTCGATAAAATGCGAAGAGAAAAACGGCTCGGATGGATCGTGAAGAGCGTAGTCCTTCCACATGGCATTGGTGCCTATCAGGTCCGCTTTCTGTTCCTCGATCGGCAGCTTGTAGTAGTTGTTTTCAGCCCACTCCATGGTCGGATCCGCTGTCCGGTAAAAACGCTTTGCCGCCGCGTACGTTTTCTTGTCCCGATCGAAATAGAGATCCGCAGGAGGAGGAGTGTCCCCGGCGCTCTTGTACGATTCGACCGGTTCCTTCAGCTTTTTTTCGGCCACCTTCGCCGCCGCCCGCCTGGCCTTTGACGCGGAAGGAGCTTCTCGAGATATCTTGTCCGCGACAATAACACCCTCCCGCTCCTCCAGCTCAATCTCGGCTTCTAATTCCGCTCGGGCGTCCGGGGACTTGTCCTGCTTTTTCAAGAACTCCTGGAACTTCCCGCGCTCAACCGCAGCAGCCTCCTTCCAGGCTGCTTCCATGCCGAACCGGTCCCCTTTGTCAAGTGCGCTGCTCTGGAGAGCAGCCTGAAAGAGCATGTTCCGCTTCTCCACGTCGGGCACGATGAGGTCGTTCAGGTCTGATATTTCGCGGCCTGCAGCTCTTTTTTCCCCATGAATGCGCTGCGAAAGCAGGACGCGCTCGACCACGTTGAGCCGGCTGTAGCTCCAGGGACGCAAGTATCGGCTCAAATCGTCGCTGACAAACCAGTCATCAAGAAAAGTAGCATCCTTCTTGTTGCGCAGGTACGGGCGCACGACCCGGCCAAAGAACTCGGGGTCTTTCTTGAAGAGAAAGAAGTTGAGCTCGTGGCAGGCATACTTGGAGTACTTCTCCTTCTTGGCCTCATCGGTCAGCTCCGGCCAGTCGAGCACGAATCCAAACTCGATGAGTTTCGGATCGCGTGTAAGTGTTGCATAGTACTCGAACACCTTTGACAGGCTGTCGTACACCTCGATGGACGAGGTATGAAAGTCCTCAAGGACAAGGCGTTCGTTTTCCCGCAGCACGCTCACCTTCTTACGTTGGGTGAAATGCTTTTTCACATCCAGGCCGGCTGCCAGGCGCAGCTCGCGAAGCGGCGCGTCGGACAAAGGAAGCCGTACACGCCGGTATGCGGTGCTCAGGGGATCAACAGCAACGATGTGCACATCCTGATGGGAACCGCCCAGCAGCTTTTTTGAAACGACCACATCACCCTTCTCGTCCGGCTCCAGGTTCAACAGGACCGCGGCCGCATTCGCCAGGAAGTCGAAATTGGAGAATCCGCTTGATGATCCACCCGCTTGCGCGCGCTTCATGTGACGCCCGCCGAACCGACCGCCCGCACCGCCGCCCACACCGATCACATCGCCTGCCTGGGCATCCTCCAACCCTGTCTCCGTGGTGCGAACCGCCCATGGGTTCAGGAGCAGGCTGGGCCGCACCAGCATGTTTCCGGGATACTTTTTCTCGTACTTACGATCGATGATATAGCGGTACTCGTCACCGATGTCACGCCCTTCCAGATAGCGTGATTCAGCCTTTCGAGTCGCGATCCGGTACGGCTCGGCATCACCCTGTCCCAAGCTGCTGAACGGGGCATGCTCAGGATGATACCTGTCTGCAAAAAGATGAACCCTGGAAAACCGCGAGTAGTTTTCAAGGTGCACGCGGATCGACTCGTCCCCAATGTCGACCGCCGCTATCTGCAGCGGGTGCGAGCCGCGCTCCTCGAGCCGTCGGGACCCGCCCACAATGTAGTTTTCGCAGCGCCGTCCGGCAGTCAGGCGGATGCGTATTCTGTCGCCCGACCTCTTGAGGAACAGGTCGTAGTCGCCCGCCGGAAGACCGTTGACCGACACAAAGCCGTTTGAGACCGACAGGGCGTCGAACCGGTCGGCAACGAAGGATGTTCCTCTCAACTCGAGTAGCGAGAGCCCGCTTCGCATCGGCTCCTCTCCATCGCCCATGAACGGGATATCGAGCCGCTCCCCCGCCAGTCCGTGCCGCGACTTGTAAAGAGTGTGCTTGTCCCCGGCCAGGTACCACACATGTGCCGTACCGGCGGCATCCACGGCGCCTATCCTTTCGATCTCATGCAGGCGCCCAAGCGAAATGCGGCCGGCGCTGTCCGTCTGGAGCGTAACATCCACGGTCTCGGTAAAGTCTCGGTGCTTGAGCGACAGGCTGATCGGGCGGTCGGGCCGCGGCTCTCCGTTCTTACCAAGGTAATCAACCACGTAACCATCGCTTGAACACAGAAGGAAAAGGTCCTCGATCTTATCGGTGCCATCGATCCGGTTGAGTGTGAAGGTCCTGTCGGCTGAGAGCTCCTGCTCATGGTCGCGGCTGAGCAGGGGCACCTTCGCCTCGATGGAAACTGTCAGGTTGCTGAGGCGCGGAGGCACCTGAAACGTGTGGATCGATTCGCGATCCTCGAAAAGCTCGAAATCATGGACCTTGCTGGAACTGACAACGCCGTCGTGATCCTTTGACGACAGCACCAGGCGTACATCATCGAGCACCGAAAGCGTTACAGGAGTTCCATGCAAGGTAAGCGCGGGCCGGACCACGACCTCAGCGGTCTCCCCTGCGATGAGGCTCTCGCGATCGATGTGAATGCCGGCTGTAAAGCGGTACTCCTCGGACTGGTGCTCAAACGACTTGAGAACAGAAAAACCTCCACGCGAGATCACAAAGCTCTGCAGCCCCGGCTTGTTTGTGAACGGCACTAGGATATGACCGCCTTCATCCGGAAGGTATTCGCGGCCCGCGAGCTGTATTGAAGCATCCTTGACCAGCGCGCCGCCCTCTTCAAGAATACTGAATATGTGCCCGGCAGTGCCGGTCCGCACCAGAAAATCGAGCTCCCCTTTTCGAATGAGTGCGCGGCTGTTTCGCCCGTTCCCGATGAAGTCAACTACGTAGACCCCGGGTTTGTTCAAGGAAGGGATCTCGAAGCGCCGGGTGACGCGCCTCAACGGCGATTCGTCGTAGACATAAACCTGCTCCACTCCGGGAACCAGCCCGTCGAGCTCGATGTTTGATTCGACCTCTTCCCCGTGTTGGCAGTAGTAGTTGAAGGTGTTGATCTCGAAGATGCGGACGATCAGCGAGGATACGTTTTTGACATGAAGCGTCAGGGAAACCGGATCGCCGCCCGCGAAAAGAGTCCGGTTCTGCGGATCAAAAAGGAGATCGACGCGCTCCTTGATCCTCTGGAACTTTTCCGGGGGCAGCATGGCTGCCAAGCGCTCGGGATCCCCCAGGCCGGCCAGGATCTTGGTCTCGGCAAAGAGCTCCTTGAGGTAGATGTCGTCTATGTAGGGCTGATACAAACGATAGGAATCATCGACCTTGAAAAAGTGTTCTAGGTAGCTGCGCACCAGAGGCTCGTCATGGCTGATCGCGGGCAGAGCTGTCACGGAATAAAAGTCAGCCGACAGGTCCGCCGCGTACCGGCGGTTTATCTCCTGTTTCATGTAATCGCTGTTTATGTAGGTGACCTTCCTGGGCAGGG
The DNA here is from genome assembly GCA_964542475.1 of uncultured Phycisphaerales bacterium. Lineage (GTDB taxonomy): Bacteria > Planctomycetota > B15-G4 > B15-G4 > CAYZWU01 > CAZIUL01. The sequence continues at coordinate 11,340 of CAZIUL010000038.1, read as the reverse complement.
TGAGGTATGCCATGAAACGGGGCTTGTCGTATCTTCCTGCGGAGAGGTCAAGGCTGAGCCTGTGAAAGAGCACGTTAAGTTTAAGCGAGTTGAAGTTCGGGCCAAGGCGATCAACGAAGCTCTCGAGGCGTTCGAGGTACTCCAGTTTAACACGCGGGCTCTGGGTCCAGTTTTCGTCGTCACACGGGCGCAGCTTGCCCAGGTAGGTGTCAACGAACTTCCTGTTGTCGAGAAGGTCCGGCGCGAGAACGAGGCACTCGTCGAGCTGCGAAAGAAGGAGCCTGGAGTGGATATCGAGAGAGCCGAAACCGCGGCTCGAGCGGTGTTGCAGGTCCCGGACCACGAGCCGGGCGAGCCCGGGATGATCCGGGCGCTCAAGCCGCTCGAGGAGGTGGCGAAGGCGAAGATCGTTCAAATCGGATGTGACCAGCCAGTCAAGGGCCCGGTTCTCGAACCCTTTCAGGTTCTCGTACAGCGACAGCGCACGGGTTTTGAGCACCTGCCGATCGATGAGGCCGGGATCGAGGCGTGTGGACAGCTCGGTGCTTTTGTCGCGGATCTCTCTTTGATGATCGAAGCGCAGCCCAAGCTTGCGGCGCAGATACTCAAGCGTGTCTGAAGGCCGGCTGTCGTAAGTCAGTAGCGCCTGTCTGTTCCTGATCTCGCGAATGCGCGTCGAATCCTTGAAACGCTTGACCCAGGCCGTAAGCAGCTCGTCGACCTTTTCGTACCGCTCCTCGTTCTGATGGTACAGGCATTGGTAGTAGTAGTACTCTTCGGTTCCCGGAATCAGCTGCCTCAGGGAAGCGGCCCGGTCCTTTGCCAGCGCGAACTCTTCGACAAAGCCGATCTCGTCATCCGCCCTGATATAGCCTGCCGTCGCAATCAGAGCGACCACAATCCGTGCAAAACGTCTCATAGCCAGCCTCTCTCCTCGCCTGCCCGGCGAAATTCAGTATAAGCGCGCATCGTTTCCAACCGAATCCGAAGCCGCCTTCCAAAGGAACGTACACCCGCCACCGGCTTCCAGCATAGCCTGCCGTGTTGTAAGAGCAAGCCCCTGCCTGAACAGGAAAACAGAACGCGGCGGATGTTTGCCGCGGGGAATCCGAACGCTGACATATCTGCCGGTAGTTACAGGTAATCCAAACGAAATGCGACAGAGAAGGTTCATGAAGGCGGAAAAAGAGGATGGGAACTCGGAATCGGGAAAGTAACGTCACACATGGGCACGCACGATCTGCACGGCTACACCCAAAAGGCCGAGTACCGGGCCCTCATCTGGGGGTCTATCCTGATGGCGGTCACCGGATTGGTGCTCATCTTTCCGGATTCCTTCACCCAAATTGCACCCGCCTGGCTGGTCCGCGTCGCTGAAACGGTTCACTACTACGAGGGGATCTTGGCCGTAAGCGCCATCATCATCCGACACTTTTTCTTCGTGATCTTCCTGCCGGAAGAGTATCCTATGAGCTGGACCTGGATCACCGGCCGCATGTCGCTCAGCCACTGGAAGAGCAACCATCCCCGGGAAGCCGATCTGAAGCAGGTTTTAAATCAAATGTTCCAAATATTGGGAGTCAGATTCATGCGATGGTTACTCGTTCCCGCTGCACTATTTCTGCTGTTCTCCATCTATATCTTCGCCTCACCTGCCCAGGAAGGCAAATTCGAGTACAACGTTTTTGATCCTCCCAAAAAATGCAAAATGTGCCACAGGGAGATCTTCAAGGAGTGGGAACAGAGCCTGATGGCCCAGGCGTTCACCCATCCCTGGGATGAGGTCGAATATTTCCGGCTCGCCCTGCCCCACGCGCTCAAGGAGGAAAAGGTAGCAGGGGTAAAAGCGGGTTGCATCGGCTGCCACGCGCCGTTGGCTTTTTTGTGCGGGGACATTCCTCCCAAGCCGGTGGCGGAAAAAACGCGGGCCAACGAGGGGGTTAGCTGCGACATCTGCCATTGCATCATTGGCAGCACGGAGAAAGAGCCGTTCAACTTCAGCTACATCATCGAGCCGGGCAACACCAAGTACGGCCAGCGAAAAGAGGTGAAAAAAAGCAGTTTTCACAAGACCGCTTATTCAGATTTCATTTCCACTCCCGAGCTCTGCGCCTGCTGCCATGACGAGCAGAGCCCTTACGGCGCATGGGTGAAGAGCACCTACCGTGAATGGAAAGCCGGCCCCTACGCGGCCCAGGGGGTGCGCTGCCATGACTGCCATATGCATTATGCGCCCGGCAAATCCACCGGCCTTGGGATGGAGCATGAGGATGTGTCCCACCACAGCTTCCACGGCGCTCACTTTCCCGGGAAGCTGGCCGGCGCGGTGGACCTGGCACTCTACCCCATGTCGAACCGGGCGGAGCCGGACAGGACTCTTGCTTTCACGGTCAACCTCTTCAACGGCAAGGTGGGTCACATGATTCCCTCCGGCTCAAGCGAGGAGCGCATGCTCTGGCTGGAGGTTAGAGCCACGGATGCCGAGGGCAACGTCTATGATATCCCGGTCGAGGAGAAGGGTTTTGAGGGGGAACAGTATACCATCGCGGATCCAACAGCGGTTGCTTACCAGGCCATGGGCGAGATCATGGAAAAGGATGGGTACTCAGGCCTGAGCCGCGACGGGGATGTGCAGCCGGGATGCCGCATCTTCCGCAAACCGTTCTTCGATCCCAAGGGGCGCATGACCGTGTGCCAGTGGTACACCGCTCAAAACGAAAAAATCGACTACCGTATAGGGCCCCGCCGGACATTGATCGAGCAATACAAATGGAAGGTGCCAAAGGACGCGGCAAAGGGGCCGGTCACCTTGACGGCATCGCTCTACTTCAGCGAAGTGCCCTCCTCGGTGGGCCGCTTTCTCAACCTGCCGGAAGGGGAATATGCCCCGATCCTGGTTAACCGTGTTTCTGTCGAGGTGCCGGTGGAGTAGCCAAGGCGGTGTGGACTGCTCCTATTTCCAGTTTCCAGCGATTCGTTTTTTCGGATGGACAGCCGGTTTAATGAACTTCGGTCAATGAACTTTATCTTGTAATCCCTCCAGTTGGAATCCATAATCCATTCCTTCAAATGGGCACCCCTTCACCATCAGGCTGATGATATATTAACATGGGCCACTACGCGAGATCTTAGCCCGCTTATTTCATACTCTTCGTCGCGAGGTACCGTAAACTGTGTTGTGGCAAGGCGCATGTCAGGAGATGACCGCAGGCCTGTTCCTACAGGTTGAGGATCGTCTCCTGGCATGAAACGCGGCCACAGCGCAGTTTGCGGTTCCGCAGCAGAAGAGGGTGAAATATGCGGGTTAGGCCCTTTTCCACTCTTCGAGGGACTGCTCCATGATGAACTCTCCTGAAAAACTCACACTGCTGCTGTCAGTAACCTTAATCCTTCTGTTCTTTCCCCTTCAAACCTGTGCGGCGCAAGTCGATCTTTCGCCAACAGTATGGGGCGAGGAGGAGCTAAAAAAATATGTCAGGACCGAACGGATCGCCGAACCCGTCAGCCAGGGCAGGTTTGCCATGGTTACGGGCACCAGCAGCTCCATTGCCATAAGAGCCGGAGTAGAGGCTTTGCGGCAGGGGGGAAGCGCCATGGACGCCGCCCTCACCACCGCCTTGACCCACACCACCCTGGCCGGAGGATGCACGGTCAGCTTTGCCGGAGTATTGACCGCTGTGTACTACGACGCATCGACCGGAGACATTCTCACCCTTGACGGCGGGTACAACACGGTCATGGGGGAGACGGATCCGCTCACCATTCCGAGGTCTTCGCGATCCGATCCGAGCCAGGGCCGCAAAGCGATTCCAAAGGGCCGCACCGTGCTTGTTCCGGGCTTTATGGCCGGTTTGGAAGCCGCACACGCCCGGTTTGGAAAACTCCCCTTTGCCGAGATCTTCAAACCCGCCATCTACTTTGCAGAAGAGGGTTTTCCCATCAGTGCTCCTTTATCCCGCTTGGCCGAGTCCAACAAGCACATTATCTCCCGCCTCCCGGATACCCTGGCCGTATTCGCGAGGGAAGACGGCGGTTTCTATGCACCTGGCGAAACCTTCAAGCAACCCGCCCTGGCCCATACCCTGCGACAGATTGCCGGGCAAGGGGCTGACTATTTCTATCGCGGCGCCTGGGCCGATAAGTTCGTCAAGGCCGTGCGCCGAGACGGAGGCAAGATGACCATGAAGGATATGGAGGAATACCGAACACAGTGGCGCGACCCGCTTCACGTTTCCTACAGGGGGCACGATTTCTACATGGCCCGCGGGGGCATCAGACTGGCCGGCATGCTGAACCTGTTGGAAGTGTCAGACCTGTCCAGTCGCGGACATTACGCCGAGTCTTCAGAAACCTTTTTCTGGTTCTGCCGCATCATCCAGGCGGTCAATTTCGGGACCGGTCTCGACGGTATGGAAATAGAGTTTGAAGCATGGGTCGAGAAAGATACCGCAAAAAAAGCATGGGATAGAATGCTAAAGAGCCCGCTCCATGAAAAGGCCGCCCATCGAAAAGGCGATGACCCCCATCACTCCGATGCCGTGGTTGTCGTGGACAAATGTGGCAATGTCGCGGCCCTGCTCCACTCTTCGAATACCATCAGTTTTGGAGAGACCGGCCTGTACATAGACGGAATTTCCATTCCGGATTCCGCCACCTTCCAGCAGGCAGCGCTTTCGTTCACCAAACCGGGCGACAGGCTTTTTAACCCTACTGTGCCGCTTATTGTTTTGAAGGACGGCAGCCCCGCCCTGGGTATGAGCGCCATCGGATCCGGCATCTACGAAGAAACCGTCAAGTGCATTTTCAATATCGTGGGCTTCGACAAGAGCGTGCAGGAAGCGATCGACGCCCCCTCATTCGTGCCTACTTTCGGCGACAAGGTGGATTCCCCCAGTGTTGCCATCGCAGTGGCTGAAGGCGCTTACCCGGACACAATCATCGAGAAAGCTCGTGCAAAGGGGCTCAGCATCGAAGTGCTCCCGTACCAGCAGGCGCTCCGGCGCAAGGGAGCTGTTGCAGCAGTCACCGTTGACCCGGACACAGGAATCCGTGAAGGGGGGTCGGTAAGGCGCTTCTCCCTTGGCTACTAATGCATTCCAATAACAAAGAGGAGATCACCTAGTGATGATCTCCTCTTCATTTCTATATGAATTGTTCAGTACCTGTTTTCGAGTTTCTTAGTAGCGACGTCCCCCACCACCACCGAAACCTCCGCGTCCGCCGCCTCTGTCGTTGCGCGGCCTGGCCTCGTTCACCTTGATGTTCCGTCCTTCACACTCCTTGCCGTCCAGCGCGGTGATGGCGGCCTGTGCCTCATCATCGTTGCTCATCTCGACAAAACCAAAACCCTTGCTCCGACCGGTGTCCCGATCCATGATAACCTTTGCGCTGTCCACAGAGCCATGCTCGCTGAAAAGCTGCTCCAGTATTGTGTCGTCGACGTCGTAGCTAAGGTTACCAACATACAAATTCTTACCCATTTCAATCTCCAAGAGCGGGTATCAGACCTGCGACCATTGGTCCAGGTCATAAAAAAACGCGGCCAAACATGTTGGCCTGAAAAAGTCAGTAAAAGCGATTTGAGGAATTCCGGTGAAGACAGAAGCAAAGATGAACTGCCAATTGCCCGATTTACTCGGTGCGCCAACCGACTTACAAAAACTTGTTCATTGCACTCCGACAGCATCAGAGTGCCCAAGAGCATAAAGATCCCGAATCTTACGAACCTTCGATCTTGAAGAATACCCGGTGCCCCGGAAAAGAGCAACCCCTCTAAAAAAAAACAAATAGATCGATACCACTGCAATCGTACTGGTGCCGCTTCAGAAGAGTATGAAATATGCTGGTTAATCCGGGGGAAGCCTTGACTCCGGTTTAAGTAAAGCTATTGTGGAAACACCTCCGGCTTCGATTCAGTATCCCGTCGTCCGGGTGCATGCCTTCAAAAACACAGTATTTGGAAGCGGGATTGGTGAAACAGTAAACGCCTTGACTTTCCTCCTTGGGAACGAATCCATCTTAAGAGGGAAAGCAGCTCGAACCCTTTGTTGATAAAGGTTTTATTTCAGATGAACAAATCGAGAGTTGTGGTCACAGGCATGGGAGTCATATCTCCCGTGGGTAATGGGGTGAAGGAGTTCGCTTGCGCCCTGTCCGCAGGTACCAACGGAATCGACAGGGTTACTCATTTCGATCCCGGCAGCTACCGCTCTCAAGCAGCCGGAGAGGTGAACGATTTTTCTCCAGAAGACTGGATCGATAAAAAATCAGCGGCCAGGATGGACCGGTTCACCCAGTTTGCCGTGGTGTGCTCCTCAATGGCTTTTAAAGACGCCGGGCTTGCCCCAGGCTCCTTTGACGGAACACGTGCAGGCGTTATTATCGGTTCCGGCATCGGCGGATCCCAGAGCATTGAGGACGGCTACGAGGTCCTCAAAAAGCGAGGTCCCAAGGGTCTGAGCCCTTTTTTTGTTTCCAAGCTTCTGATCAACATGGCAGCCTGCATGGTTTCAATCCGACATGGCCTGAAAGGCCCGCTGTCCGCGCCGTCCGTAGCCTGCTCAACCGGTGCGAATGCCATCGGCGACTCTTTTCGCGTTATTCAAGCGGGGAATGCCGACATCATGGTCACCGGCGGTGCAGAGGCCTGCATAACCTCCCTGGCCTATGGCGGATTCTGTGCCGCCAGAGCCATGTCTACAAGCTCGGATCCGAAGACCGCCAGCCGGCCATTCGATAAAAACCGGGACGGTTTCGTCATGGGAGAAGGCGGTGGTGTGGTAGTGATCGAAAGTCTGGAGCATGCCCTCTCACGAAAGGCGCGGATCTACGCGGAACTTGTGGGATACGGCAGCACGGCCGACGCATTCCACCTTACCGCACCCCACCCAGACGGGGATGGGATGGCCCGGGTGATGATGCTGGCACTGGCTGATGCGGGCCTTGACGGGATGGACGTGGACTATGTTAACGCCCACGGTACTTCCACTGTTCTGAACGATAAATGCGAAAGCGAGGCTGTTTTTCGCGTTTTCGGCGACCACGCACTCCGCCTGAGGGTAAGCTCCATCAAGTCGATGATCGGCCACCTCATGGCAGCCGCCGGGGCCGTGGAGTTCGTATCCACAGTGCTGAGTGTAGATTCCGGTGCGGTTCCTCCCATACTCAATTATAAAAAACCTGATCCTGATTGCAGGCTCAATTATGTTACAACCCCTACTCGGTTGTCCGATATGAACGCAGCCATCACCAATTCGTTCGGTTTCGGAGGCGGTAACGCCTGCTTGGTGGTCCAGAAATACAGAGGTGATTATTGAAAATCCCTGAACTCACGATAGGCAATGTGACGGCCCCAATTCCAATCATTCAGGGAGGCATGGGGGTTCGTGTTTCACGATCATCTCTTGCCTCAGCCGTGGCAAATCAGGGCGGCATAGGCACGATCTCCAGCATCGGCCTGGGCGACATCGAAGAATGCAAATCAAAGTTTGAAGAAAAATCCCGCGAGGCCCTGGTCAAAGAGATCAGAAAGGCTCAGCAGCTGACATCAGGACACCTGGCTGTCAACATCATGGGGGTACTAAGCAATGCCGACGACGTGGTCAAAACCTGCGTGGAAGAAGGCATCAAGCTGATAGTGTTCGGAGCCGGGCTACCGACGAAACTACCCGCTCTGGCCCCTGACCCCAGCGTGAACCTCATACCCATCATAAGTTCTGCACGGGTTACAAACCTGATATTACGTGGTTGGGACAGAAAATTCGAGCGGACCGCCGATGCTTTAGTACTGGAAGGACCGATGGCCGGCGGGCATCTTGGCTTTTCTGAAGAGCAGATCCTCAACAGTGATGACTACTCCCTGGAAAAACTGCTGCCCGAGGTCCTGGAATGCGTCAAGCCATACGAAGACAAGTACCAGAAAAGAATACCGATTATCGTTGCCGGAGGAATCTACACCGGAAAGGACATCGCACGGATGCTGTCTCTCGGCGCTGCCGGCGTTCAGATGGGAACCCGGTTCGTCTGTACACATGAATGTGAAGTCTCACCCGAATTCAAGCAAGCCTACATCCTTTCCAGGAAAGAGGACATGGCCATCATTAAAAGTCCGGTGGGCATGCCTGCACGGGCAATTCGGAACTCGTTCCTCAACAGGCTGGAAGATGATGCAAAATCCCCCAAGGTGAAATGTCCATACCGGTGCCTGACAGCATGTAAAGTTGAAACGGCGCGCTACTGCATTGCCGATGCCCTGCTGAACTCGTTCTTCGGTGACACGGACAACGGCATCATATTCTGCGGCGAGAACGCCTATCGCGTAGATAAAATCGTCAGCGTGAAAGAGTTGATCACCGAGCTGATGGAAGAGCTTGCCGCAGCACAGTAACGGTATCCCTTCTCATTTTTAATCTCGTAAATAAAAAAAGAGGAAGCCACGCTATCGCGGCCTCCTCTTTATAAAGTCAGGTATTCGTTTTTTCTTTTTAGTACCGGCGACCTCCACCGCCGCCGCCGCCGCCGCCGAATCCACCGCGGCGTCCGCCGCCGCCACGATTCTCGCGCGGTTTGGCCTCGTTCACCTTGATGTTCCGCCCATCGATTTCTTTGCCGTCCAACTCGGATATGGCGGCCTGTGCTTCTTCATCGGTGCTCATCTCTACGAAACCGAATCCCTTGCTCCTGCCGCTATCACGGTCGATGATCACCTTGGCACTCTCAACCGTACCGTGGCTGCTGAACATCTCTTCGAGGGCCTCGTCGTTGATGTCATAGTTGAGATTGCCGACATACAAATTCTTACCCATTTGGAGTCTCCTTGTTTGGGTATCCGACCTGCAATTCTTCTTCCAGGTCATTGAAAAAAACGGCCAATCGTCATGGCCAAAAAACGTCGGTAAAGTTGTTCGGGTGAGAGCTAGTGCAGAAATATACCGCCACATACCAGAGTCACTCGGTCAGCTAACCAACGGATAGCTTATAGCATGTGTAAAACCTTTTTAGCAAGGTATTATGAAAATAAATTCGATGGACCGGCCCCCCTGTAGTTGCAAAAAACATCTTCTCAGTTTTCATTTTAACCGTATTTCCCCGGCGTGTACTTCAGACGAAAATTCTCAAGGGGGATACCTGGCATGCATGAACAAAGTCGATGGATTATCCTATCCTTCTTTTTCTTCTTCGCTCATCGGAACCTTGGCTGCATTGACAAAGTGATTGCCCTTGTTCTTCTTGTCAAGGCTTTGGGCCATCTTGTAGGCTTTCTTCTTCTCCGGGTAGGGAAAACAGCCTACTTCCTTGTAGTTGGCGTTGAACACCTTCCACACCACCTTCAGCCGCTGTCCCGCCGCTGCAGCTTTCTTTGAAACCTTCTTCCCGGTTACCTTTTTCTTGGTGGCTTTCTTCTTGGTCACCTTCTTTTTCGCAACCTTCTTCTTGGCGGTACTCTCATCATCGGCTGCCGCCGCTTCCTCGGCTTTTTGCTGAATTCGAGCTTTGTTAGACATTCTTTTAGCCATTTTTCAAGTCCGTAACCGAGGTTGCTGAAAACTTCCTTCCCTGTGGGAACCGGGTCCCATGGAAAGATGCGAGGAGATATCAATCAAACCAACCGCATATAAAATAACAAGCAATACCACCATATCAAGGATTAATAATGCGGAAATAAAGTGTCTTCCACAAAAAACTCTTGAGAACACCCATATATGTATTGAGACACACCAATGGTGCGTAGCTTATTGAGAGACTGGAATCACAAAAAACCGGTTACTCTTTTCCCGAACGTTTTGCTTCTTGCCTGACGATGTGTCTTTTTTTCGCCTTGTGACAGGGACATATGGGAGCCTAAAAGCAGGAAAGAGAACATTTGAAACTATTTTTGCATCGAACAGGCTGGACGGAAACCTATGTTCATATCGTTGAGGCCCAGTCGGTATCCGCGTCGCCTTGCAGAGCTGCACCAACAGGTCGCACATTCCCAGCAGCCTCCTCGTACACACCGGTTCAATGTTTCCGGATCCACCCAGGCGGTTCCGTCCACAGGCGTCTTTGAATAATCCTCGCGCCACGAATCCTCGCACCACTCAGATATGTTCCCATAAAGGTCGAACAAACCGAAGGCATTGGGCTTTTTCCTTCCCACGGGATGGGTTTTGCCCTGAGAATTTCTATTGTACCAAGCGTATTTTTCCAGGCCCGAAGACGATTTCCCGAAGTAATGAGATGTTTTTGTTCCTCCCCGGCACGCGTATTCCCATTCCGATTCCGTGGGCAGGCGAAGTCCGGTTTTGGCGCACCATTCCCTGCAGCCGTTCCAGTCCACTCGCTCTATGGGCAGGTCCGGGTTCTTCCACTGGCGAATATCGTACCCGCCCGTCAAATCCCAGGCTTTCTGCGTGCACTCCGTTCTGCATATCAGAAAAGGTCTGATTGTTACTTCGCGTCCGGGGCTGTCAGCGGACGACATCAATGTAAAGGTCCCGCCCGGTATCAGAACAAACTCCAGTCCCGTCTTATCATGCAGATATATCTCTACCTTGTTCCTCTTACCGCCGCAGAAAAAAGTTTTCCAGCCCTTTGATTTGAAACCGGAAGGGATTTTTTCCGGATCCGGTTTTTCCTTTTTCACGGTTCGGCTCGGCTCATTACCAGGATAAAAGCTCTTACCCTCCAGATCGCAAGATTCAACTTTGCCCTTGGTGAACTTGACGGTTAATACAACCCTATAGTGAAGTCCCACAGAGAATTCATAACACCATTCCGTATCCTCTTGCCTCTTTTTGTAATGCTCTCCAAGAATATATTTCACTTCCAGCGGTGTCATGCCCTGTCGGATGTTGCGGGCCAGGAGATCGAAGGGCGCCACATTAAAGGCTTCTCGCCACCCGCATTCGCCCATGAGGCGCGCCTCCGGAAGATCGCCCGCATCCGTTGCTTCTGCAACAATATCTAGCTCGTTGATCTCCTTGAGCAGCGCAGCCTTGTCAGAGCCGCCTATATCCGCCAAAAAGGAAACCGGCAAGGGGTGCTGCGAAAGCAGATGCCACTGCTGAGTGAAATATCTGCCGTTTACCGGGGAGAAAAATCCCGCCATGCTGACATCCCTGTTCAAGCTGATGAAAATCCTGTGCGTGGGTTGGGCATTCGGGGAATCGGTACGTATCGGATATTCCAGCTGATACCGGGAAAGAGGGGGCTTCTCCTGCAGAGCTGTGATACCGCCCGGCCAGATGAGGAGTAAGGCCATTACAGGGTAAAGTAAAGGTTTTTGCCGCATCGGTAAATTCTCCAACAAGTGGATGAAGTACCGGGCTGAGCTGTTCAACGATCCTTAACCCGCTTAGT
>CAZIUL010000037.1:0-41804 GCA_964542475.1 uncultured Phycisphaerales bacterium | reverse complement strand
CCATGAACCACGCAGGCGTTTTTTCATGTTGGCCCTCCTCAGGCAGGACGCGCTTGGTGTCCGCGACACTTGTTGTTTTCATGTTATGTTCCTTACACTCCTGCTCGAACGGATCCGGGTCCGGGTCAGGCTCCCCTCCCAACCTGGTCATCGTTCTGGTGGACACCTTGAGAGCGGACCATCTCGGTTACCACGGTTACACCAGAAAAACATCTCCCACACTGGACCGCTTCACAGAAGAGGCTGTCGCGTTCATGGCTCACCATTCGCACGCCTCCCGCACAGGCCCGTCGGTTGCGAGCATTTTCACGTCCCTGCATGTAAAAAGCCACGGTGTGGTGAATCCGCTTGATCGATGGGATGGCGTTGGCGTGCTGGAGAAGTCGCGCACAACTCTCGCAGAACTGTTGAAAACCGCGGGATACAGGTGCGGCGCAATCGTGGCCAACCCGAACCTGTACCGGCAATTCGGGTTCAGCCAGGGTTTCGACGAATACACGCCGGTTCACATGCACACGCATGCAAGCGTGATCAACTCGCTCGCCGCAAAATGGATAACAAAAGCAAAGGACGCCCCGTTTTTCATGTACCTCCACTACATGGAGCCGCACAGCCCGTACGGCTCCATTGAACAGTTCGACCGCTTGTTCCTCGACGCTGACTACAAAGGTCCCATAACCGGGGAGCACCTTCAGCTAGACGAGATCCTCAAAGGCAGCTTCGAGACTGCGGATACCGACAAACGGCGGATCGTGGATCTGTACGACCAGGACATCCGCTGCTTTGACAGCTCTTTCAAGGAGCTCCTCGGTTTTCTCGATGAACAGGAGCTAGCCGAGAACACCGTTGTGGCCGTGCTGTCGGACCACGGTGAGGAGTTTTTCGACCACGGAGGAGTGCTTCACGGATACACTCTCTACAAGGATCAGCTTCATGTGCCGCTCATCATCCGCGCGCCTGGTATCGCACCCGCGAGGATAGAATCAACCACCAGGAACATCGATGTCCTGCCCACTTTGCTCGATCTTCTGGGCATTTCCGCGCCCGAACAGATTCATGGTAAAAGCCTGGTCCCGCTCATACACGGGGCTCAAGCCGAAGATCTTCCGCTTTTCAGCGAGGCCGGAATACGCGCCGTCAAAACGGTGAAATCCCGTTCGTTTCAGGTCGGTCACTGGAAGTACATCGAGACGATCTTTCCGAATAATGTTTTGCCGGAGTTCTACGATCTTTCTGCTGACCCGAAAGAGATGAACAACCTGATCGCGCTCAAGCCGAAGATGGCTGAAAAAATGAAAAAAGAGATGGATGCTTTTGCAGGCAGCCTTTTGCAGGCAAAGACACGCTCCGTCATTCTCGATCAAAAAGGGCTCGAGCAGCTGAAGGAGCTGGGTTATATCGGCGAGTAGGGGAAGGGGATCGAAATCGGGATCGGGGACGGGCTACGACCGGCCGGTCGTCCCTACAGGTACCCCAGATCCTCCAGCTGTTTTGCTGCATCGCTCCCGGATGCGGGCGGGATGAGCTGGTCGATCATAATCCCCGGCTTTTGTATGAGCTTCAGAAGCCGGGCTCGCATTTCTGGAAACTTTGATATCACATTTCGTTCCTCGCGCGGATCCTCATCGATACGATAAAGCTCCGATCTTTCAGGGTTCATGCTCCTGTAGATCAGCTTCCACGAATCGGTGGTGACGCTGTACATCAGGTCGTTGTATGGATCCTCGATGTGTGCGGGCTTGTTGCTGTCGAGCGTGATCAAAGCGTCCGCGTATGAGATCCGCCCGGGTTCCTGCTCGCCCCTGATCAGGCTCATCAGGCTTTTACCGGGGAGCGACGGCGTTTCTGCTCCGGCGAACTCGAGTATGGTCGGTACTATGTCAATGCTGCGCACAAGCTCCTGAACGACCATTTGCCCCGGCCCCTCCGGAAGGCGCAGGATGAGCGGCATCCTGAGCTGCTCCTGGTAAAGTATCCGGTGATACCACCAGCCATGATCCCCCAACCCCTCGCCGTGATCGTTCGACACGACCACCATCGTGTCTTCGTATTGCCCGGTCTTCTCAAGATGGCTGATAACGCGCCCGAGGTTCAAGTCCATGAAAGCCACCTCGGCATCGTACAGCGCCCTGGTGGCCTGCTCGCTCGTGACGGTACCCTCAAGGAACGGCTCGCAGAAGCCGTGCGGCGGGGTCAGGCAGGGGTCGTGCGGATCGAAAAGGTGAATCCACACGAAAAAAGGGGCGCTGTCATCAGCGAACCAGGCGATCGCCCTGTCCGCTGTGGCATCGGCGCGGCGCTGGTTTTCATCCGCGGCCCAGTCAGCTGTTCCGTCGGCTCCAACCTGCATAGCCGCTTCGCTGTCATCGAGAAATCCCTCGTCGAACAGGTCGAAGCCGTGGTGCAGGCCGTAGTATGACGAGGCGGTGAAAGCCGACACGAACGCGGCGGTTCTGTAGCCCTGTTTTTTCAGCATGGTAGCGAGCGTAGGGCACACCCCCTTCTTCAAGGAAAAACAATCGGACCCGTGTATCACCCTGACCCCGTGCTGGAACGGATAGAGCCCGGTCATGATGGAGGCTATGGAAACAGGCGTTACAGCGGCCTGGGCCAGGGCCGTTTCAAAACGTATGCCCTCCTCGGCGAGCGCATCCAGAACAGGTGTTTTTGCACCCTCGAACCCGTAGCACCCGAGCCGGTCCGCGCGGGTGGTGTCCAAGGTAACGAGCAGTATGGACGGCTTGTCCGCTGCCCCCCCCCTTCCGCAGGAAGGAAAAAAAGCTGTGCACGCGACAAGGACCGAGAAGGACAATAGAATGGACTGTTTCATGGAACCGGATTATACCTGAAACCCGGCCCGGATCGAGGAGAAGGGCTTTGCATTTTTATCGTGGGGCGCACCTGTGTGCAGGTGCGCCCCTACGGTGTAATGTATAGCGCTTATCTCGCCTTCCCGATCACATAAAGCGTCTTCTGCTTACCGTCCCGCTCCCCGGAAAGCGAACCGAGAAGGTGCCAGGTTCCGTCAGCCTTGATCCTGCAATCGATGAACCCGGTGTCGAACTCGGGCTTGTCAAGAACCCCGAGTAAACCTCCCATCTCCATCGTTGAAATGGGACCTTTGAGCATGTTCAAACAGATCCGCGCGCGCACGGTACCGCTGCCATGGTCATGAACCGTCGAGGGTTCGTGCTTCAGGTATACGTACGCTCCGTCCAGAAAACCAGCTATGCGCGGATTCGGAACGGCTGAGTTCGTGGCCACATCCACATCCCAGTAGTATACCATGAGCCCCTCGAGCCCGGCGTAGGAAGCCGCGACTCCCGCATGTATCATCGGAATAGAAAAGAGGCCGCTGCGCACCCCATTCTCCAGCAGGCTCTCCGGGTCGTAAACACCCGGCTTACCCTGCATCTCGATGAACTCCAGGTCGACCTTCACCCCTTCAAAACCCTCGCAGAGCAGGGTGCTGTACGCCTTATCAAACGATGCGTACTCGTTTGAACCCGATATCAGGAAAAGGTGGTCTCCGAACAAGAAGGTTTCCGCCTCCTCAGAATCGCCCCCCAACCCTGGAATGAAACCCCATGTCAGGAGCGAGGCGAACTCCTCTTCGAAAAGGTCCGAACATAGCTCTGCAGGTGAACCGAGCGTGGTCACGTTGCCGTACTCAGAGCCCACCGTCTGGGTCCAATCCCAGAAGAGCGCTGTGTCTCTACGGAAGAAAAGGGGGAGGAGCTTTTTTGCCTGGTAGTGGCTGAAGTCCCAAGCGGACAGGATCGCACCGTCATCGAGCTTCAGCACATCCGGAGCTTCACACCGATGCGCTGTGATGAGCATGACCAGGCTGCCAACGCCGTTTTGATGTGGAAAAGCCATGCACATGGTCCGGGGGATTCCGGCATCGGTGCGGATGATCGAGGCAAGGCTTGCAAACTCGATCCTTGGGTCGTCCACGTCTTGGCTCAGGTCGAGCTCCTCCACTCCCCTGCTTTCGCTGCATACCCTTCCCTTCGAAAGAAGCTGTCGCGTGACCACAGGCCCGGTCAGGCGCGAGGCAAGGGCGTAGAGCCCGATGAGAAGGCCGTTCCCGTCCGGTGCGGGCAGCGGCCGCACAGCGAGCCTCAATCCAGTGAAAAGATCCTCGATCATTGGCTCGCTGATGTTCGCCTGCTGAGCGATCTCGGTAGACTGATCATACACGATCCGGCACGATGACCCGTCGAGGACCTCGAAAAGCGTTCCCATCCTGACCTCGACCGATCTTTTCAGAAGGGGATCAAGAGCGCCGTTCTCCACGGCAAGACGCAGGCTTTTCGCATCAGACGCATTCAAGCTCTTCGTATCGACGGCGCCAAAAAACTCCAGATCGATCCGCACATCCCGGTTCAGGACTGCGTCGAGAAAAGCGATGACTTTTACAACCGTCTCATGAATGCTTTCAGGCGCCCTTATCAGCAGGCATTCCGGCTTCGTTTCGATGAGCAAGTGGTTGTGATCGAACCGCTCCTCGCCGATGATCCGGTAGAGCATCTCATAGACATAATCAGGTGAGAACTGAAAGTACTCCCTTTCCCGCAAAAAAAGCTCTTCTTGATCGGGGTGAAACGGGATCAGCGCAAGGGTTTCATCTTTTTCCGGTTGGTGCATATACGGAGAACAGTCGAGGAACCCGGAAAGGTCGTATTTTTTTGTCACGTACTCCTCCTGCCCTTCTTCCGTTGAGCCAGGAAAGCCCACGGCTTGAACGGGAAGCGCAAGCACGAGCACAAGCGCTATCGCGGCAAAAGAAACGAACGTTAAAACCTTCATGACAACCTCCTTATAAAAACTTGTTAAAAAACCTTCAAAGGTTCGCCTGTTTCGAAATGTATTCCATGAGCTTCTCGAACTTTGTATCCGTAATTGAGCCCCTCCCAGGTACATATCCGGAGCCGGCTATCACCCGCTCTATCTCCTGCGTGGAAAAAACCGTACCGCCTTCCTTTTCAAAGATCCGCGCCAGGATCGACCCGTCTCCCAGGTGTACTGCGGCGGCGGCGGCGCAGAGGCTAGCCTTCCTGTCCAGCTTGCCCTGCTCAATAATATTTTCGAGCGCTGTAAGGGCTTCGTTTGATCCGGTCCTTGCAAGGCCGAGAGCTGCCGCACAAGCCATGTCCGGCTGGTTCTCCACGAGCCAGGCAAGAGCGCTGCACGCCCCGCGTGTACCCGTTTTCTCGAACATCTCCAGGAGCACATCCCCTGTGTCCTGATCCATCGCGTTTGTGGTCAGCTCCATCGTACGGCCGGTCTCATCCGGGTACATGTCAAAGACCGCGGCAAGCGCCGCGCAGATAGTTCGCCTCTGGCGCATGGACACCGGTCCCTGGTACATCTCCAACAGCGCGGCCACTCCTGCATTTCCTCCCACCGCAGCTATCAGGAAAGGGGCCTCACCATTGATCCCTCCCTTTCCGCCCGAGCCGTTTATCAGGTCCAAAACCCCCTCGATACGGAGCGAGGCTGCGAGCCTGAGGCCTGTGACAAGATCGCGTCCTCTCGAAGAGGATAGGGTGTGGATGAGGTTCTTTTCAAACGCCGGATCAGGAGGGCTCAGCGAATCGATGACCGACCGGTCGCACCCTGTCTCCCTGTAAACCTTGAGCACGCTTTCGGCGCCTTCAGGGCCCATTCGCGAAAGCGAGGCAAGGGCTTTTTCCGCAAAGGGCGCTTCTTCCCCCTCGAAAAGATCCGGTTTCCCCATGAGCTTCTCGGCAACCTCATCCGCCGCGCCTTCCCCTCCCATCGATTCGAGTATGCTGAGCGCTTCTTCCCTGAGAAGCGTGGTGTCGAGCGCCCGGCCGACGGCTGTTACAGCAGCCGCTCCTTCGCAGGCAGCAAGCGCGTGTATGGCTTCGACAGGAAAGCTCCCCTCGTTCAAAAGACTGCTCAAAGAGGAGGTCACGCCTGGAAGCCTCTCGATGCCCGGCTCCAAGCGCACAAGGCGGACCGCGGTCTCGAGCGCAGGGCCCTGTTCCCGGCCAAGAGCGGCGGCAACCATGTACTCCACCTGCCAGCCGTCGTCCTCGAGCGGCGCCACAGCCTCCCTGAAACTTCCTGAGAGCGCCTCATCGGGCGTATCCGCGAGTCCGGCGAGAACCGCGTGTAGCCTGTCCCTCGCCAGCGTTCGCTCCTGCAGGCTGATGGAGGCGGATCCGGATGCCATCTCAATAACATCCCCGGCCCCGGACTCTGCGATTGAACCGGGCTCTTCCCGCGAAACCAGCCCTGTCCCTCCCCCTTGTCCCAGCCTGCCGGGCCGGGCATGGAACGCCCACACAAGCAGAAAAGCCGCTGCAACGGAGGCCGCCGCAACAGCTACCCTGCGAAGCAAGGCACGCGGAGCCCGCTGCACGGCTACGATCCCCGAACCATCTTCCTTGTGCACGCTCTCCATCAGATCCCTGAGAAACACCTCTCCCGTTTCAGCCCTCTCTTCTCCTTCCGATAGTTCGCACAGGAGCCGGTCCACAGCCAGGTGCCGCTCCACAAAAGCCCTGCACGCGGAACAGGCATCCAGGTGCTGTTCGATGGAGCGCTCCTCCCCGGAACCCGTTTCGTTGTCCAGGTAGAGCATCAATCGTTCTTCGTTGCCTCTGCAAACCCGCATAAAAGACTCTCCTTACTGCTCATCAGGGCCGTGGCTGCTGCTGATCCGCCTCCTTTGACCCGTGTCTTCCTCACCCACGAGCTCCACAAGCCGCTTTCGCGCCAGGTGAATGCCGGACTTGATCGAACCCTCCGTCGAGTCGAGCGCCTTTGCGATCTCCTTGTATTTCATGCCCTCCACCGCCTTCAGAACCAGCGCTGCCCGCTGCTGGAAAGGCAGCTTTTCCAGGGCACATTCGAGGTGCCGGGTCACCTCCTTCATGATGAGATCCTGAGGAGGCGTCTTCTGCACGGTTTTGTGAACCATCGCTCCGTTCCCTTGTTCAAGCCCTACGCGCGCCGGTCTCCTCTTTCTTTTCCTGTCCAGATCCGTTGCCAGGCGAGCAGCGATCCTGAAGAGCCAGGTCTTGAACGAAGCCTCGCCGCGGAAACCGCGCAAGCCCTTGTAAACCCTGATAAACGTCTCCTGGGCCATATCCTCGGCATCGCCTACATCTCCTGCAAGGCGGCACAGGACCGCTCTAAGCCGTGCCTGATACCGCAGGACAAGGCATTCGAACGCCTTCTCTTCACCGCGAAGAAAACTCTCGACCAGCTCCGCATCGCACGGACCAATGATCGTATCCTCGCGGCCTCTGTTCATCCGCCTTCTATCTCTTGACAACGGCGGCTCCTCCTGATGCCGGCTCATACTCGATTAAAAACATAGACGCTGCCTTTCGGAAAAGGTCAAAAAAGATCATGCGGGCCAGGTACAGTCGGCAAAGAAATCTCAAATGCCGCCTGGAATAATAGACCTGATCCGTTTCAGGGTTGACATAATCCGGTGCAACCTTAGCATTAGCGCGTAGTACTGCACGGATTTCTTTAAAAGAGATGCCTGCCCGGTCGGGCATGATTAAAAATGGGGATAGAGAACCGCCTGCATGGTATGCACAGGAGCTTGAGCATGAACCTGGAAGAAGAAAAACCAGAAAGAACAAAACACGATAAAAAGAAAAAGCAGCCGACCCTGACCTCGACAAGCGCTGAAAACAGGTACAAGTTCAAAAAAAAACTCGGTGAAGGCGGAATGGCCGTAGTTCACAAGGCATACGACAACGTCCTCAGGCGCAACGTTGCTCTCAAGCTCCTTCATCCGAAGCTCCTCCGGAAACAGGGCGGCAACATTCCCAGGTTCATAGAGGAAGCCCAGATCACAGCACAGATACATCACCCCGGCATCGCCTCGCTCTTCGATATCGGGCATATCAAAGGCAAGGGGCCGTTTTTTACGATGAACGTCATCTCCGGGCGTACCTTGGAAGAGATATTCGACGATGCCATGAGCAAGGACTCCGAGTGGACGCGCTTCAAGCTGCTTCAGATCTTTTTGAAGGTGTGCGAAACGCTCGCCTACGCTCATTCCCTGAACGTCATCCACCGCGATCTCAAGCCCGGTAACATCATGGTCGGCAAGTACGGTGAGGTGACCATCGTGGATTGGGGTATCTCCAAGATCCTGAATCAGCCCACAGATTTTCGCGCGGTGAAGCAGGATAAGCACAGCAAAAAAGACAGCAGTTTTCTTGAAGTCACTTCTGATAGAACAACGAAGTCGCTCCACACGAGGCGCGGCCAGGTCATTGGAACGCCGCACTACATGTCGCCAGAACAGGCGGTAGGCAACCCGGAGGATATAGATGAGAGGACCGATATATATTCTCTTGGCGTGATTCTGTACGAACTGCTCACAGGTGTTCTGCCGTTCGACGAGGACGACTACTCGTCCAGAAGCCATCTGGATGCTTTCCCGCCCTTGCCACACGAATACGACTCGACCGTACCGGAAGGGTTGTCAAAAGTCTGCGCGAAATGCCTCTCGCCCGGCCCCAGGGACAGGTACGGATCGGTCAGGGATCTGATCAGCAGGCTCACCTGCCAGCTGGACCATGGAATCGGTTTCGAACGCCGCTCCATAGGTTCGGGAACCCGGATAATTTCAAAGGAGGAAAGTGCATCTGAAGCCTACCTTATCCTGATGGGGAAAGCCGAGGTGTACGACATTGTCGGAAACGTGAAGGTTTCACTCGCCACCCTGGAAGAGGGCGACACATTCGGCGAAATCGCGGTGTTCACCAATGGAAAGCGCAACGCTTTCGTCGACGCCTTGACCGACATGACAGTCATAGTGTTCGACAAAAACAAGATCAGGGAGGAGCTCAACAAGGTCCAGCCCTGGCTGGGCGACATGATCTCGAACCTTTCCGAAAAGCTCGCAAGGCTCAACCTGAAATACACGGACATGCGAAACGAAATGGACGATTGATCGAAAGGACGGTGTCCGGCGTTCGACCACGCACGGCCTTGCCCCCCCTCTCGACGGTAACCCGGACGTTACAGGTAACCCTGCTGTTTCAGGAGGCTCTTCAGCTCTTTGGAGATCGTTCCAGCCGGTTCTTTTGTTATTCCGAGGCTTTTCCGAGCGTCTAGGAAATCCGCCTCGATCCTATCCATCAGCATTTCAATCCTTTTTAGCTCCCCCGGAGCGCTGTCGAAAAGGTTGCTGCGCTCCTTTTCGTCGTCCGACAGCCTGAAGAGCTCGACCGGCGCAGGCGCCGGAAACCGAAACGATCGATCCGCATTGCCTTTTATGTACTTCCAGCCGTTCCAGATCAGGCATGTGCGCTCCGTGCACCCCGGCATGTTCACCTCGGAATAAACGGGCCTTTCCTGAATGCGCTCGCCCCGGAAAGCAGGCAGCATGGACCGCCCCTGGAAGCGGAAGCCGCCCGGGTCCATGCCCAGCCAGTCGAGCACAGTGGGCACGATATCCACCTGGTTAACCCTGGTCTCTACCTCGGAGCCGCCTTTTATGCCCGGCACATGCATCAGCAGCGGCACGCGGATCAGCTCCTCGTACACCGTCCAGCAGTGGAGCAGGCCGCCATGGTCCATGAACTCCTCGCCGTGGTCGGAGGTTACGATCACAAGCGTGTCATTCATGAGATCCAAGGCTTTCAGTTCGCGCAAAAGCCTGCCCACCATTTCATCGGCAGTCATGACAGCCGCATCGTAAGTATCAACGCACCACTCGAGCTCTTCGGGGGACAGCCCATCCCCGCGAAAGTACTCCTTCTTTATCCTTTCCCATGTTTCCTCGCCTTGCTCGAGACCTCTTGGGTGACGTACACCGAGCTTATCAAGCATCTCAGGGGGAGGCATATAGTCGTGCACCATGAATGTGTGAAGAAAAAGGAAAAACGGCCTATCCCTCGTTTCCTCCATCCATGAAAACGCACGATCGAGCGATCCCTTTGACCCGTCAGCCAGGCGGTTCATGTTCGGGGTGATTCCATCCAGGAAGCGATCTCCTAGAGGGTCTACCTCGCAGTACAGGTCGAACCCCCTGTGAAACCCGAACTCGTGCGATACCAGGCACCCGCCGTTGAAAGACGCGGTGGCCATGCCGCTCCTCGCCAGGATCTCGGCAAGCAGGGGAACGCCTTCCGGAAGCACGGTGCTCTTGGGATCGTCCGCGCAGTGAACAGATGGGTAAAGCGATGTGAAGAGCGATGCGTGCGACGGCAGAGTAAAAGGCGCATGCGAATAGGCGCGCCTGAACAGCAACCCCTGATCAGCCATTATGTCCAGGTTCGGGCTCACCGGGCGCTCATACCCGTAGCACCCGAGATGGTCGAACCGAAGCGTGTCAAGAGAAACCACGACAACGTTCTTCTTCTCACTGTCCCCTGCCGGGCCGCGCGCACAGACCAGGGGCGAACCCAGGAACAGCATGGGCGGCGGTTCTGAATGACGAGCATCCTTTGCGACCCAGTCTCCCCTGATGGAAAAACGCACGCTCTTTCGCGACAGGTGTGACAGGTCCTTTTTTAGATCCACCCAACCCCTGGATCCTTTGCCGGGGCGCATCGAGACGATATCGTGGACCTCTCCGTTCCGCTTCTCAGCAGTCACTACCAGCTCGATCGGATCATCAAGCGAACCTACGACACCAACGGAGCACCTCAGCTCGGCCTTATCCGGCAAGAGTATCTCTTTGAGTTTCACCTCGGTACGCGGCGGCAGGAAAAGAGACGGTCTGCAGATCCCGCCCAGGCAGGGAAAGGATATGATAGCTTCGTGCAAGCCCTTTTCCGCATCCTCCTCCCGGTCGATGACAGGCGTGCCTGCCTTGCGCAACTCTTCCACCCTTGCCCATTCCAGCACTTCTTCCTTCTCTTCGAAGGTGTAGATCATCAGGAGCAGGGCCCTGGTGTCGGGCTTGGTTGTGACGACCAGCCGCAAGACCCCAGGCTCTTCCGTGCGCTTAAGCTCGACCTTGTCCTGCCCGAAAGATTTCAAGAACTCCCGAAGAGCACCGGCCTTGTTGTTATCAGGAAACTTCGGATGCATGGACAAGGTGGCGACCGAAGCGCAAAGAAAGCCCGCAGGTTTAAAAGCGCCCTTGCACTCGACAAGCACGCGCGTGCTGCCTTTGACCGGAACCATCCGCGCGATGCCGGTAAGCCCTCGGATGGATACGCCTTTCCCGTCGCTTGCAGGCTGTGCGTCACTAACGGACAGCTTCCCGTATGCGGGCGCGCGTTTGAGCTCGACCGGCACGGAGAAAGTGTGCCATTTCGAGGCGAAATCCCAGCGTGCGCCGGTTTTTTCGGCAATCCGCCCTTCAGGCCGGCCGAACAGCAACTCATCCTGGTCCGTGTCAACCGATCTGATCAGGCCCGCGTCAGCGAGCCGGATCATGACCTCGGGCTCGCGATCCGCTTTCCCGCAGCCTGCCAGCAGAGACAGAGCGAGGAGCTCGAAAGCCGCCACAGATCTCCAAACCTTCTTATTTTCGTCTGAAAAAAAACTCATGGCTTTGAATGTCCATCAAGGAAACCAAGGAGCGTTGGCGTCACATCCAGTATCGAATGCATGGTAGAAGCGATATCAGCCGCGCGCAAGCCCCAGAGGTTGGTGAGCGCCATGTTCCTGGTGTGGCCCCTGACGGACAGATCTTCGATGTTGCCGTGGTCGCTCGTGAGGACCACCAGTGTTCGTGCGAGATCCACACTACCCAGGAAAGCATGGAGAAACCGATCCAGGCGTTTTACCTCGGTCACAGCTATATCCATGTCCATGCTGTGGCCCGCCGCATCCGTTCGGAAGTACTCGAAGAGCAGAAGGTCGAAATCCCGGCTCCTGCCCGCCAGAATCCTCCCGGCCTTTTCAGGGGTGAACAGCGGCACATCGAACCCTCTTCTCCTGAGCGACTCGTTTGTGAACTCCTGGTAGATGGCGCGTCCGCGCGCCACGTCCTCGATCGAAAAGAAGGGCAGGCCGGCCGCCCGGTTCGCCCAGGTCGTTACGGAAAGCGGCACATCTTTCCACACATCCTCACCCATCTCGAAAAACCGGGGCCTGAAGGCGTTCAAAAACGCCGCTTTCTTGCCTCGCTCCTTCACCCTTTTGAGCAAGGAATGCTCCATGATGATGCCTTGCAGCTCCGCGTTCGGGAAACCGAACAGGTGATAACCCAAAGCGCGCGCCGCATTGACTCCGGTCAAAAACGCTGTCTGTCCGGTGGCGCTCTGGGGCAGCCCCCTCAGCCCGAGGCAGGCATCCAGAGGGCGCGCAACACCCTGGAAAACTAGAGCAGCCTCCCCTTTGCCGGAAAAAACGCCAAGGCACTTACCTTTGGCGCGGGCCATCGGATTTGTGTCCGGATTCTCTTCTCCGACGCCAAGCCCGTCAACAAATATCAGCACCACCCGTTCCGCCATACAAAAACCCTTTTGCAAAGTCAGGATTGACCCTTTAAATTATCCTTATACTTCCGAATGTACAAAACAGGCACCATGTTTCAGCCACCCTTTATAACACGGCCGACCGATGCAAGGAAAGGCCCGGTCACCCGGAGATGAAACGCCATGGCTTCGAGAGGAAAAAACAGCGCAAGCGGACAAAAAGGGCACTCACCGGACAAGGAAGGCCTTGCCGATCTCTGCCGGCATCACGGCATCGAGCTTACATCTCTTGAAGCTGATAAACTCTGGGCGTTTCACGAGCTTTTGAGGCTGAGAACCCGTGAACTGAACCTCACAAGGATCCACAACTTCGAGAACATGGTGGCGAAGCTTTACGTTGATTCCATGATAGTGGCGAATCTCATCGACCTGCCTTCGCCGCTCCTTGATATCGGCAGCGGAGCAGGATTCCCGGCAATCCCTCTCAAAATCATCAGGCCTGAGCTTTTCATCATCATGGCGGAAGGCAGAAAAAAACGCGCCGCGTTTCTGGAAGAGGCGGTCGATCTTCTGGAGCTCGAAAACATCGAGGTCGAAGCGCGCAAGATCGACGAGAGGTTCGATCGCCCGGTTGCCGGAGTAATAACCCGGGCCCTGGAAAAGGCACAGGACACGCTCAAAAGGATCAAGACATTCCTGGAGCCCGGTGGGTTGGCGATTTTCATGAAAGGCCCCGCCTGCGACGAGGAAACGGCTGTGGCATGCGAGGAGGAAAGCGGCGATTTCGAGCTCGTCAAAGACGAACCGTACACCATTTTACACACCCCCCACCGCAGAAGGCTTCTCGTTTTCCGTTCGATACGCACCCATAAAGCACCTGCTCCTGACGGCTTCGAAGGAAGAACAAAGGACATTTCGAGCTCATCGAACAACACCTTCACGACGTTCAAAAAGCTTCTTACGGCGCGAGGCATCAGGAAGGCGGAAATGGCGTTGATGTCCGGAAAACGGGTAGTGAAAGAAACGATATCATGCCACCCGGACCGATGCGCCGGATGGATCAGCAGGACAGGCGGAGAGGCTCCTCCCACTGGTATGCCCGAACATTTCACCTGGTACCGAATGGATTCCAAGCTGTTCGAGGAGCTCGACATCTTCGGCACGAAATCGCCGCTTCTGCTGATCGAGCTCCCTTCCATGCCTGCCTGGACCGCGCCCGGGCAAGGCGCGGACGGCTGCACGCTTTTCATCCCTTTCCAGGATCCGGAAAACGTGGGAGCGGTGATCCGATCCGCTGCGGCGTTCGATGTCTCGGAAGTTGTGTGCCTACAGGAAGCCGCGCACCCGTTCCTGCCCAAGTCGTGCAGGGCAGCCGGATCGAGCCTGCTGGACCTTCCGCTCTTCAGCGGGCCTTTCTTGAATGAGCTGGACACGGGCAGCTTGCCCCTGTTCGCCTTGTCGCCGGCAGGGCAAAACATCCGATCGTTCAGTTTTCCGGAAAGGTTCGGCCTTGTTGCCGGCCTCGAAGGCGAGGGGTTGCCGATACGCTATGGAAAGGAGAACTCCCTCTCCATTCCAATGAAACCCGGAGTCGATTCGCTCAACGCCGCGGCAGCCGTGTCGGTTGCGCTGTACGCCTGGGGGGGAGGGAGAAGGCTGGAGGAAGAGAAGAAAGAGAACCACGGATGAACACGGATAATTTTTGTAATTCAGTCCTATTACTGGAAGCCGGAGGCCCGATCCTCTTAAGCCATTAACAGTTAACCACCACTTCCCTTCAAATTCCTGAAATAAACCCTAACTTTGCAAATTTAGGGTAAACCTTCAAGAGGGCGAATAATTATTCGCCCCTACATTTTCCCTCTCTTCCGTCCGTGGTTCGTCAGCTCTCCTTTTGCATGAACCATTTCAGAAGAGGCTTTACTGTCAGGCCCTGCACGATCACGGAAAAGAGAACCACCATGTAAGTGGACACGAGAAGGAGCTTCAGCGTTTCCGGGTCGATTGCCGGATTCTGCGACAAAAACAGCACGAGCGCGACAGAAATCCCCCCGCGAAGCCCGCTCCACGTGAGGATTGGAATCACGCCCCTGGAGAACTGACGGCGGACCGACAGGATCGAGATGGGAATCGAAACGCTGACAAAGCGCGACAACAGAACAACAGGAACAGACAGCAGAGCCGCCAGCACCAGCTTGAACGAACCCATTGGAACAAGAAATATCTCGAGACCGATCAGGAGAAACAGCATGGAGTTCAGGATCTCGTCGATGAGCGACCAGAACTTCTCGACATGGTCCACTGTCACAGGGCTCATCGCGAACCGTTTGCCTTGGTTTCCGATCAGGAGCCCGGCCAGGACCACTGCGATCGGGCCTGAAAAATGGAGGGCTCCTGCCACGGAATAGGCCAGCATCACGCAGGCGAGAGTTATCAGCACCTCGAGCTGGTACTGGTCGATGCTCTTCATGGCCCTGTAGGCAACATACCCGAACAGCAGGCCGAGAGCAGCCCCGCCAAGCACCTCCTTCAGAAACATGATAACGATCTTGGCGACACCGATGGTTTCTTGGGGTGTCTCTGCGCTCACGCCCGCTGAATCAGCCCCGGCGTGCACATCTCCCCCACCCCCTACGAAAAAAGCCACTAGCACCAGGAAGACAACGATACCGACACCATCGTTGAACAGCGACTCACCTGCGATCTTGGCCTCGAGGCTTCGCGGAGCTTTCACGTTCTTGAGCAGGCCGAGCACAGCTACCGGATCCGTCGGTGAAATCAGGGCTCCAAAAATCAGGCAGAACCCCCAGTCCACTGAAAAGCCGAGCCATCGAAAGAGCAGCCAGGAAAGGAAGCCCACGAGAAATGTTGATATGAGCACACCCACCGTTGCAAGCGTGCTGATGGCGAACTTTCTCTCCAGGAGATCGTCAAGGTTCACGTGCAGGGCGCCGGCAAACAGCAGAAAGCTGAGCGTGCAGTGCATCAGGGCTTCGTAAAAATGCACGCGTTCCATGAAATCCTGTGCGGGCGTTTTCAGATCCACCATGGGAACCATGAGATCCACGAGAAGCACGGCAAGCGAAAACGCCAGTGTTATGATCATCAGGCCGATTGTGTGAGGCAGTTTCAGGACCCTGTGGTTCAAATACCCAAACAGCGCCCCAAGCCCCATGAGAGTCGCGATTGCAAAAAACACTATCTCGAAATCAGTCATTCTTTATCCAATCAGCCGAGTTTAAGTTGTACTCATTCCGCCATTTAAATGGAAAAGACACCTTTATATCAAGATCTTATTCCGATCATCCGACAATGATTATCGTTCAGCTACGATGGGGGTATGCGACTTTGAACCTGAACATGGGACAAGGTATATTTCAGGCAATCCCTTGAAACAACAGCGCTTTGTGTAAAAATAGAAGGTTTCGAGGTTTACCCCTTTGCGGCCTGTCAAGCTTCGAGCTCCGGGCCTATAGTGTTATCCTGTTTTTATGGATGAAACAAATCTCATGAGCAGCTTCTACAAGGGCTTTACGCGGTTTTCAGAGCGCTTCGGCCACATGCTGTCAAGGCTGATTCTCTCCTTACTCTACTTTGTATTCGTCATGCCCGCGGGCATTGTAATCAGCCTCTTCTGTGATCCGCTGAAGATGCGAAAACCTTCCGATTCGAACTGGCAAAAGATCAAGTACGATCCAAGCAACAAAAAAAGAGCACGGAGTCAGATCTGATGTATATCCTTGGCTTATCCTTTTACTACCACGACTCGGCAGCCGCGCTGGTGCAGGACGGCGTGCTGATCGCAGCCGCTGAGGAGGAGCGCTTCAGCAGGGTAAAGCACGACAAGGGCTTTCCGTCGAAGGCGACCGAGTTCTGCCTCCGTTCTGCCGGCATCCGCATGGAAGACGTCTCATATGTCGTGTTCTACGAGAAGCCGTTCCTCAAGTTCGAAAGGATCATGATGACGGCCTTCCAGACCTTTCCACGGTCCTGGAGAGTTTTTCGAGAGTCCATGCACAGGTGGCTCACGGACAAGCTCTGGATCAAATCGCTCATCCGCGAACGACTGCCCGGAAGCGTACCGAAGAAGAAGATACTGTTCTGTGACCATCACATGTCCCATGCCGCAGCCTCGTACTACTGCTCGCCGTTTGAAAAAAGCGCGATAATGACCGTGGACGGAGTCGGGGAGTGGTGCACCGGCACCATGGGTATGGCTGAAGGCAACAAGATAAAGCTGGAAAAAGAGCTCGTCTTCCCGCATTCGGTGGGACTCCTCTACTCGGCGTTCACCGCTTACTGCGGTTTCGAGGTGAACGAGGGCGAGTACAAGCTCATGGGCATGGCGCCTTACGGCGAGGCGAAGTACGTGGACAAGATAAAACAGGTGGTAAAGATCGCCGAGGACGGATCGATCTTTCACGACATGAAATACTTCGCTTACCACTATTCGCCCACGAGCACCTTGAGCAGGCATTTCATCAAGCTTTTCGGTCGTCCGCCAAAAGATCCCAAGACCGGGGACAAGACTCTGGATCCGTTTTACTGCGATGTGGCCGCGTCCATACAGAGGGTGACCGAGGAAATCCTCCTCAACATGGCCAACCACCTTCACAAGGAAACCGGGCTGGACAAGCTCTGCATCGCGGGCGGCGTTGGGCTCAACTCCGTTGCAAACGCCAAGATCCTGAAACAGACACCGTTCGACGAGCTCTACATCCACCCGGCCGCCGGGGACGACGGGGGAGCTGTCGGCGCGGCCATGTGGGTGTACCACGATCTTCTGAACAAGCCGAGAAACAACTTCGTGCTCGATCACGCGCATCTCGGGCCCGAGTACAGCGACGGGCAGATCGAGACATGGTTGAAGGAAAACGAAATCCCTTTCGAAAAGGTCGAGGATGACGAGAAGTTCTTTGCAAGAGTGGTTGATGCGCTCGAAGGCGGCAAGGTCTGCGGGTGGTTCAGAGGAAAGCTCGAATGGGGGCCGCGGGCGCTCGGTGCGCGAAGCATCATCGCCGACCCGAGACGCGCCGAGATGAAGGACATCCTGAACGCCAAAATCAAGTTCAGGGAGGCGTTCAGGCCGTTCGCGCCCACGGTAACCGAGGAGCGATGCTACGACTTCTTCGACCTTCCGGAGGCGGAGAAGCACTACCCGGCCAGGTTCATGCTGTTTGTTGTGCCTGTCCATGAGAACAAGCGGGATGTGATCCCCGCAATAACCCACGTGGACGGGACAGGCAGGCTCCAGACAGCGGTCAAGAAAAGCAACCCGGACTACCACCGCATGATCGAGCTTTTCGGCGAGGCCACGGGCGTACCCGTTGTGATGAACACATCGTTCAACCTCAAGGGCGAGCCCATTGTGGAAAATCCGGCCAACGCATTCAACACGTTCAGCCGTTCCAAGATGGATCTGCTTTACCTGAACAACTATATCGTGAAGAGCGAGGATAAAAAGATCATCGAGGAAACCCGTTTCCACCTCAGGCACGAGGGGGATTCACTGCTCCAGATGATGAGCTGAAAGAGAATACAAGATGAACCGTTTGCTTTCTTACCTGGTAGGCCTGGCGATCTTCCTGTTCGTTTTTCTGCTTGTGGTGGAGTGCGGGCTGCGCCTGTTCGGGCTGGGGCCCCAGCCGTCCATCAACGAGTTTCACCCATATCTCGGCTGGGTGAAGAAAAAGAACACGACATCCACGCGCCGCACATCCGAGTTCGACGTGACCTACACCATAAACAGCATTGGGCTGCGTGACGACGAAAACATGACGCTGGAAAAAGCGGCAGACACCAAACGGATCCTGTTTCTAGGCGATTCGTTCACCCTTGGGTACACGGTGAACAGAAAGGACTTGTTTCTTGATCTTCTGGAGAACAAGTACCGCGAAGAGGGACGCAAGGTCGAAATCATCAACTGCGGCACGGAAGGCTATTCCACCGATCAGGAGCTTCTCTGGTTGAGGGAGATAGGGCTGAAGGAGCTGAAGCTCGACCCTGATATCGTTGTGATGAACTTCTATCAAAACGATGTCTTCTGGAACAGCCGGAAGCAGTACCTCAGGTTCCCAAAACCCCTTTTCCCGGCAATCGGCGGTGCAGAGGCCACGGTGCAAAAGGAGCTCGAAAACCCCGGCGCACAGAGCTGGTTCACGCGCACATTCGCGGTGGGTAAAATCCTCTCGCGCTTCGGGCTGAGCATGCCTCTCCATGAAACCGCGAAAGGACGGTTCATACCCGCAGAATGGTCGGTGCTTCTGAATGACGAGCCTGAAACAATAAAGAAGGCGTGGCTGCACACCAAGGCCATACTCAAAGGGTTCAAGCACACCTGCGAAGACAGGGGGATCAAACCGGTTGTGGCCCTCATCCCGTCGAAAGCCCAGATCTATTCCGGGTTCAAGGCCGACCAGAGAGAACAGCTCGGCGTCAAAGACAACGAGTGGAACCCTGACCTGCCGTTCAAGACAATGCTCGCTCTCTGCGACGAAACAGGCCTGGACACCGTGGACCCCATGCTCCTCTTCATGCGCGAAGCAAGGGATGGGACCGACCTTTACTATACGAAAGACCGGCACTTCTCGCCCGAAGGAAACAGGGCTTTCGCACAGGCGCTTTACAACCACCTCAACAGAAACATCTACCTCGGCGAGTCAAAAGTCGCTTCCACACCGATCGCCGCCGGAAGCGGCGTCGCGGAAGAGCTGCCTGACCCTGAAAAAGGCGTTCCGCTGTGGGTATGGGTTGTGCTCGCGCTCTGGATTACTCTGGGCTTGATGTACGCGATCTCATACCGCGACGAAAACGGATTTCTCGGCTTCATCAAGGTGGGAGCGCTCATTGCATCGGTTGTCGGTATCGTGGCATTTTTCAACCTGCTCGCGGCAATACTGCCGGCCGGCGCAGGCAGCCTTGTCGTTGGTGTGGTGTTGATCGGTGTAATCGTCTTTCTGTTGTGGAAGCTCAGAAAGCGCATCGGGATTGTGATCGAGCTATATTTGGCGTTCACGCACCGAGGGCACTGGTACATGATGCCGCTTCTTGCCGTGATGCTCGCTATCGGCTCGCTTCTCATAGTTGCCGCATCAAGCCCGTTCGTGGCGCCGTTCATCTACACGCTTTTCTAGAAACACAAGGGAGCGTCACCGGCGCGCTCCTGCGCCTCTACGCCAAGATCCGTGAAAGCTCGCCGGCGTTGTCCCTCACCTTTGCAACAGCACCTGCTATCCGGTCCATTGCATCCCTGCCCGCGAGAAGCATGAACTGCTTGATCCAGACAGAGCCGGACACAGCGCTGCGCGCCACCGGCGTGTCTATGCTCTTGTAGTCCGGGCGATCTTTTCCGAGCATACGCTCGACAAAAGGATCCTCGAAAAAATCATGGTCCTGAAGGCTGCGGTCGTACCCCCCGTGGCACGGCACGCCCTCGGCGCGAAGCGCTTCGCAGAACGCGGCGCTGTTCACGCCATGGAACAGCTTTCGATCAAAGGTAAAGATGAAGATGTGATAGGAAGCCGCCGTGACCTGCTCCGGCCACGGCCAACCTATCACACGCATGCCATCGATGTCAGAGACCTTCTCCGCAAGGTAGCGCCCGTTTTCAAGCCTGGTCTCGTGCTGTGCAACAAGCCTTTGCATCTGGCTTGCGAGGAGGGCTGCCTGGAGCTGGCCCATTCGCAGGTTCTGGCCCATGTACGGGTGGTCGTACCACTTCCCGCCTGTCGGGTCCCTGCCGCAGTGATGGAAGGCGTGCGCCACCCTGAAAGCATCGAGGTCGTTCGTCAGTACGATCCCTCCCTCGCCGGCACACAGGTTTTTCGACGACTGGAAGCTGAATGTCCCGGCATGGCCGATCGCGCCAACGGGCTTTTCCCTGTACCGGGCAAGGTGGGCCTGGGCGCAGTCCTCCACAACCTTCAGCCCGTGCTTTTCAGCGATGCCTGTTATTTCGTCCATTGCCGCGGGCATCCCGGCGATGTGCACGGGAAGTATGGCGCGGGTTCTGTCCGTTATCGCCTCTTCGATCTTCGCCGGATCCAGGTTGTAGGTGAGAGGATCCACATCCACAACCACGGGTGTCGCGCCAATGCCTATGGCCGCGGTTGCGGTCGCCATGAAGGTGTAGGACGGCATGATCACCTCGTGCCCGGGCAGGACA
The DNA here is from genome assembly GCA_964542475.1 of uncultured Phycisphaerales bacterium. Lineage (GTDB taxonomy): Bacteria > Planctomycetota > B15-G4 > B15-G4 > CAYZWU01 > CAZIUL01. The sequence goes on along the minus strand of CAZIUL010000037.1, from coordinate 21,260 downwards.
CCCACGGCCCTCAGCGCGATCATTATGGCCACGGTGCCGTTGCAGCATGGGACAGCGTGTTTTGCATGATGCGCATCCGCAAAGCTTTGTGCAAAGCGCGACACGGCATTCGGTTCGGGACAGATCCCCCACCCACCGGTGTTCACCACCTCTGAAACGGCTGCCTCATCCTCCTTTCCCCATATAGGCCAGGCCGGCCAATCAACCCTACAGGCCGGTTCCCCACCCAAGGCAGCCAGTTTGCCGGTTTTCTCGTTCAACAGTACACTCCTCCGTATAAGAGTCCATCGGCATCATATCCCAGATCCCGCTCAGAACGGTTCATCCACGGGCTCCCCCTCGGCATCTTCCGCCTTGGAGCCGCACGCATCTTCCGTTATATCTCGGCCATTCTCCTCTTCGAGCCCAATCTCCCCCACCACCTTTTCCACCTCGACCCTGGTCTTTTCCAGTTTTTTCCTGCAGAGCTGGATCAGCTCCGCGGCTTCCTTGACCATCTCGGACAGATCATCCACATCGACCTCGCTGCCCTCGATATCCTTAAGGATCTGCTCCAGCCTCTTCCTGGCCTCACCATATTTTAAGCTGTCTTTTTTCTTTTTTGGCATTTGAACCCACTTTCTCGATATCCTCGACCCTGGATGTAATCCTCCCGTCGCGAAGCTCGGCAACGATACGATCGGATCTGTTGAGCATTTCAACCGATTTGACGGTCTTTCCTTCACTGTTTCTGATGACAGCGTAGCCGCGACTGACCGTGCGCCTGGGATCGAGCAGCCGCAGGCGCTCAGCCATCAGGTCCGCTGCGTGCGTCTCCTTTTCGCAGCGTCTTTGCCAGGCGTTGTCCAGCATGAGCGTCGCCCTGGAGAGGCTGATGCGGAGCTGATCGAGGCGCCTGACATACGGCCCTGCTGCCAGCCTGCTCCACGTTTTTTCGAGTTCAGTACCACGCTTTTCGTTCAGCATCCGCGCTGCTGACACAAGGCGTGCCCGGCTCTCTCTCAAATCACCTTCCTCCTCCAGGAGAACCATGCGCGTGTACGATACCATGTGCGAGGCACTCTCCTTCAAACCGGCCTTCTCCAGATCGGTGAGCGCCCTGGCAGCCGCAGCCACGCCGGAGACGAGCTCCCGTGTCCTGTCCATGTACCCTCGCACCCTCTCCACGAGAAAACCGGCGGCAGCGGTTGGTGTTTTCAACCCGGCAAAGGCAGCCATCTCCGAGATGGTAACATCGATCTCGTGGCCGATACCGGTGATCACCGGTTGCGGGCACCTGATGATTTCCTGCACGATCTCCTCGCAATCGAACCACGACAGGTCCAGGCGCGAGCCCCCGCCGCGGACAAGAACAATTGCGTCCGGGTCGTGCTTTCCGAGCGCGGCAAAAGCTCCTCTGACCGTTGGGACGGCTTGCTTGCCCTGCATCCTTGCGTCACACAGCAGCAATTGGAAGCCTATCCCGGATCCATTCAGCTCCTTGACAAAATCGTTGTAGGCCGCGCTTCCGCCCGATGTGATCAGCCCTATCTTCAACGGCACATCCACGAGCGCCTTTTCGCTGTTCATGTGGAGCGTGCCGAGTTTTGTGAGTTTATCTATCAGGGCCTGCCGTTTTGCCTCCAGGTCGCCAAGCGTGTACGCCGGGTCTATATCCTGCACATGAAGCGATACCTTTCCGTAAGGCGCGTAGAAATCCAACCGGCAGAGCGCCCTGATCTTGATTCCGTCCAGCTGTTCGTCAAGGTTCATGACCCCGGTCAAAGTTCCGTTCGGCCCAAAGAGGCGGTCCCTGATCCCTTTCCAGATGGTGGCTGAAAGCCTGCAGACCTCGCCACCCGCTTCGGTCTCGCAAAGCTGAAAATACCAGTGCTTGCCGTGGCGCGCCCTGTCCAATCCCTGGATTTCACCCACAACCCAGAGCTTCTCGGGAAACGCGGAATGAAGCGCTCTTTCGATTCCGCCCGAGATCTCTCGAATCGTGTAGGTTTGTGTCCCGTTCATTCCTGAACGTTATCTCCTTTAATCCCGCATTGCACGGTGCTATCATCTTTTCATCTTATTTTTTTCCGGCCCCGGTTCAAGAACGCCGGCACGAACTTTCAGGGCAGTAATGGAGAGTACAATGATTAACCGAGAACAAGCACTGGCTCTTTTGAAGGAGCATACCAGGAACGAAGGTTTAATCAAGCATGCCATCGCGGTTGAAGCGGTAATGAGAGGGTTCGCCCGAAAGGCCGGAGAAAACGAGGAGGATTGGGGAATTACCGGCCTCCTCCACGATATCGATTATGAAGAGCACCCGTCTGAAGAAGAACACTCCATTGCCGGCGCGAAGATACTCGAAGAGGCGGGCCTTGGTGCACACATAGTCAACGCGGTGAAGGCTCACAACGACTATCACGGCATCGAGCGCACCACCGCGATCGAGAAAACCCTCTTTGCAGTGGATGAGCTTTGCGGCCTCATCACGGCCGTGGCACTCGTCAAGGGAAAGAACATCCACAGCGTGAAAACGAAATCCGTGGTAAAAAAGCTCAAGGACAAAAGTTTCGCCAGAAAGGTCAACCGTGAGGAGATCAAGAAGGGGAGCGAGGAGCTCGGCGTGGAAAGAAACGCCGTCATCGAGGAGATCATAGGGTTCATGCAGGGGGCGGCCGAGGAGCTAGGGCTTTCGGGATAGTAGGAAAGCCGGAGGCTTTAGGAAGAAAGAAAAAGAGAACCACGGATGGACACGGATAATTTTTAGCGTCACATATTCGTAACAATCCCTCGTTACAAAAAAAAAATCAATCCACTCCTTCCCGGGCATGCATTCCCGTTTTCGAATCAAAAACACTCTATTCCGCTGTTTACGGTTATTCCGAACAAAACAGGTGGAAGGGCAAACCTGTGCCGATGATGCATTAGAAGCCCGCTTATTTCATACACTTCGTCGCGAGGTGCCGTAAACTGTGTTGTGGCAAGGCGCATGTCAGGAGACGACCACAGGCCTGTTCTTACAGGTTGAGGATCGTCTCCTGGCATGAAACGCAGACACAGCGCAGTTTACGGTGCCGCAGCAGATGAGGATGAAATATGCGGGTTAGGAACGCTTTTTGATAAGTGAAGCTCAGGCATACAACCTTTTCGTGGGTTTCCTCCTGGAAACAACGTCGGGCCGGAAATCCCCAAAAACGCCTGAGGAGCTAAAAAATGCTTTCAATAGAAGAGAAACCGGAGAAAGCTCCTGCTAAACCTCCTTGCAGGGTCCAATCAAAAACCCATGACCAGGCTTTGCTTTCACACCTCGAAACAGCGGCCGAAAACATCAGCTCCAGGAAACTAAACTCTCTGATCCGCGTGCTTAAAAGAGGGGTGGTTGAAATCAACAGCACATCGAACGCTTTGATGCAGATATTTCAGGAAACCAGGTCAGCCGAAATCTTCTCCATCATCTACAGACTGAACATGAAACGGTTCGTCTCAAGAACCATGTACGTGCTCAAACGCTACGGAGCTCTTTGCGATCCCCAGGACATCATCCAGGAGGTGTTCCTTTCCATTTACCGGTATGCCGACAGCTTCAGGGAAGAGCACGAGCACTCCTTCCGCAACTGGAGCCACTCCATTATCCGAAACGCCATACTAAAACATCTGAAGCGATCGTGCCGCTTTCACGGCACCAGTGAAAAGCTGCCCGAAATAACCGACGATCGCTATCAGAGCTACGCTTTGGACACGCTTATCGAAAGGGAAATGTACCTGGAAGGCTCCAGGCTTTACTGCTTGTCTCTATCTCTTTATCTGCACCTGTACAACACTCTTCTCACTCCGCGTGAGAAAACCGCGTTGTACAAGGCTGAGGTCGAAAATCTGCCCTACAAGGTTGCGGCAGCCTCCATGGGTATCAAGGTCGAAAACTTCAAGATGACGGTATGCAGAGCACGGAAAAAGATATACAAAAACGCCGATAAAGAGATACGCCCCCGCCAAACAGCCGGTCTGGGGAATGTCGGATAAATTTTCACCCGCATGTTTCAGGCTCTTCTCGACCCGCACTCACCGGCTTTTTTTTTCAAACGCTTGCACACCGCCTGAAAAATCCCATAATATCGCGCTTTGTGTCCATAAAATGGACTTCTTGCTCCTGTATTGAGGTGCCGGTGGCTGATTGCGCTGCTAATAAAATGCCGCAATCCTTTCGTTGCTATTGCCGGGCCTGACAGGCATACGGTTGTTTTTTCATGAGGTATACGTAGCTGGGAGGAGAGCAAAATGATTCCAGTCACATTGACGGACCTGCACGCGTATCTTATGGGCTGCGAATGCGGACCCCACCTCTTCATATCGGGAAACGAAGTGGTTGCGCTTCTCAAGGAGCTGATCGAGCGATCCGGGCTTGAACCGTTGAAATCAGAGTTCCACGATTTCGAGGGAGGAGGAACAACAGCGGTCGTCCTGCTGGCAGAATCCCATGTGGCAATCCACACCTGGCCTGAAACCAACAACCTCGTGGTCGTTGACATATCCGTGTGCAACTACACGGCAGACAACCGCAAAAAAGCTCACCTGCTCAACGATCTCATAGTAAAAGCGTTCAAGCCGACTGAAAAACTGGTGCATGAAGCGGACCCGACACCGCGGATCCAGGAGTACAACTGCCCCGGCATGGCATACTTCGCCGAGGTCGACAAGTTCATAGAAAAAAGGCGCACCAAATACCAGGAGATGATCCTCTTTCAGAACCGCACCATGGGCAAGGTGCTGGTGCTCGACGACCTGTTCCAGACATCCGAGAAGGACGAGTTCTTCTACCACGAGCCGTTCGTGCACCCGGCCATGCTCACGCACAAAGAGCCCGGTTCCGTTCTTATCCTTGGCGGCGGTGATCTAGGCGCCGCCGAGGAGGTTTTAAAGTATCCAACAGTCGAGAGGCTGCTGCAGATCGACATCGACAGGGAGGTGGTCGAGCTCTGCATGAAGCACCTGACCTCGATTCACCACGACTGCTACAAGGACGAGCGGTTCGAGATCTCCTACGAGGACGGCTACAGCTTCATGAAACGGGACGGCGAGCGGTTCGATGTGCTGATAATGGACCTTACCGATCCTGTGGGCGTTTGCGAGCGGCTATACACCGAGGAGTTCTACCGGAATATCTTCAACAGGCACATGAAGGAAGACTCCATCATGGTGGCGCACGCGGGGTTTCCTTTCACGCTACCGGACCGGAGCCGGCGGATCCACGGCGTGCTCAGCCAGGTTTTCGCGGATGTGAGATGTTACTCGGGCTTCGTCCCCCTCTACGGGGACACCATGCTGTATGCCATGTGCGGTAATAAAATCTCGCTCCTGACTCCTGCCGAGGCGGACAACCGGATCGCGGATCACGGGCTCACTGACCTGAATTACATCTCCGGTGAAAGCTACCAGGGGCTTTTCGGGCTCCCGGTATACATCCGCAGGATGCTCGGGCGGGATTGATTGAAATGCAGCCGTCAATATAACGGACAGCCATGGAGTAGCACGCGGATCATAACAAGAACCGGCTGATAACTGTCCCTGCCTGATAAACAACGGTTGCCAGCAGATACGCAACCACTGTCAGCCCAACGAACTGCAAAAGCGGCCACCTCCACCCGCCCGACTCCTGGCGCGTTATTGCCAGCGTGGCCATGCACGGAGTTGCAATGAGAAGGAACAGCATCAGGCAAAACGCTGTGAGAGGCGAATAGGTCTCCTTGAGCACGCCTTTCAGCCCTGCCTCGCCTTTTCCTTCACCCTCCGGGTCCTGGGGCTCTACCATGGAAAAGACGATCCCCATCTGGGCCACAAAGACCTCCTTGGCTGTGAATGAGCCTATGAGCGCTGTCCCGATCCTCCAGTCGAACCCCATCGGCGCGAGCGCGGGTTCCATGAAAGAGCCGATCCTGCCCGCGATTGAATGCCTGAGCGCCTCGATGTTCCTTATGCGCTCGATCTGAGCTTCGGTCATGGTTTGTCCGGCCTTCATGCCGGGAGTCAAAGCACTGTCAATGCCATCGATCTTCTCCTGCGTTATCAGTTCGCCCGCTGCCAGGTGCCGGTCAACATCAAAGCTCTCCACACGCGGATACGAGGACAGGACCCACATGATGATCGAGACCGCAAGAATGATGGTCCCGGCCTTGCGAATGTATATCCAGCCCCGCTCCCACATCTTGGTCAGGAGCGCTTTCACGGTGGGAAACCGGTAAGGCGGCAGCTCCATCACAAACGGCGCGTCCTCGCTGGAAAGCAACGTGACCCTAAGGAGCTTTGCAAGCGCGGCGGCGAGCACTATGCCCGTGAAGTAGATCAGGAACAGCATCAGCCCTTTGTACTGAGGAAAAAAAGCAGGGATCAGAAGCGCATAGATTGGAAGCCTGGCGCCGCAGGACATGAGCGGTAGAACAAGCATGGTCGTGAGCCTGTCGCGCTCGTTTGCAAGGGTCCTTGTGGCCATGATCCCGGGTACTGTGCAGCCGAATCCCGTGATCATCGGGATAAAACTCTTCCCGTGGAGGCCTATTCGATGCAGCAGGTTGTCCATCAAAAACGCTGCCCTGGCCATGTACCCGGTATCCTCCAGAAAGGCCAGCCCCAGAAAAAGGAGCAGTATGTTGGGTAAAAAAACCACAACCCCACCCACACCCGCAAGCACGCCGTCAAGCACGAGCGACCTGAACCAGGCCGCATCCTGCGCAGTCCAGAGCGCCGCCACATTCCGTTTCAGGGCCTCGATAGCCGACTCGATCCAGCCGACAGGGTAGTCGCCCACAGCAAAGGTCAGCCAGAAAACGCCGGCCATCATCGCAATGAAAAAGGGATATCCGAAAAACGAATGGCAAAGCACCTCATCGATGCGGTCCGAAATCACGCGGGCATCGAGGCTGAGCGGCGATGTGCGGACCTCCCTGAGCAGCCCGGATATGAAGCCGTACCTGCGGTCAGCCACGAAAAGGGCCGGATCCTTGTTGGTTTCCGTTGTGATTCGCTCCTTCTCGCTATCCACCGTTTCGAGCAGGGCATCGGCATCTTTACGGTCCAGGTTGTTCCTGACCCAACCGGTTGCATGGCTGTCCTCCTCCAGGAGCTTCAAGAGAAGCCACCGGACGGGAAGGTGCCCGATATTAAAACAGGAGATGTCCACTTCTTGCGAGAGATGTTCGAGCGCCTTCTCGAGCCTGTCGCCGAGCGCCAACCTCGGCTCGACAACACCTTTCGACGCGTGTTTTTTTATCAACACCCTTAGACGGTCGATACCGCTTCCCCTGCTGGCAACCGTCTCGATTACGGGAAACCCGAGGAGTTTCTTCATTTGCCTGACATCCAGGCTCTGCCCCGCCCTTCTTGCCTCGTCGCTCATGTTCAGGCAGAGGATGGGGTTCGCCCCCATCTCCATGATCTGTACGAGCAGGTAAAGGTTGCGCTCCAGATTCGTCGAATCGACCACGACCACAACAACATCAAGGTCTCCTGACATGAGCTCCTTGCGCGCAATGAGTTCTTCAGGAGAAAAAGAGGTGAGGCTGTATGTTCCCGGAAGATCGATGACCTCGAACATCCGTCCATTGTGTTCGTAACGACCCTTCTTGGAATCCACTGTGACACCGGGATAGTTCGCCACCTTCTGGCGCGATCCGGTCAATGCGTTGAAAAGGGTGGTCTTCCCGGAGTTGGGGTTGCCTGCCAGCGCCACCTTTATCGGATGGTTACGTGATGTCATCTCCCTCGAACCTTGAATCTCTGAACCTTGAACCTCTAAAAAGCTATACGCTCACGGTCACACCCGCTGCTTCTTCGCGCCGAAGCGAAAGCTGAAACCCTTTCATCTTGATCCAGATGGGATTGCCGCCCGCCGCTTTTCTTTCCACCTCTATTTTAGTGTCCGGAAGCATGCCCATGTCTATCAAGCGCTGTCGCACCGCTCCCTTGGCCTGGACCTGCAGGATCGTTCCGGTCTGCCCGGGATTGAGATCGGACAGCCTGCACGCGCCGCGCATCTTCCGGCCCTTCCTGCCCTTCCTGGAACGATTGGAACGCTTCAGAGAAACACAAAGATCGCATTCGTTTTCACATGGAGAGAGCTCCGGGTTGACAACCGAGCATTTGTGAAACGATTCTATGAACTCTGTCTTGCCTTTAGTGCCCCGGGGACAGCGTGTCAGGTACTCGAAAAAACGCACCATCCTGTCAACCAACTCGTCCGACAGGCTGTGTTCCACAGAGCACGCGTCCTCTTCAGCCTGGTCAGGCGAAACCTGCAGGATCTCCCTGAAAAACCTTACCAGAAGGTCGTGGCGGGCCATGGTCCTGCGGGCGCACTCCTCTCCTTCCGGAGTCAGCTCTATGAACTCCCGCTGGTTGTACTTCACAAGCCCCATCTCGGACAGGCGGTGCATCGCCGTGCTGACCGACGCCATCCTCACGCTGCGCGCTTCAGCGATCTCCTTGACACGCGCCACCTTCCTGTCCCTTATCAGGGTATGGATGGTCTCAAGATAATCCTCGAGGCTTTCGGAAAGAGCGGGGATTTTTTTTGACTGTTTCATGCGCGACACCTCCAACAACCAGCCTTACAAGCTGTCATCCTCGATTCCAGATCCATCCGGGCACTTAATCCTTATAGAACTCTCCTTCTCTGCTTTCGGACAGTCTACCTTATTTAATTAGATTAATCTAACTAAATTATGCAATTTAAATTTAATCATAGCCGACAAGCCGCCATCTGCCTGTCCGGTCCCAAAAAAGATCCGATTTCAAGTAGACCTCCCGTTTTCCCCTCTTAAAATTGTATCCGACATAAGCCATTTTTCTTGAACAATAGTTGCGTAAAAGCTTGCGCCAAAGAAGTTCCAGGGCACATGGAACACGCGCGATAAGGATCGTAGAAAATGGGGAAAGAAGCGGCATGCTCCCTCGAGGAGGCGAAGTTTCTTATATCCCGGCTCAAAGACCCGGGGTCCTCCAAGGCAACTCCATGCAAAATCGAACTGGAGGGCGTGTCGCGCCGCCTCCTTCTCCGTTTCAACAAAACCGCGGACACCCGGTGCTTCAACGCCTTCTACGGCCTCACAAAAGAGATGTTTCATTCCTACGCGTATCATCACATCCGGAGATACAACCGCTGCATCTCACCCGAGGACATCGTGCACAAACTGTACATCCTCATCTTAGAGAAAGCCCTTTCCCCGCATGAAACCCCTCCATGGGATTACCTCTTTCCCTGGTGCTACAGGGTGATTAAAAACATGGTCAGCGAAGAGAGCCGGCGATGCAGCAGAACAAAACCGTTAGTCGAATGCATGGCAGCGAACCGCCCCGAGGGTTCCCAGCTTGACAGCTTCATCGAAAAGGAAGAGGAAACCGGAAAAAAGAAGAAGCTCGAAAAAATCATGAACATCCTGCACTCCAGCGAAGCGGGGATGTCAGGACGAGATCGCAAAATCATGCGTCTCTTCTATCTGGAGGGGTTGTCCATAAAGGAAATCAGCAGCAAGATGTGTATCAACACTGCCCATGTCGGGGTCATCCTGATGCGCTCGCGCAACCGCATAGCAGCCCGGTTGAAAGCTGATACCTGAAACTACTCGGCAGGCATCACGCAATTGTGCTTATCCATCAGATCCGCCACGGTGTACCGGTTCAAAACGTCTGAGATGGCCTCTGACACCTCGACCCAGACATCCCGCGCAACGCACTTACCGGTCTTGTTGCAGGCGCAGGAATCCTCAACGCACCCGAGAGGAGAAACAAAGCCCTGCATGGCGTTGACAACGTCGAATATGGAGATGTCGGATGCGTTCCTGGCAAGCGTGTATCCTCCCTTGGCTCCCCGAACCCCGCTCACGATATTGTCGCGCCTCAGGAACGCAAAAATGTTCTCGAGATACTTGACCGAAACCTCCTGGCGCCTTGCTATGTCTTTCAGAAGCACGCGGCCTTCTCCGGAGTTTATTGCAAGATCAAGCACAGCCCTGACAGCATATCTCACACGTGTTGATAGTTTCATCATGATCCTTTTCTACGGTTTTACCTGCATCTCCCCAGTAAGAAACACGAAACCGGTCAAGCAGCCAAACCCTACACGGCTTTTCAGCTATGTGGATTCCGTTTCCGGGTGAATTCGATATAATCATCGAGATTACAGGATACAGTTAACTGCATCATGTAAAAAGCAGCAAGCTAAAATAATCAGGAGTTGTTCATCATGATCCCCGCCACTAAAACAAGCGCAACGCCTGTCTCCCGGTTTCTCAACGCCTCGGTTCTTTCCGCCGCATGCCTCTTGTTCCTATCGTGTGGCGCTGAGACCGAAACAAAGCATGCGCCTCAATCCGCCGGGAAAGACACGTTCGTCATGTCCGGGCCCACCATGGGAACGACCTTTCACATCGAATGTCTGCCCCCGAAGAACCGGAGCCTCAACAGGGAGTCCGTGGAGCAGCAGGTGCGTGTGCTTCTAGAACAGGTAAACATGATGGCAAGCGTCTTCGAGCCTGAAAGCGTGATCAGCAGGTTCAACCGACACAAGTCAACAGCGCCTTTTCCGGTTTCTCCGGAGGCTGCCCTTCTGGTGAAACAGGCCCTGAATGCCGCTCGTGCGACATCAGGCGCTTATGATCCCACGATCCTGCCTGTCATCCGCCTTTTCGGATTCGCAGCCGAAAAAAAAAGCCTCCCGCCCGATCCTGACAGTATCAGGGCGGCCCGTACCCGCGTCGGTTACGAAAATGTGCTGGTTGACGAGTCAGGAAACCTTGTCAAGAGTCATCCGGAAGTGGAGCTCGATCTCGGCGGCATGGCAAAGGGGTACGCGGTTGACCTGGTCTGCGGCCTGTTTGCCGGGATGGAGACCAAGAGCTTCTTGGTCGAAATCGGCGGAGAGGTGCGGACCCGCGGAACAAGACCGGATGGAAAGCCCTGGCGCATCGGGATCGAGAAGCCGATGGAAGACGCCCCGTTCGGCGGATCGATCCTGGCCGTGATCCAAATGGAAAACGCCTGCCTCGCCACTTCCGGGGACTACAGGAGTTACAGGAAATCAGGAAACGCCCGCGTACACCACATCTTCGATCCTCGCACAGGATCGAATCCAGACAACCGTTTGGCATCGGTTTCGGTGATCGCAAAAACCTGCGCTCGCGCTGATGCCCTGGCCACGGGATTCATGGTGCTCGATCCGGACAAAGGGATGAAGCTCGCCGGGAACCTGCCTGATGTAGAGGCCCTGTTCGTGCTCCGGCTGGATGACGGCTCTTTCGAGATCCGGCATACGGATGGTTTTCCCCTCCGGCCGTTTCAGGTTCGTGATTGGTCGGATCGGGAGGGTGACCGGTGAGGGCGGATACATAGGTGTGCGCCCAACGCGGATTGGGATGCTTGCTGACCGGGCTCGATGGCCCTTTCAGATCCTGGGCCCTTTCAGATGCTGTCGAGCGCGAACTCAAAAGCAGCACAAGGCATCGATATTCCAAAGCGCGTGAGCACCTCGGGATGAACCTCCCCGACATGTCCTATCCTGTCGCCCTTGGAAACTATGTCGGCCGCCCTCCCCTCGAAGTAGAACGGGTAATTCACCGGCTGCAGCTCGTACTCTATCACGAGGTAGTAAAACAGCTGCTCCAGAACAGAGTGCATCTCCGAAAAACCCGAATCCGCGGATGCCCAGAGAGCGGCCGTGAGAAGCTCGGTTTCCGTGCCGGCCTTCCTCTCGGGGTTCATCCGGCAAACCTCTCCAACCTCGAAAAGTTTGTGCGGATAAAGCGCTTTAGAGCTTTGGGCCTCCACGCGCAAAAGAGATGGAAGGATCGAGCTTCGCAGGACCGAGTAGCTCTCGGACATCACGTTGTCTATTTCAACGATCGGTTCGTCGGCTATACACATCTTCTCCCGTTCGTCAGCGGTCCTGCTGAGGATGTTCGAGACGATCTCCTCGAACCCCAGCCCAACCATCTGCTCCCTGACCCTGTCCGCGAAAACGGTTATGGATTTTAGCATGCCCACGGTGAAGCTCGACGGCATGACGGGTGAAAACGAATCGTACCCCACGCTGATTGCGAAATCCTCCACCACGTCGACCGCGTGAAGATAGTCATCACGAAAGGGCGGGCACTTCGCCGTGATCGTTTTGCCTCCCGCTTCAGCCTCCACCCCGTAAGCGGCAAGGGCTTTTACCACATCTTGCGGGCCGTGATCGCTGCCAAGCGACTCCGCGAAAAAGCGGTGCTCCACCTCGATAACAGTGTCAAGGGACACGGGCACGGACACCTCCCTGCCGAACTCGGACGCGTAAGGAAGCCGCGTCAGAACAGGGTCCACCGTCCAGCCTCTGTCGGCGAAGTTGGCTGCCATTATGTTCATCGAAAGAACGATCTGCCGCATGTCGATGCCCGTGGCCTCCACGAAAAGAAAGCTGTCGCCGACCATGACCTCCCCTGTCTCGCGGCTGTTTACAATCGGCGGAAAGGACAGCACCTTTCCGGCTCTGTCCGCCAGCAAAGGATATGCGCCGAACCCATCAACCAGATGGCCGTACTCCCTGCCCTTCGGGTGCTCCTCGATTATCTTTTTGAGCGGCATTACCTCCTCGAATCCGAGCGGCACAAAAGGGTACTCGTCCTGTCCCGCGGCGGTGTACCTGACAGGGAACTCGATCCTATCCGCGTTGTAAATACCGATCGCGATGTTCCGCCGTTTTCTGCCGTAGTTCTCGCAGAGCTTTTCCTGTGTCTGGATCATCTGGACAAGGAACGCGTCGCTGACCGGCGGCCCCTTTGCAGTGAACGCCGCAACGAACGGCCTCACCTTTTCGAGCCCCGCGTCCACATCGATCTTCATGGATGGGTTCAGCCTCTTCTCGAAAAAAGGGTAGACCGGCCTCTCGCCTGTAATGGCGGATTTGAGCTGCCGTGCGATCCCCTCGGCGCACCAGAGATCCGGTCTGCCGGTGTCGTTGAGCTCGATGCGCGCCTCGCCGGACTGGGCATCGAACAGCTCCAGCTCGGCTTTTGCAAGGCGCAGGCGCTGCTCGAGCTCGTCGAGTTCCATCTCTTTACCGGCCAAATGGAACATGTCCCGCATGTTTACGGTAATCGTGGGCATCTTCTTGAATATCCTGAAAAACAACCAGGAACGTTTCTCTAATCCATCTCCATGTCGATCCGCTGGGACCGGATCAGGTCCAGGTCCCTGGAAAAAAGGTCGCGGATATCTTTTATTCGAAGAGCGGTCATCGCCATCCTGTCAAGGCCGAGGCCCCAGGCCAGCACCGGCACATCTATGCCGAACGGCGAAGTCACCTCAGGCCTGAAGATTCCCGCACCGCCCATCTCTATCCACCCGAGAGAGGGATGCCGTATATGTGCCTCGACCGATGGTTCCGTGAACGGGAAGTAGCCCGGGGCGAACACGACCTCGTCCGCTTTCGCGATCTCCCCGGCAAAAAGCTTGAGAAGCCCCAGCAGCGTCCTGAAGTTCAGGTCCGATCCAAGCACGATGCCCTCGGTCTGCATGAAATCGCATGCGTGCGTGGCATCCACGGTGTCGTACCTGAAACACCTGGCCATGGCAAAGTACTTGCCGGGGACCTTCGGATTCGATGCCAGCGTTCTCGCGGAAATGGATGTCCCCTGCGAGCGCAAGACGCTTCGCCTGGTGCGCGTATCATCGAACCTGTAGCGCCACCCCCTCGACGAGGTATCCCCTCCCGCCTCATGCATCCTGGCCACGTTCCCAACCAGCTCGTCATCCAGATCTTTCGTGTGAGAGGGCTCCTTCAGAAAATACGCGTCGTGGATGTCTCTTGCCGAATGAAACTGCGGCATGAACAGGGCGTCCATGTTCCAGAACTCGCTCTCCACGAGCGGGCCCCGCATCTCCTCGAAGCCCATTGTTATGAGCTTGTACTTGACATAATCCAGGAACTGGGCGTACGCGTGTTTTTTCGCGGCCACCTTGCGCGGGGGCGCGATCCCGATGTTGTACCTCCTGAACGGTTTGCCACGCCACGTGCCATCCTCGAGCATCTTCGGTGTCAGCTTTGACAGCTCATCTCCGGTGAGCCCGCGCCTCTTCACCTCGTTCGCTGCTTCCTTCCCGACCCCGGTTACAGAAAACGCGCGAGTGACCTCCTTTTCTATCCAGAAGACCCCCTTTGCGCGAAACCGCTTGTGGATGCCCGCTTTCACGAGCTCCTGCTGATGCGCGCTCAAGACGGACATGATGACCCGCTCTTCCCCGCATGCCCGTACAAGTATGCGGCTTGTTTCTCCTAGCAGGGAAAGGTCGGCCTCGGGCTTCAAGCGCGCGACCCCCTTGTCAACAAACATGACCCCCTTCTCCTTGAGCGTCTTTATGACGGGAAAGGTCTCCTCCGCGCTCAAGCCGTCCATCTCCTTGAAAGCGGACATGTGGATCTCGCCCTTCTCCTTGAGCGCCGCGGTGATCCTGTCCTCGGGGACTCCGCCATCGAGGTACTTCCTGCCCAGATCGGTCACCTTCACCACCTCTTCGGTGGACTCCTGCTCGAGTACGATCAGCTCCTTGGTGAGCAGCCATTCGGCTGCGCGGCGGAACTGGGCCGCATCCAGCCCGGCAGCCTCGGCGACCTGCATTTCGACGCCTGTCGAATGCCCATCGAGTGCAGCAAGAAAACGGATCTCGAGCGGGTGAAGCGCCCCCACTACTTCATCGAGTTTCAGCTCAGCCATATGATCCTGGTCCCTCGTCAATAATACTGAAACCAAATAAAATATGATCAGCGCCTTGGAAAGTAAAGAGAGTTTTAAACTGTGATGGCACCGCTCCACGTTATTGTTTGACAGGGCCTCACTGAAACGGATATATAATCCCGCTGACAGCTTCTTTCCGAAGCAGCACAATGTATCTTTATCGAGGATTTTCAGGTGCGCATCGGCTCGTTCACGGCATTGTTGATCGTCATCCTCTTCGCCTTGACGATCTGGTACCTTTCAAGCGGACCTTCCGGTCCGGCAAGCGGCCCAATCATAGATACGCTCGGTGGGGACACCTGCTCCATCCAGGATGTGGGAGAGGGCAATAATAAGGCCTGGATCCTTGAAAACAGCATGGTTCGTGCAACTATCAATGCCCGAACCGCTGAAATACTGGAGCTCGTCTGCAAGGAAAACGGTGTAAAGCACATAGTTCATTCGCCGGAACCACCCAGCAAACGGCCATGGTACTCGGCCATCATCCAAGGAAGAATGATACTCACGCCAATGCTCTCCTCCAGATGCGAATCATCTGAAGATGGGGTATGCATTGTATTCAAGGGCAAGAGCAACGACCTGATGCACGAGATCGGCATGATGCTTCGCCGGGGCTCGCCTTCGATCGAGGTGAGCTATAGCTGCACCGAGCTCGCAGGCAGGCCCGTTACAGGCACATTCAGGTTCCGGGTGCCGGGCTGCCTGGGCGAAAAAAAGGAGGACGACGTGCTGGCCGTTCCCGCCGAGTACGGGATCAGGAAGTTCGATGCTCCCAGCGCCTTTCTGCGCTGCCCCAAACACATGCACCCCTTCAGCAGCTGGTTCGCGTGCATAGACAGGCAGACCGAAGAGATGCTCGTGTTCCGTTTCCGCGATACAGAGCTTCCCAAAAAAGAGATGATACTCCTGGATTTCGGGCCCACCGGGTACTCGTTCGGACTGGAAAGGGAGCGTCTGGACCTGGAGGCAAAAGGCTGCTTCGAGGTCTCGTTCGAGCTCGCACCCCTGAGCCGCACGATTGTTTCGGTTCTCGATGATGATCCCTCCTGGCAGCAGGTCAGGAACCTGTACAGGAACCTCGATCTCTTTCTTGCGGTCCCTCCCGGCCACAACCCGATCGAGGTGGCGCCCTGGGGGATCGCACATGCAAAACTCAGCGAACAGGCGATCGAGGAGCCGCGCGATGTGAAAGCCAGTATCATTTGCGAGCTGAACAGGAACAGCTCCGCCTGTCCGCCCATCCGGGTAATACTGAGCCTCTCGGAGCACGGCTCCGAGGATTCGCTTTATGAAACGGCGATCGAGGAGCTGAAACTCGGCGGATTCTGGCACAAGCGTGAAAAAAAGCTTGAGCTCCTCATACCGGCTTCCGCGATGAAACCGGGCAGGTTGGATGTAAAGCTGGCCTTCGTGGACAATGACGCCGGCGTCACGTTCGAACAGAGGCTGAACCTGGGAGTCGCCTCGGAAAAAATACTGCTCCCCCCGCCTGACCTTAAAACTTCCATGCCCGTTGAAAGAGTCATCGCGAAAAGAATGTCTCAGCGCGTGTTCAAGGAAGAAGCTTTAGATCAGGAGCTCCTCAGCTACGTGCTGTATCACTCGGCCGGCCTGATAAAAAAAGACGCGGGCCGGTTCCGGGAAACAGTGATCCACGAGGAAGCCTCAGCGGCACCCTGCCAGAGCGAGCTCTTTGTGTACTTCACGCATATAGGCGCGGTCTACAGGTACGACAGGCTGGAGCATGCACTCGTCTACCACCAGTCCAGGGATATCCATTACCCCAGCGAACTCGAGGAGGAGAACATCCTGGCGTACTCCAGGACAAGAACGTTCCAGGCGCCAATACTCCTGATCGTGGCTGACAGGGGAGGAGAGCCGAAAGCCGTCTTCCAGAACATCCACCTGGCTGCAGCAGCGGCAGGCCTTGGCTTCTGCATTTACGAGGAGGAGTCGCACCACTGGCTCAGGCTCCCCCCGGGGTACGAGGAAAGCTCATGCGGCAGGCTCGGCATCCCGTTCACTCCGTTTCTGTTCGAACCGCGCGATGCAGAGCTTGAAAAAAGCAACATGCCTCTTGTTGACGCTGTGTGGAGCGCCGGCGGAAGCAGGCTGGCTGAGTATGATAATGCACCGAGGGAAGGTGAGATGCTTGTTGCGGAACCGAACCTTCCCCCTGTCGAGGAAGGTGTGCTCACACTTGAGCAGAGCATCGAACAGGCACGCCAGGCAGCCGCTTTCGAGCCCGGTTACGATCTGAAACCGCAGGAAAAGGTCAAACTCCTGTGGGCCGCGTACGGCAGAAGCTATCTCAGGGAGCCGCAAAAGGAGCGCGACTACTACGACCATAGGCGCGTCATGTTCGTCCCGGGTGGAGTGCACCGCACAGTGCCGAGCGCATGTGGAGAGTACCTCATGGACATCTACGTGGCGGACAGGACCGGCATATACCAGTACTTCGGAAAAAGACATCACCTGACGTCGCTGGCACAGGGGGACAGGAGAGCCGAAATCCTCGATCTCCTGGATGCTGGCTTCGAGAACCCGGCGTTGCTCATTCTGTTTGCACGCCGCGATCTCATGAAATATGCGGCTGAAGGCTGCGGCTACGAAGAGGCCCTGTTCGCTGCTCAGAACATGTCGCTGGTAGGCGCTGCCGCGGGGCTCGGCATCGGATGCGCAAGGGTCAACCCCGCCCTGCAGCAGGACGAAGAGGCCCGGGCTGCATGGAGAAAGGTTATTGGAAACGCCGGGTCAACAGCCGTGCTTCCGTTCGTGGGAGGAGAGAACAACCGCGCGCCTCGTCCGCCGTTTCCCGGCATGGTCGTGGCCGCGGGCAGGCCGCTTGGCAAGGACCCGCGTCTGTTCAGCCTCGACACGCATCCGGTCGCATTCAAATACGGCCCGGCACCGAAAGAAAAACAGGAAGGATCCTCCGCGGCCCCCGGAAAAGATAAAGAAACGATCCCGGTAGATCAGCTCAGGGATCTATTTCCGCAGGCAAGCTCGTTCAACCGCTCCGAGAGCGAGAAGTATGCGCCGTACTACTACACGGCTTCGCGAAAAATCAGGCAGGAGGACAGGAGCTTCAGGAGCGAAATTCTGGGGTTCGTTGCAAAGACCACACGGATAGCACCCGAAGTGATGGGCTACCACGGCCCCATCGACATTCTCCTCGCCCTGGGCCCGAACGGTCGCATCGAAAAACTGAAACTGCTCCATCACTCGGAAACGCCCGAGCACATGGATCGCATAATGGACTCGCGGTTTCTCAGCGCTTTCGAGGGCAGGGCTCCCGGAGAAATGCCGGACGTGGACATGGTTAGCGGCGCCACCGTGTCGTGCGTTGCAATGACCCGCGCGGTCCTTGCCGCACAGGACAGGCTCTGCGGCGTCAAGGGCGGCGAAAACGCCGCTGGCCGGAGTAAAGAGCCGGACAAGCTGGCACGGATCACCATGCTCGCATTCCTCTTCACGCTGGCTTTTTGCCTGCTCCGTGCAAAGAAGACGTGGCGGCACGTTGTACTTGCCGTGTCAGCGGTTTTCATGGGCTGCGCCTGGAACTGGTCGTTCTCCTACACGGACCTTCTCGACTCCACAGCGCTCATCGGGCTGCTCACAGCCGTATTCGTCACACTCGTTGCAGCATCGACCCTGTTCAGCGGAAGGATCTACTGCGGGTGGATCTGTCCCTTCGGAGCGGTGCAGGAGTTCGCAGCCATCATCTCGTCGCCAGTGATGGGAAAGGCCTGGAAAACCGCCGGCTCCGGCGCACGAGCCGGAAAGGGCGGCAAGCTGCAACTTGTCAAGTACGCGGTTCTCGCGTGCCTGCTGCTTGCCGTTGTCTCCAGCGGGATCAAGGGTTTCCTGAACCCGGAGCCGTTCGTTGACTTCTTTGCGATGAACAGCGCATCGTGGAGGTTTTACCTGGGAGTCGCAGCGGTGCTCGTCTCGTTTGCAATAACCCGGCCGTTCTGCCGCTACCTGTGCCCGTCGGGCGCGCTGCTCGGCTCCTTGAACCGATTGAAAGGCCGCGTGGAAAAGAGGGCCGAGTTCAAAAACTGCACCGGCTGCGGAACCTGTGTGAGTGCCTGCCCTACAGGTGCGGTTGTGATTGAAAACGGAGGAAACAGGGTGTTGGGCAGAGGCCGGTTCGAATGCATCGGGTGCGAGGAGTGCGTCAAGGCGACAGCATCCGGGGCTTGCGGGATAAAAAGAAAAAACGAGCATAGCACAGAACCCGAAAAGCAAACGGAAAGCAACCACAATGACCAACTTCGAGCTGACAGCTGACAAGAGGGAACGGATATGTGCGCTTCTCGAATCCATTGCGGAGAAGGGCCGATTCGACCTTTACGAGCACGAGGTTTACGCCATTCTCGAGATCCTCGGGATACGCGTGCCCATACACAGAACGGTGCGGTCAGCAGAGAAAGTGAGCGAGAATACGCTTCAGCCGTTCAAGGGATCGCATGTGATCATCAAGATCGTCTCGGGCAGCATCCCGCACAAAAGCATGGTCGGAGGCGTGAAGAAATCGATCAGGGAGACAGGCGCTGTTTCGGCAGCCATCGAACGCATGCGGGAAGAAGTTCCGCTTCATCCGTCGTTCAAGGCGGAACCCGAGATACGCGGATTCCTGATCTGCGATCACATAGAGTACTCGAGGGAGCTCGGGCGCGAGATCCTCCTCGGCATCCGAGAAAACATGGCGTTCGGCCCGGTCATCTCCATCAGCAAGGGGGGCAGCGACGCCGAACACTTCGCAAAGCACTACTCGTCCCCCAACACGATGCTGACCCCGCTGAGCGCCGGTGGATGCCGCCAGCTCCTCGAGAACACGAGAATCATCCTCAAGTACATCGAGGAGAACCACTACGACTACATCGAAAAGCTGGTGGAGCACATCCTCAAGCTGTCGCAGCTTTCGAGCGTCTTTTCGAGCTTCGCGAGAAAACGGCCGGAGTTCGTTCTCACCGATTTCGAGATCAATCCGTTCGCGTTCACCCCTTCGGGGGAGCTCGTGGCCCTGGACGGGCTGGGCAATTTCATGCCGAGAGAGAAAACGTTCGAGGTTGTAACCGAGCCTGACATCCGCAACATCGACGCGCTTTTCGAGCCGAGCGGGGTGGCTGTGGCAGGTGTTTCAGCCACGGACCAGTCCAAGCTCGGAAACATCATCGCGGGGCTTCTTCACGACATGGGCAGGGACGACCTTTTTCTTCTCAACCCGAAGGGCGGCTCGGTGAAGGTCGGAAGCAGCGAATACGCGCTCCACAAAACCCTGCAGGATGTCAAGAATCGCGTGGATCTTCTGATAGTCATGGCCCCGGCCGCGCAGTCGCCCGAGATAGTGCGCCAGGCAGTGGAGAAAAAGGTGAAGGCAACCGTGCTCATCCCGGGAGGGTTCAGCGAGGTCACGGGCGACCGCACCATCGAGAACGAGATCCTGGAGCTCGCAAACACCACGGGCATGCGCCTCGTCGGCCCGAACTGCCTCGGCATATTTTACTCTCCGCCCGGAGACCGTCCCGGAATCAACACGATCTTCGTCCCGAAAAGGAAGCTGGACTTCGTTCCGGCCTCAGGCGGAAAGGAGCGGAACGTCGCCCTCATCACGCAGAGCGGGGCGCTGGGGGTCACCATCCTTGACAAGCTCAGGCACGCGCTCTGCCCGAGGGTCGTGGTCAGCTACGGCAACCAGCTCGATGTGGACCCCGGCGACCTTGTGGCCTACTTCGAGAAAGATGACGGCATCGACGTGATCGCCTTGTACGTTGAAGGGTTCCACGCTGCGGGAGGGCGCGAGTTCTACAACGTGGCCAGAAAAGCCCGCAAGCCGCTCATCATGTACAAGGCAGGAAGGACGGATGCCGGGTCAAGGGCCGCGGCATCGCACACGGCTTCCATGACAGGCGACTACGATGTGGCAAAGGCGGCGTTCGAGCAGGCCGGGATGATCGTGGCGGAATCGCTCATCGACCACATAGACCTGGTAAAGACCTTTGCCCTGCTCGGAAAGAAAAGGGTGAAGGGAAACAGCGTTGCCGGCGTGGTCAACGCCGGGTTCGAGAGCACGTACGCGGCTGACAACCTGGGAAACCTGGTCTTTCCAACGCTGTCGAAACGAACGGTTGAAGCGCTCCGCAAGATCCTGCCGCCGTTCGTGGCTGTCCAGCCCCTTCTCGATCTGACACCCATGGGCGACGACGACCTGTACGAGCAGTGCATGAAGATACTGCTGGAGGACGACGGGGTGGACAACCTGCTGGTATCGATGCTCCCCCACACGGTGATGCTTCACACAACGAGCGACGAGATCGAAAAGAACCGCGAAAACGTGGCCATGAGAATCCTGCGCCAGAGCAGCCTGTCGGACAAGCCTGTTGTGGCCTGCATCAACGCGAGCAGCGCGTACGATGCGCTCGTCAACACGCTGGAGGACGGCGGGGTTCCCGCGTTTTCATCGGTGGAGCGGGCCATGTTCTGCCTGGACAAGCTCGCGTCGTACGGCCGGGACTCGTT
>CAZIUL010000036.1:0-42413 GCA_964542475.1 uncultured Phycisphaerales bacterium | reverse complement strand
TCGACACGGTAGGCACGGATCACTGTTCGTTCACCCGGGCGCAAAAAGCCGCGGCAGAAGATTTCACGCGGATTCCCAACGGGGCTGCCGGGGTGCAGCACCGGCTCGGGTTGCTGGCAGCGGCAGTGCCTGAGCTGGGACCGCGCGACTGGGTGAGGCTGGTCAGCCGGGGGCCGGCGGACCTTTTTTTGCCGGAGATGCGAAAAGGCCGCCTCCAGGCCGGTTACGACGCTGACCTGGTGCTGTGGACACCGGATATCAGCTCCTTCATCATTGACGACGACGCTCATCGCTGTGATCATTCGATTTACCGGGGTCGGCAGACCGCGGGGTCAGTCCGGAGCGTTTGGCAACGGTCGAATTTGAAGCGGGGCGGTTTTATCGCCAAACCGTTGAAATGAAGCGGACTTTTTCCTTCCAGGGCCTTTCATGCTTCGGGGTAGTCTCTTCTCATCAAAACACATTGACCTCTGAGCCTGCCCAGCCCCACCAGCCGCGGGTCTGGTCGTTGTTGAAGAGGTCTCCTTCGAGGCCGTCCGCAACGACTTCGGCGCGTACCTGGATTCCGAAGCCGGAGATCAGGATGGTGTCGAAAGTATTGCCCAGCGAGAGCGAGGAGGAGAGTTCGAGTTCCTCCAAGGTCCAGCCTGTGGTCGCGGCAATGGACGGCACCTGCTGGCTGGCGACGAGGACCTCCTCCGGCTGCCCGGTGATTGGCATGATCGATCCATCGGGATTCAGGATCGACGCGTACAGGTTGAGCGTGGCCTGCGGCGAGGCGGTGCGGCCCGCGTTGGCGATGCGCGCCTTCAGCTCCATGCCGAAACCTCCCGGCCCGTGCGAGATCTCGAGCATCGGCGGATCGACCGCGAGATCATACCCGGCCGCGGGCTGGTCAGGATCGCCCTGGCGGGTCACGCGGACCAGGTTCAGACCGGGTTCGAGATCAACAACCGCCGGAACAGCGGTTCCCCGCTTCTGGACAACTTGTGAGTATACCGTGGCCCAGCTCGGAAACAGGTCGAAGTCAACGGATGCCTGCCCCCACTCAACAAGGTATTCACCCGGAGCAAGCCCCTTGTCGAGCATGACCGTTGTGCTCATTGGTCCGCTTTCGAAGTTGTACGCGAAGGCACTGTAGATGTTCGATTCATACTCGCGATAGTTGCATTGTACCGCAAGATCCTGGCCGTCGCCAAGACGGCTCCTCCAGCGCACAAGGGGATGAAACGCCAACCCCTCCGTTAAGATGGTGCTGCAGGCCGCCGCTGTCAGGTTGCCGGGACCATAGCCCTTATGCGAGAGGAAAACGCGGTCGGTGTGTATCACGTGTTTGGTCAGCAGGGGGTACATCGTGCGCAGGTAAGTAATCGCGTTCTCGTACATCCCCTCGAAAACCGATGTTAACTTGGCTTTGTTCTGGCCGTGAGCGTATTCGTACTCTCTGAGCGCGTACTTGATCATGCCGTGCTGGCCCAGGTATTCGTCTTCCGCCCATGTTTTCATCCGGTCGATCAGGTCCTGGTCTACGTATGTCGAGCCTCCTCCGAGCGGATCGATCTCCGTGTTGAGATCGGTGTCGTTCTCCAGGTCCGCGACGTGGAGGATAACCAGCGGGCCGAACCGGCTCGCTGACTTGAAAAGTTCGGCAGCCCAGTAGTTGTCCCCTGTCAGGCCCTGTGGCATGCCCGCGTCCTCCCAATCCTTTACGGCGCGGAACATGCGCACGGCGGGGATCAGGTGCTCCCAGCGGTCGTGGTCCTGCGAGCGGTGGTATGCCATGCGCAGAAGCTCCAGGGTGAAGGAATGCAAACCCGTGGTAAAGAGGCTCTTGTCGGACGAGTTCCCTTTGTGCGTCCACCAGTAGCCGTTCTTCCCGAACTGGTTGGAGGGCCACTGCACAGGGCCGTGCCATCCGGCAGGCTTCCCGCCCGTCGTGTCGGCCGCGTCATCGCGCCAGGCCTCAGCCCAGGATGTAAGATCCGCGATCATGGGATGCGAAGGATCAAGAGGCGCTTCGAAACAGGTGGCTGTTGCAGGGTAGACAGCTCGCCCGTTGAGCAGGATGTCGATCTGATGTTCCGGATCGCTGTCAGGGCCATTTGTTGTGAAGTAGTACGATTTGAAGTGAAGACGGCCCAGGCTGGTAGGACCGGCAAAAGCCTTTGTGGGATTTGTGCTGTAGAGAATGTGCTTGGCAACGCCTAGCGCTGTTTCGGCGCAGCAGGCTGTGTGGCCGTGAATGGCGGAGGCTGTGATGTAGGGATCGGTTGTGTACTCGCCCGAATGCTCCACATCTGTCATCTCCCCGCCGTAATACCCGTCTACCACCTCACCACCGGTTTCATAGAACCCGTACCGGATCATGTCGTCCAGAGCGTCGAGCGTACAGCGGTCCGCCTGGTCCTGCCTTCCTCCCAGCATCTTTGAAAACTGTCCCATAAGCTCCACATCATCACCCCAGCCGCCGCCGAGTTCACAATGCTCGAGGCGCTCGGTAAACCAGTACTTGAGGATGTTCCTGGAGATGCGCGTCTGGTTGCGCTGTAAATTCGCCCAGGGGGGCGCAGTCGGATCATCCCTCAGAAGCGCCACTTCCTGTCCCCACCACGACGATTTGATCTGCGCACTGGTGAACAGGTTTTCGATGTCGACCAGGTCCCATTTGTTGGGGTGCTCCCCGGATGTCACGTAAGCATCGTACAGGATCAGTTCCATGTCGGAAGGAAAGTCTGCGGCGGCAAAGCCCAGGCCGGTGAAGTTCATGAAGATGTTTTTGCGGTCCTGTTCGAGCGCGACGGAGTGGGGATCGGATTGGTTCACATTCAGCATGGGATTCATATCCACCATGGCGCTGCCGACCAGCTTGAGCGCTGCGAAGACCAGCGGTGACGGCTCCCATTCGCCTTCAGGTAGGTTCCCGAGGTTCCAGTCCGCAAGATCCTGCAGAAGAGAGTCGTTGCTGACCGCGGCTGTGATGCCCCTGAGCTCCCGGATCGCGATGTGGGCGTTGGCATTGGTCGGTGTCAGATCGCTGATGCTGACGAGCTGGCTCTCGCAGTCAGGGTTCAAAAAGCCCATGCCGCCTTCCTCGGGGGGTGCGTAAGCCCACTTATAACCGCTGGCGGAAAGGTGGTCCAGCGCGCGCTGAAACGAGTCGAGCTCGTCGAGCAGCCAGGCCGCTCCCGGATGGGTCGGCAAGCTGCTTGTCAGCGCCCGCCGCGCCCATTTAATCAGGTGAAAACCGTTGTCGCGGCTGCCGTCCAACCATCCTACCAGGTGTGTGAGCGCCACGCCGCGCTCGAACTCGTCCACGATTGCGAACGCCTGTTTCTTCGCGCCCGCGTGGTTTCCGGCGTTGAGGCTGTTCACGAACGGCACCACACCCGGCGTATAAGCCTGAAGCGATGATCCGCCCGAGCTTTTGTACACGATCGGCAGCGGTTCGTGCTCGTGCAGCTCGAAGCCCGCGAAAAACAGCGGATCCGAGCTGTCAATTGACAGGCGGATTCGCAGTATCCCGTTGGAATCGGACCGGACGAGCACCCAGATGGGAACTATTCCGGCGAGGATGGTTTCGTAGGTGTTGGCGTCGTGGCTCGTTGTGCACCGGATGTTTTTTGCCGCTGGTATCCAATTGACAGGCCCCGGGTTGAACGGTTCCTGGACCTCGATGCGCACATCGTGCGAAGTAGAGGGGTAGAACTCGAAGTAGATGGGGTCCACGAGATCAACCCACGGATAGAGCGCACCGACTTCCAGCCGAACCCTGTAGAGAGTGTCGGGCTGAAGGTTGTCGATAGCGAGCACGGTCCCGTCCGCAAGCTCCAGCGCTGTCATGCGGTGCGTCTTATCGAGCTGATCCGGATCCACACACAGAACGTCTGATGGGGGAGGATAGTGGCCGTAGTAGTTTGGGAAGTTGCCTGCCACATGCACGGTGTCGAGCGGTGCGGGCGCAAGAGAAACATCAGGTGGTGTCTGGGATTCGCTGAGAAGCTCGTAGCCCGGTTCGCCTGTGGCGAATCCGTTCAGGTCGCCGCAGTTGACAAGCCTCGGCAGGCTGCGCTGAGCATCGGCGGTCCGGGGCAATCCAAGGCAGCAGAAAACAACGCAGAGCAGCAGCATACCGCATGAGGTGCGGCCGAGCGCGGATCGGTGTAAATTTTTCCGTGAAAACATGGCGAACCCCTTTTTTCCTTGATGGGAGTATGGTTGAAAAACCACTTTTTCGTTTAACTTGCAGAACATGATAGGGATTTATGGATAGGTGCTCGCATATTCTGGCACAGGCGGCGCAGAGAATCAAGAAGAATGTATGGCGCCGGCAACCGGTGCTGTCGCGAGTTTTTTTTTGTTGTTTGGGCGAAAACTTGCATGGGCGAAAGGTTTTTCGCCCTCCCCCTTCCCCTGGACTACTTTTCTTGGGGAAGGTAGGTCATGGATGTCTGCAGGGGAAAGGCGCAGGTGCAGCCCGAGCTGCTTTCCGGAATCAGGACAAGTCCTCCTGCCGGGATGATGTTGATCCAGCATCCGGGGCGGCTGACACGGTTGATCTTCCTCAGCACTCCTCCAGGGCCCAGGTCGCGCATGGTAGGGTTGCCCCCGCGCCAGAACAGGGCGCCTGCTGATGCTGACACGCCGCCGCACCCGTGTCCCTCGCGGGAGTACTCGTACCCTTCCACCCTTTTGCCCGTTTTCAGGCTGTAAGCGAAAGGGTATGTGTAGACCGTGCCGTTCACCAGTGTGGGGTGGCGGTTCTGCTCGCCGTGGCCTCCGCCGGGATCGAAGCCGGTGTTGTGGCTCCGCTCCCATTTCAGCACGCCTGTCGCGGCATCGATGCCGTAGAAGAAGTACCAGAGCTTGTCTTTCCTGTACTCGCACCCGCTCAAAAGAAGCATCTCCTGCTCATAGCTCAGGTATGTTATGAGGCGACAGTGACTGAGGTCGATTTTTACACTGTACAGGACATCGCCCGTTGTCATGTCGATCGCCTTCAGGAAGTTCGCGCCCTCTTCGAGAAATGTTCTCTGAGGCATGCGCCCTAACGTGTCGCTCACAGCTTTAGGGCTCTGCGATTCCACGAAATAGACGCGGCCGTTGCCAAGCGTGAGCGTCGTGTTCAGCAGCACACCGGATCGACAGCTCCATTGCACATCGCCTGTCCTGCAATCCATGGCAAAGAGGTATTTGCTTGTGACAATGGACATGTCGTCGTACCAGAGCGCGGCGTCGGCATCGTAGCTGGTCTTGTTGTAGGAGCTGCCCGGGATCCGCCCGGTTCCGATGAGAAGCTCGCATTCGCGCGCCACGTAAGACCAGTCACAGCTCATCTTCTCCATGAGCTGCGGCATGCGGAAGGTTATGGAGGATGCCCCGGTTACAACGTCAAAGGTGTCGCACATGTCGTGATGTACGACGTAGAGGTGTTTTTCGTCCACCACCATGTTGGACGAGTCAAGAAACACGCCAAGCCGCCTTGACCCGGGGATGGCAACGTCCCATAGCCACGTGCCGTTGTACGCGTCGAGCACGATCACCCGGTCGTCCGCGGGCACGAAAAGCCTGCCGTCCTTGTAGAGCGGGGGAACGTTGCGGTGGTGGCGGTCGATCATGAGCCGCGGCCCGGGCCTGCCGAACCACTGAAGACGCATGGGCCCGTGTGCGAGTTCATCCTTGCTGCAGGCTGTGTTGCTCCCGTCCGCCAACATATGAGTCCACTCGCCCGCGCCCGCGAGAGGCCCGCGGCGTAGCACGGCCCAGACGCCGTTTTCCTCGATCACCCGTCCTTCAGTCGAAGGTGCGCGGCGGATCCATGCCCGCAGCAGGGAGCTGCCAAGGCTCGATTGTGCGGCAAAACCCGGGGACTGCCCGATCATGACCATGCCGCCGCAGGGCCGCAGTACGCGGTACGCTTCCCCGGCTGATGCGCGCACCCTGTTCGATGTGAGCACATCATCTGAAACGACCAGGTTGGCGAAGCAGTCCGGAAAGGGCAGGTCATCCAGCGGCCTGTTGAAGATGGTGACGCGCGTCCCGTAGATGCCCGCTTCATCGAGGGCTGCCCGGGCCAGGCCGGCTTTTTTCGGGTCCGGTTCCACGCCGATGATCTCGAGTTCTGTGCGCTTGGCGAGCTCCCAGGCAAGCCTTCCCCTGCCGCTGCCGAGTATCAGGCAAAAGCCTTTTCTCATGCCGGACTGTTCAACGATGCATCGCGCGGCTTCTTCGTACAGCGGCGCGTTCCCGTCGTCCGCAAAGGGAGGCGGTCCCTCGGGATAGGAGACGGGTGAGCGGCTGAGCACCGCCTCGAACGTGTGGATGCGGCTCGTGGTTTTTTTCCCGTGCGCGCCTGTCAGCTCTATGCGGAAGTAGTAGCTTCTTTCGGGCTCGATTCCGTGCAGGCTAACCTCGTGCCCGGTTGCGTTCGCGCTAGCGCCGCCGGCCTCGACGCGCATCGAAGGCCGCATGCTCTTGCCGTATACAACGGCGCATCGGCCCGGCTCCCGCGTGCTCCACGAAACAAGCACGACACCCGGCCCGGTCTGGCGCACATCGGGCCCTTCAACGAACTCGAGCGGCCTGGGGAATATATCCTTCTTCGCCCCGAAGTTCGCTGACACCTCTTCCCGGCTCAGGCAGCGGTTGTAAAGCCTGACCTCGTGAAGCATCCCGCGGAACAGGTAGTGCTCGTTGTCATCGTGGTACGCCGCCAGATCGAAGAAGGAGCGGTCCGGGTAGAGAATGTCGCCTGATTGCGCGGTGGAGCTGTTTTCCAGGCGGCCGTTTACGTAGATATTCTGTTCCGCCCCGTCGTATGTGCCAGCCACATGATACCACCAGCCCGGCACAATCTCCGTGCGCGCGGCCAGATAGGTGAGGGCGCCGTTGCCGTCATCCGCGCCCTTGGTGGACAGCGCAAAACAGAGATGCGTGTCACGCGAACCAAGGAGCCAGCCTTTCTCGAAATCGCCGTTGTCCTGGATGAAGCCGGCGATGCCGCCCCACTCGACCGGCTCATCGATGAGCACCCACGCCTCCACTGTGATGGCGCGCTCCGGCAGGCCCTCCGGGGTGGCGCTCCCTGAAACCTTGACGCTGCAAGAGCGGCCGTCGAGCACAAGCGCGTCCACCCCGTCCGCCATGCGCTTGTCGCCGAGAATGGAGGCGTTCCTTGTGCCTGCTTCGTCCTTTACCTCCAACCCCTGTATCCGCTCGGGGCTGAAGACCCAGCAGTTGATGAGCCCTTTTCCTTTTTCATCATCCGCTGCAAAAGCAAAGGATGGGGCAATGGCATGAAATGATGCGAATGTAACGAGCGTTCCGAGGAGATACCTCAAAAAAAACACGCACGCTTTGTTTGTCTTTGCCCGGTTTCTTTTCAATAACATGCGCAAGATTCTCTTCCTTACCTGAAGCAGTGAACCGTTCCCTTGTCCGTGCTGGCGTAGAGCCGCCCGTTGGCCGCAGCCAGGCCGTACACCCTTCCGGGAACCGGGGCTTCCCAAAGCAGCTTTCCGTGCTTTGCGCTGTACGCGGCCACGCTTTCGTCTCCGCCCGCAAACAGCACATCTTTGGCCAGGATCAGCGAGTAGGGATGGCTGCACGGCTGCTCCCACATGGTGCATCCGGGCAAAGCCGCCACGCACTCGGCGTTTCCCTTTTTCACGGCATCGAGCTCGGCCCGGAGCTTTGCAGCCTTGGCGCTCGTTGCCTCTTTCATCTTTTTGAGCTCTTCCTCGATTTTTTCGGCCTTTGCGGACAGGGCGTTTCGCCTGTTCGCGAGATCGATGTACCGTATGCGGTCGATGGCGCTCAGGCGGGTTTTTGCGTGAAGATAGGAAACCCCCGATTGTACGATCATGTGCAGGCCGCTGAATGTCGCCACCTTATCCCTGCTTTCAGCGGATGAGAGGCCCAGGCTGCCGGCGTCGCCCGGGCCGTACACCACGTGCTCGTCCGTGACCAGGGCATAAGAGCCTGCCGAGCCTTCGAAAGCCCCGAGTTTATTTCCGGTTTTGCGGTCGAAAACAACCGGCGAGGTCCGGCCGGTAGGCACGTAGAGCCGGTCATCCGAGGCCAGCATGTAGCCCTGGGGCGAAATTGTGAGGGGGTTCGACCACAGCAGCTTTCCTGTCCGGGCGTTGAAGGCCGCGATGCAAGCCTCCTGTTCGGGAAAGAGCCCCGCGCAGCAGTAGACAATGCGATCGATCACAACAGCGCCGGTGCGGGCCGGGGCCATGGAAATCATCCTCCCGTTTCCTATCACGCAGCGGCCCGTTTTCGAAAGCGAGCGTTTCCACAGCAGGCTGCCGCGCGCTGCATCGAGGCAGTAGAGCGCACCGTCGTCTGACCCGTAGTAGAGCCTCCCCTCGGCCACCGAGGGCGCAAGCCGCACCGGGCCGCCCGTGAAGTATGCCCATTTTTCGGATCCTGTTTCCGCGTCAAGGCAGTAGACCTTGTCATCCGCTGAAGAGCCGAAGAACACGGAGCCTCCAGCCACAGCCACTTGAAATGCCCGGTCGAAGATGACCCGCGGGTTGAGATCGCGTTTGCGGTGCCAGAAGTCTGCGCGCGCAGGCGGCGGCCACGACGGAGCCGGCGGGTTTTTAGCGGTGTATACCCATGCCTGCTCCAGGGGGAGATCCAGCTTCTCGGTGGTAACACCGCTTCTCTGGAAATCGTGCTGATACGTTGGCCAGTCCTCGGCGCCGGACCGCATCCACGTGAAAACAAACACCACCGCTGTCAGCAAAAGTAACCGTTTCATGTGAACCAATATACCGAGTCCGAAGCTATTTTCACCGGGTATAATTTTGCAGTTTATTTTCGAGGATGCCGATGGCGATAACCGCCTCTTGAGGGGGGCGCTCTGTTGCCGCCTCTTATCCTTGAACACGGCGATGGCTATCTGAAAAACAGACGCTATTATGGGATGATTTCAGGTTATGGAGGCTTGGCTCCGATCGGTATGAACGGTTCGAATACCCAAATCAACCCCCCCGGCATCTGGCAAACGGTGCGCCTGGCCATCTCCGGAAAAGAACAGGACTTCACCCGGGGTTCCATCGGCAGGGCCATTGTCCTTTTGTCGATCCCGATGATTCTCGAGATGGTGTTGGAGTCCGTGTTTGCGGTCACCGATGTCTTCTTCGTGTCCAAGCTGGGCGTGGATGCCGTGGCCACTGTGGGTTTCACCGAAGCCATGATCACCATCGTCTATGCCATTGCCTGCGGCATGAGCATGGCCACCACAGCCATGGTGGCCCGCCGCATCGGTGAAAAGAACATACAGGGCGCCAGGGTGGCTGCGATCCAAGCCATCGCTCTCGGCATCGGCGCTTCGATCCCCATCGTTCTCCTCTGGGCCTGGTCTTTCCCTCGGATCTGCTGCGCCTCATGGGCGGATCACCCGAGCTCATAGCTGTGGGCTCCATGTACACCACGGTGATGCTGGGAGGATCGGTTACGATCACGCTCCTCTTTTTGATCAACGCCATATTCCGCGGGGCCGGGGATGCGGCCGTGGCCATGCGGGTCTTGTGGCTGGCCAACGGCATCAATATCGTGCTGGATCCCTGTTTGATCTTTGGACTGGGCCCCTTCCCCGAGCTGGGCATCACCGGCGCGGCCGTGGCCACCACCATAGGCCGCGGAACCGGAGTGGTGTTCCAGCTTTGGATACTCTTTCGCGGATCGAGCCGCATACGCCTGGTCGTGTCACAGCTCCGCCTGGATCCAAAGGTGATCCTGCGTTTGTTGCGCGTGTCCATTGGGGGCATCATGCAGTTCCTGATCGCAACCTCCAGCTGGATCGCCCTGGTCAGGATCGTGGGCCAGTTCGGCAGCACGGCCGTGGCGGGTTATACCATCGCCATCCGGATCATCATCTTTGCCATACTCCCCTCATGGGGCATGGCCAACGCCGCTGCCACCCTGGTCGGGCAGAACCTGGGGGCCCAACAGCCGGACCGTGCGGAGAGTTCGGCCTGGCGCGCCGGGCTGTACAATATGTTTTTCCTGGTGTCCATGGCCTTGATCTTCATAACCTTTGCAGAGTTCTTCATTCTCCTGTTCACCGATGACCCCGAGGTGGTGGCCTATGGTGTGGACTGCCTGCGGTATGTTTGCTACGGCTATGGGTTCTATGCCTACGGTATGGTTATTGTGCAGGCCTTCAACGGTGCCGGTGATACAACCACCCCGACCCTTATCAATTTCTTCTGTTACTGGCTTTTTCAGGTCCCCCTGGCCTATGTTCTGGCCGGCTCCACCCCCCTGGGCCCCAAAGGGGTTTTCTTGGCCATCACAGCGGCCGAGTCACTCATTGCCATCGTCGGTATCTTGGTGTTCCGCAGGGGTCGTTGGAAACAGCGGGTGATTTAAGGAATAATCTCCACATTCAGGCCGTTGGATGCGTAATCCCACGGTCCGTTCAACGCATAGGCATAGCTCAAAACCAGACCGACGGCAACCGGCGGAACGGGACCCAGTGTGTCGAAGGAAGCCTGCCTGTTTCCGTACGCATCCAGCGTCCCCATGAAGTCCACGAAAAGGAGCGTGTTAACGAGGCTCAAGGCGAGCGACGTGAAAGGATCCCAGTTTATGGGAAGGGTGGCATATCCCCCGGGAAGGGGTGTTCCCGGTTTTGTGCCGGTGATCCCGCAGAAAATCAGATAGTTTCGGCTGCTGTTGTCATCCCCCGCCTTGAGGTTCAGGGCAATCGTCCCACCAGTTGACGCGGAGATCGCATTGTTATCCGCATAGAGGGGACCCTGGGCGTGGAAGTACCAGAGCCTCCCCTTGCTGATCCGGTCATCCGTGACATGTACGCAGCAGCCGCTGATCAGATCGGGAACCCCGTCGTTATCCCAGTCGGCCACATCGATGTTCGGAAAATGATCCTTTACATTGAGCTCCCCGCCACCGGCCCACAACCTCTTCCATCCGTTGAAGACGGGTGCATCATCGGTCCCCTTGTTTTCGTAGTAATAGACATGGCCCATCGCCTCGGCCACGAGGAGATCCTTTTTGCCGTCGTTGTTCCAATCCATTGCAACCGGGCTGGACTCGCTTCCGGGGTCGAGATACATCGAGCCGTCCAAGAGATATTCCGCCTGGTCGAACCTGGGATCCGCGTTGCTTCCCGTATTGATAAGCAGATGGACCTTGCCCATGGCCTCGGCCACGAGAAGATCCTTTTTACCGTCGTTGTTCCAGTCCACCACAAAAGGGCTGGACTCCGTACCGGCATCGAATGTGACACCTCGCACCTCGACCAACGAATAGCCGTTGAATACCGGTTTTTCATCGATGTTGACATTGAGGTAGATCCGTACGTGACCGCTTCCCTCGCCCGTGATGAGATCCTTCTTCCCGTCGTTGTTCCAGTCCACGACTCGTGGGCTCGATCCCCTGCATCACCCGCAGGTGGTGGCAATCGGCTGGCCGCCCGACTCGATTTTGGTTCCACCCCGGAACACTGGATTGAGGTCCGTTCCCTGGTTGAGGAAGAGCCAGATGTTTCCGTACATGCACTGGCCGATTACCAGGTCCTTCCTTTTATCGTTGTTCCAATCCACTACATCCGGGGTCGAGGCGAAGCTTCCCACCTCCAGGGGAAGACCGTTGTCCAGGATATAGACGCCTTCTTCGAGATCGGGGATCTCTCCATAAAGGTTTGCGGTGAGGGCGAGTAAAGAAGCCACACAGATCGATGCGGTTAACAGTTTCATGACCCTGTCCTCCGTAACATGGCTTGATCAAACTTTATTCGTTTTCTCCCGCGCTCTTGATGCTCTCCGGATATTCGGCCAGCTGGTTCAGAAGTTCATCCGGTGTGTTCTTCAGGAACTCCGTGTTCTTCCAGGCATCGAACACCAGCTTCCGATTGGCTCTTGTGCTGTAATCGATGAAACGCTTGCCGGCATCCCCAGGCTTGGGCGTATCGATATCCAGGATTCGCGCAGACATGAAACATGAGAAATCAAAGTCCTTCAGCTCCACGGTTTTGATCCCTGGGGATTTCGAAGTCTTGAACCGGATGGCCAGGTTTCTCACATCGTAGACGATGCTCCACTGGGTGGCCGGCCCCTGGCTGATGTCATCCAGAACATTGAAGGCGTGCTCCATGATATCCTCGTCCTGGTCAATGCCGTGCTGTCGGATCCCCTGAGCCGCGCCTGCGAAGCGATCGAGAGAACTTTGTGATTTCGGCATCTCCAGCTCGCCGCCGAACCCCTTGAACTGCTTCAGGTATTTCATCGACTTCGCGTAGGTGCTGTTTGCCAGGGCGGCGAATGGCAGGTCTCCGGCTTTGTGAACCACCATTTTTCCGTCCAGGAATTCGATCGCGGCTATCCGGCCCTCCTGGTCACACACCAGGAAATGCAGGGGCACACTGTCCGCGGTGATCCTGATCCTGGAATCGCTGGCGATCACATCATCGACGCTTTTCGATGTGTCCAGCTGGTACTGGATCCACGCCAGTTCGCGGAGGCCGGGCCGCTCGTCAGGATTCGGGTATCGGCTTTCCGACAGCCACATCTGTTCGACCACCAGGCCGGCCTCGTTGATTCCCCCCATGGGCATCTCTTTCCCGTACTGGTTGAAGGTGATGCTGCCGTATTTCGAGATCCATTCCGCGGGCCGGTCAGGGGGGGAGATGAAGGCCTTCTTGGCGAGACCCTTTTTGTTCACTATCACGAGCCCGACCCCAATGGCCCAATCATAGTTGCGGCCGAAAACCAGCTGTCCCTTGCTTTCGATGCAAAAGGTCGTGCAGGCATCCAGGGCAGGCGTGTGCAGAAAGAGGAAACCCGGTAAAACCAGGATCAGTACCAGGGCGACGGTTTTTCTCATCTCTAACTCCACGGAACGATAACGTTGTCCTTCCGAACAAATTGATCCGTGTGATATTTAAGCAAAACAGGGAAATAATGACATGGAAAACCGTTTGAGATTAGGAATTACGATCCGCACATTAACCCGCATCAGATGAGTATGAAATGTGCGGGTCAGCTCTATCTCTCATTATTTGTATCAGTTTTTTAGGGACAATGAGGGTCTTTTGGTTTATACTGATCCGAAACCATATCTTTGGTTGGCCAGCCTGAAAAAGCCTTGATACTTGAACCTTTTGGTCCATATGTGAGGAACCACAAATGCTTTCCATTGCTTTCTGCCTGATGTTCTCGATTATAGTGTCAGATAACAACAACGCACAGAACCTCCAGGTCCTAACCCGGGAGACATACAGTTTCCAGCATCTGGAGCTGGAGATTACCGTGATCCGCACACTGGATTCCCGTACCGGTTTGATCACGCGGGAGGCTTTCGGCCCTGACGGATATCCATTGAATCTCGATGCCCTTCGCATGGAGGAACAGAAGATGAAGATCGCGGCTCGGGGCAAGATCTCGCCCGAGCTCGGGGAGATCCTGAAAGCGGCCGGGAATTCGATTGGGGTGCCCGTGGCCTTCTGGCTGAGGACGGAAAAGGAGCCGGACTTCAGGGGGATAATTAACAGGGCAGTGGAAGCGGGGATCCACAATGAAGAGGCGCGGCGCATGGCGCAGAAAACGGCGAAACAGTTCTTCTCTCCCATGACGGAAGCCTTTGCAGGGCTTCTCGAAGACAGGGGCTGCCGTCTGGAATACGTGGGCACGTGCTGGCCCATCGTCATTGCCACGGTTTCCTCCATGGAGGTCTCTGAGCTGGCAGCCCTCGGCCAGGTGGACCAGGCATACTACGCATTCCCCAAGTGGGAGAATGAGAACAACTATGCCCAGCCAACGCTCCGTACGCCCACGGTGCACGACCGGGGCAACAAGGGCGGGGAAGGCGCTGTGAAGGTCATGGTGCAGGACAGCGGCGGGAACGTGGCGACCGACAATCCCTACCTCCCTACCGTGATCAAGCTGAACTCGGAAAGCACATCCTCCCATGCAACCGCCGTGGCGGGCAACGTGTGCATGCGGAACCACCCCACCCTCTACGGCGGCGCCCCCGAACTGGGCGCGATCTACACGGCCTCCGGA
The DNA here is from genome assembly GCA_964542475.1 of uncultured Phycisphaerales bacterium. Classification (GTDB taxonomy): domain Bacteria; phylum Planctomycetota; class B15-G4; order B15-G4; family CAYZWU01; genus CAZIUL01. The sequence continues at coordinate 28,377 of CAZIUL010000036.1, read as the reverse complement.
TGGGGCGACATCGATTGCCCGGTAGCGTGGGATCTTGGAATGCAGGCAGGAGTATCCTTCGGGAACTGTTCCTGGTGGAACTACAACAAGGGCTCCATATGCTTCCTGGACCGGTTCTTCGACTACATCATCAGGAACTTCGGTGTGCTCATGTTCAAGTCCAACGGCAACCAGGGCGGAACGTCTACGCCCTACTCCACGTCGCCGGGCAACGGGTACAACATGCTAAGCACGGGCTGCTACAACGACGGAGACACCATCGGGTGGGATGACGACGCCATGGCGAGCTACTCCTCGTATTGGAACCCTGTGGAGGGGCATGAGAAGCCCGAGGTGGCCTCCCCCGGTGATGACGTGGATACAACTTCCACCTACTCGCCATGGATCTACTACGGATTCAACGGCACCTCTTCAGCGAGTCCCCTCACCATGGGTGTGGCCACCCTCGTGGCCAACCGGGCTCCCTTGATCGTCACCCATCCCGAGGCTGTGAAGGCAGTGCTCATGGTATCGGCGTGGCACAACGTGGAAGGAGCCCCCGTGCTCTCCGACAAGGACGGAGCCGGAGGAATCCACGCCGGCGCGGCTGATGCCGTGGCCCGGGACGGGCAGTATGAGACAGGAACCTTTCTCTCCAACTCTTTTCCCTACGACAAGACCATTTTATGCTACGAGGGGGATGGAACGCGGGTCATCTGCTTATGGCAGTCCGACCCTGATTCGGGCTACACCACGGACGTTCTGAAAATGGACCTCGACCTCTCGGTGCTGGATCCGAACGGCAACGTGGTGGCCACATCCTCGAGCGGCTTGAACCCCTTCGAGATCGCCTATTTCGAGCCCCAGCTCACGGGGAACTACACCATTCGTTTGTCCAAGCAGTCTTTTCTGGGCGTGCAGGAACCCTACTGCATCGCCTGGTCCAGCCGCCAGGACACGGCAGGCGCCAGTGTGTCGATCTCGGGCACGGGCCAGATCGGGACTGTCATGAACTTCAACTTTTCCGGCCAATACGATCCCAACCAGACTTACGCGGGACTGCTTTCCATGAGTACTCTGCCGGACCTGATCCCTTTAGGGAAAGGCAGCATCATTCCCGTGGGGTGGGACGTCATCACCAATGCCTGCATCTTTGGTATATTCCCGGGCTGGATGGGTACCCTGAACGGAAGCGGCCAGGCTTCGACGAGCCTCCAGCTTCCCAATAATCCGGGGCTCATCGGCATGACACTCTATGCTTCCATGGTGACCCTCGATTCGCGCAACCTGCTGCTGGATACGGCGGAGGCTTCATCCTTTACCATCAATTGATCTGGCCGTAACCACACCGGCCGCAGCAGAAGAGGATGAAATATGCGGGACTGGTTCTCTCGTTTGTCTTCAGCCACCGTCGATATTTGAGTTCGTTCGAATATATGGACCGTTCGGTGTCCGCGGGTGTGACGTACATCGCACGCTGATCTGTTCTTGCAGGGAACTTCTCTCGCGGTGTCGGGTCCAACGAAGCAGTGTTCGGTCTCCTGCAGCAAGAAAGAATGGAGTAAACCATGGTGCGGAGCTCGCTCTCCAGCGTTCTCGCGGCGTTGACGCTTCTGGCCGGAGCCGGTGCAGGCCCGGTGTTCGGCCAGCAGGCCGGTGGGGATTCGAAGGCCGCGGAAGCGTTCACGGCCGAGGAGATATCGGCAGTCCGCGAGAAGATGGCGGAACTCGAGAGGCGAGCGAATGCATGGGCGCTTTTCGCCTTCTTCGACAAGGCGCAGGGAGCGCTGCGAGAACGCGAGATTCTGTTCGAAACTCTCAACGGCCGAACCATGGCTGACGAACCTCGCGGTCCCACGACCTCGTATGTCAACCAAACGGCCAGAGACAGCACGGTCATGCGCCTGCGTGCCCGGGCGTACGCAGAGACGGTTGCGCGCTTCAGGTTGCCCGAGAGAACCCTGTCGAATGTGCGGGTCCATGTTCGTGCGCATCCATATCTCCTCTATGTACTCTACACGGTTCCTCCGCCGGATCTGAAGGAGGAACAGATCGCGGCACAATGGAGTGAACTCTACAACATGTCGCACATTCCCAGGTCGCGGAGCTACGTGCGCGTCTTGACAAAATCGTCCGATGCGGCCACGGCCGCCTCGACAGGCTACCAACAGGTGGGGCAGCTCGACATTCCGGAGGGATACACACCCTTTCACGTAAACCCGCCCAAGAGTACGGGCCCGACGGTGCTCCTTACCCACGGGACTCCCGGGCAGGATTCCCCGCTGCCGGGTGTGATGACTCTGGGGCGAGACAGACCGCTTGAGTTTGAGGGAGGGCCGTGTGCGGGGCCGGTGGTCTTTCTGCCCGGCAAGAGCCCGCACCTGGACAGCCTGGCGATTGTTCCCGACAACTCGCGCTACTACGGCCTGAAGAGGACGGAGAACGGAGTGGTTCTCGCCGTCTACTGGAATGACCTCATCTGTCGAGAGCAGATCCTCTTCGAGGGCAAGCAGATCGCAACGTACACCACGTTCTTCAACCAGATGCCGCAGGTGGAGTTTGATGCGGGAGAGATGCAGGCGATTGACGAGGAGACGGCCGTCATGCTGGCCGGCTGGTACGGCCTGCGTCACGACGTCGAGCGCTACCCTGGATTGCTGGTCAACTTCTTTACCGGGCCGAAGGCGTCTTTCGGCAGGACCCGCCGGTTTCCTGACCGGGAGACCTGGACCCTCACCTACGGCAATCCCGATGTGCACGTGATCGCAGGCCGAACCGCAACGATCTGCCTCGATGATCGCGGCCGGCTGCTGACGCTTCACGACCGGGTGACTCCCCGCTGACCGGAGAGCATGATCGTGTCGATGGTTACCTATGATGCGGTCCCTGTCGTCAGTAGCGGTTGTTTCTCCATTGGCCGGGACGCGCTGGTCGGCAAGCTCACGATCCACCCTTCCGGCAGTTTCAATTCAACAGCAATACCTGGCGACGAAGAGTATGAAATAAGCGGGCTAGTGATCTTTGTTGTTTTATTTATCAGTTTTGTCTATTTAACCCGTTTTGAGTTCACTAATCTTCATTTTATCATCTTTCTGGTATTATGGTTTTCGAGTCTTTTCATTGGTACCATTATCGGTAACAAGAAAAGATCTTGATACACCATGGAAATCTGTCTCGGATACGGTGGAAGTTATTATGATCCCTTGAATAAAAATAGCAGCGAACAATGAATAAAAACATCAACAGAAGAGATTTTCTCTCCGCTTTAGGCGGTGCTGTATATGTGACGAGTTTTGGCTCGTGCAAGATATTGGCTGAAGCAATAAAGCCAAAGGAAAAGCTGAATGTTGTGTTTTTTCTGACCGATGATCTGGGCTGGATGGATTTGTCATGCTATGGCAGCAAATTCTATGAAACGCCCGCGATCGACAAACTCGCTGGCGAAGGTGTGCGTTTTACTCAGGCTTATGCGGCTCATCCACGTTGTGTGCCTTCGCGGTTTGCTATGCAGGCCGGAAGATACCCTGCCCGAACCGGCAAACGCAATGGCGACGATATGAAGTTAGATCAGGTTACGATAGCCGAGGCATTGAAGCAAAGTGGATATAAAACTTTCTTTGCAGGCAAATGGCATCTGGGCAAAAAAGGGGCTTTTCCAGATGATCAGGGCTATGATGTTAATGTCGCAGGCTGTCATTTGGGGGCGCCAGGTTCGCATTTCGCGCCTTATAAAGATTATGAAAAAGGCAGGCGGGCTGAATTGATTCCTGATTTGGAAGACGCCCCGTATGGCGAATATTTAACCGACCGTTTAACTGACGAGACGGTGAAGTTTATTCGAGCTAATAAGGCGGAGCCTTTCTTTGTGTTTTTATCGCATTATGCGGTGCATACTCCTTTGCAGGGCAAGGAAGAATACGCAATAAAATATCGTGACAAGCTTGCTAAAAGGCCAATATCAGATAATCCGGAGTATATCAAAGAAGGCGCCGGCCAAACCAAGGTGATTCAGGATAATGATATTTATGCTGCGATGGTTCAAAGTGTTGATGACAGCTTAGCTCGTGTTACAAAAACAATAAAAGAGCTTGATCTGGAAGACAAAACGATTGTGGTGTTTACTTCGGACCATGGCGGTTTGTCAACTCGCGGGCATAACAATCGGCCTTTAGCGACATCGAATTATCCACTGAGAGCTGGTAAGGGCTGGTGTTATGAAGGCGGGATTCGGGTGCCTTGTATTGTGAAGGCTCCGGGAATAGCCAAAACAGAAACGACTTGTGATAGAGTTTTAACCGGTACGGATTATTATCCGACGATTCTGGAATTGTTGGGTTTGCCATTGAAGCCAAAGCAGCATATTGATGGCGAAAGCTTCGCTGATGCGGTCAAAGGCCTGAAAATGCCTGCTCGCAAGGCTGTATTTTGGCATTCGCCTAATTCAAGGCCTTACAGTACCGGCGATTTTAATTGCAGCGTAATCCGCGATGGCGATTATAAACTAATACAATGGTATGACAAAGCCAAAGTCGAATTATTTGATATTGCCAAAGACCTAGGTGAGCAAGAAGACCTTTCTCTTGTCGAGCCGGAAAGAGCTGCGAAAATGCTGAAAAAACTGGAGCAGTGGCGCCAGGAAGTCACAGCTTATATCGATCCAGCGTCAGCTGAGATCTAGCCCGCATATTTCATCCACTTCTGCTGCGGCACCGTAAACTGCACTGTGGCTGCGTTTCATGCCAGGAGACGATCCTCAACCTGTAAGAACAGGCCTGCGGTCGTCTCCTGACATGCGCCTTGCCACATCACAGTTTACAGCTACCTCGCGACGAAGAGTATGAAATAAGCGGGCTAGAAGAATAAATCCCGGTCGAAAAAGCAGGATGTATTAGAGCTGATCGAAGAGCATATCATCGATAAGTCTATAGAATGGTGCTCCGGAACACGACCTGGACGGCGACTCGCGTCCGTCCATGGGAACCGATGACATTGGCGTTCAGATGCCCGGGGGCAATGCTGTTCTGCCCATCAACTGGGACGCGTGTACGAGTTTGCTTATGTGCTCATGAGCCAGCCCTGGGACTTTGTGTCGAACCCGGTCAATGTGTTGATTGTCCCGTAGAGGGAAATAAGTTGTCTATCCCTCTATTTCTTCGGGCAAGGTATAGCGATATAATGCGGCCATGATCCGATTTATTCACACGGCGGATTGGCAAATCGGCATGCGGGCCGCGCATGTTCCTGATGCGGCTGACAGCATCAGGCAGGCCCGGCTGGATGTTGTCGAGCGGATCGGCAAGGCTGCTTCGGACAGGGACGCGGATTTTGTCATCGTTGCGGGCGACGTGTTCGAGAACAGCCAGGTCGATTCAGGCATTGTTCATGAGCTGCTTGTGCTCCTCGGGGGTTACGCCTGCGACGTGTACTTGCTGCCGGGCAACCACGATTTTCTATCCCCCGGTTCGGTTTACGAGAGCCTTCCGTTCAGGAACTCCTGTCCCGTCAACGTTCATGTCATCATGAGCAGCGACCCGATCGAAAAGCAGGGCGCTGTTATCCTGCCCTCGCCGGCGATGCAGCGAAAATCAGGGGCCGATCCCACCGCGTGCATGAAAGACAGGGGCAGCAGCGGTTGCATCCGCATTGGAGTTGCACACGGCTCGTTGATGATCGAGGGCAAGCACAAGCCCGATGATTTTCCTATCCCTCTGGAAGCTGCCCGGACAGCGGATCTTGACTATCTTGCGCTCGGGCATTGGCACTCCTTTTACCGACACGATGACCGCACCGTCTATTCCGGCAGCCCTGAGCCGACAGCGTTCGATGAGAAAGACAGCGGGAATGCCGTGCTTGTTACGGTCCGGGAAAAAGGCGCTGTGCCGGACCTTGAAAAGCTGAGTGTGGGCTCTCTGTGCTGGCGCATGCGCGAGATGCCTTTTGATGACGGAGTGGAAAGCGCTGTCCGCCGGGTGAAAGATGAAACCGAAGCGCTGGATGATCCTAGCCGCACTCTTTTACGGCTGAAACCGGTGGGCAGGGCGCCTGTCGAGGCTGTTGCCCGCATCAGGGATCTGCGCGACTGGCTGAAAGCCCGCGTCCTTTACGTGGACCTGCAGGAGCACGAGCTGCTTCCCCTGCCAACGGACGGCCTGCTGGAGAAGCAGGCCGGGGAACACCCCTTGATCCGATCTCTTCTCGCGGACCTGTCAGCCCTGCTGCTCATGGCCGATCCCTCGCTCGACGTAACGGTTCCGGAAGGCGTGGAGCTGCTGCCAGGCGATGAGCTGAGGGAGCTGCTGGAAAAGGCGAAAAACGATCCGTCAACAGTGAAGGAAGCGATCCACCTTCTCGGCGAGGCTCTCGGGGAGGGGACCGCATGATACTGACAGCGTTGAAAGCCGCGCATTTCGGGATGTTTCGCTCAACCGTAAGCGTGAGCGGATTCTCGGAAGGGGTCAACCTCCTGGATCTGCCGAACGAAACCGGCAAGAGCACGCTGTTCATAGCGCTGCATCACGCCTTTTTCACGCCGTACTCCAGCACTGCCCAGGAGATCAAGAGCCTGGTGCCGTGGGACACAGATCTTAGCCCTTCCGTTGAAGTGGAGTTCGAAACATCAGAAGGACGGTACAGGCTCAAGAAGAGCTTCGTACGCAACAGCGCGTGCTTGCTGGAGGAGTGGACAGGCTCGCGGTTCGAACCCAAGCTCGACAGCGACCGTGCGGACGAGTTCGTGCGGGGCGTTCTCATGGGGGAAAAGCCCGGCCGCGGAGCTGCAAAACCCGAGCACCGGGGAATGGCGAGGCTCTTGTGGTGCCCGCAGGGAAAGGAAGCCCTGGATACCCCTGTTCCAGGCCGTGCAGTGGTATCTGTTGTTCGTCCGTTGCTTGGAAGCATGTCCATCGATCCTGTTGAATCGCGAGTGCTGGAAAAGATCCTCGCGGACCACTCCAAGGTTTTCGATTCTAGAGGCAACGCCCGGAAGAACACGGACCTCAAACACCTGACCGAGCAGGTGACCCGGACCGAGGGGGAAAAGCGCGATGTGCGGGAAGCCTTGAAAAACACCGAACGGTACTCGGAAGAGCTTGGCGAGGATGAAGAGCAGCTCAGGCGTCTGGAAGAGGAGCGTGAAGAACACGAATCATCCATGAACGAGCTCTCAAAAAAGGCTGACGAGGTGAAGGCGCTCAAGCAGAAGGTCGAGACAGCGCAGGCTGAGCTGGAAACGAAAAAGCAGCTTTTCGTCAGGATTGACCAGGACAGCGATATTCATCGGACAAAGTGTAAACAGTGTAAAAAACTCGATGAAAACCTGGCCAAGTGCAAGGGGGAGCTTCAGCAGCTCGAAGCTGTGGGCGAGGAGGCGGAAAAGAGGCTCGAGGGGCTGTCAGCCGAACGCAAGGAGCTGGCTGGGCGGCACCACAAGGCTCTTAAACTGCAAAGAGAGCTGAACCTGAAAAAAGAGCTATGGTCGTCGGCAAAACAGCGAGACTCCACCAATGACCTGCTCAAGAGCGTGGAAAAGATCGAATCAGAGATTGCCGGCCTGAAAAAGGAGCGGGACAAGGTTCCGGGTGTCAGCGCGGCTGATCTGAAAAAGGCGGGCAGGCTCGTGATCAAGATCCGTGACCTGGAAACCCGCGTGAAAGCCTCCGGAGTCCGGGTTAAAGCCGAGATGGACCCGGAGAGGGAGATCCGCTGCGAGGGATCGGAAGGCGCCGACACAAGGATCGCGTCGAACAGCGATCCCGCGGAGTTTTTTACGCTGGACCGCATGAAGCTGGAAATCATTGGCGTGGGTGCGCTAAACATCGAATCCGGGGCAGGCGACGCAAAGAAGCTGCATGAGGAGAAAACAGCGAAAAAAGCCGACCTGCAAAAGGTTCTGGATAAATACGGTGCCGCGGACTCCGGATCGATGGTGGAGATGGCAGCCGAGCGCAAGGAAAAGGAACAGCAGCTTTTAAGCGTGGGGAAGCTGAAGAAGGAGCTTCTCGGTTCAGCGGGCGATACCACCGCTTTGAGAGAAGAGAGCGCTTCGATCGAACGGCGGATCAAGGCGCTTGCCCACGAGCTTGGAATAGATCCGGCAACGGCTGATTCCTTGATGGAGCCTGACGCGGGCAATGAGGACGAGGAAGTCGAGAGGCTTTCACTGGAGGTCGACGAAAATGCGGAGATGATCGAGAAGCACAGGGGGGAGATCGACGAAAACCGGAAAAAACAAGGAGTCCTCTCCGCCAGGGTGACCGGTATGGAAGCGGAGCTGAAGGCAGCTGAGCAGACAAAGGCCGAAATTCTGCAGCGTTACGGAGAAGAGAAGGAGCTGCGGGCGCAGTACGAGGGGGCCCGGCGTGAGCGCGACGCGGCAAAAGCAAAGGAAAAGGAGCTGCTGGGCCTGCTTCCACGCGGGGATGATGATCCGGACAGCGGACTATCCCGGAAAAAAGCGGCCTGCGATGCTGTGGTTGCGGACATTCGCCAATTCGAAAAGAAGATCGCCGGAACCAGGCGGCTGCTCGAGGATCAGGGCGCCAAGGGGCTGTACTCCAGGCTGGCAGCTCTTGAAGAGCGTCTTGAACTGGAAAGAAACTCCTTGAGAAGAGAGCGCACCCGCGCGCGCGCAGTGGGCCTGCTGAACAGCCTCATGCATATCCGTAAGGAACGCTTGAACCGGTCCATTGTCCGTCCGCTCGAACATGAAACATCCAGGCTCTGGCGAAGAGTAACCTCGGATGACAGCCGGGAAACAGCCTTTGGTGAAGGGCTGGCACTCACCGGTTTCCGTTCTCATGGTGAAGGGCGCGAGCTGAGCACGCTTTCCGCGGGCGCGCGGGAACAGCTCTACCTTGCCGTGCGCCTGGCCCTGGCGCGGCACCTGGCCGAGCGGGAAAAACAGCTATTGGTACTGGACGATGCGCTTGTCAACACCGACACAAAACGGATCGACCGGTTCTTGAACCTGCTGGAAGAAAACGCCGGCCGGCTACAGATCGTTCTCCTGACATGCCACGGCCGATTTTACCGCGGAATGAAAAATGTATCCCGGCTCGTGATCGAAGAGGGGGATGGTACCTAGATACGGTCATGGTGGGTTGAACAATGAAGGACGCCGCCCGAGGTCGAAACCGGGGCGGCGTCCTTTTCGAATCATAAAGCTTGCCAAGCGGCTCATCCGCTACTAGAGAACTCGGATGTTTTTCTTGGCGCATATATCTTTGAGAGCCTTGGGCCACACCGTGACGCTCACCTCGCCGAGGTGTGCCGTGCGCAGCAGGTACATGTAGGTCCGGGACTGGCCGATGCCGCCGCCGATGCTGAGCGGGATCTCGTCGTTCAGGATCGCCTGGTGGTAGGGAAGCTTCAGGTCTTCCTGGAGGCCCGCCATCTCCATCTGCTTGACGAGGGTTTCCTTGGTGACGCGGATGCCCATGGATGTCAGCTCGTGGCGACGCTTTGTAATCGGGTTCCAGACCAGGATGTCGCCGTTCAGGCCGTGTACCGGCTCGCCCTTCTTGGAGGTTGTTTCCGTTATCCAGTCGTCGTAGTCAGCGGCACGCATCTCGTGCGGGTAGCCGTCCTTGAGCGGCCAGCCGATGCCGTAGATGAATACCGCGGGATACTCCTGCAGGATCCTTGTCTCGCGCTGCTTGCGCGGCAGGTCCGGATACATTTCCAGGAGCTCCTCGGCGTGGATGAATGTGAGCTCCTCGGGGAAGTCCGGGAACTTGTCGGTTTTAAGTTTTGGGAACTCTTCGCGGATCATCTGGCCCGCTCCGTAGATGACCTTCCAGATCTTCTTGACAACGTCCGTGAGATAATCGAGGTTGCGCTGGTCCGCCGTTATGACCTTTTCCCAGTCCCACTGGTCAACGTAGGACGAGTGGTCGTGATCCAGGAAGTAGTCCTTGCGCACCGCGCGCATGTCCGTGTTGATCCCCTCGCCGACCTTGCAGCCGAAGAGTTTCAAGGCTGGACGTTTCCACTTGGTTGCAGCCTGCACCACCTGTGCCTCGATCCTTTTTTCCAGCCCCAGCCCGCAAGGGAACTCCACGGGCGTGCGGGAGCCGTCTCGGTCGAGCATGTCGTTTACACCGCTCTCCTTGCTCACGATCAGGGGCACCTGGACCATCTGCAGGTTGAGCTCTTTGCCGAGGTTCTTTTCGATGTAGTCCTTGGCCATATAGAGCGCCTTCATCCTTTCCATGGGAGCCAGGATCGGCTCGTAGTCGCTGGGTAGGATCTTTTCAATCTCAGGGTAAGTGCTGATGCCCGGACCGGCCAGATCAGCTTTCTTGTCAGCGTTTTCTGCCATGTTGTTTCTCCATATCGCTATTAAACTGTTAATAAAGGAACTGTTGTTTGTGCTGCAAAAGAAACCCGCCAATTTACTACAGGGGATGGCAAAAGACAACCACATTTATGAGAGAATCCTAATCCGCATATTTCATCCTCTCCTGCTTCGGCACCGTAACCTGCGCTCATGCTGCGTTTCATGCCAGGAGACTGTAGGACTGTGTGTATTTAGTTTCTGTTTGAGCGATGATTTGCTTTGACGGCCGCAGCAGATAAGGATGAAATATGCGGGTTAAAAAAAAGGATACCTGTTTTGTTCGACATCGAGCTTCCAGCGATCGATCTCGCGATCATAGCCCTGTACTTTCTCATTGTTCTCTCGGTGGGTTTCTACTTTCGCAGGAAAGCCGCCATGGACATGGAATCGTACTTCCTGGGGAGCAAATCCCTGCCCTGGTGGATGCTCGGCCTGTCAGGCTCGGTTTCCAACTTCGATATCACGGGCACCATGTGGCTCGTGTCGCTGATCTTCCTGTTCGGCCTCAAGGCTTTCTGGATCTTCTGGATCTACGCTTTTCTCATTGGCGCCTTCCTGATGAGCTACATGGGGAGATGGATCAGGCGTACCAACGTCATGACCGCCGTGGAGCTGATCCGGGTCCGGTTCGGGATCGGAAGGGGCGGAAAAACCGCGCGAACCGCCGCTGGGATCATGCAGGTCACCTTCCTGCTGTTTGCCGTGGGATATGCCTTTCAGGGGATCGGGAAGTTCGTCTCGGCCTACCTCCCGTTTACACCGTTCCAATGCGCGGCTGTTGTCATGGGGATCACCACGCTGTACGTGGTGGTTGGCGGATTTCGAAGCGTCATCGTCACGGATCTGATTCAGGCGGTGATCCTGAACCTTGGCGGCTTGGTGGTGGCTGTGCTTGCTTTCATACACGTGGACCCCAAGCTCCTGCACGAGAAGATGTCGCTTTCCCTTCTCCCGCCGTGGCGGATCCCGGAGGTGGCGGGCACAGATCACGCGGGGTACGAGATGTTCGGCCTTCTGTGCGTGGTATGGGTTTTCACGGGGATCGTTACCAGCATCGGGGGCGCGGGCGGACATTACCAGGAGCAGCGTTTTCTGGCCACGCGCAACACAAAAGAAGCGGCAAAGGCCGGGGCGAGCTGGCCGCTGTTCCTGATATTCCGCTGGGCAATGGTGGCTGGGATCGTTTTCATGGCGCTCACCGCGATGTCAGGTGTGGATGACCCGGAAAGGGTGCTCCCTTTCATTCTCAAGGAGTACATGCCCGCCGGGCTGAGGGGGGTCGTCCTCGCGGGGCTCATCGCCGCTTTCATGTCCACGTTCAGTTCCACGCTCAACGCTGCCGCTTCCATAGTTGTGCGCGACCTGGTCCAGCCGTTTTGGCCGCGCATCAGGGAGAGCGGGCTGATCCGCCTCAGCTATCTTACCACCGTGATCATCGTGGTGGTGGGCCTTTTAATCGGAACCCGGGCCCGTTCCATCGACCACATCTGGATCTGGATGACCACAGGCCTGAACGCGTGCATTCTCATCCCGAACGCTCTGCGCTGGTACTGGTGGCGCATGAACGGGTGGGGCTATGCAATCGGCATCTTCAGCGGCATGCTGCTGAGCCTGATGGTGCTTTTTCGGCCTGACACGCCCGGATACGTGTTCAGCCCCGTGATCAACGGAGTTGCTCTTGCGGGCTGCATTGTGGGTTCGCTTCTCTTCCGGCCGGTGGACAGGGAAACGATCGTCGGCTTTTTTTGCATGGTTAAACCCAAGGGGTTCTGGGGGCCGGTGCGCGCGATGTCCGGGCTGTCGACCGAGGATCTCAACAAGGGGCTGGACAAAACCGGTCGTGTGCTGATTAACCCGATTCTGGGCATGGTATTCATTTTTTGCATGAACATCCTGCCCTTCTTTGTCATCGGCCGGTGGTATCTGCACGGCGCAGCCTGTTTGGGCGTCCTCATCGGCTCTGGAGCAGCGCTCTACTTCACATGGTTCAGACCGCTAAGCTCGGAGCCGGAAGAGTCATGACCGGTGCGGCTCACGGCCTTTGCAATGGACCATGTGTCTTGATGTTTGGAGGATAGAACCATGAGTATTGCCATGAAGACAGGATGGATCGCCGCGGTGGTCCTGAGCTCGGCAATGTCCGCCTGCGGACAGGGAGTTCAGGAGGAACCCGCATCAACCGCGTCAATGAAGAAAACAGCGGCCACGGAGATGGAGAAACATCTCTCGGAGCAGGCGGGCTTCGTGCTTTATAAACCGAAGGGATGGACAGTGAGCGAAGGGGTTGAGCACGGCTGTCGCTCGCTTTCCGTGACCGATCCTGATGGCTGCTTTGAGGCGGCGATGGTATATGGGATCTGCCCCTCCGGCGACGATACCGCGGCTCTGGCAAAGCAGATGCTCGCCCGGACGGGCAAGCGCTTTCCCGATCTTTGCCTCGAGCAAGCCATGTTTTCGAAGGAGAAGAACCGGATAGTTCTGGAAGGCTCATACACGGGCCCCGGAAAAGTAAAGCGCGAGTTCAGGTCCTGGCTCTCCTGCGGCGGGGGGAGCTTCCTCTGCTCGAAGATAGAGGCTTCGAAGGGCAAGCTGGCAGGGGCGAGGGAGCTTTTGCTCACCATCCTGTCGAACATCCGAGTCACCAAGGGATCGTTCGACCTCAAGGGGCCGCCCCCGATCCGGGCGGAGCTTGTCGGTTATCGCCTGCAGGACGGTTCCGCCTCTTTCCTGATCCCCCGGGGCTGGACTGTTCACGAACTGGGCGCCGGCAGTTTCATTGCAGCCGATGCAAAAACGGGGTTTTCCTTCGTTTCGGCGAGTGTAGACATCCTTGCGCCGAAGATGGGGGTCAACGTGGCAGGCGTTCCCGTATCCCCCTACCTCCCTCCGCACAAGGCGCTCGAATTTCTGGCGGCTTACCAGCGGATCGCCACACAGATGCGCTTTCTGGAGATCATTTCGAGGGAAGAGCTGGCCGGGGAGATGAAGCGGGTCTACACAGCCGGCCCTGTAGCGGTCGAGGATTTCCTCTACACCTGCCTTTCCGGCGGACGGCAAAGCAAGGGGTACAGCATGGGAATATCGTTCGGCTCCCGGCTGGGCACAAACTGGAACTTCCGGCACATTACAGTGGGCGCGCCTCTGGAACGGTTCGATGCTTTTCTTCCCACCATCATTGCAATGCTAAGCTCCTACAGGATCGACGAGCAATGGGCCTCGAACTATGTGGCGAAAGGCATAGAGAGGCTTCAGCAGATGCAGCGGGACACCTTCGAGCTGGTTTCAAGGAACGCCGATCAGATCCACGAGATGATGCAGGCGGCTTATGAAGAGCGGCAAAAGAGCCAGGATTACATCGACTACCAGCGCTCAGGCTACATCCGCGGCCAGCAGGATTGGGTGTCCTCCATGGAAGGCGGCACAGCGTATCACACGGACAGCTGGGGCACGATGAACAGATCCACAGGCGAGTACTTCGAAGGCAGGCCCTATGACTATGTTAACTTCACCGGCAAAAATCCCAAGTACCGCGAGCAGATGTCTCCCATCGACACCCGCGAGCTGTGGGAGAGGCACATCAGGTAGCGGAGAGGAATGCTTCCCCTGCCTGATCCGGCAAGCACGCAAAACACGGTCGATATGCTGATCAGGGTCCATTGAAGGAGAACACAATGACCTCCACAGCGCCCCGGCCTTCCGAGTGCAACGACTCCAGCCGGCTGCGCAGTCGGGCGACGTGCTCTTCGGTTTCCGTCTCTTCCTGCGCCTCCTCGCACAGGTTGAAAAGCTCTTCCAGCAGAGGCTGCTGCTGCTGCGAAGCAACGACGTAGACACGCTCTTCCCCCCGCTTGTCAGCGAGGCTGAACCAGCCGGGTTCAGCGGGCAGGTAAAAAGCCTGCCCGCGGATGAGAGGGTTCGAAGCCGAAGAGTTTTTGTCATCCGGGAACAGCTTTTCCACGCCTGCCCGGGAATCCAGAAGAAAGATGTAGAAATACGCGTTGCTTGCCGGAAGCAGGCCGAGGCGGAATCGGTCTTCGGTTTCGAGCAAGATCTTCCCGGCGGCGTGAGAGAGCAGGTCGACTCCGGTGATGGTTTGTGATCCTTCCCTGTGGTACTGGAATAGGAGCTGGGTGAAGAAAGCGGACCCTCCCTTCTTCTGACCCTTCCCCGGTCCCTTTGCTCCCTTTTCAGGGCCCCCTTGCCGTTTCTCTCCTCCCAGCGTGGGACCCTTGATCAAGATCCCCTTCTCGCTCCCGGCCTGCCAGGTCATGAGACGCAGATGCTCCCTTTCAGGCTGCGGTATGGAAGGAAGAAACAGTATGCGGAGCAGAACCGTAAAAGCGATTAGGCAGGCTGCGGCTGCTGTGAATCGTATAACCATCGAAAGGGGCCGTTTCAGGTTTTTTTTTCGCTTTTCCAGCACACGGCGGCGCAGCTCTTCAGGAGGCTCGAGCAGCGGCGCAGCCTTCTCCTCGCGTATGGCCCAGTCGGCCATGATCTTTTCTAGTTTTTTGTCGTCCATGGAACTCATGTCACACCACTGATCTTGTTGTCAGTCGGTTTGATATCCAAATACGCTCGAACGTCACTCCATAACACCGCGGAATTACGGCACAGCTTTTTTTTGTTCCAGGCATGACTTCATTTTTTCCCGCGCCGCATATACCAGTTTCTGAGCCATGCTGGTGGATTTACCGAAGATTTCGCCGATCTCGCGGAACAGCTTGCTGTTGATGTAGTAGAGAACAAGAGCTTCTCTCTCATCATCTTTTTTCAGCTCGCCCAGGCAGCTCCGGACCGCTGCTGTCAGGTCCGCTCTCAACACCGTTTCCTCGGTACTCGGTTCCTCGGAATGGACCGTCTCCAGGAAAGACGGTTTGTCCTCCAGGCCGTGAGAGCCCGGGTTGTCAAGCGAAACGGTTCTTCGCTTTTTTTCGCGGCGCTTGAGATCGATGCCGCGGTTTCGTGTGATACCGAACAGCCAGGTGCGGAAAGGGGCTTTCTTGGGGTTAAACTGGTGGGCGGCCTCGATCACCCGCAGGAAGACATCGTGTACCAGGTCTTCCGAATTCCGGGAGTGGAGGGCAATGGAACAGAAGACGTGGATCTTCCTCGCGTACCGGCGATACAGCTCGTCCAGGGCTCCGGTCCGGCCCTCTTGCAGCAGCTTCATCAAACTCTCGTCGGTCAGTTCCGTCATACCTGCTTCTCTGTATCGATCCCTTCTTTGGCCGGACCCCTGCTGCTTCGGGAACAGCAGGCCCAATCCTCTGGATCAATCCGGGCGATCAAGAAAATTTGACCCACATGCATCAGTTAAAATTGAAGTTGACCAGCGGCAATAACTTCAACCACGGGGGATTCTCTCCCACATAGTTGAAAAGGCCGAGCTGAACTCCGTTGAGGCGGCTGGTGATGTTCACGAGACCGATCGATAATCCGGTCATGGACTTATCAATGTGTTGGACCGCTCCTATCCCCAGGCCGTTGAAACAGTCGCAGGATATCATGACGCCTCCCATGCCTAATCCTGTTATTTCATCGGCGCCGATTCCAAAGCCGGCCATGTTCAACCCGGTGATGTCGCCGGCATTGATACCCAAACCTGCAACGTTCAATCCGGTGGTGTCGTCAGCCTCCCCAGAAGACCCCATACGTGATATTGCCGTGACTGGTTCTGAGTCGTCTGCTCTCCCTGCAACGGTTATTCCGGTGATGTCGTCAGCCTCGAAACCAAGCCCCGCAACGGTCATACCGGTGATATTGCCGGCGTCGAAACCCAAGCTCGCAGCAGCCAATCCGGTGATGTCGCCCGCTTCAAAACCCAAGCCTGCGGCCGCGATTCCGTTGATGTCGTCGGCGCTAAACCCGATGCCTGCGGCCGTGATTCCGTTGATGTCGTCAGCGTTCAATCCGATTCCTGTGGCCGTGATTCCGTTGATGTCGTCAGCGTTCAATCCAATGCCTGTGGCTGTGATTCCATTGATTTCATCAGCTTTTAGTCCCAAGCTCGCGAATTGGATTCCATTGGCATCGTTGTATATCCCACCCAGAAGAGAAAGAGAGATACCGCACATATCTTTTGCCACCGGCCCACACCCTGTAACAGCTATCCCGTTCATTTCCGCGGGCCCGCATCCGCCCAGGCCGATGGCGATACCGTTCATATGGAAATCAGGATTTTTCACCGGTTTCCAGAGCGTAAAGTTAAAACCGTTGACCTCCTTGACCCGGTAATCGGAGAAGTTGAACCGCAGCCCGTTCGTTCTCTCCGAGTTTCCAAAGGTCATCCCCCAATCCCATCCCGGAACGGTCAGAGAGGCGTGGGAAGGCGGGGGAAGATCTTCCTCTTCTTCCTCTTCCCAGTACCTGGAAGGCCCATCCCAGAGGTCGGCAATGTCAAAAGTGAGGTTCGCTGTGAGCTCATCGTCATCCATCCCGCTGGTACCCTGGGCGGCGCACAACAGGAAAATGAGAAGGCAGACAAGTCGCTTCATCATGGCTGTACTCCTTATTAACATCCAGTGGAGTTGAACGGAAGGGGGGCGCCCGTACACTGATATTCAACAGGATATCGCTCAGGAAATCAATGGAAAAGGGAACCTTCCGTGTAGGTGAAAACACGGCCGGGGCGCGGGGCCGGCCGGCCGGTCTTCGGGCTCTGCCCCGGATGGAGCGGACCCCTTTGCAGGACATGCCTTTTCCGATCATGACGGATCTGCCACACGGCCTAAAAATAGGATTGCACCGGAGTTTTTATCGCGGATCAGGAACATGAACGGATGGTCGGCATGAAAACTCATTCCGCCTTTTTTCATCATCACGGCTGTGGCGCCCGCAGCCCTGGTTCCCTGCTCGTCCACTTCCACAACTGCTTCGTGGATCACGTTATCGATCCAGAGGCCCCCGGATCCGGTCATTCCCGAGAAGTCGGCCGCGGTGCTGTCAAAGGCGTCGGCCATGCCCAGGGCGGATAGGGTTTCTCTCATGTAAAAACGCGAGTTTGCCTTGAACTTAGGCAGAAATACCCCGATTTCCTGGGGCTCGAGCTTCTGCAGCTTTTTTAACAGAGCTTCTGAAGTGAGCGAGGCTTCCAGCCCGGCGAGCCCTTCCCGCTCCCTGGGAAGGATGATCACCATGGTGAGCTCGTTTCCTTCGTAAGGGAGCTCGAGGATGGTCATGTCCTTGTCATGCAAACAACCGAAATCGCTCATCTGATACATGAAGGGCACCGAGATTTTACGGGGACCGTCGTTCTTTTTACCGGTTCCAGGAAGGAAGAACGGTCGTTCCCTGGTGTTCGACTCGTCGAACCTACAGGCCCAGTGTGCCTTGAACCAGATGGCGTTTATGAGCACCAGCACGGTGGCAGGGTCCAGGTCTCCCGCCTTCAGCAGCTCCCGGATACGGCTGTCTGTTTTTCCCTCCACCCACCTGTTGATCGTCTTGTAGGCGTTTTCCGGATCTGCCCGAAAGTCCAGCTCGTTGAACCCTGCGCCGTAGATCTTTTTCAGGGAACCGAGGAACTCCGGCAGGAAACGGTACCCTTTCAGGCCCCAGAGAGAGTTTGCGATCTTTAGCTCGTGACCGTACTGTCCGGCCCTTGTGTCCAGACCCGATGCGAGCGCTGCGATGGCGCGGTGCGGAACTTCTTCTTTGCCCGTCAAGCAGAGCGCCTTTTCCATCTGGGATGCCGTCCGTTTCCGCGCGCCGCTGAGGGTCATGGCAAGCGCGGTACGGATGCTGCACGGCGAGAAAAAGATGTTGCCATCCTTGTGCTTCAGCAGATCGTACAGCTTGAAAGCGAACTCGTTGTTGCCTGTCGCGGAAACCTTACCGGCCGCCTCTTCCGATTCGCCTTGCGTGGTGGTGGGTGCCTGGCAGAAAAGGAATCCGGAAATCATGAGTGTGAACAATCCGGTCAAACATACGCGTTTCATCGCACATAACCTCCAAATCAAAAGACATAGTCGCATTTTTTACAAAGGACAGAACAGCGAGCTGTTTTTTGTCCGACCTCCTTGCCTACGAGCGGTACCCCTTCCGTGGCACCGGATTTTTTCCGGCCGCGTTCAAATCCGTGCTTTTAATCCTCGCCATAAGCGAATATGCGTGTTAGGGAAGGGCCCATGAACACCGATCAATCCAGGAAAAAAATACCGGCATGGATCCTGATCGCCGGCGCGGTTTTCGTGTTTGTTGTTGTCGCGGGTGTGCTCGCGCTGATGTCGAGGAAGATCCCCGCTTGCGCTCGACCGGAAGCCATTCAGAAGCGGTTCGCTGAACAGATCGGTTACCTGGAGGAACTTGCCGCAAAATACCCGGGTGACTTCAACTTCCAGGCACAACTCGACAGCTTCGGGAAAGATCCGATAAAGCCGGCCGTGATCGCGGATATCAAAGACGCGATGTGGGAGCGGATCCAAGACAACACTCACCTTTTCTCCGATCCCGCGATCCTGGAAGCGTCTGTTATTTCCAGCTCGGATGACGCAACTGTAAACCTCGTTGTATTCAAGGAATACGAGGAATCAGCATGGTCATGGTCGCCATCCGTGTTCTTTGGCCGATCAGTGGAAGACGGCAGCCCTTCGGTCAGCATCTGGTATGGGAATGAGAAACGCTTGATAAAGTACGAGCGGTATTTCGATCACGAGCCCGGAGAAAAAAGGGGCTGCAGGCTCGTGCTCGACCTTGACCGGCTCGAATAGGTATAGGCGTCCCTCTGACAGGGAAGGCTTTGCTTATCAGTCGTCCTCGCCGTACTGCCACGTTTTTTCCACGAGCATCCGCAAGGCCTCGTCAACCGCGGTATCGAGCTCCCGGTCGAAACCGGCCAGCTCGTCCTCGGGAGTGTTCTCCACCCACACGTCCGGCGCAACCCCGAAGTTTTCTTATGAATGTGGTGATTGTCCGTGCTACTCTCCGCGTTCCGGATCGGCAACATAAGTTTTTACGCGGGGAAGCCCGGCGGAGCTGAGCAATGATGGAGTTCGACGGACTGGCGTGGCTGGTGGTCATCGTATCGAGCGGTATGATCGGCTTCTCCAAGGCGGGCATCCCGGGAGCCGGTGTGCTGGTTGTCCCGCTGCTCGCGAGCATAATGCCTGCTCGCGAGTCGACAGGGTTTCTGCTTCCACTGCTTTGCGTGGGCGATATCGTTGCCATCATCTACTGGCGCAGGCACGTGGATTGGCAAAAGCTGGGGCGCCTCCTTCCCTGGACAATGGCCGGGATCGTGGCAGGTTATTTCTGGCTCGGGCACATCACCGATGAGCAGCTCATGCCGCTGATCGGCCTTGTAGTTCTTTCCATGATCGGCCTGTCTCACCTGAGAAAAAACGACGACAAGGATAAGGCCCCCTCTGCCTGGTGGATTGCCTGCTTCATCGGCATGATCGCCGGGTGCGCGAGCATGATGGCCAACGCAGCCGGACCGATCATCGTGAT
This sequence comes from uncultured Phycisphaerales bacterium, assembly GCA_964542475.1. Lineage (GTDB taxonomy): Bacteria > Planctomycetota > B15-G4 > B15-G4 > CAYZWU01 > CAZIUL01. The sequence goes on along the minus strand of CAZIUL010000036.1, from coordinate 8,612 downwards.
CTACATGCTGGCAATGGGCATGAAGAAGAAGGAGATCATCGGCACACAGGCGTGGTTCTTCTGGATCCTGAACCTTTCAAAAACTCCTTTCAGCCACAACCTCGATCTGATCAACGGACAGACCCTTCTCACGGGTCTGGTTCTTGTACCGGCGATCCTTGCCGGAGGCGCGCTCGGGATCTTTTTTGCCCATCGCATCCCGCAGCGGCTTTTCAACATCGTGGTCGAGGTCCTGGCCGGAATCACATGCCTTTCCCTTTGTGTGCGGGCGCTGATAGCCGCTTAACCCGCTTATTTCATACTCTTCGTCCCCTATCGCTTAACTTCACCGGGCGAGCACCTCGAAAACGCAGCGATCATGGTGTCTCCTTTCCTGAGCTCGGCCTCTACCCGCGCCCCTTTCTCATTATCCGCTCTCAAGATCACCCTTGCCTCGGTTGCGCCGCTGCGGGCGATCAGCTCGTAACAATGCGGGGTTCCGGCCAGGGTCAGGTCAGGCTCGTTCAACATCCCTTTCCTGCCGGCTGTGATCACCGATATGAAGTGCGCCTTATCGGTCGGCTCTGTTGTGGATGCAGTGAGGTGCCACTGGGTCAGCTTGATCCTGGGCCTCGGGGGCGGATCGAACCTGTCCGTGATCTCGAAGTTCGGTTCGCGGGGCTCCAGCATCGTTATCAGTGCGGCCCCTTTTTCCCCTTCGATTACGACCGTACCGTCTCCGTGTTTTACCATGGGCGGGGCGGAGTGCATGTGCCATGTGAAGATCGAGGGTTTCGATGCGTACAAAGAATCGAAGATGATTATGAGGTCGGGCTTGATGAACAGAACGCTCCTGACAAAGCTGTCAAGCTCGCCTCCGTAGGCTGGCCCGGCCTCTCCGGCCGCGTAATCGAAGAACGGGCCCGTGTAAAAGCCGATTATCTTTCCCGTTGCAGAGGAGGAATGCTTTTTTTGCCCCTTCCCGTTGACAGTGACGGAGTTTACAGACTTTGTCTCCCACATCCAGTCGCGGTGGTGGCTGCTCCCGTAGATATCCCTGTATCCTGATCTGACGAGCATTCTCTCGCCGCACACGTTCAGAAGGAAGCTGTTCTGCGACTCGTAGCCGTGGCTCTGCGTGCCGAACGGGCTCGACTTGAACACAACCTGCACGTTGTCATCAGCGCTCAGGATCGTTTTGTTGAGCACGGCGATGCCTGTCCCCTCGAAAAGGCGCGATGACGGCAGGTCTGTTGGTTTCACCTGTTCGATCGCCGGAAGAAGACCCGCGATGTATCCAACGTACCCTTTGCCGGGTGGAGCCCCGCCGTGGGCATCCACGTACCACTGCCAGTGGGGGTTCTGCGCCTGCGCTGCGAACGCGGCCATCAGCGGCACGCTTGCCCCGGATGTTATCTTGCCGCAGAGATCGCCGAATCCTCCGCCCTCCTGCCCGGGCGGCATCAGGTAGAGTGGATAGTACCCCGCCTGGGAGAAGTACGGCTTGGCAAACGCGTTGATCCCAAGCGCCTTTTTCATCACCGCAGCCCACCACGTGAACCTGTTGATGTAGCTCTGCCAGTAGCAGAAACCCTCGTGCCAACCCCCGTCCTTGTCCGACCAGACAGGGTACACGCAGCGGAACACGTTTGCCGCGAATACGACCCAGTCAGCGGCTTCCGGGATCTCTTCGTAAAACGCGATACCCACCTCGCCGAGATAATGCCATGCCCTGTTCGAGTGGCTCGAATAGGGATGCCAGAGATGCCGCGGGCAGAGATGGCTGTACATGTCATTGCCCCTCACGCGCATGACCTTCCTGCACCGGTCCCTTTCCTCTTCCGTGAGGTGGGCATGGAGAAATGTGTAGGCCCTGGAGAAGTGGTAGGCATAGGGCATTCCGGCCTCGTCGTTGTAGCGGTACCCTGTTGATCCCCTGGGATCCCACTCGGCAGCGTCAAGCAGCAAGCGCCTGGCCAGGTCCTTGTACTCTGTTTTCTTGGCGATGAGTCCTGTAAACGCCAGGAGCGCGGCCGAATCGAGAACCTTTTCCGTGTAGGTTCTGTTTCCCCACCACATCTTTCTCCACTCTTCGCTTTTCCTTTCCATACCCTTCGGATACCTGGGCGGTTCTCCGGTAGGGGGCGGATTCTCAAGCAGCTTGTTGCAACGCACCATGAGCTCATCGAACTCATCGGAAACGTTGCTCCTGATCCCGGGGATCTCCTCGGGGCGGACAAAAAGACGGGGGTGCTCCTTCGGTATCTTGGCGAGCAGCTTTGTCCTGCCCGGAAGGGGGAACGGTTCAGCGCCTTTTTTTATGGTGAAGGTCCGCTCCCCGCTCCACTTCGACTGTCTGCCTTTTTCATCGAGGTACCTGTACCTCCACGAGTACACGCCGGGCTCGATCGGCTCGTCAGGGCAGAAGACGTTGTACCCGATTTCCGTGTAGCTGTGGGTGCCTGCCTTGCCTTTTACTTCGAGCTCGTAAAACGCGGCGTCTTTCTGCGGTCTCCAGGAAAAGCCGGGAGGCGTGGCTGTCAGGGTCTGCCGCTGGGCCGGATGGAAATCCCATTCGCCCGGTTTAGCGGCGCTGTCGTCAAGAGGAAGCTCTGTCATCGGGAAAAGGTAGATGCAGAATACACAGGAGATGATGTTCATCATGACATGATGCTCCCGGAAATAAAGGGACAGATAACTCAGTTATCCGCATAATACAGTTTACCGGAACGTTCTGACAGGGTGGATGTAAACGAAAAGCAAGGGTGAAAAGCCGGTTGCCGGATAAGTTACACGACCCGTTAAATTCCAGCGGCTGTTTCGAGGTGAAAAAATGAAGCTTCCAATCTTTCAGGTAGACGCTTTTACAAGCAGGCTTTTCAGCGGCAACCCGGCAGCAGTCGTGCTGCTCGATGAGCAGCTGCCAGACGAAACGCTCCAGGCGGTAGCAGCGGAGAACAACCTTTCGGAGACAGCTTTTGTTCTTCCCAAGGGGGAAGCCTTGGGGCTCAGGTGGTTTACCCCGCGGATCGAAGTGGATCTTTGCGGCCACGCGACCCTGGCCACCGCTTTTGTGCTGTTCGAGGAGGGGAAGGTCCGGGGCGACAAGGTTGTGTTCGAGACGAAGAGCTGCGGTTTGCTGACAGTCAAAAAGGATGGCCCTGATCTTTTCCTGGACTTTCCCTCCCGGGCTCCGGCCCCTGCTCAGTGCACCGAAAAGATCGCCTCAGCTCTCGGGGGGCGGCCCAAGGAAGCCCATGCTGCAGAGCGCGATCTTCTGGTTCTCTACGAGACGGAGGATGAGATCCTCGCGCTTCAGCCGGACCTCATCCGTGTCGAAGCGCTCGACGCCTTTGCCGTGATTGCAACAGCCAAAGGAAACGATGTGGATTTTGTATCCCGCTTCTTCGCTCCCCGGGCGGGCATACCCGAAGATCCTGTGACCGGGTCGGCTCACTGCACGCTGATACCGTTCTGGGCCGGGCGTCTGGGCAAACAGAAGCTTCGCGCAAGGCAGGTTTCAGAGCGCGGGGGCGAGCTTTTGTGCGAGCACCTGGGAGAGCGCGTGTCCATCGGCGGAAGGGCAAAACTTTACCTTCGCGGTGAAATCGTTGTTGATTAGCCCGCTTATTTCACACTCTTCTGCTGCGGCCGTTCTTTTTAAAGATGGACGGGTTTCATTGGATTTGGTATGATGCCCGCACCTTTATAAGGAAAGGAGCCTGGATATGAAGCCGCTTTTTCTGTCCACCTTTTTAATCTTCCTTGTTACCTCCCTGGGATCCGCACAGGTCGGCATCGGGGCGCCGGATGAGATCGATACCGGCCATAAGATCACGCTTGCATCTTCCGGGCGTGGATTGGGTGATCTCAAGGGGACAATGGACCTGATACCGATCATTGGAAACTACAACTGCCTGGGTGTCGAGTTCGACGGCAACAGCTACTGGGTTACCTGCCCTTACGACTTCACGATTTCGTACATTTATGAGATCTCCCCTGCCGGCGTTCTGGTGAACCGGTACCCCCAGCCGCCGGCCAACTGGGGTTTCTGGGGATGGCGGGGCCTTGCGTGGGACAGCGGGTATCTCAATGCAGGCGACGACAGCGCAGCGCCCGCGTGCATCACGCAGATCGATCCGGCCGACGGCACTCCAACCGGCACATACTATGGCCCTTATCCAATCAATCTCTGCCGGGCTCTGGCTTATCAGACATGCGAGGATTGTTTTTGGACCGCTTCCTTCTCAACACAATTGTACAAGTGTTTCAAGAACGGCACGTACCAGACCGTCATCAATCCTGGAATCACGGCTTACGGCGCTGCCATGGAGGAATCGGATCCGGATCATCCCATGCTCTGGTGGATCACCTATGAGATGGGCGGTGCCACGGCCGTCGAGTTCGATCCCATCTCCGGCGTGTTCACGGGAAAGAGCTTTTCGCTGGTCGGGGGCGGCGGCGGGGCTTGCGCATATGATTCGGGAGGAGGCGCGTGGGAGCTGGCCGTCGTGTCCGGCACCACGGTTTATTTTTACGATCTCGCCACGATACCCACAGATCCGCTGGAAGCGGACAAGGAGGAGCTGAACTGCTGGGAGGGCGGCGAAGTCACCTTTTCGCTCGACGCGGGGGATGAGCACGCGGGCCGCCTGTTCGCCCTGTTCGGATCTTTATCCGGCTCAACACCGGGGACAGTCCTGCCGGGCGGGGAGGTGCTGCCCATCAACTGGGACGGGTTCACTGGTCATCTGCTCCGGCTCGCCATCTCCGGCCACCCCTGGGTTCCTTTCATCGGCAACCTTGACGGAGACGGGAAAGCCGAGGCGGTTCTCACCGTTCCGCCGAACAGCCCGTTTCCGGGAAACCTGCCCGCCACCTTTGCGTTCTGTCTCGCGCAGCCTTTCGATTTCGTGTCCAATCCGGTGGAGGTCATGCTGATAGGGGAGATCCCGGATTACATCTACGATGACGGGTCAAGCGAGAACCTGTTCGGCTGGATCGACGGGGGCGACTTGTGCTGGATCCACTACTTCGAGGCCGCGGGAGGCAGCGATGTCGTTGCACAGCTCTGTACAGCCTTCGGGTCGCCGTCTTTTCCGGGTTTGGGTCCGGGCAACGGGGCCCCGGCCCACCTTTACATATGGGATGACCCGAACAATGACGGCAATCCGATAGATGCGGTGTTTCTGGCCAAGATCGATGTCGCGGTGAAAAACGTGGACACCGATATAATCAACCACTTCGATCTGGCAGCCCCGGTGCAGGTTGACAGCGGGTTTTTCGTGGGCGCCTCGCTCGAGCACGGCGCGGGACAGTATGTCGCACCCGCGGATACGGATGTGAACGGTTACGGTGGGTGGTCATGGACCGCCGGCAACACCGGCCCTTCCGCTGTGTTCGATTACATTAACATTGCCAACAACAACCACCTCTATAATATGGCCGCCATCGGGTATCCTTGCAATTTTCTTTTGCGCGCATATCATTGATGCGGGATCTGTGAGCGACCCAAGCCCTGTTTCGAAATGCGTTGTGTATGATGGCGGACGAGTTTTACCCGGTAAAATTTTTTTCGGTCTAGGTGTTATGAAACAGATCCTCGCTCTCGACTGCGGAGGCTCGATAACTCGCGCAGGGCTTTACAGCGGAGAAAAGGAGCTTCTGGCCGAAGTTGAGGGCGGACCGTCCAACCCTGCGGTTTGCGGCGTTCGCGCGGCCGCGGGAGTTGTCGTCGATCTGGCCGGGAGCGTTCTTGGGCATGGTAAGCGCGCGGAAGCGGTTGCAGCCGGCGTTGCCGGTGCGGACAATGCCAAGATCCGCGACCTTCTCGCTGCCGAGCTGTCTTCCAGGCTGAATGCCGATCTCGTGGTCATATCCGATGACAGGTGGCCGCTGCTCCTTGCCAACGCAATCCCGGGCGGGGGAGTGGTCGTGACAGCAGGAACCGGCTCGAACGTTTCGGCATACCGCGACAGCGGACAAACCTCATTCGTGGGGGGGCGCGGCCCGATCCTGGGGGATGAAGGAAGCGCGTACGCGCTCGCCGCGAGGGCGCTCAGGGCATGCGCACATCATTTCGACGGGATCGGTCCGCGAACAGGGCTCACGCACGGGATAGTTGCAGCCACCGGCTGTCAAGAACCATCCGTTCTCGGGAAGTGGGCGGTCGAAGCAAAAAGACACGAGATCGCAGCCCTTGCAAAAACCGTGGTCGCGTGCGCTCACGATAATGATCCGGTGGCGATGGCCTGCATCGAGAAAGAGGCGGCTTTGCTTGCCGGGCAGACGCTGTCAGCGTACAAGCGGCTGTCCCTGCCGGACGACACGCCGGTCTTTTTGAACGGGGGGCTTTTTTCAGGATCGATCCTTTTCACGAGTGCCTTTCAGGAAGCGCTCGAAAGGGCAAGACCCGGCATCGTTTGCAGCCCGGCCCGTGTTGCCGGGCATCGTGCTGTTCTGGAGATGGCGCTAGATCCGCACGCATCCGGTTCCGTTACAATTAAAACCAGAGGGAATGAGCGAATTTCACCGGATGAAAATTTTAACCGGACCCGGTCTATGGTCCGCCTGATGAACAAGGGAGACGCCCGCGCGGCGGATGCCGTGGCCCGCGAGGAGCTGTCCATCGCAAAGGCGGTCGAGACCGCCGCGCAATCGTTCGGGCGCGGGGGAAGGCTCATCTATGCCGGAGCAGGCACGAGCGGCCGCCTTGGAGTCCTGGATGCTGCTGAATGCCCGCCCACATTCGGTGTGCCGCCCGGCATGGTTGTCGGTCTTCTCGCAGGCGGGGAAGAGGCGTTTTCAAGGAGCGTGGAAGCTGCCGAGGATGACGAGCGGGGAGGCGCTGACCATGTGGCGGCCGTTGACCCGCCGGTCAACGAGCGTGATTTTCTGGTTGGCATCTCCGCGTCCGGCACAACACCCTATGTGCTGGGCGCACTGGCCGAGGCGCGAAAGCGGGGCGCATCCACCGCCTTGATCACATGCACCGTGAAGCCGGGACACAAAGATGCCGCATTGCTCGTGATCGCGCTTGACACCGGTGACGAGGTTGTAGAAGGCTCCACGCGCCTGAAAGCCGGTAGCGCCACCAAGATGGTGCTGAACTCGATAAGCACCTGTGCGATGACTCTTTCGGGATACGTGTATGACGGGCTGATGATCGGGGTCAGGCCGGTGAACGTCAAGCTCCGCAGCCGGGCTGTCGGCATCATCCAAACCCTTGCCAAGGTTGAGCGCGATTCCGCGGACGAGCTGCTGGACAAGGCGGGCGGCAGCGTTGCAGCAGCGATCCTGATGGCGCGAAAAGGGATGAGCGGGGAAGATGCGGCGGCCCTCCTCGATAGCTGCAAGGGCTCGCTTCGTGCAGCGCTCGATCAAGAGCCGTCCGATGGGGAAGCTGATCCATGACCCTTGACGTACTGCGGAAAAAACAGGAGCGGGTTGTGATCGGTCTCATGTCAGGCACATCCTGCGACGGCGTGGACGCGGCACTGGTCAGGATCCGGGGATCGGGCCCCGGGCTCGATATGCGCCTCGTCGCATTTGAAACCTTTCCCTATGATTCCGCATTGAGAGCCAGGCTTCTCGCCTCGACAATGGACGCGTCCGAGGTGTGCCTCTTGAACTTCGTTTTGGGCGGTGAGATGGCACAAGCCGCAAAGGAGCTAGCGCGCATGGCCGCGCAGAAAGGGTTGAACGCCGACCTGGTCGCGTCACACGGCCACACGGTTGCCCACATGCCTCCTGACGACAGCCTCGGCAGCGCAACAACAGCAGGCACCTTGCAGATCGGCGAGGCGGCAGTGATCGCCGAGCGTACAGGGCTTCTTGTGATCTCTGATTTCAGGCCGCGCGACATTGCCGCCGGGGGGCAGGGCGCTCCGCTTGTTCCTTACGCGGACAGGCTTCTTTTCGGGAGGGATGATCGTGCTGTTGTCTGCCTCAACATAGGCGGCATTGCAAATGTCACTGTCATTCCGCCGGAACCCGGACAGGTCATGGCTTTCGACACAGGGCCCGGCAACATGATCATCGATGGCGCGGCAAGGCTGCTCACGGACGGCGCGCTCTCAATGGATAAAAACGGCGAGGCAGCCTCGCGCGGCAGCGTGATAGATCTGCTCAATGACCGCCTGCTCGAGCACTCGTATTTTTCAAGGAGGCCGCCGAAGAGCGCGGGGCAGGAACAGTTCGGCGCGCAGGTTTACCTTTGCCCGGTACTGGCAGCGCACAAGACGGACTCTTTCGAGGATGTCCTGGCAACCGTTACCGCTGTCGCGGCAAGGAGCATCGCCTCGGCGATTCAACGGTTCGTGCGCCCGCTGCACGATGTAAAAAGCCTGATAGTGAGCGGCGGGGGCGCGTCCAACAGGACACTGATGAGCCTGCTGGGGCAGGAGCTTCCGGGAATGGAGATCGTGCTCAGCCAACAGCACGGCATCCCGGGCGATGCCAGGGAAGCGGTGGCGTTCGCCATCCTGGGGAACGAAACAGTCTGCGGCCGGCCTGCGAACGTGCCTTCCGCCACGGGCGCGAGCCGCGCGGTGATTCTCGGGAAGATTACTCTGCCCTGACCCGCATATTTCATCCTCTTCTGCTGCGGCACCGTAAACTGCGCTGTGGCTGCG
>CAZIUL010000035.1:0-43007 GCA_964542475.1 uncultured Phycisphaerales bacterium | reverse complement strand
GGCGTCGACAAAGCGACGCCCTCCATTCCGGCGTCGACAAAGCGACGCCCTCCATGCCGTCCCTCCGTTGCCATGACATCTGAATTTTTCATTTGCCCTCCCCTTCCTTTTTTTTACACTCAATGCCATGTGCATCGATAGCGAAACGAAATCTGTACCGGAGAACCGTTGATATGAAGAACAAAGCGGCGCGCATCATGACTTTTATCCTGGGAATCAACTTTGCTTTAATGCTCCTGTTCGCGCTTTCCTGCTGCAAATCCTCCGAGAAAGGCACGGAAGACGCAGGCGAAGCTGTCGCGGATGGCGGCCGTCCGGCATGCATGTTAGAGGCTCTCGCCCGCGGAAAGAAAGAGAACAAGATCGTTGTGATCGAGATGTTCGACAAGAAGTGCGAATACAGCCTCATGATGCAGGGCACTCTCAGGGCCGAGCCGGTGCTCAAGGTGCTGTCCGGCATGGTACACCAGAAGGTCACGATCGAGGACAAGGGGGTCGTCGAGGAGTTCGGCCTGATGGAGTCCCCCACCTTCCTGTTTTTCAAGCCTGACGGCGAGTTCATGGATCCGTTCGTCCAGGGTTTCCGCACGCCCCCGACGTTCATGGCGGAAGTGAAAAACTACGAAAGAAGGCTCAAAGGCGAGAAGGAGCTCAATGTGCCCACGGACAACCACCCGGATTTCGGCAAGGGCTGAATCATCGAATAGGCTTTCGTGAGAAGCCATGTGTTTAGAATATGGGGCACGGCATGCCGTGCCCCTTTTCTATCGAATGAAAACGCGCCGCAGGGGCGGTTAGTGAAACGCCGCCGGAGGATGCAATGAACAGACCCGTGTTGAAAACCGTGTTGACCGCTGCAACGGTCGCGGCATGCCTTTTTCATGCTGTGGCCGGGGACGAAGAAGATAAAGCGCCATACTTCACAAACGTTGCCCGGGAAGCGGGCCTGGCCGCGGTTCCTGCGCAGCGTGCCGCGTTCGTGGATATCAACGGGGACGGGTTTCTTGACTGCGTGCTCGGCTGCGTCTGGAAGGAAAAGACGACCTACCTGTTCAAGAGCGCGGCAGCAGCGCACGGTAGGGTTTTTCATGATTTCACCGGGGAGTCACGCATCGCCTTGTCCAGGTCAGGAAAAGGGAAGCGTGCAGCCAATGTCATGCTGTTCGCTGATGTGGACAACGACGGGGATATGGACGCCTTCTCCGGGATGTACTGCGATTTCGAAAACCCGGACTGGAAAGGCGACCGCGAGGAGCTCAGCGCGATCCTTCTGAACGACGGGGAAGGTGTTTTCAAGCATCTCGAACGGTCCGGCGTGTACGAACATCCTGCAACAACGTGCGCCGCGTCGTTTCTGGATTACAATTGCGATGGACTGCTCGACCTGTTCGTGGGCAACTGGTACAGGCGGTACGGCGCTTCCATCGAAGCCTTTCAGGACCGGCTATACCGCGGGCTGGGAAGGGGCAGGTTCATCGACGCGACCGAAAAGGCGGGCCTGCGCACGCTTGACGAGGCGGGAAAGCGCGCCTCTTCCAAGCCGGTCTACGGGGCGGGCCACTGCGATTTCGACAACGACGGGGACCAGGACATTCTTGTGTGCTCGTACGGTAGGCAGTGGAACTTCCTATGGAAGAACCTGGGGAACGGGAGGTTCGAGGACGCGGGCCGGGACACCGGTTTCAGCGCTGACAACATCACGCACGGGAGGCATCCGGAATGGATCAAGGAGCGCTACAGAAAACAGGGAAAGGAGTTCAGGCCGGATGAGCAGCCGTTCAGGTCGGGCGGGAACACGTTCAGTGTTGCTGCCGCGGATTACGACCGCGACGGCGACCTCGATCTTTTCCTCGGTGAGATCACGCACGGCTGGGCAGGCGAGTCATCGGACCTTTCCTCGCTTCTTGTGAACCGGGGCAGGGAGAAGGGATTCGTGTTCGAGCGGCGGCCGCACGCGCTTTCGCGGAAACACGCTCACTCGGACAACTGGAACCAGGGCGACATGCACGTCGCTTTCATGGATTTCGACAACGACGGATTGGAGGACCTGCTTATATCATCCGGCGACTATCCTGACGGGCAACAGCTCAGGCTCTTCAGGCAGGCAAAAAATCACGAGTTCGAGGAGGTGACGGACAGGTGCGGCTTTGACTGGGAAAGCTCTTCAGGGATCTCGGTGGCTGACTATGACCGCGACGGCGACCTCGACATCCTGGCAGGCAAGTCGTGGATGCGCATGCCTTCCGAGCGGCGCGCGGGCGACCATCCTGCACCGGCTCTTTTCAGGAACGAGAGGGGCAACAGAAACAGTTGGATCGCGATAAAGCTTTGCGGTACGGGAAAGGGGGGCTCGAACCGGATGGGTATCGGAGCGAGGATCGAGGTCGTGACAGGCGATGTAACGCAGGTTAGCGAGATCCGGGGAGGCATGGGCCACTGCGGGCAGTTCAACCCTCCTGAAGCGCATTTCGGACTCGGCAAGGCGGAGCTGATAGACAAAATAACGGTGCGCTGGCCCGACGCCCGGAACACGATCCAGAGCTTTGAAAAGGTGAAGCCCAACAGACTGGTGCTGATCACCGAGGGCGGAGGCATGAAAACCGTTGGGGATGGATTGGTCGAGTAGTCTTAGCCCGATATTGGGCAATTGCTTTTTCCCCCTTTTCTTTTCATAATCGCTGATTCCGATAAAAAATGTCAGGGGGCGCGGTATTGCAGTACGGTGTTATCGAAACAGAGGCTTGCCAAAGGTATCGGATGCAGAGTAAGAAGGTTATTTATCCTTTACTGTACATGATGTTGATCTTTGCCGCGCATGCGAACGCGGACATGCTTGTTCTGCTCGACGGCCGCGTTATTGAGGAATGCAAGATAAGGAAAGCCGGGGAGAGCGAAGATGCGTATTTCATCATTTTTCCGCATGGCCGCCTGAAGATCGAAGCGGACAGGATCAAAGAGATCTTCATCGAGAGCAGCGAGGATTACATTCCGCGCAACGAATTTGAACGGGAGCAGATCGGAAAAGGGCTGGTCCTTTTCGAAGGGCTGTGGCGTACGAAAAAGAAGAGGGATGCGCTCATAGAAGAAAGGCGCAAGCAGAGCAGGGAGAGGCTGGAGCGTGTATCGAGGCATCTGGAATGGGAGAACGCCTGGGAAAGAGAAAAGCCCGACTTCAAGGTTGTAACAAACACCTCCCCGGAGCTCCTGGAATACTACACGGAGGTATTCGAAAGCTTTTATGGAGCGTTCATGAAACGCTGGGGGGGCTCCTGTTCGAAGAGCGACAAACAGTCCAAGCCTACTATCAGCATCTACAGGTCCAGGTTGCAGTACCTGATGGCGGGCGCGGCATCGGCCATGGACGGTTTTTTTGATGCTGAAACCGGCGAGCTAAAGCTTTACCACGACTCCGCTGATCCGCGCTCCACGCTGGATGTGCTTTTTCACGAGGGGACACATCTCCTGGTGCATCAGCTCAGGCCGGATTTCATTTTTCCTATCTGGGTCAACGAGGGGTTGGCCGAGTACTACGGGGCCTCGGTCGTGGATGAGAGCAGGAATGTCGCGGTCGGAGGCTTACAGGAAGGCCGTCTGGCTGAACTCCGTTATGCGCTGTCCGAGGGAAAATACATCCCACTGGAAAAGGTACTTTTGACCCCTCAGGTGCAATTCGGGCAGCTTCACTACGCGGAAGCATGGTGTCTTGTGCATTTTCTTTTGAGCCACGAGCGGTACAAGGCGAAGTTTTCCGGCTTTGTTTCAGCGCTTGCCACAGGTACCGATTTGCAGGCACAAAAAGGGGACGCGGGCGCAGCATCAACCGTAAGCCTCTGGCATACCCTCAGGTTCTTCAAGGACAGGCTTGGGATCGTCTCGTTGTCGCCGCTCAACCGGGAGTTTCTCGAGTATGTCTACTACGGGCTGCCCGAGGTCGGGGCCAGGGGATACGTGGCGTCAGCGCGCAACAAGATAAGGAACAAGAATAACGAAGAAGGGCTTGCCGACCTCGAAACAGCGCTCAGGCTCGGATCGAAGGATCCCAACTGTTTCCTGTACAAGGCCAGGATATATGCCGTGGAGGGCCGAATTGAAGAAGCGGCTGTGGCCTACATGCATACGATCGAGATGGATCCCCTGAACCCGGACTATCATCACGAGGCGGGGCAGGCGCTGAGATCAAGTGAAGATGAAATCATGATGAGGGAGGGGCTCCGGCAGCTTTACCTGGCCACAGAGATCGCGCCGGCTGATCCCAGGTTCCTGAAATCTCTCGGGATGGCAATAGCCGGAGATGACCTGAAGATTTTCAGAGAAGTCAGGGAGAGGCTCAAAAAGCTCGGCGGCGGAGCGGTCGACGACGATGACGATGTAAAATCGGTGGGTGAAGGCAGGAAAACGGAAGGGAGTTGATACGGGGCCGGGATGGAATTTCTAAGATCAGCCAGAACCCTTTCCATGCTCACGCTCTCGTCGCGCGTGCTGGGTCTTTGCCGGGATATGATCAGCACGGCCGTGCTGAACGCATACCTTTCAGACGCCTTGTACCTGGCCTGGACCGTGCCCAACATATTCAGGAACCTTTTCGGGGAGGGCGCGCTGTCGTCAGCCTTCATCCCGGTTTTTACAAGGGTGCTCGAGCAGGAGGGCCGCGCCCGCGCCTTTCTTCTCGCCCGCCGCGTCATCACCTGCATCGGCCTGTTTCTTTTTGCGGTCGTGCTGGGCCTGGTCGGGCTGTCGCTCATCCTTCCCACGACCTGGCTTTCGTCGTTCCTTGGAACAGAGCCGGGAAAGCTCGCCGACGTGCTCGTCCTCATGCGGATCCTCCTGCCCTACCTGGCGATCGTATGCGTTCTCGCGCAATGCCAGGCAGTGCTCAACTCGTTGAATTATTTCTTTCTGCCGGCGCTTTCGCCCGCCATCCTGAACGCGGTCTGGATAGCGGCTGCGATCGTTGCCGGATTTCTCGCCTTTGAGAACGAGCAGTCAAGAGCGGTTTTTATCGCGTGCGGGATCATGGTTGGCGGGGGAGTCCAGGTGCTGCTCTTCGTGGCGGCGCTGAAACGGCAGGGCTTTACACTTAGGCCTTCGGTGAACCTGAACGACAGCGGTTTCAGGCGCGTGCTTGCCACAACCGTTCCCATGATCGTGGGTGTTTCAGCGGTACAGATGAACGTGCTGCTGGTGGACCGCGGCGTTGCCTACGCTCTGATCCCGGGCGACGGCGGTGTAACTCATCTTTTCGTGGGCAACCGCCTGATGCAGTTTCCGTTCGCGCTCATTGGAATCGCGCTGACAACAGCCGTTTTTCCCCTGCTGTCGAGGCTTTCGGCAGCGGGTGACACCGATGGGATGAAAGAGAACTTCTCCGGCGCCATGCGGATAAACTTTTTCTTGTCCATCCCGGCTGCCGCGGGGCTCATGCTGCTTGCACACCCGATCATCTCTCTTTTCTTTCAGAGGGGAGAGTTCACCCCGGACAGGGTCGATGCCACGGCGTGCGCGCTGATTGGGTACACGGTCGGCATTCCCTTTTTGAGCGCGGGCATGCTTCTTACGCGTGTCTTTTACGCCATGGGCCAGTGGCGATTGCCGGTGCTTGTGAGCTGTATCCTCGTGCTGGTGAACATCGGCCTCGACCTGCTCCTTGTCGGCCCTTTTGCCGAGGCCGGAATCTCTGCGGCCACCTCCGTGTCGGCACTGCTTCAGGCGATCCTGCTTTTTTATCTGCTGCGGAAAAAGATAGGGCCCCTGGGGGGCGGAGCTCTTTTATCGGGGATCGTGAGAACGTTTCTGCTGACCGCTTTTCTTGCTGCTGCCGTTCTGGGAGCGCTATGGGTAATCGGTCCCGAACCTTTGACAAGCTCCATCGTTTCGAAAGCAATGCGTGTTTTGGTTCCGGTTCTCCTGGGCTTTATTGTTTTTACAATTCCGGCGAGGTGGCTATGCCGGTTCGAATGGAATAAAATCATGGAGGTCCTGGCCGGACGGCGCAAGGCTTGAAGCCAAGGAGTTGCAGAACATGGATAAGAAAAAACAAGCGGTTCTTATCAGCGCCTGCCTGCTGGATTTACCATGCCGTTATGATGGAAATAGCTGCGGGGTGGCCGGGCTGCTGGAAGGCATTGACAGCGACAGGATCGTGCCTGTATGCCCGGAGCAGATGGGAGGGCTTTCCACGCCGCGCGAGCCCGCCTGCATGAGGGGGGGGGACGGCTCGTTTGTGCTGGATGGAAAGGCGCGGGTGTTGACTCTTTCCGGCAGGGATGTGACCGCAAACTTCCTGGCAGGCGCGCACATGCTGTTGAAGATCTCCACGATGCTTGGAGTGGAGACGGCGGTTTTGAAGGAAAAGAGCCCTTCCTGCGGGGTGAACCTGACCACCATCGACAGGGAGACGGTCCAGGGCAAGGGCGTGGCCGCAGCCGCCTTGCATCGTGCTGGAGTCACGGTTATACCGGACACCACATTCATAAGCTGAAGTTCATGGAGGCGAAATGAAGTTCAAACCGTTGATCCTTGTTTGCGGTGCGGGCGAGATGGGCACCGCTGTTGCCCACAGGCTGTTCAGGGCGCGTTTCAGGGTGCTCCTTGCGTCGTCCGATGATCCGTCGACCCTTTTGCGCGGGAACGCCTATTCGCAGGCGGCGTTTACAGGCTCTTTCGAAGTGGAGGGTGTGACCTCGGTAAAGGCGGTTGTCACCGAAGCCCTGGGAATGCTGGACAGATTCGTTATCCCCCTCCTGACCGCCGACGTCCAAAGTGTGGTGGAAGTGCTGAATCCCGACATTATTATGAACTCGTGCTCACCCAAAACCAGCGTAAACCTTTCAATCGGCGACGCCTCCCTGATGATCGGCATGGGAGAGGGGCATGAAACCGGAGTAAGCTGCGACGCCCTGGTGCTTACCTCTCCGGGCAGGGATTTGGGCAGGATTATATACCAGGGCGCAACAGCAGCCGTACACCATGCCCCGCGAGCTGAAAAGGAGGAGACAGGAGGGAGGTTCCGGCACACGGCCCGGTCTTCCGGTGTTTTTTCGTTGTCAAGGAGGCTTGGCAGCGTTGTGAAGGAAGGGGATGAGCTGGCACGGGTGGATTCGGAGTGCCTTTGCGCGCAATCCGATGGGGTTGTCTGCGGTCATGTGGCCGAAGGAGTTGCAGTTTCTGCAGGCACGGTGGTGACCGAGCTAGACGCCTCAGGCACAGAGGACCACTGCTACACGATTTCAGACGTGGGGCGCGCTGTTTCCGGGGCTGCGCTCGAGGCCGCTGTTTCCTGGGTGGCGGACATGGGAGCGTACCCCTCGGCCTGAGGAGACGCTCCTTGCCCCGCCCAATAGCGGTGAGGGGGCCGTTTTAGCGGACAGCCTTTCCCGCTTGACAGGGCCATGCCCCCCTTTTAAAATGGTTTCCTGTTTTTGCGTTAATTTGCGTTAAATCGTCGAGCGTTCGTGTTACACGAGCGCGTGGAAACGATAAATCGAAACGGTTTTCGAAACAAGCGGCTCGTCCGCCGCTGTTTATTTGCTTTTCCTGCATCCGCAGGGGATTCGCTTTTGGTTGGCAGATATCAAGGAGTAATCATGAAACGCGTCATCGCCTCCTTTTTGGTTTGCGTGGCTTTTCCGCTTTTTCAATCCATGGCTTTCGGGGATGTCATAGAACTGGCCGATGGAAAGAAGATACTGAAGGTCCGGATAGTCGAGGAGACCGTGAGCAACGTCTTTTACAAGAAAGGCAGCCTCCCGAACCAGAGCGTGCCTTCGGACCGGGTAAAGGCGGTGCTGTATTCATCGACAAGCAACGACTACAAGACAGCCATGGACACCTATGTCAATGAAGACTACATGTCAGCGGCCGAGCTTTTCCAGGACTATGGAGACGCCCTTGGTGAGAAGAAAGCCTCTCTCAGCGCGCACTGCCTGTACCTGTCTTCGGAGTGCTATCAGAAGAGTGCGCAATGGGACAATGCGATCAAGGCGTTTTCTTATTTTGCCAACACCTTCAACAACCACAGGTTGTACCCGGATGCTCTTCGCCAGCGCGCTATCTGCTACATGAACAAGGGGGATATGAAAAAGGCCCGCGAAGGTTTCATCATCCTCAAGAACGCCCTGGCCAAAAAGGAGGCGGGCGAGTTCTGGGACCACGAGGTGGAGTACTGGTTTCTATACCTCAAGGAGATAGAAAAAGGGGCGGATATGAACAGGGCTCTGGACGATTACAAGGCCCTGTTCAGCAAGGTTGAGAACAGCTTCCCTTCGGTGGCCAACAAGACAAGGCTGCGCATGGGGCGGGTTCTGACAGCTCAAAGGAAGTATCAGGACGCACTGGGCTTCTTCAATGAGGTCATAGACAACAGGTTCGATTCGGAAAACGAGGTTGTCGCCCATGCTTATCTAGGCAGGGGCAGATGCATCTTTAACAAACCCGACCGCACGGAAGAAGAGCTGAAAAGCGCTCGTTACGACTTTTTGAGGACCGTGGTTCACTATACGCGGGTGGGATCGGCGCAGCCTGAAGGCATGTTCTGGGCGGGCAAATGTTTCCAGATCCTTGGCGGCAAGGACTCCGGAAAAAGATGGCAGGGCCTCTACCGCCGCCTTAAGCGCGAATGGCCGGGCAACTACTGGACCCAGCAGGCGGCGAAAGAGCTATAGACTGAAGGGGACGCTGCTTTTTGTGCGCGAACCTGACATCAGGCAACAAGGTTACTCCTCCACTGACACCGATCGGTTTCTTCAACCGTATCCAGTTCAGGATGCAGCACGCATTCGCTTTTTCGCTGCTCAAGGTGTTGTTCCGGCTCGATATCAGCGGCCCTTTGCCGCCTGAAGAGGGCGCCGTTATCATTGCCGCCAACCACGAGTCCCTGCTCGATCCTGTGGTTCTGCAGGCTGCGACAACACGCCGCATACACTACCTCATGACTTCCGACTACTACTTCAAACCGGTGCTGAACCGCTATTCGAGGCTCATGCGGTGCATCCCCATAATGGAAGGGAACCTCAACCGCGAAGCCCTGAAAAACTCCATCAACATGCTTGCACACGGCAGGGCTGTCGGGATCTTTCCGCAGGGGGAGATCCGTTCCGGGGGCGATCTCGGGCCGGGTATGCGCGGCATCGCTCTCATAGCGCTGAGGTCTAAAGCCCCGGTTTATCCGGTCAGAATCCGCGGCACAGCCCGTGTTCTGCCGAAAGGCGGGCGTTTTCCGCGCCTTGCCGGGATAAAGGTTCGTTTCGGAGAAGAGCTCCGTTTTCTGGACTTGGATGAAAAGGCTTCATCTTCGAGGCACCGGTTGCTGGAATCCATAACCGCCGAGTTGATGGAGTCTATCAACAGGCTTTAGCCCGCCCTTTTCGATCGCCGATCCCCACCAAAAAAAACGATTTCGTGGCATGCCCGTCCCCCTTCGGGATTATTCATTACTGCCCTTTCGAATCAACCGCACCTGTTTGGGAGGATGAATGGCCCGGAAGAGATTTGATGCCGAAACAGCCACATTAAGAGCCGATGAAGGTTTGAGGAGATCCTTCGAGGAAGCTGCCTCGTCGTTGAGGAAAGACCTGGTCAAGTACATATACAGGCGGACGCGGGATTATCATGTTGCCGAGGATCTCTGCCAGGAAGCCATGTACAGGGCTTGCAGATCCGTGTCCAGCCTCGAAACCCCTGAAAAGGTCAAAAACTGGCTTTTCAGGATTGCTTACCATGTTGTAGTGGACTGGCTTCGTAACCGTTCAGCCAAGAAGAAGGTGATTACTTATCTAGAAAGCGTACATCCTGATCCTGAATGCTCCCCTGGCATCGACGTGATCCTGATGGATCTCGAAGAGAAGGAGGAAGCCAGGGAAAAGGTGAAAAGGCTCTGGGCGCTGGTGCAGAGCCTTCCGCCCATTTACCGCGAAGTTTTCGAGCTGAGATACCGTAAGTGGAGACCTATCGCCAAAATAGCCAAGAGAGTGAACCTGCCGGAAGGAAACGTCAAGGTAAGGTTGTTCCGCGCCAGGAGGATGCTGGCCGGCGCTCTTAAAGATGGAGTGGTGAGGGAATGGGGAAGCGGCGAGGATAATTGTTAGTATCCATCCGTGGTTCTCTTCTTCTTCTCTCCCTGAACTTTCCTTTGCGTTTTCCCTGCTTTTCAAGTATCTTATTTATCACTAGGCAGATACGAAAACAGCTTTCGATCCTTGAGGCAGCCCATGGTATCCAAGGATAAGATACTTGTGGTGGATGACGAGAAGATCGTCAGGGTCAAGCTTGGACGTATACTGATCAAAGAAGGGTATGATGTCAGCCTGGCCCGGGACGGCAGGGATGCCCTTGCGATCTTGGAGAAGGAAACCTTCGATCTGGTTCTTTCGGACATGGTGATGGGGGACATGGACGGAATAGCCCTTCTCGAGGCGGTCAGAAGCAAATATCCCGGCACAATCTTCATAATCATTACCGGACACGGTTCCCTTGCAACAGCCGTTCAATCGATGCGCCTTGGGGCTTTCGATTATCTCCTCAAGCCGTGTGATGACG
Source organism: uncultured Phycisphaerales bacterium (assembly GCA_964542475.1). Lineage (GTDB taxonomy): Bacteria > Planctomycetota > B15-G4 > B15-G4 > CAYZWU01 > CAZIUL01. Next base: position 32,474 of record CAZIUL010000035.1, on the reverse strand, counting down.
AGGAGCTGATTCTCAGGGTCCAGCGCGGCCTGAAGGAAAAGCGACTGCAGAAAAAACTGGAGGTTCAGACACGCAAGCTGGAGCAGATGGCCATCACTGATGACCTTACCGGGTTATATTCACGCATTTATTTTCTGGAAGCGCTGAAAAGATCCTTTAATGAGCACAGAAGATACAAGTCTTTCCTTTCGTTCATGATGATCGACATCGATCATTTCAAGCGTGTCAACGACAGCTACGGCCATCTGGTGGGAGACCGTACGCTCAAGAGGGTATCTTCCCTTATCAACAAGACCATCAGGGATACCGATATAATTGGCCGGTACGGGGGGGAGGAGTTCGGTATAATTCAACCGAGGACCGGCTTGGAAGGAGCCCGGATCACAGCCGCCAGAATACTGTCAAATGTGAGAAACGACCGCAGCCTCTGTATGCCTCCCGAGGCCAGGCCCCAAAGGATAACAGTCAGCATCGGCATCGCCTCGTGTCCCCACCGGGAGATAAGCAACCACTCCCAGCTGATCGACGCGGCTGACAACGCGCTTTACGAAGCCAAGAACTCCGGGCGTGACCGCGTGGTTTTGTATGATATTGATTCAACAGGCTCGTTTTCCGATGAGTGGGGGGAAGAAGCCAATTAACTTGTCAGGGTTAGCCCGACCCTCCCGCCTTCTCTCCAAAACGCCGGGCTCCAATCAAAACTTCCCTGTAATGATGCCCATCCTCCCTGCACCTCCTACTCCACATCTGTTCGATTGTGGCTAACCCGCATATACTCATCTGCTGCGGCACCGTAAACTGCGCTCATGCTGCGTTTCATGCCGGGAGACGATCCTCAACCTGTAGGAACAGGCCTGCGGCCGTCTCCTGACATGCGCCTTGCCACAACACAGTTTACAGCTACCTCGCGACGAAGAGTATGAAATAAGCGGGCTAAAGAGGAAACAGGTTTTGCCGCAGAAAGGGAAGAGACGCTTTGAAGAGATAAGGCGGGAGCTTGCCCGTTCGGGCCGGCTTGTCTGCTGCGCGAAGATCGCTGTCGTGCATTCCGAAGGTGAAGAAAAAAAGGAAAGGCTCCGTATGGACCGGGACGCTCTTTCGGGGCGTGTCCTGGAGATGTTTTATCAGACAAGGGATGAAAGACTGTTCCGGGTTTTTTATGAGCTGAACGCGGATTGGCTGGGCGTATTCGTGGGTGCGGTTGCGCGGCGGCTTTGCTGTCCGAATGACCCGAATGAGCTGATCTCCGACATCTTTTTCGACATATTCCGCTGTTCCGGGAGCTTTGCTTTTCAGGGCGGCCCGTCTTTTCGCAATTGGATCCGCGTGCTGGCGGTAAACAGGGTGAAAAAGGCTGCAAGGTCGCGCATGGCCAGGCCGTGGGTCAGCCTGTACTCGGTAGAGGAGCGTGATGACGACGGCTTCGGCGATCCCCTGCGCATGATGATTGAACACGAGGAAAGCTCCCGGAACATCTCATGCCTGCTGCTGATCCTTTACGCATGCGGGCTTGGAATCGACAGCATATCGCCGCTGGAACGCAAAGCCTTGAGGCTCCACGAAATGGAGGGGATGACATACAGGGAGCTTTCCGAAGCGCTTCAGATCAGTGTCAGCGAAGTGGCGGCTTGCCTGAGAAGGGCCCGGCGCAAGGTCGCGAAACAGATGAACGGGTTTTTCAGCGCGCAGGGTCGACCGTCCGGCCGCCCGTACGGCCGATCCCGATCCCGAACCGTAGGGCAACCCAGGATAAGTGAAAACAGCCGTAGGCCGTGAAGGAGCGGTTCACGAACCGCCCTTATCTTTATGAAAACTTTGTTGAAAAAACCTGTCCCGCCTTTTTGAATCGTGCCTATGCATTCCATATCCGAATACTCGTATGACCTTCCAGAAGAGCTGATTGCGCAGGTTCCCGCGGAGGAGAGGAGCTCCTCGAAGCTCATGGTGCTGGACCGCGTTTCAGGCGCTTTGCGCCACGAGCAGTTCGAGAACACCCTTGCCTTTCTGAAGCCTGGCGATGCGCTTGTGATGAACGACACCAAGGTGATTCCGGCCAGGGTTGAGGCGCGGCGAAGCTCCGGAGGTTTCGTTGAGCTGTTTCTACTGGAGCAAAAGCGGGAAGGGGAATGGGAGGCACTGGCCAGGCCGAGCGCCCGTATCCGTGAGGGTGAGGCCCTGAACCTCGAATGCGGAGGGAATGCGCTCATGCGAGCCTATCTCGGCTCAGGAACCTGGTCGGTCCGTTTCGACAGCCTTTCCGCTCCTGAGGATCTTTACCGGCTCGGTCGGATGCCCCTGCCACAGTACATCAGCCGGGATCGTTTTTCGGATGCGAGGGATGACCTGGACAGGGAGAGGTATCAGACGGTTTACGCGGCGATTCCCGGAGCAGTGGCTGCGCCAACAGCCGGGCTTCACTTCACGCCCGTTCTGCTGGAGCGGGCCGTGGAATCGGGGATCATCCTGGTGAAGCTCACGCTGCACGTGGGAGTCGGCACCTTTGCGCCTATCCGCGAGGAGGACATAACGCTCCACCGGATCCACGAGGAGCGGTTTGTTTTCGATGAGAAAAGCGCGAAAACCCTGAATATGGTCAAAGGTTCCGGCGGGCGCGTGGTTGCTGTGGGCACAACGAGCGCGAGAGTGCTCGAAACAGTTGCCCATGAGGACGGCTCATTTCATCCGGCATCAGGGCGGACCAGCCTCTACATCTACCCCCCATACAGGTTCAAAGCGGTGGATCTTTTGCTGACAAACTTCCACCTTCCTCGCTCCTCGCTTCTGCTGCTGGTCAGCGCCTTTGCGGGCAGGGAAAACGTCATTGCCGCCTACCAGGAAGCTGTCAGGAAGCGGTACAGGTTTTATTCCTATGGAGATGCCATGCTGATTTGCGACAATCCGACGCGCAAAAGGAGTTGTACATGACGCGGATTGAAGAGGAAAGAGAATCACGGATGAACACGGATTGAAGAAGATAGAAAAATGACGGATATGGAGGGTTGGATTCCACCCCGACCGGGTAGGGACGGTTAGGCCTCAAACCTTTCCCCGGAAATGGGCCATGAACCAAAATTTTAACCAGGCTCGGTATTGCCTCGGAAATCGGGAACGGAAACGAATGAAAAAAAACCACGTGAAAAAATTATCCGTGTTAATCAGTGATAATCTGTGTCCATCCGTGGTTCACTTCTTCTTTCTTTCAGCACTTTTCATTACGGGCTGCGGGCGGCAGTCCACGCCTGAGGAGGAAGCGGGAACCGGCGAAGGCTCAAAAGGGCGGATGAATGTGCTGCTCATGACCATTGACACGCTCAGGGCTGATTATGTGGGATGTTACAGCGCTGACGCTCCGGATACGCCCGCGATCGATGGCCTGGGCAGGGCAGGGGCGCTTTTTCTTAACGCCACCGCGACAGCCCCTCTCACCCTTCCATCCCATGCCAGCATTTTTACGGGCAGCTATCCGCCTTCCCACGGAGTCCGTGACAATATCGGCTTCAAGCTTTCCGAGGGCAGCGTTACGCTGGCTGAGATCCTTCGAGAAAACGGGTGGCGCACCGCGGGGTTTGTCTCCGCATATGTGCTCCACTCGGGTTTCGGGATCTCGCAGGGCTTCGATGAATACTTCGACCGGTTCGATTTTGACCCGGCAGGCGGTGTAATGTCTCCGGACAACATTCAGCGCCGCGGCGACGAGACAGTGGACGAGGCGCTATCCTGGATGGAGCGGAACAACGATGCGCCGTTTTACATGTGGGTGCACCTTTTCGATCCGCATGCCCCGTATGATCCGCCGAAGAAGTTCGGCGCGCTTTATCCGGACGACCCATACTCCGGAGAGGTTGCATTCACGGATTTCCTCGTGGGACGCCTGCTGGGCGGGCTCGAACGGACGGGGCTTTCACAAGATACGTTGGTGATCCTGGTCGGCGACCACGGTGAGGGGCTTGGCAGCCACAGGGAGCGGTTTCACGGTCTTTTCGTGTATGACAGCACGCTCCAGGTTCCGTTCATCATCAAGGCACCCGGCTTTTCCCCGCAAACGATCGAGTCGCAGGTCAGGCTCGTTGATGTAATGCCCACGATCCTGGACATGCTCGGGCTTCGCGCGCCGGACGGCATCGCAGGGACAAGCCTCATGCCCCTGGTTTCAGGTAAAACGAAAAAGCTGGGGCTTGCCGCATACAGCGAATCCTGGTATCCAAACCTGCATTACGGGTGGAGCGAGCTGATGAGCATTCGCGCCGGGAGGTACAAGTACATCCTGGCCCCGGACCCGGAGCTTTACGACCTGGCTGATGATCCCGGGGAAACCAAAAACCTCGTTCACGAGCTGCCCGAGGTGGCGAGGAAGATGAAAGGAAACCTGGATGCGATGATGACGCGCCTGGGCGCGAGCGCGGAAGAAAGGCCTGAGCCCGGGGATGTGGATCCAAGATCCGCTGAGGCGCTCCGCATGCTCGGCTACACGGGAGCACAGGCGGATACCGCGTCTTCAGCCGGTGGGGGAAGGCTTGCGGACCCCAAGGAGAAGGTGGATCTCCTCTGGAACCTGTACGCTGCACAACGCATGATGTCGGACGGGAACAGTTCGGGTGCTGTCTCCCTGCTCGAGAAGATCGTTGAGCAGGAGCCCGGAATGATCGACGCGGCTCTCACGCTCGGTGCTGCTTACATGAAAACAGGCAACATGGAGGCTGCGCTTGATGTTTTTCGCGTGGCGACAGAGAGGGCTCCGGACCTTTTTACGGCCTGGGCCAACCTGGGGCTTGCCCAGAGAGCCTGCGGGAAAATGGGAGCAGCCAAGAGATCATTCGAGCGGTCTTTGGAGCTAGACCCTTCCAACATGAAAACCCTGGAGCAGATGATCGACACCTGTTTCAGAACAGCATCGTTCAGGAAATGCGAACGGTTTTGCAGGCGTTTCCTTGATGCTGATCCCGGAGCCGTACGGATTCGCTGTACACTTGCCATGGTGCTGATAAACATGCGACGCGCGCACGAGGCTGCGGATGAGGCGCGGCGTGTTATCGAGCTGGAACCCTCGGCTGAAAAGGCGCACTACATCCTTGGGAAAACGTTCGAGAGTGAAAGGGATTACAGGGGCGCCGAAGCTGAGTACAGGATGGAGCTCAGCAGGTACCGGGACAACCCTGATACGTTTCACAGCCTTGCGGGCGTGCTTGATAAGCTTGGTCGGGGTAAAGAGGCAATCGAGATCCTGGAGGCTTCGGTGCGGCAGCATCCCGTAGATTTTCTTTCCAGCTTTCTGCTGGCGAAGGCGTTTCTCAAGGCGGGGATAAGGAATGAGAAGGGCCTGGATGCGGCAAGGCGCGCGAAGGAGCTCAATCCCTCATCCAGGGAGGCCCAAGAGCTGTTGAGAATGTTGAAGCAGTAGATAAGCTGGCTTGCCTACTCGTCCGCGGGCTCGATCTCCACGAGTGGTTCGCCGAAGTTGGCTTGGTCCCCGGGCTTGAACAGTACCTTTTTTACCACGCCGCTCACATCCGAGATGATGTCGCTTTGCATCTTCATTGCTTCGAGCACCAGGAGCGGCTGGTTCTTTTCCACGCTGTCCCCCTCCTTAACATGGACCTCGACGATCTTGCCGGGCATGGGTGTTTTGATTACACCGTCTCCGCCCTGTGTCGAGCCCGCTCCTGAAGCGTCATCCTCCGCGTCCGCGTTTCCAAGGCTCCACTGAACGCCGTTGATGCAGACAATGCTGCCGTTACAATCGCGCGCCGTGTGGGCCAGCACCGATTGCCCGTCGATGATCAGGGATAACAGCCCTGGAGACAGCATCAAGGCGCTCACGTCGAGCACCCTGTCCCCTATGCCGACCTTGAACGCGTTCTTGCCCTTTTCGACCTTTGCGGAATGCTCGTCGCCGTTGTAGAGAAAACTGTATTCCATTGGTCAGGCACCTCCTCCGATTTCCCATCGTCCCGAGGTAAGCCACGGCGTGGGGCGCTGCTCTTTGCCGCTCCCTCCTTCGGTGTTGACCGAGGGCTTGTCCAGGTGCTCGGCCAGGGCCGCTGCAACGAGAACCTCGTCAGGCAGCCCGCCGTCATCCGGCCTCCACCTGTCATCGCTCCATCCGGGCATATGCTTTTCGATGAAGTCGGTGTTCGTCTCGCCGTTGACGAAAGCCTCATGAGCCATGAGATCCCTCAAGAACAGCACCGGCGTCTTGATCCCCAGAACCACGTAGTTCTCGAGCGCTGTGATCATCTTGAGGCGAGCGCCTTCGCGTGTTTCGTCGAAGGTGATCAGCTTTGACAGGATCGGGTCGTAGTGTGTGCTTACCTCGTAGCCGCTGTAGATACCCGAATCGTTCCTGATCCCGGGGCCGTAAGGCTCCTTCAAAAATAGGATTTTCCCGGAAGAGGGCATGAACCCGGTAGCAGGGTCCTCGGCGTAGATGCGGCACTCGATCGAATGGCCGCGCCTGACGAGCTCTTCCTGGGTGAAACCGAGCGCCTCCCCGCGAGCGATGCGGATCTGCCATTTGACCAGGTCAACACCTGTAATGAACTCGGTGACAGGATGTTCCACCTGGATCCTGGTGTTCATCTCCAGGAAGTAGAACTCCTTTGTCCTGTCATCGAAAAGGAACTCCACCGTACCAGCGTTCTGATAGCCGACCGCCTTGGCTGCGGCGACCGCTGCCTCTCCCATTTTTTGCCGGAGCTCCTGGTCTAGCGCTGTCGAGGGGGTCTCCTCAACGAGCTTCTGGTGGCGGCGCTGGATCGAGCATTCACGTTCGAAGAGATGAACCCCTCTCCCTTCATTGTCGAGCAGCACCTGGAACTCGATGTGGCGCGAGCTTTCGATCACTTTTTCCACGTATACCGTTCCGTCGCCGAACGCCGCCTCTGCTTCACGGGATGCGAGCTCTATGCTTGATCGCAGCTCCTTTACGTCCTTTACCAGGCGCATGCCCTTGCCGCCGCCCCCGGCGGACGCCTTCACGAAAAGCGGCGGCTCGATCGCGGACGCATCCTCGATAAGCTGCTCGAAGTCGCCAATGTTTCCCTTCGTTCCGGGAACAACCGGAACACCGGCGGACTTCATGATGCGCCTCGCCTCGACCTTGTTTCCCATCGCGCGGATGGCCTTGTCGGGCGGCCCGATGAAGGTGATCCCCTCTTTTTCGCATCGCGCCGCAAAGCCGGCGTTCTCCGCCAGGAAACCGTAACCCGGATGAACCGCGTCGGCTCCGGTTTCCTCCGCCGCCTTGATGATTGCATCGATGTTGAGGTAGCTTTCCTGCGGCGCCGGGGGGCCGATCAGGATCGATTCGTCCGCGAGCTGGACATGGAGCGATGTGCGGTCAGCTTCCGAAAAGACCGCCACGGCGGGTATGTTCATCTCCCTGCACGCGTGGATGATCCTGACGGCTATCTCTCCCCGGTTGGCGATCAGTATCTTTTTCATGGTTTATCTTTCGTTGCGCCCTTGTCCGCCCAGGACGGTTTTCTTTTCTCGAAGAACGCCTTGATGCCCTCCTGCCCTTCGTCGGAGATGCGCAGCCTTGCGATCATCTCAGCGGTGTAGTGCTTGTACTGTTCAGGGGTCATGCCCGGCACATCCCGGATCAGCTCCTTGGCCATTTTCAGTGCATTGGGTCCCGAGCTTGTCAGCCTGCTTTCGATCTCGCTGACGGCTTCATCGAGTTTCTCGTGCGGCGCCACCCGGTTGACGAGCCCTATCTCGAGCGCTTTACAGGCATCGAAGCGCTCGCCGGTAAGGAAAAACTCGCGAGCGGCTCGCTGCCCGATGCGGCCGATTACATAGGGCGCTATGCAGGCCGGTACGATGCCGAGCTTCACTTCGCTCAAAGAGAATACCGCCTTTTCCGATGCTATTGAAATGTCGCAGGAGGACAAAAGGCCCACTCCGCCCCCGATCGTTGCACCGTTGACCCTTGCCACCGTGGGCACAGGGCAGGTGTAGATCAGGTGCATACATTCGGCGAGAGCAAGGGAGTCCTCCATGTTTTCCTCGAAGGAGTAGTCCCTCATCTTGCCCATCCACTTGAGGTCGGCTCCGGCTGAGAAAGATTTTCCTTCGCCGGTGAACACAACCACCCTGGGAGGGTTCGGGCCGTCCGCATCGGACGCGATCGTCTTGAAGGCGTACGTCAGATCTGCGATCAGGTGCTCGTTGAATGCGTTGTGAACCTCGGGGCGGCTCATTGTCACGCGCACTGTGCCGTTGTTTTTATCGAACTTGATCGTTTGAAAGCCGCTGGTCACCACATTCTCCGTGATCTCGTGGTTTACATCCTGAAGACACCGAACTCCTGGTCCGGGATCGGTGCGTTCATGGACATGGAAATGGAAAGTCCGAGTACCGTACGCGTGTCGGTCGGATCGATCACGCCGTCATCCCACAGCCTTGCCGTGGCGAAGTAGGCGCTCGACTCCTTTTCGTAGCGTGCGAGGATCGGTTTCTTGAACTCCTCCTGCTCGTCGGGTGTCATCGACTTGCCCTCTTTTTCGAGCCGGGCCATTTTTACCGTAAGGAGAACATCAGCGGCCTGCGCGCCGCCCATGACCGAGATCCTTGAGGTCGGCCACATCCAGAGCAGCCTCGGCAGGTAGCCCCTGCCGCACATGGCGTAGTTGCCCGCGCCGTGGCTCCCCCCGATGATGACCGTGAACCTGGGAACCTGGGCCGTTGCCACGGCGTGCACCATCTTGGCTCCGTCCTTTGCTATGCCTCCGTGCTCGTACTCCTTGCCCACTATGAAACCGGTGATGTTTTGCAGGAATACGAGAGGGATCTTTCTCACGCTGCAGAGCGATACGAAATGCGCGCCCTTCTGCGCGCTCTCGGAGAACAGCACACCGTTGTTGGCAACGATGCCGACCGGATAGCCCATGATCTTGGCGAACCCGGTGACAAGCGTTGTGCCGTAAAGCTCCTTGAACTCGTGAAAGCGGCTGCCGTCAACGATGCGCGCGATGACCTCTTTTGGATCGAACGGCTTGACAAGGTCGTCGGGAATGATCCCGTAGAGCTCTTCAGGATCGTAATGCGGCTCTTCCGGGTCGCTCCTGTCAAGAACGTGTTTTTCGGGTGACGGGACGTTTTCGATGATGTTGCGGATGATGCGGATTGCGTGCTCGTCGTCCACGGCGTAGTGGTCGGATACCCCGGAGATCCTGCAGTGCACATCCGCGCCGCCGAGATCCTCGGGTGTCACATCCACGCCTGTAGCCGCCTTGACCAGCGGCGGACCACCGATGAAAATTGTGCCCTTTCCCTTAACAATGATCGTTTCGTCGCTCATGGCCGGAACGTACGCACCGCCCGCTGTGCACGAACCCATGACCGCTGATATCTGGGGGATCCGTTTCGCGCTGAGCTGGGCCTGGTTGTAGAAGATGCGGCCGAAATGGTCCTTGTCCGGAAAGACCCCCTGCTGCAGCGGCAGGAACACGCCGCCGGAATCCACCAGGTACACGCATGGCAGTCGGTTCTCCAGGGCTATCTGCTGGGCCCGGCAGTGCTTGAGCACCGTTTCCGGGAAGTAGGTCCCTCCTTTTACTGTTGCGTCGTTGGCTACAACGAGGATCTCTTTGCCGTGCACCACGCCGATGCCCGTTATAACTCCCGCGGCGGGCGCCCCGTTGTCGTACATTTCATAGGCGGCCAGCGACGAGAACTCCACGAACGGGCTGTTTTTGTCGAACAGCCGATCGAGCCGTTCCCTGGCGGTGAGTTTTCCGCGCTTGTGGTGCCGCTCGATCGATTTTTGAGGCCCTCCCCGCTTTATTTCAGCGAGGCGCTCCCGGAAGACAGCCATCTTCTCCTCGTTGGCGGCACGGTTACGTTTGAACTCTTTGCTGTCCGTGGAGACTTTGGATTCGATTCGGAACATGGTTTTTTTTCTTTAATTTCTTGTCGGACCTGTCCGCCTTGTCAGGCATGTCCGACCGGATTTTCCTGTCAGACAGCCGGTACGCACTTGTACCCGTAACAAAGCACTCCTGATTTGCCGTCTTCCTGTATGCGCCTGAACTCCAGGCGCACCTTCGATCCGATGTTGAGCTCGTCGAAATCGCAATCAACGATCTGTGTGAGCAGCTGAACATCTTCACCCAGCTTCACTATGCCGATCGCGTAGGGAGCCTCGTCCTCGAAACCCGCGGGCGGCGTCCTTATAACGGTATAGGTCAGGATCTCTCCCTCCTCCGGGAGTGTCACTGTTTCGAACTCCCTTGACTTGCACGAATCGCAGATGAGCCTGTGCGGATAAAAAACCTTCCCGCATTTGCCGCATTTGCCTGCTTCCATCCTGTATCGCTGCGGAATCTCCCGCCAGTACCTCGATGCAAACATCAGATCACCTCCAGAATATGCACAACCGAGCTTCCTCCGGTGCCGCCCATGTTCTGGGCGAGTCCTGTCTTCGGATTCTCAAGCTGCCTCTTGCCCGCGTTTCCTCTCAGTTGTTGCACGATCTCGTGTATCTGGGCAACGCCCGTCGCCCCGACAGGGTGTCCCTTCGACTTCAGCCCGCCGCTCGTGTTGATCGGTATCCTGCCGCCCCTGGCTGTTTCCCCTGCTTCCACTGCCACGCCTCCCTTGCCCTTTTCGAAGAAGCCGAGCGCCTCGGTCACGCAGATCTCCGCGATGGTGAAGCAGTCGTGGACTTCGGCGAAGTCGATGTCGTTCGGGCCGATTCCCGCCATCTTGTAGGCGCTCTGCGCAGCCACGGCCGTGGACTCGATGGAGGCCAGGTCCTTGCGGCTGTGCAGCGCAATGGTGTCGGTTGCCTGCCCGGAGGCCGTGATCTTTGCGGCCCCGTTCTTGGCGAGCTTTTTCGCCATGTCCACAGGGCAGAGGATCGCGGCCGCCGCCCCGTCGGTGATGGGGGAGCAGTCGAGCAGGTTCAGCGGATCAGCCACTCCGGGCGATTTGAGAACCTGTTCCACGGAGATCTTCATCGGGAACTGGGCGTCCGGATTGAGCGTTCCGTTTTCGTGGTTCTTCACCGCCACCATGGCGAGCTGTTCCCTTGTTGTTCCGTAACGTTTCATGTGAGCCTGTGCGATGAGCGCGTAGAGCCCGGGGAAGGTCACCCCGTTGTAGGCCTCGTACTCCTGATCCGAGGCGCTCGCAAGCGCGTAGGTCGCGCCGCCGCCGTCCACATCGGTCATCTTTTCAATGCCGCCCACCAGCACTATGTCGTTCATTCCGGATGCAACGTCCATGAGCCCCTGTCTGAACGCGAGGCCTCCGGAAGCGCATGCGGATTCGACGCGCGTGCACGGCACGGGGCTGATGGCGAGGTAGTCCGCGAGAAGGCTGCCGAGGTGTTCCTGGGCAACGAACAGGCCGCTGGACATGCAGCCAACGTACATGGAATCGATGTGGTCCACGCCCGCGTCATCGATCGCTTTTAATGCGGCTTCGACAAAGATGTGGCGGAGCGATTTTTCCCAGAGCTCGCCCCACTTGTTCATGCCGACACCAATTACTGCAACATCTCTCATTTATCGTATCCTCCTGGTTTACATAGCCCGGCTGTCCGCCGGTCAGTTTATCTCCAGCTTGTTTATCTTGCCCCTGTACTTCGCGTAAGTCCCGTAATCCAGGTAGCGCTGCCGGTTAAGCTGGTCCCATGTTTTGGGTCCCTTGTCCTGGACCTCCTTGATCTTGTCCGTGACCGTGAAGATGAAGCCGTCGCTGCCCGAGCCGGACCCGTACGAGATCATGAAGATCCTGTCCCCGGGCTCTGCCACGTCGAGGATGGCGCTCAGCCCAAGGGGGGATGCTCCCGAATAGGTATTGCCTAGCTTGGGAACCAGCCATCCCTGCTCGATCTGCTCGCGATTGAACCCGAGCATTTTTCCAACGCGCATCGGGAACTTCCCGTTCGGCTGGTGGAAAACCGCATACTTGAAATCCTCGGGCTTTGTCCCTGACTTTTCCAGGAGCATGTTCGCCGCGCCAAGGGTGTGCTTGAAATAGGCCGGCTCTCCTGTGAATCGGCTGGCGTGCCTGGGGTAGAACTGGTATTCCCTTCTCCAGAAATCCGGCGTGTCCGTCATGAACGAAGCTGTGTCGTCAACAGTGGCCAGCAGGTTGTCGCGGCCGAACAGGAACGCGGCTGCTCCGGCTGAGGCCGAGTATTCCAAGGCGTCACCAGGTGCGCCCTGGGATGTGTCAGCCCCGATGCCGAGGCCGTATTCCACTAGGCCCGCCTTGACAAGCCCGTAGCTCACGAACATGCTCTCGGAGCCTGCCTTGCACGCGAACTCGAAGTCAGCGCAGTGGATGTCCGGGGTTGCGCCGATGGCTTCGCCCACCACGGTACCGCTGGGCTTCACCGCGTAAGGGTGCGATTCCGAGCCGATGTAGATGTTGCCGATTTTCTTGGGGTCGATTCCCGCGCGCCTTACAGCGTAACGCGCCGCCTGCACGGACATTGTTATAACGTCCTGGTCAGGGGTGGGTACCGACTTTTCTTCAAGCATGAGTCCGCGTTTATAGCTTGGGGCATCGGCGCCCCAGACCTTGGCGATCTCCTCCACCTTGATACGGTGCACGGGGATGTATGCGCCATACCCTACGATGCCTTCCATACAGGTCTCCTTTTTTAAGTCGAATTTAGTGTGGGGCCGGTTCCTTGTGACCGCCCGGTCGAACGATCCCCTGATTTCACCATGCTGAAAAATGGATGTCAATAGGAAGAGTAGGCTTGCTATAAAGAGTAGGAAAAGTAGAAGGAAGAGGAAGAAAGAGAACCACGGATGGACACGGATCAGAACGGATCTTTACATTCGGCGTTTGGAGGGACGGCTTCCACGCCGTCATCTTCCGATCCCGATCCTGAATCCTGAACCTTGAAACCTGAACCCTCCCCCCTCAAAGCATGGACAGCGGGTCCACGTCCAGGGCCATCCTGCTGTCTTTGCCGAGAGCGCGTTTGGTTTTTCTGAAGAACTCTTTCAGCGCTGAAGTTATCGAGTCGAGATCTTTTTCGTGTGAAGTCTTGGCCAGAAGGTGCCACCTGTAGCGCTTTTTGATCATGGTTATGGGTGCGGCAGCAGGGCCGAGCAGTTTTGTTGTGTCGCTAAGTTTGATCCCTGCAAGCGCTTCCCCCGCCCCCATGGCCATCTTTTCCACGGCCATGCTTTCTTTTCCGGAGAATACGGCCCTGATCATGCGGGTAAAAGGCGGATAACCCGCTTTTTCGCGCATTGACAGCTCTTCCCTGGCGAACGAGTAGTAATCGTTTTTTATGGCGTGCCTGATGCTGTAATGGTCCGGGTTGTATGTTTGAACCAGCACGCTTCCTCCATCCGCCCCGCGTCCGGCCCTTCCTGACACCTGGGAAAGAAGCTGAAAAGCTCTCTCGCAGGATCTGAAATCCGGTTGGTACAGGGGGGTGTCCGCGCAGATGACACCCACGAGGGTCACATGGGGAAAGTCGAGTCCCTTGGCAATCATCTGTGTGCCGATCAGTATGTCCGTTTCCCGGGATTTGAAGCTCTTGAGCGCCTTTTCGTGCGCGTTGCGCCCGAGCATCGTGTCAGAGTCCATGCGCTGAACACGTGCCTGGGGAAAGAGGGCGCTGATTTCGTGCTCCACGCGCTCGGTTCCCGCCCCGATTTTTATCATCTTGCCTGATTTACAAGAGGGGCAGGAATCCGGAGGCATCGATTCATGGCCGCAGTAGTGGCAAATCAGGCGGTTCGCTTTCATGTGGAGGGTCAGCGAAATGTCGCAGCTCGGGCATTTGACCGGCTCTGAGCAGGCCGTGCAGATAATGACCGTGTAGTAGCCTCTGCGGTTGAGAAAAAGAATCGTCTGGTTTTTGTTTCCAAGCGTTTCTGAAATTTTTGTCTTCAGGGCTCTTGACAGGAATTTGCCCTTGTACGATTTCTCATGGTTCATGTTAATGACATAGACGATTGGAAAGCACATCTTTCCCGCCCGGTGCCTGAGCACGAGTGGTTTGAGCGTCTTCTTTTGCGCATCAAGGCAGGCCTCAAGGCTTGGCGTGGCTGTGCCGAGGATCGTGAAGGCTTCCTCGATTTCGCCCCTTTTCAGGGCCACGGTTCTTGCGTGGTAGCATGGGGTGTTCTGCTGCTTGAACGAGGTCTCGTGCTCTTCATCCACCACGATCAATCCGAGCCTCGGCATTGGCGCGAACACGGCGGACCGGGCTCCAACCACAACATCCGCCTCGCCGTTCTGAATGCTTTTCCACTGGGCGTACCTTTCTTTGTCGGAAAGGCGTGAATGGAGAACGGCCACGCGCTCGAACCTGCCTTTGAAGCGCGAGATGGTCTGGGGAGTGAGAGAGATTTCGGGAACGAGAACGATGGCTCCCTTGCCGCGGGTTATCATCTCCTCGATGGCCTGGAGGTAGATCTCGGTTTTACCGCTGCCGGTCACGCCGTAGAGCAAAAAATCCGATCTCTCGTGTTTTTCCATGCAGGACATTATCGTTTCCAGGGCCCGGGACTGCTCATCGGTCAGCCTGTCCGGCTTGGGAAATGAGGCCGCTTTCTCCTGCGAAAAAATGCCAGGCCGCTCCAAAGGGCAAAGCTCTAATACGTTGTTGCCGGAAAGTGTGTTTACCGGGGAACGGGACACGTTTGCCCTTGAGCAGAGCTCTGCCAGGGGCATCAGTTCATCCGATCCGGCAAGGAGCCTGATCACTCGCGCCTGTTTCGGCCTTTTCTCGATGAGCTCCTCGGCGAGCTTCAGCGCATCAGAGGCTTGAATTTTGAGCCTGGCTCCCCATGTTACACGTTGTTTTGCAAAGGTCCGCGCCGACTTTGGAAGCGCGGCGGAAAACACCTCACCGATGGGACAGCAGTAGTACCCGGCAATCCAGCGGATGAGCACAAGCAGGTTTTCCGACACGAGCGGTTTTTCGTCGAGCACATCCAGCAGATCGTACGGATCATGAACAGACGCGGTTTTCGAAACACCCAGGCAGATCCCGTTCGCCCTGCGGCCGGAGAAGCTGACCTGGACCCTGGTTCCGGGCTTGACACTGTTTTTCAGTATGTCCGGGATACGGTAGTCAAAGGTTCCTTCCACAGGCAGCTCAACCGCTACCTTGGCGAACCTGGAAACTGACGGATCCCCGAAAGCCTTTGTGAACAGTGCGCCCTGAACCATCGGGCTAAACTCCTTTTTGCGCGGTCTTTTGATATGTTGATCCAGGATACCGGAATAATGCCATTGGAGGGATCTTTATAACACGTTTATTCGTCTCATTTACTGATAAAAGTTTTTCGCCGGAAATGCCGATTCATCTCACAAGAACTGTGGCGGGATTGCAGGGTTTAAAACAATGGAGAAGCTAGAAGAGTCGGGCGGGGTTACTGGGGCGCAGAGCGGCCTGTATGTTTGTTTGGGCTCTAACCCCTTTGTTTAAAAGAGAATATGCTTTATTTGATAATATTATATATAAAGGCTTTACTTTCTCGTGTAATGGATTAAACTAACAAAACGAGTTAACACCTCGAAACAGGAATATCCTGAGAGCAATAAAAAAGCCTTAAAAGCCTTATTTTTCAAAAGTAGAGCCGGTAAACAGGAGTTGTTGTTATTTGTTCGAAAGAGGACTTGAGAATCGAGAGCAAGGGGTGTTACCCGGGCTTCAACTTTTTCGAACAGTGATTTGTGTAGAAACAGTGGTTTGGCGTTTTACGTACCGAATCATTAGTTCTGGCTTTTTCTTGTAAGTGTCGTTTTTCTTTAACACTTGTATTTTCGGAGGTTTGATTATGAAATTAGGAAAATGGGTATTGGCCATCGCGGTCGTCGGGCTTCTGCTCAGCGGAACCGCAATCGCTCAGCATCAGCCCAATGAGCTCTGTATGCAAGCTGGTGCGCGTTTTTACACCACATGGAACTATGGAAGCCCGAACCGTGGTTGCGGTAAGTACTTTCCGAGCTTCGCCCATTGGGCAGGTACTTCACAGCCTAAAAATGTTGCGTGGCCCTGGAAGATCGACGCCTTTGGTTGGACTGGCATGCAGGGTAATGTAAACAACTCCAATTGGTTTTTCTCCCAGTGTCTCTACAAGGTCATGGAAGATCCGTACAGCAGGAAGTCGCACGGAGGCACCTTTGGCATGTCCTTCGACTATCCCAAGCTTAGCTGCAAGGGTTCTGAGACAAGCATGTGGCCGTCCTGGATGTGGGGCTTCGGTTCCAGCATTCCCGGTAACGTCCCTGTTGTTGGTGGTGACCACAACTATAACTTCCCCTCGACTGCAGGTGGCTTTAATTCGTACTACAACATCTTTTCCGCCTGGTCTGGTAATTTCACATCAACCCTGCCTGCACCCTACACGATCTGGAAGTTCAGCCTTTCGTCTATGTGCGCCGACCCTACTACCTGCCCGAGCGCCTATGCGGTCTGGCAGTACGTCTGGGAGAGCAGGCCTGACGCAATGGCCAACCAGTACCTGCTGATGTCGTTTGACGAGTATGACTGCACCGGTTCGCTTTCGGGCGCCTTAGGTAACAAGATGTGCAGGAATCAATCTTTCCTCGGCGACCCTGATAGCGGGTACTATGCCGGCTGGAATCCCCAAACCGGCAGCTGCATGGAATTGGGTTGTTCTCTTGGCGTGTGCGATATCGTGACGATTCCGGTGAACGCACCTGGTAGCCCCATTGGCATGAACCCGTATCTCCCGTATGGATTCGACGTTGGTATCGCATCGAGTGTCCCGTTCTGCTCTTCCGGTTGCGTCCAGCTCGGTTTCATGACTCTTGCAAACCAGTCGCCTGGCGTGACAAGAGCCGTAATCGGCAGCTTTAACTACTGGCCTGGTGCTCAGCCTTGGAACAACTGCCTCCCCTACGGACCCAAGGGCCGCAGGATTGCGCATGCGTGGGATATTATCACCGCCATTTGCTTTGGGATAATTCCCGTTCTTAACCATCAGCCTATGCCAGGATACCCGGGATACCTCTTTTCATCACACAATGGTGCCCACACCATGATGTTGCCGTTCCCGCCCGATCCTAATGCCATGTGCCTTGAGCTGCGTTTCAGCTCGTTCGCATTGGCCAACGACCCGAGTGCTTCTTACATGATGACCTGTTTCTAAGAAACGAAATCATGATGAAGCCTGTATAAGGGCTTAACAAAAAAAACCGGACCTCTGTTTTACGGAGGTCCGGTTCTTTTTTGGGAAGGTTCCGCTACTTCCGCGTCTTCAGGCAGAATATCCCCTTACCCTGTTTAACGGACAGGAAGCATCCCGAGCAGGAGACACATTCCGCTTTTGTGAAATCCCCTGAATTCCAGCGGTTGATGAGATGAGGCTCCCTGATGAGCGGCCTTGACATGGAGAAGCAATCTATCCCTGTTTCGTTTTGGATCCGGGCCATTTTCGAGGGGGTTCTAAGCCCGCCCACGAGCATCACCGGCATTCGAGCGGCTTTCTTGACAGCAGCGGCGCTTTCGAGGAAGTACGCTTCCTCGCGCTCTTCCTTTATCTTTCTGGCCGGCCCCAGCTTTCCGGAGTCGGCAGTGCCTCCGCTCACCTCGATCGCATCGAGGCCCGCGTCGCTCAGAAGAGATGCCCCGCGGATCCCGTGCTCGCGTATAAGCCCGTCATCCAGAAAGTCCTCGATGTTCATCTTGGCCATGACAGGGTAGCTATCTCCCACAGCCTGCCTGACCTTTTCATAGACTTCGAGCGGGAAGCGGCACCGGTTCTCAAACGAACCGCCGTACCTGTCCTCGCGCATGTTGTAGTGCGGGCTAAGGAACTGGCTTCCCAGGTAGCCGTGAGCGAAGTGAAGCTGGATCGCGTCGAAGCCCGCGTCTTTTGCGCGCTCCGCCGCGGCACCGAAGTCGTCTACGACTCTTGTGATCTCTTGAATTGTCATGGCCCTTGCAGCGGGGCTATCCTTTTTTGCGCTCCTGTCGGATGGGCCTATAACCTCAAGCCCTGTGTTGTTTTCGGGCTTGCTGTGCGCCCCGCAGTGCACTATCTGGACCGCGATCTTGGCGCCCTTCTCGTGTACTTTGAGGACCAGCCGCCTGAGCCCGTCCACAAGGAAGCCGTCGTAGATCCCGAGCTGGCCCTCGGGGCCCTGCCCTTCCCTGGACACGAATGCGAACCCGGTGATGATAAGGCCGATTCCGCCTCCCGCGAGCACATCGTAGCAGTTGAGAACCGCGTTGTTGCAAGACCCGTCAGGATCCGCCATGCCCATCCATGTGGCGGATCGCACGAACCTGTTCGGAAGCTCGAGCGGGCCTATCCTTGTCTTTTCAAAGAGCTTTTTCATCCGGAGATCTCCTTTTCGTTGTGCCTGCTGTTGATTTCAGCTCTTACCCTTCCAGGCCGCGACCGCGGCTGCGAACTCTTCGTGATCATCGACAACGCAGTCGGCTCCCGGGTAGTCCAGGTTCCTGTTTAGCCTGCTCTTCAGGACAGCGCAGCGCATGCCCACGGCTTTAGCCGCTTCCAGCCCCTTGTGCGCGTCCTCGATAACGAGACAGTCGCACGGCGGAACACCGAGCTTTCCCGCGGCGTAGACATAGATGTCCGGGTGTGGTTTCGGGCGAAGGCCCTTTCCCCTGCCCACGATCGCGCACGGCGCGGGCCTGTGCCCGGCCTTGTCGAAGATCATGTGTATGTCTTTTTCGAAGGAGCTCGAACCGATCGCGCACAGCAGGCCTTTTCGCTTCAGCGTGAGCAGTGCCTCGAGCATGCCCGGGAAAAACGGGATCTTTCCCTCTGCGCAGAACCGTGTGAAGTTCTCGCACCGCTCGGCATAGATCGTCTCGAACTCTTCATCGCTGATATCGAGGTTGTACCGTTTTGCCTCGCCCCTGATCCCCTCGCCCCGCGATGTCCAGAACTCCCAGTACTCTTCCTTTTTGATCGAGTGTCCTATTTTTTGGAACGCCATGTTGTAGCTCTGATAGTAGAACCGCTCGGAATCCACGAGCACGCCGTCGAAGTCGAAGAGAACAGCCTTTGCCCGGTCGAGAAGCCCTGTAAGCATCTGTTGTCCTTTCATTCTATCACCTGCCAAGCCCGCTTTTTTCATCCTCTTCTGCTGCGGTACCGTATCCTGCGCTGTGGCTGCGTTTCATGCCAGGAGACGATCCTCAACTTGTAGGAACAGGCCTGCGGTCGTCTCCTGACATGCGCCTTGCCACAACACAGTATACGGCACCTCGCGACGAAGAGTATGAAATTAGCGGGCTAGTCCGCAGAAGCGGTCCAGCTTCAGGACCTTGGCCGGCGCGGCAATGGTTACACCGTAGAAGATGACAGGTTTTCCGGTTTTCAGAAACTCCGGAAACGTTCCGTTTACGATGGTGCTGCCCGTGGCAACGATTACCTGGCACCATTCGATCCCCTCTTTGGCTGCATCCGGTCCTGATACCAGGACCCCGTATTTTGTCCGGCCGATGTTGTCTTCGTCGAGGTCCAACACCTTCACGGAATGTTTTTTCGAAAGGAACTCGAGAAGCCGCGGCTGCAGCCCCACGAGCAAAACCTTCATGCCTTCGGCGATGCGGTCGGCCAGCTCGCTTCCGCAATCGCGGGGCTCATCATCCTTGCAATGGACAGTGTCGGAACAGAGATCGAGATGCCTGTACACGGCGTTCATGGAGGCGATGAACTCCGCCCTTTCCCTGTTGGTGCGCGGTTTTTCCGACAGGAGTTTTTTGATCGTGAGCTCGCTGTTGCGGTATTCATCCGAAAACGCCTGGCCTTTCGTGCCCCTGAAGGATGCCTCTATCATGGCTTCCTTTCCGGTGATGATCGGGTAGTCTCTGTCTGTCGGCCTGCCTATGGCTTCTTCGCTTTTCAACGGGCGGCACCTGAGCGGAACCACGTCATCCCACAGGTCGTGCTCCTTTGCCAACGCGTGAAAAGCGCGCGTCAAGACCCCGAATATCTTATCGATGTCGGTCATCAGGCCTGTTCCTCTTACAATGGAAGATAAGCATTTTCGATGAATACGAACCCTGACTATATACACTTGATACGCGCCCGGCAAGAATTTGTCTTCACAGCTTGACCTTGGTTATGAATAATTCCTGAAAACACGATAGGTTACGAACAGCGTCTTGTTTGCCTGCAGGATGGGCGCGCGGTAACCGGTATAATCGAAACGTTTCAGAGGTTTGCAAATGTGCGGTATCATCGCTGTTTTGAGCGGAAACGCTGATGCTTCCCCTCCATCGCTCGAAGAGCTGCTCGGGCGGATCGAAGCGCTTGTCGGTTTCAGCCTGATGAGCAGCAGCCCGGCTGAAGGGCTTGGTCGAGCCGGGGAGCTCTTGAAGCACTCGTCTCTCTGGGTCAGGCCGGAAGGTTTCCTGAGCGTTTTTTCCGGCGCTTCAGAGGCCCGGCGAATGGAAGAAGCGGCCGGAAGGCTCGAAAAGTGGCTCGGAGAGCTCGAGCTCCACCTGGAATCCGAATCAGGCCTGACAATGGAATTGCGAGAGCAGGCAAACCAGCTCCTTACCATGGGAATGGACGCGGCCTGGCAGATAAAGGAGGATGTGCTTTCCAACATCCCAAAGGTCAGATCTCTGCTGCCTGGTGCGGGCTTGGACGAGGTAGGCGCGTTCAAACACGCATGGACCCTGAACCTGATCCTGAACAACATAGACCGTCTCGAGGTCCGCGGAAGGGATTCGGCAGGGATCGCATCGTACATCCGCTTCCGGTCCCGGGAGGATGTTGACGGTTTTTTGCGCGAGGCGGGGCGCGGCGCAGAGCTCGCCCGCCGTTCCCAAGGCGCATCCTTTTCACATTCGAACGCGATCGTTCCTTCGAGCGCGCCGAACACACTGCTTTTTGCGTTCAAGATCGCGCAGGAGGTGGGCGAGATGGGGCAGAACGTCCGGTTTCTGCGCGATGCTGTTGCAAAAGACGCTCTCTTTCAGGCGGCGCTCCGGCATCCCGGCGTCGAGGTGCAGACCCTGGGGCACACGCGCTGGGCTTCGAACGGTGTCGTGAGCATCCCGAACTGCCACCCCGTGGACAGCACCGTGCTGAAAGAGAGGGAGATCGTACGAAGCAGCCACGGCTCCGTTGTTGCGGCGTTGAACGGCGATGTGGACAACTTCCAGGAACTCATCAAGAAGTACGTTTTTTCCAAAGAGGGTGCTGCTGTTGACCCGGCTGTGACAACCGATGCCAAGATCATTCCCCTGGTGGTGCAGGCCATGCTTGAGAACAGCGGCAGCTTGGAGGAAGCCTTTGAACGAGCGCTGGACGAGTTCGATGGATCCATGGCCATTTGCCTCATGGCCGCTGACAAGCCGGGCGAGTTCATATGCGCGCAGAAAGGGAGCGGCCAGGGCCTTTTTTTGGGATTTGCCGAAGGGACGACCGTGGTTGCCTCGGAGATGTACGGCCTTGTGGAGCTCACATCCAGTTATGTCAAGGCGCAAGGGGAAAGGAAAAAGAACGGGCGCACGGTTGGAGAGATCTTCCGTGTTGCAGCGCCGGATGATGGTGGTGTCACCCTTCTGCCCGGCCACGAACCCCTGGAGGAGTCGCGGGTCAAAAAGGCGGAGATTACAACGCGCGACATCAACCGCGGGCAGTACCCGCGTTTTCTTCTGAAGGAGATCTTCGAGTCGGTTCTTTCGGTGCGAAAGACAATCCGCGGCAAGGTTTTCATCGATGAAACCGCGGGAAGGGCAGGTACTCTTCTGGACGAGTCAGTGCTTCCTCAGAAGCTGAAAGCCGCATTGAAAGCCGGAGAGATCAAGCGGATCATTCCGACAGGCCAGGGCACCGCAGCCGTGGCTGCCCAGGGCATCGGACACCTTTTCGAAGCGGTTTTGAAAGACGCATCCATCGCCGTCACCCCGATGAAAGCAACCGAGCTTTCCGGCCACAGCCTGAAGGACGACATGAAGGACTGTCTGGTGGTGGCTGTGTCCCAATCCGGAACGACGACCGATACGAACCGCACGGTGGACCTTGTAAGGGAGCGTGGAGCAAAAGTAATCGGGATAGTCAACCGCCGCAACTCCGATCTGGTTTACAAGTCGGACGGCGTGCTTTACACATCGGACGGCAGGGACATCGAAATGTCCGTGGCATCCACAAAGGCGTTTTACGCGCAGAACGTGGCGGGCCAGATTCTTGCGCTGGCGCTTGCCGAGACGCTGGAGGTTCTTTCGAACGAGGAGATGTCCCGGAAACTCTCCGCCCTGCTGGAGCTTCCCGCGTTGTTGAAGAAGGTTCTCGATCTCTCGCCTCTGATTGAGCGCGTTGCAAAGGAGACAGCTTTGAGGCGCCGCTACTGGGCCGTGGTAGGCACGGGCGCTTCAAAGGTCGCCGCGGACGAGATCCGGATCAAGCTGTCCGAGCTCTGCTACAAGGCGATCGCAGTCGATTTCCTCGAGGACAAGAAACACATAGACCTCTCCTCGGAGCCGCTGATAATCGTGTGCGCCTCGTCCTTGCCGCCCGCTACCGTGAGCGACGAGGTGAAGGAGGTCGCCATATTCAAGGCGCACTCATCGCTACCCATCGTGATCGTTGACGAGGGCGAGCACCGGTTCGATCCCTATGCCGACTACCTGGTCCCCGTGCCCCGCTGCGAAGGGGAACTGAGCTATCTTTTGCCCACGATGGTCGGGCACCTTTACGGTTACTACGCAGCTTCGGCGTTTGATAGGTACGCCGACCGCATGCGCAAGCTTCGCCTGAACCTCGTCAAGCAGCTTGAAGACGAAATGGGCGAAGGCGGGCTCGGCGGCACCGAGCTCTGGAAGCTGCTCGCCCGCTCGGAAGAAATAACCGAGGAAACGCTCGCGCTTCAGCAGGTAATGATGTCAGGAGAGATCGACAGCGGGATAGAGGTGGGGACAGCCACGAGGCTTTCCATGCTGCTGGATTTTCTGCTTGGGCGAATACCGCTCGATGCGTTCATGCACAGGTTCGAAAAGCCCGGCACGCTCGGAAACCTCCTGGCAGAGCTGGTTGAGCAGCTCACAAAAGCGGTGAACGAGCTGTGCAGGCCGATCGATGCCATCAAGCATCAGGCCAAGACAGTGACGGTCGGGATATCACGGCAGGTGGAACGCCCGGCGGGCGGGCCGCTCTGGCCGGTGTTTGCAAAGCTCGGCCTTGATGAGACAAGTGTTACCGCGGGCCATGGGAACATGGTCTCGGCGCTCGAGCCTCTCATCAGCGGTTTGCAGGGCGCTACACTCTACAAGGTTGAAGGGCTTACGCCGATTGGAAAGCCGGTCTACACATCGACCATCGTGGTTGAAGCCAAGTCGGGCTGCACTTCAGATATTCAATCCCGCTGCGAAACGCGAAAACGTCTTTCTGGCACCAAGTGGGGGGTTGTGACGGATGGGCGGCTCTTTCTTGGGCGCGGCCAGAAGGACGGCCGCCACATCCTGATCGTGCCCGTGTTAGGGCAGCGGAGCGAGGGGCGGCTTTTGCTGTTCCACATCGAGCTCAAGGAGAAGGGACCGAGAGAGGCGCGAATGGCAGCGCTGAAAGCTCTGCAGGACCGCTACAAGCAGATCCTTATCTCGGTGACAGAGGCAACCGACAGGGAGTGGTCCCCAGAGATGATCGACAAGCTTTCCAACGAGCAGCTCTTCTTCGAGGACCCGAAGAAACTCGGGAAGCTACTGCGGTAGAGCTTCGGTCAAAGATCATAAAGGGTCTCGTCCACGTTTGGCGGCAGGACCTTCTTGCGGAGCTTTTTCAGGCTGTCTTTGCCGCCTTCGCCGAGGAGGGGATCCTCCTCTTCGAGAATGTCTCCCATCTCCTGTTCGATCGTGTCCGGGTCTTCGCCTGATTCCATGCGCTGTATGGCCTCGTCCATTGCCGGGCCTAGCTTGAGCCCGGTAGAGCTGTATAGCTTTCTCATGAGCGCTGCCATCTGGCGGGGATCCTCTTCGTCGATGCGGTCGGCTTCCTTTGCGAGCTCTTCCATGGCCCGTTCCATGCTGGTTTCGTCCATATCGGGAAGGCCGGGATCCTCGTTCGATTCCTTTCTCCCCTGGGAGACGGCGAACAGCGAGATTTTTCGATCGAGCTTTTCACGGCCGCACTTTGGGCATCTCGGTTTTTTGCTGGTGTTGATGCGGCGGGACATGAAGTTGAAGATCATGTGGCAGTCAGGGCAGTAGAACTCGTACACCGGCATCAGGCTTTCTCCTCCATTAAAATGCTTTGGGCCGGCGCGATCAGGCTGTGTCCGCCGGACTGTTCTGCGGCATGTTCAATCCGGGCTCTTGTCGTTTTCCATCTCCTCCCAGAAGTCGTATGCGCGGCGCACGTGGGGGATGGTGATCGATCCGCCAACCACGAGAACGATGCCCATTGCCTCGTCGAACTCCTCCCTGGCGATCCCCTCTGAAAAGCAGCGTTCGACATGAAAGGTGATACAGGTGTCGCACCTCAGAACAGACGAGGCGACGAGCCCCATGAGCTCCTTGATCTTGGCGGGAAAGGCGCCGTCCCTGTAGACCGCGTTGTCGAGAGCGAAGAACCGCTTGATGTTCACATCGCCAGAGGACTGCACGAGTTCGTTCAGTCGCTCGCGCTCGGCTGCGAATTTGTCGAGTTTCTTTCCCATATCTCCTTACCGATCCCGGACCGTGGAGGCGGTTCGCGAACCTCCCGTGCCTGTCCCTTTACGAGGGCGCCATCCCTTCAAGAAAAGGAACCTCATAGACCTTGTCGTGCTGGATCGGACCGTGGCCGAAGTAGTTGCCTTCACCGAAGAGCTCGCCGTGGTCCGAGGTGACGATGATCCACGTGTTTTTCGGTACCATGTTGTACAGGCGTTCGATGACCGTGTCCAGGTATTTGACCGCGTTGATCTGCCGCTCCTTGAGGTAGATAAGCTGCTCCTCTGTGAAGAAATCCCCTGTTTTGGGCTGGGGCTTTCCTTCTTCGGCCTCCTTGCCGAGCTTCTTGAACACGCCGTGCACGCCCGAGATGTGAGGCAGGTTCAGGCTTTTCATGTCCTCTGACGGCAGGGCATAAGGGTAATGTGTCTCTCCCACGTTCAGCAGGTAAAACGACGGCCTGTCCTCCGGAAAGGTCATCTCGTCTAGCATCGCGGCCATGTCGTTGTGGCTGTCCATGAGCTTGAATGTGTCGAACCCCTGGTTGATCGGGGTCTTGGGGTTCAAAACAGGCAGCGATACCTTCGCATGGGTTCTGTACCCGAGCTCGTTCTTGAGATAGATGGGCAAAAAAAGCTGTGGAACGAGCTTTCCGAAGTCGACACCGTCCGATCCAAGGCGGTCGTTGTACCGGAGAAAATCCTCCTTGTAGTACTCTGACGCGTAGACCTTGGGCGGGCTTGTGTGCGGAACAAGACCCATGAGCAGGTTGTAGTGGGAAGGCGCTGTCCATGACGCATAGCTGTACCGTTTTTCCACTTTGCCAAGTTTTGTGATGGTCTTGGGTTCTGCTGTCATGAAGGTGTCGTGGCGGCACGAATCAAGAATTACGATGACGAAGTTGTTCTTCGCTTTCGGTTCGGGACGGTCGTCCAGTCCCATCGGCTTTGGAGACTTGCCAATCCCGCTCTTGCTCTTTCCGAATCCGAGAATACCCATTGCATATCCTTTCAAATCTCTTTCATGATCGGTTTATCGATTTTTCTTATATCGGAATTTTACACGTGGTACGTCAACATAAATGATTTACATCGATTTCCAAAGAACCTCTTGTCTGACTCTTCATCAAAGCCTCATCTCCACACCGTTCACATCCGCCTCTTTCAGTGTTATCTCCTTCATGTCCGTTGCCGCGCCTTTTCTTGCCTTGAAACGGTAGCGACCCGGCTCGAGTCCTGAAATGGAGAATGCTCCATCCTTCCTGCAGAAGACCGGTTTTTTTACCTTTTTCCATTCCTCCGCCTCTTCGTTGTACATGCTGCAGGTGATATAGGCTTGCTCCGCGGGTTTGCCTGTGGCGTCGAGGAGCACCCTGCCTGTAACAGTGATCCCTCTGGAAAGTTCAATGGCAGGGCACACGGTCTCGCCTCCTGCAATGACCTTTACCGGACTCAGCTTGTGCGTGATGTACCCCTTGCCGGATGCGGTCAGGATGTGCTCACCGTCAGCGACGAACCTGATCTCGTACCTGCCGTCCGCATCGGTCTCCATGTGCCGGTGCCCGCTGATTTCGACTCCGTTCACCTCGGTTGCGGTGTTAATCCCTTCGCCGGAGGATTCTAACCCTGTTGAAGCGGATATCCCAAAAGCTTCGAAAAAAGCATTGCCGCTTTTTTTCTTCCCACCCCGTTTAACAGAGATCTTTATCCCGGCCAGGAGCTCGCCCGTGGCCTTGTCAGAAACCGTGCCGGTTACCCGGCCGCACGGCAAGATGAAATCAGCGCTTGCCATGCCCCCCGGCTCGAGGATCACCATTTTCTTGATCGGGTCGGCCTGGCCGGCCAGGTCGATTTTGAGCTCGTAGTTTCCCTCCTTCATGTCTCTGAAAAGGTATGTCCCGTTCCGGTCGGTGCCTGTGGTCTTCAGCGGGATGATCGCCAGGAAGCCAAGCCCCCCCTTGAAGAGCTTCACCTTCATATCTTCGACCGGCTGCCCGGCCTCGAGCACTGTGCCGGTTATTCCGCCTTTCAGGGTCTGGTGCAGCTCCACATGCGTTGTCTTTC
Organism: uncultured Phycisphaerales bacterium; assembly: GCA_964542475.1. Taxonomy (GTDB): domain Bacteria; phylum Planctomycetota; class B15-G4; order B15-G4; family CAYZWU01; genus CAZIUL01. The sequence continues at coordinate 5,819 of CAZIUL010000035.1, read as the reverse complement.
CTTGTTCGACCCGGACCTCGATCTCTCCGGGTTCTGCCTGGCCGAACATGCCTGAGAGCTGGGTGTTCACGATTCCGCCGATGCTATCCTCATCCAGCTCGTTAGTGAGCTTTACCCTGTACATGCCCGGTGCAAGGCCGTTCACGCAAAAGGTGCCGTCAGCACCGGAGTTCGCGGTTTTCCTGTCAAAGAACGAACCGTCCTTGTTCCCGCCCATAAGCAGACTGCCCAGCCCGCCCGCTTTGCATACAAGCACGGTTGCTCCCGGAAAGAGTGAGCTGTCCGCCGCATACACGGTTCCTGCGATCGATCCGGCTGCTCGCAGGCGGATTTCAATATCTTTCAGCACTTCCCCGGGGCTGATTTCCAGCTCGACGGGAGACGAGTCCATGTGCTTGTCATGAGAAGCGATGATCCTGTAAACCCCGGCTGAGAGCCCAGTCAGGGCGAAAGAGCCGTCCTTTGTGCTTTCGGTTCCCTTTACTTTGTCCCAGCCAACACCAAGAAGATTGGAAACGCTTTCGCCGATTCGTTTGACTTCGGGCGGGGCGTTATCCACGGTTGCCGTGGTCAGGGCATCGGCTTCATCCGGGTTAGACACCTCAAGTGCGAGCTCGCCGCCCGGTACGGGCTCGCCCGAAAAGCTTATCAGGCGGCCGGAAATGATTGATTCCTTGCAGAGCTCGATGTTCGGGTCGACGCCTTCTCCCGGATATGTTTTTATTGCGGCGATCTTTTTATCCGCATAACCTTTCGCTTTCACGAGGATCTCGATCTCCTCTGATGCGAATCCGCTGATGTGGAAAGCGCCCTTGTGATCGGACAGCTCCGGTCGCATGGCAGCGGCCGCCTTTTCACCTTTCAGTGTTTCGAGATCGTTGCTCCACCCATCCCTGTCCACCTCGATCGAAAACTCTTCGATTCCCAGGCCGGTCTTTTCGTCCGTCACTTTGCCCGCTATCCACCCGCACTTCTGCAGCACTATTTCCAGGTTCTCTGTCCCGGTCTTTACCTTTTTTTCTTCGAACGGCGCAAAACCTGCAGCGCCCGCCTTGACCGTGTAGCAGGTACCCTTCAATCCTTTGGCCCGGAAAACACCCTGGCTGTCCGTCACGATCCGCCGGACTCTCTCGGTGATGTCTGAAATGATGTTGTCAAGGTCGCTGAGGTTTTCTAGGGTGATCTCGATTTCGTGCTCGATCCGGATCCGGGCGCCTTCGATCGGGGAGCTGTTTGTGTCGGTGACCATGCCCGAAATGAACCCCCCTGCTGTAAGCACGATGTTGACCTTTGCGGTCTCCCGGCCCGCCGTAACAGAGATGTTGTTTTTTTCAGCGGCGGCGTGGTCCGGATGGGATGCCTCGATCTTTACCTTTCCCGTCGGAAGCCCGGTGATCCTGTAGAACCCGTCAGCAGTTGTCTGCACTTTCCAATCGAGTTCAGGGTTCAAAAGAGAAGAAAGTTCGAAAAACGCCGACCCGCCTCTCTTTTGTTTCGGCTTGGCCGTGGTTTCGGCGTTATTGATGCCCTTTCCCGCTTCATCGGTGACGTATCCGGAGATCGAGCCGCCCGCTTCGAGGACGATGTCTCCGAGGTCGCGTCTCCCTCCGTCGTACTCCTTGACCTTGACAATCCGTGTGACGAAGCCGGGAAGCGTGATCCGAAGCCGCAGGCTCTTGGACTTCGACACGCCATACAGGCTGAACCGCCCGTCAGCACCGCTCAAAGAGGCATCGTCCTCTTTTTCTGTAACCTCCCCGGAGGCAGGGGCGGCAGCGCTGCCGGCAGCATCAAGAGGTTTGATCTCTTCGTACTGGTATTCAGCGGCAATGATCATTCTAGCCATTAATCCCGAATCGATCTTCACCCTCGCGCCCGCAACCGGACCGCCCGCCACATCCAGCAGCCTGCCCGTTATAGCGCCCGAGCGTTTTTTTCCTGATGCCGCGTTTCCATCGGGCAGGACCGGCTCCCTGTCTGTGGGTTCGTCCCGAGCGGGTACGCTCTCTTCAGCTGTGGTTTGCGTGGATTCTCCGTTCTGCAGCGATTCGGCCGGAATCATCTCCTCTTCCGACACGGGAGCCTCCTGCTGGGTGTTCGAAATGTAAACACCCAGAATAACGACCAGGCAGACCCCGCCCGCAAGAACCGCGAACAGAAGAGCTTTTTCCTTCATGGTTGATCTCCGTTTGGATAAGTTTTGCACGCATGAACGCCCGTAGAGATAGTGCTTCGAAAACGGAGGCGTGTCGCTTCATCCGGGATCATTCCGTTGTCCGTGTGTGCTGGTTTTATGCGGGCTACCTCAGGATCCACAGCTTTCCGCCCAGGTAATCGGTGACCCAGAGCCTGCCTTGCGTGTCGATCGCCATCTCTGTGAGGCGGAAGATGAAATCACCCCACTGGCCGCGCTCGCTGAACGCCGCGTTCTGCTGGTCAAAGACCGCCTCGCCGTACGGGTGCTTGAATGTGTGGATTGTTTCGATAACGCTTTCGCGGTCTGCGGGGTTGATCCTGTAGATCCGCGCTTCGTCCGAAGCGTGTGCGGTTATGTAAACGCATCTCTTTTCCGGATCAAAGATCAGGTTGTTTGGGAGCGCGTCCTCGGGAAGGCGGAGCGTTCTTTTTTCCTTCCCTATAACAGTGAGGCTGCACCCGAGGTGGTTCAGGACGTACACGATGTTAGAGCGGCGGTCTGCTGCCAAAGCAATCGGTTTCCTTCCCACGCTCACGGTCCTGGTTTTGCCTTCTGAAGATGAAAAGTCCAGCACGGAAACGGTGTCATCATCGAAGTTTGCCACGTAGACCTTGGATTGTTCGGGCAGCACGCAGATCGATGTGGGGGTTGTTCCCACATCACGTGTGGAGATGATCTCGCGCGTGTTTGGGTCGATCTGGTAGACAGCGCCGTTTTCGGTGTTCAGGTTGCCGGCCCTGCACGCGTAGATTGTCCCGGTTTTCTCATCGAGCGCCAGAAGCCTGAGCAGGCACTCGTTCATTATCTTTGGGGGAAGGTCCACCCGTACCCATCCGCCGGAGCCGGTTGATGCGTCCTCATCCCAGGTGACGAGGAACGGCGCTTCCGTGCCCCAGGTGTTCTGCAACGCCCAGAGCCTGCCCTTCTTGTCGAATATCATGTCGTGGGCGCCTCTCGGCGTGATCCGGTCGCTTTTGATCCGGCCGGTTTCCGCATCCAGGAAAAACACGCCGTTTCGAGTGCCGCCTATGTAGTACTGAGGCCACATGGAGGAGTGGGGGCCGTAGGCCAGCGCGATATCTTTTCCGTTCGGATGGACAAGCGCCCGGTGCGGGTACGGATAGGGGAGCGCATGAACATCGAACTTCCCACACGGTTTCACTCTTGCGAACCCGTCCTGCGCGCCGAACACGTAAAACGCATCCGTGCCGGGTATTTGAACCAGGCTCTTGGGAGCCCATCCGGTGCGGATCGAGGAGTATTCGAAGTTTTCCACATCGAAAACGCTGATCCCGGACCCGAACGTTCCGTTGACCGCTGTTGATCCGGTCGGCACGTAGAGCTTTCGCGTGTTCCGGTTGAACGCCATGCAGTTCATGTGCGGGTAAACGGGAAAGTACGGTATCGTGAACGAGCGCTTTCGAGCCTTCATATCCACGATGAACAAGACAGCCTCGTTCCAACCCGAGGCGAAGAGCGTGCGCGCCAGCGGATCGTACTCGGTGGCGTCGACACCGTTGGAGGGGAGCTCGATGGGTACCACCTCCGGCTCAGCGCCGAAAGTTACCACGTGGATGCATTTCATGTTGTCGTACGGGATGTATAGCTCTCCCAGGGCCTCATCGAATGCAACGCCCGCGGGTTCGGTGTGTTTTTCCGGGAGGTCCACGACCACATCCCCGGACCCGGCCGTGTCGATCGCTATCGCGTGCGTTGCCGCGCGCTTATCGCTTTCGACCGCCGCGTAGATCATGCCTGTCTTTTCGCTGAACCCGGCCGTGTGCCACCTCGGGAAGCTCCCCAGCGGAAGCTTCCGCGCGGAGAAGGAGGCCTTTTCGTCGGATGCGTCAACGGTTATGAAGGCGGAGTGCAGGCCGTCCACAACGTAAACCCGTTTCTTCACGGGATCGAAAAAAGGGACGCGGATCGGCGGGGGCGCGGATGCGGCCATGAACGGCAAAGGTTCTCCTGCTTCCATGCATGGGACGATGCTCACGTTCTTGCTTTTCACATCCACAACGGCAAGCCCTGCGCAGGCCCGGCCCGTGAGAAAGGCCCTCTCTCTCTCTTCGTCCAGCGCGATCGCTTCGAAGTTGCCGGGCAGAGGGATGAAGAGCGATTCTCTCTTTTCAGGGTCAACGATTATGAGCCTTTTTTCGCCCGCAAGGTAGAGCTTGCCGGTCTTACTCGAGACCCTCATACCTTCCTCGCGGAGCCATCTCTGCATGCGCGATCCAACAGGGATGTTGAAGGCCGCCCGGGAAGGAGGCGCGCCCGGACCCTCGTTTATGACCGCTACCGCGCTGGAGTTGGCGCACGCGGCAAACACACGGTTTCGCAGCGGATCCGTGCACAGCACCTGCGGAGCAAGCGCGTTTGCGTCGAGTCCGAGCGGCGCGAGGAAGTCCACTGTCACCACCGCTTTTGTGGAGCAGATTTTGTCGGTCCGCACATTATCCGTGATGCAGGACACCAGGAGCACCGGCACAAGCAGCAGAAGGAAAAACAGAGTTGTCCGTCCAGCGGAGGTCATGTTGTCTCCTTGTCACTGTAATAGGAGTTTTATTAATAATTAATTATCAATTGTTAATTATTAATTGATAATGAATTAAGGCGATTGGAAATCTCAACCGGTTAAAAAATTATCCGTGTCGATCCGTGGTTCTCTTTTTCTTTTTTTCTTCTTCCTCATGGGTACCTTCCCACCACAGGATACCTGAAGTAGTGGCCGTCCCATGCCTTGACAGCGCCTATGATCGGCAGGGCAATCGCAGCGACCGTTACCAGGGCGCCAAGCAGCCAGGCCACCGGGATCAGGATGATGGTTATCGCCAGGATGAAAATCGGAATGATGCTCAAGAACGCGACGATGTTCAAAACGAGCGCCTGCTTCGCGATCGTGGAGATTACAGGGGAATCGCTCTTGGCAAAGATGATAACGATAGGGGCTATCACTCCTCCGAAGGGAATCAGATACCCTGTGAATCCGGAAAGGTGGGCGATCACAGCCCATGTACGATCTTCTTGGTCAATGGTCAATGAACCGTTCATATCCGTTCCTCTCTTCAACAGTTTACGGTTTAGCCGGTGCGGCGGATCACAGTTTCTATGCGGTGCCCTCGTCCGAAGCATGGCTGTCACACGCGGCCGCGCTTTTGTTCCCGCAAAGCAGGTTGTATAACCAGGCGAGCACAGCGCCACCCACCAGGGCGTCGAAAAAGGCCCATGCAAAGCCGATCAAGCTGCCCGTGATGGTGAATGAATAGCCGCGGTAGATCAGGCCGAGAAAGGGCGGGGTGTATCCCGGGGCGGAAATGTCGACCTGCCCCTCGAACAGGATTATCCACCAGGTGATTAACAGGAGCCCGACTCCCCATATGATCCCGCAGGCCAGGGCGAACGCTTTTATGTTTAGTTTCACGGCAAACCTCCTTTAGCAAATGAGCCTGATGAAAAAGCCATGCGGAAATGGTACATTGCCACGACCGAAAAAAAAAGGAAGCGTCGAAAAGATGAGTCGGACAAGCCGGATATGTCCGACATGTCCGGTAAGAGATAAGAGGTCCACTAGCCCGAATAATTCATGCTTTATATTAGGTAAGGGCTAGAAAAAAGGCCTTAC
>CAZIUL010000034.1:0-43276 GCA_964542475.1 uncultured Phycisphaerales bacterium | reverse complement strand
CGCGGCGTCGCTCCGTCAGGCTTGCGCCCATTGCGGAAGATTCTCGACTGCAGCCTCCCGTAGGAGTCTGGGCAGTGTCTCAGTCCCAGTGTGACCGGCCAACCTCTCAGTCCGGCTACCCGTTATCGCCTTGGTAAGCCATTACCTTACCAACAAGCTGATAGGACATGGACCTCTCCTCGAGCGGAAGCACCATTTATCCGAAAGCCCTAAAGCAATCGGAACCATCGGGTATTAGCAACCCTTTCGAGTTGTTATCCCCGTCTCGAGGGTAAGTCATCCATATATTACTCACCCTTTCGCCACTTTAATCGCCCCCCGAAGGGAACTTTCTCGTTCGACTTGCATGCCTAAGCCACGCCGCCAGCGTTCGTTCTGAGCCAGGATCAAACCCTTCATTGTATTAATTGAAAAGTTTGAACTACTACTAATTTGAAACGACATCAAAGGAAAATATTGAAGTCGCTCACACGTTCATGTATCCAGGCTGCCATTTTGTCAAAGAACTTGATATTTAAGAAGTTAAAAGCGAGGTATAAAAATCCCAACCACTTTTACACTTATAGCGAAAAGAAAAAAAATAACCTATCTCAAACAACGGGTCAACACAAAAACAAAACTTTTCGAAATATTTTAACCAACGTTATTTCGGTTGATTAGAAACCCTGAATGAGCATAATCTTAGAAAGTTTTCATTCATTTTCAATAACTTTTATCAGTTGGATAGCCCACACCCGATGAAACATCTTAACACCAGTGATATAAGAAGGTTAGACCTGATAGCTCAAAATGTTTTTTCAATTCCCGGCTTGATTTTGATGGAACATGCATCTCTGGGGCTGGCAAAGCATCTGCTCTCGAGGCTGAAAAAGCCTGCACAAAGGGTTATGTTCCTGTGCGGAAAAGGTAACAACGGTGGAGATGGATTCGCTGCAGCACGTCATCTTCACAACCACGGCCATAAACCTGAGATCCTGCTCATTGGCAACGGTATATCTATAAAGGCCGAATCAGAAGCAGCTACGAACTTTAAAATTGCCCATGATATAGGAATACCTATCCATGAATGTACTGAAACGGACAGGATCATCACAATTCTGAGAAACAGTTCATGCTCGGTTTATCTCGATGCGGTTTTCGGAACCGGGCTCACCACTGAGCTCAGGGGGATTTATCCTGAGCTCTTCGAGCAGGTCAACGATCTCAACCTGCCGTTCATTGCGGTAGACGTTCCTTCAGGCTTGAACTCAGACACAGGCATACCCATGGGAGCTGCAATCAGGGCTGTAGAAACCGTGACATTCGCTTTTGCCAAAAAAGGGTTTCTGGTAGGAGAAGGCCCCGCATACTGTGGAGATGTTTTCGTTTGTGGAATCGGCCTGCCGAAAGCCGTCATGGATGCCCCGGAAAAGTACCTGTGACAGAAGCTGTTGAAATCGGATTCTATATCGGGATCGGGTGTACGGGCGACCGGCCGGTCGCTCTACAAGACCTCGACTGTTGTTCCTCGGGCAATGATCTCGAACAACTTCTCGATGTTTTCGTTGGTGAGACGGATGCACCCACTTGACATGTTTTTGCCTATGCTATCAGGATCTATTGTACCGTGGATTCCAACCCCTCTTGCGTTATTACGGTTTTCGAAACCCAACCAACGCGTACCCAGGATGTTCATGGGATCCCCATACGGAATCAGTTTCCCATGCTGCTCCGAGTACCAGTCAGGATCTTTCAGACGTGTCCTTATCAAGAACTTCCCCTCTGGTGTACACCCACCCTTACCAAGGCCGACACGGTGAGCTTCCAGCAGCTTGTCTCCCAGAAATACAACCATGAGCCAGTTTTTTTTCCAGATCCGAATCGAGATCTTCTCATGGGGAATCTTGAGTATCTGTCCCGGATATATCCGGTCTCCATCAAGCGCATTCAGTAGCCTGATGAGACCTGCCTCGATGTTGTTTTTTTCCTTGTACTTCCGGCATATGCTCCAGAGAGAATCGTTGGGAACAACCTTGTACTCATCCACGGTGACCAACCCTTCGATCGATGCCGGAAGATCAGAATTAATCTTTTCCAACAGCTCAACTAAAGCCTGCGTGTCATCATCGTCCAGATGCCCAAATCCGGACGCAACACGGCTTAGTAGCACGCGTTTCCTCGAAGAGGATGCTGTGCTTTTCCCTGCTGTAACAAGCGCCGCCTTTACCGCAGCAACCGAGGATGGGGCCTTTTCGATGAGCTTGTCAAGCACACCTTCGGCATCATCGAATCGCTTCAGCTCAAGAAGGCACAGGTTCTTCACGGACAGCTCCTGCGCGCCTTCTTCGCTGGTACCCTTCTTTGAAGAATCAATCGCTGAAAGCGCATCATCCCATCTTCCCGCAGCAACAAGATCGCTCAACAAAGGGGCATCGTCCCTTTTCTTTTCTTGAGTATCTGTTACCTCATCCTGCACTACAATTTTGACCGGTTCCTTCGTCGTATCGGAGCCTGCAACCTCTTCCGTGGTATCGAACAGATCGCTCCAAAAAAGCAAACCTGTAATAACAGTGACAAAAACGATGAACACTAAGTACTTCATTGATTCCTCCAGGCTTGCGTTTTTTTTCGGTTCTCCGGCGAGCGGCCGGTTTGTTGCTTGCTTCGGAAAAGATAACAAATGAAGAGAGGGAGTTGAAAGAAAAAAGGCCCGCCTTGGTAAAGACGGGCCTGTCCTGATTAGAACCTCCGCATAGGTGCCGTTTTTGAGAAGAAATTGAACCCATAAATCAATGATGGGTGCCTGCTCATAACCCGTTGGTTCCTCAGATTTACTCAAGGCATCCTCGAGGTTTCGAGACCCGTCACCCGCTTATGGGAGCAGGTTAAATTTTACTTCTGTCAACGAACACAGCAGAGGTTGTTTTCTACGCTTCTATGGTATCATTTTGTCTTGAAACAACAAGCATTATTTTCAAAAATCGTAACGTGCGTGGTGCTTTTCATGCAAGCGGGGGCTTGAAATCAGAAGACCTGCAAACCTTTCGTCTCCGCAGGCAGTAAGGGAGAAGGCAGAAGGCCGCCAGTGTTGCTTTCAAGGCGATCCACAGGCCTCCTCTTGTTTCCCGCAACGATTTTTCGATGCCTATCGTGCCTGTGGCATCTTTGGCATAATGATCCGGTTTCGATACTCCGGCGGCTCTCAAGCTCAGCTTTATCGTTGACAAAAAAACGCTTGTCCATTTGCAGTTCTTGAAGGAAAAAAGCCAGTAGTTACGGGTGTGAAAATACAGCGATCTGCTGCCGGCCTTCATTCCAAACGGAGTCTCGTGGTTTATCGTTGCGGAAGGGTACTGGAGAATCCTGTAACCAAGCCCCAGGACTCTTGCGGACAGATCGCGTTCGTTTCCGTAGATGAAGAATTTTTCGTCGTAGTATCCTGCCTTTGCAATGACCGCGGTTCTTGCGACAGTACCACACCCTCGAAAAGTGGACATGTACCGCTCTGCATTTACTTCATCGGAATGGAGGAAAGAATCGGGCATTCCCGGTTCCACAACCTTTGAAGATATCATGGCCGTGCTCGCAGGCTCCGAAGCAAACCGATTCATGATCCTGTCAAGCCAATCAGGCGGAGCAACAACATCGTCGTCCATGATCGCTGTGAACTCGTGGCGGACCGCCCTGAAACCCAGATTGAACGTCTCACATGCGCCCGCAGAGCTGTCCGGCATCTTGAAGAACCTGACACCCGGAAACGACTTTTCGACCATCGCAGCGGTGCCATCTTCAGAAGCGTTGTCCACGACAATAACCTCGTCCGGAGGACGCACCTGCCCGAAAAGAGCCTTAAGGTTCTCACGCAGGCTGCCTGCCTTGTTCCATGTGGATATTACCGCGGACACACCCGGTTTCAGTTCATCTGTCATCAGCACCACCCGATGCAATATACTTGACAAGTTCCTTTGTTCTTGAAATCACCCCTCTTATGCTTCTCGCGTCTGTTTCGATGAAAGCTTCTGCATGCGTTACGAGAGGCAAGTCGATGTTCGCCGTACGCCAGCGAGCACCTGCCATGGACTTCTCCCGAACATCGTTTTGCAGTATCTGGCTTTCAAAACAGGCCAGTGCCCGGTCTTTCTTTTCTATCACCCCTGTCACATCGATGAGGTAACCCGGTATCATTACCTCGTTGACCTCGTAAAGCAAAAGGTCAAAGCCCGGGCTGTAGCGATCGAGAATATGAAGGGCAATAAAAAGTGTTGCCATGTGGTCCTGGTGGATTTCGAAAGGAGACGGCGCGTACACGACATTCGGGCTCAAGGTTCGGACCAAGTCGAACACCTTTTCGATTGCCGTTTTTTCGGGCATAAGCTGGCCATCTTTCATGTCGAGGGAAATGAACCGCTGAGTACCCAGTATACGCCCCGCAGCACTTGCTTCGCTCTTTCTGACCTCAGCCAGTGTTTTTCCATCGTGCAATCCATTTCCTCCCCCGGAGCCGTCTGTGAGATGCACAACCGTTACACGGTCACCACGGGCCGCATGCATGGCAATAACGCCACCGCACCCGATGACCTCGTCATCAGGATGAGGCGCCAGGACAACGATCTCGCCTTTCGTGATCTCATCGAACTCCCGGAGCGGTACGAACTCCCTGAACCTGCTGAACCGGACAAACGCCCCGTCGCGCTCGTCCCGTTCGTGTGAGAGAACCGAAATCCTTCCCTTGTACAGAGCGGTTCGTTTAAGCTGCGCCTGGTTCGGAACCGGAAGAACCTTTTTCCTCAAAGCCTGCTCATACACTTCATCAAGGCGGCGGCTGTTGTCATTCACCGTCCACTTCTGATCTTTTATGGCTTCTGACATTCTCTTCAAACGTTCGCGGTCTCCTTCCAATTCGATCATGACTTCTGTGAGTTTCTCGACGGAGCCGGCCTCGACCACAACTCCTCCGTCTCCAACCCTTTCCGGTAAAGCCCCGGAGTCGCTCACCACCACCGGCAGCCCTAGAGCCGCTGCCTCATCCAGAACCATGGAGTACGACTCGCGCGCAAGAGATGGGAACACAACGAGATCCAGCCCGCTTCCCATATCCTGCAGGGAAAAATCCGTGAGATCTCCATGAAAAACAACGCCATCGTCTTTCGATGCGGTTTTCAGCTTCACCTCCAGATCAGCGTCGATGATCTTTCCGTAAAGATGAAGCTCGATCCTGTCACCGAGCTTCACGCGCGCTTCTCTGAAAGCGGATAATAGGACATGTATCCCCTTAGCTCTTACGAAGTTTCCCCAGGTTCCAATCCTCAACGAACCCTTGGGGCTCGGTTTGCACACCGCCCCTTCTATCTGCCTTACCAGCCCGTGGCCGATAACAGTGATTTGATCGACACTCAAAAGACCAACATCGACGAACGCTTTCGCGTGGCTGTTTGAAGGCGAAATGATGCAGCCCGCCGCAGTCATTTCCGATATGAAACTCTGTTTGCGAATCCGAAGCTCGTCCTCCAGGTTTTCCAGCAATGCATCGTATTCCGGCTCAAGACATTCGATGCATCGCTCCAGGGGAAGCGCCCCGGGTTCGCACCTCGATCCATCTGGCCTTGTCATAAAAAAACGCGGACAAAGAGGATAGAGGTCGTGTAGCGTGATGATCGTCACAATCCCCATGTCCGCAGCAGCGCGGACGACTTCGTTTCCCAGGTTCATCCAGTGATGAAGGTGCATCAGATCGGGCTTTTCCCTTTCGAGAAATTCCAGATAAATCGTTTCGAACCTTTCGAGGTAGAAATCGGCCGAATACTCCTCGCCTTGCGGCAGCCGCAAAAACCTGAGCACGCGTATCCCCTCGTGCTCATCCTCTACAAAATCATCGAGCCAATCCCTCTTCGCAGATCCCGAAATCACGGTCACTTCATGGCCGGCAGCGATCTGAACCTTGCAAAGCGCCAGGAGATACAGCTCGGTCCCACCCCTGAACTCGGGCGGAAAGTGGTGAATCAAATGAACGATCTTCATCGCTGCGGTTTCATCCTCAAAAAAGCTTCGCCGTACCCGTCCTTGTTCTCGAGAAAAGCGGCGCGATATCCATTCAAACACTTGAACAGGCGTGTGATGTCATGGACAGCGAGCTGGCTCTCGTAACAGGCTGCCGCTTCAAGTTTACGGGAAAACATGCCGCTAACATCCACGATCAGATCGGCTTCTAGCGGAGCCCATATCTCGTATCCGAAAACCTCTGGCGTTTTTTTCATCCGGCGCGCAGCACGTGCCGCAAGCACGGCGCTCGTGTGGTGATCCGTGTGGAGTTCGCCCCTATGAGGCGTATAAAGAACATCATATCCGCCTCGCTCCAGAAGATCGAGAAGACGGGGCAGAATCATTGCCATATCGTTTTCGGTTACCTCGTAGTTGTCCGGAAACTCCCAATAAAAAGTTTCCCTGACCCCCAAAAGCCCACAGGCAGTCTCAGCCTCCCTTCTTCGGAGCTTCACATACTCGCCTGAGTCGTGCCCGGCGGCAATGTTGCCTGCGGCGCCTGTCGTCAGAAAAAGAACATCGACCGGGTCTTGCTGTTCCCTGTGCAGAAATATCGTGCCACCCATGCCCAAGGTTTCATCATCCGCGTGCGGAGCCATGACAAGCACAGCCCCTCCCGCGGGAGGCCGATCGAGAACCTCCGGCAGGCTGCGCGGCCCAAGATCAACATCCGAGCCGTGACAAGACATTCGTCCCTCCTTTACGGGGAAGCCCTTTCGGGCGCTTGCAGCGCGTCACGATCCTAACACCTCACTGACAACTTCCCTGATTCTTATAACTTCTGGAGACCTCCAAGCACAGCCTGCTTTCAGGCATTTATAGATCTCTTCAACACCCCTCAAAACAGCTGCCGCCTTTGCTGCACCGGCTCCCTTCTTACCGTAATGCTTCCTGTAGTAAAGCACCTTGTTCTTGTGGAGCTCAAGGCCGAAATCGCTGTATTTCCGCGTGCTTCCTCCAAGGTGGTGCATCACACGCGCCTCTTCAAAATACCTGATTTTCAGTCCCGCCCGCCAGATGCGATTGCAGAAGTCCACATCGTTATAAAACAAAAACATCTCCTCGTCCAAAAAACCGACGCTTTCGGTGAGTTCGCGCCTGATCATGAAACAGGCGCCCGGCGGCTGGTCCACATCCCGCGAATGACAATGGTCAAAGTCGTTCATGAGATACCTTCTCACGAACCGGTTTTCAGGAAACATGCTTTCAAGCATGGTGTCGAAGAAAAACACAACCTTCAGGTCCGGAAAGCGCATACACGCCTTCTGAACGGTTCCATCCGGGTTTATCAGCTTTGGGCTGCACGCGCCGTACTCCGGGTTTGATTCCAGAAACCCGACCATCTTCTCGATCGCGTCTTCACGCACCTCTGTATCGCTGTTCAAAAGAAGGATATACTCTCCGCGGCTCGCACACATGCCTATGTTGTTTCCTTTTGCATACCCCTCGTTTTTTTCGTTGCAGATGAGCCGGGCCTCCGGATAGCTGCTCGTGACCATTTCTACCGATCCATCGTCTGAGGCGTTGTCCACAACTATAACCTCGAACTCTATCGAGCGCGGACCTTCATAAATCGATCGAAGGCAAGCCCTTAGCAGCTCCTCAGTGTTCCAGGACAGCACAACGACTGATAATGCGGTCACTGCATCATCTCCTTCAGCTCTCCATACGCAGGAGGAAGAACAGCCGGAGCTGTCTTCTTCCACTTCCAGGAACCCAGTATCTTCCTGCACTTTTCGTCCAGAATCCGCAGATACCACGTGTTTGCATCGAGCGCGCTCCATGTGAGATCCGGCATCTTGTAGACCTCTTCATCGTGGATCCGCCCGGCCGCCAGAACAAAGGCGGGATCAAGCGTGATCTCCACAACATTCGGGCGCCTCTTTCCGGGGACCTCCAGCACCGGCGGCGTGGACAGTTCTCCGAGGTCGTGCGGCCTTTCGTACTCGTACCCCTTCAGCTTGTCGATGTTCTTCTTGATATACTCCGCGCTTTTCCTGTAAATAAAATGCCGCAGCGCACCGTAATGTTTTTTGAAAAAATAACTCTTGGACCGGTAGTACTTTTCCAGCACTTCGTCGAACACCGGGCCCGCGCTCTTGTTGTAAAAGTGAATGACCCGTGTTCCCTTGACGAACAGCAGCTTCGAACCGGCGCGTCTCAGGCGCAGGCAGATATCGTTGTCCTCGTAGTAAAAGGGGAAGCCGGTGTCAAACGGTCCAAGCCTGCGCGCCAGGGCTGTCTGCATTATGAAACAGTAGCCCGATATCATACCCGACTCCTGCAATGTGCCGCCCGACCAGAATGGCAATGCGTTGCGGGAACGGTGAAGGCTGTACGAACGGCCAATGCTCTTGAATACCCTTCCAGCGCACTCGAAAAGATGGCTGGAAAGCCTCACGCTTTCAACCGGGGGGAGCAGGAAATGAAAGCCGGGATCAAGCCACCCTCTCGGACCGGCCATTCCTGCGCTTGAGTCCGAGTAAAGGGCGTTGAGCATCATCCGGATCGAATCCGGCATCAACACCACATCCGGGTTGCAGATCATGACCCAGTCAGAGGTGACATGCTCCATGCCTTCGTTGTTTCCGCCGGAATAACCCGTGTTGCGGTCCGAGTAAACGACCTTGACCCCCTTTTGTTTCAAGGGGTCGAGCATGTGATGCTGATCATCCGGAGATGCATTGTCCAGCACTATGATCTCTATCTCTCCAGGCGCACCGGTCATGGATTCGAACTCCTGGTCAAGAAGCGAGTCCACCAGGTTCGAACAGAACCACCCGGAGTTGTAGTTCACTGTTATAACGGAAAGATCAGCCATCGGGAAAGGTTCCCTCGCTAACGCTCCCAGCCATGGTGCATGCTGATAAGGCCGGGCCGGTTCACTTCCGACGTAACCATGAGAGTCCGTTCTGCCTGCCGATGGTCGTACAAATGCACCGCGTTTTCGTCGAAAAGGTATGCCAACACGTTGTACTCCCCCTCGCCGAGCCTGAAGTCGGGCAGCTTGAGGCGAACCTTGAACTCCCCCTTATCCCTGAACGGCTCCTGCCCGTCGAGCAGGCTCGAAAACGACGAGACGAGCACGTTGTCCGTCCTGAAGATTCCAGCCCCTACGTTAACCGCCTGCCCGGGATTCCTGATCAGGAATCCGATTTCGAGCATCAGGTCATCACCGGTACTGATCGCCTCGGGTGAAACCGTTCCGTTGCCGTCTACCAGGACAAACGAGGTGATGACAGGCTGCTCCTTGCCGTTCAACACATCGAGGCCTTTTGTGTGGGAGTCATCGTCCGTGAGTAGGGAACGCTCATAGTTCGCGTAATCGTTGGTAACATCCAGCGGGGTTCCGCGCTGCTCGATCACCCCTTCCTTGAACCAGAGCACATCATCGCATATCTGCCGGACATCGTAGAGCGAATGGGAGCAGAAGATGATCGACTTGCCATCTTTCTTGAATTGGAATATACGGTCCACGCACTTTTTCTGGAAGTGCAGATCCCCCACCGCCAGTATCTCGTCTATGATCAAAATGTCAGGATCGATGGCAGTGGCCATGCTGAAACCGAGCCTCATGACCATGCCTGATGAGTAGGTGCGGATGGGCTGGTCAACAAACTCTCCAAGCTCGGAGAACTCGAGTATTCCATCGATCTTGTCCTCGATCTCCTTCCTCGTAAACCCCTGTACCGCGCCGCTCAGATAGATGTTTGCCCTTCCGGAAAAGTCTGTGTGGAAACCCGTGCCAAGCTCCAGAAGCGATGCGACTTTTCCGTTCATCCTGAATGTTCCCGAGGTCTGCAGTGTAGTGCCGGCGAGAATTTTCAGGCAAGTGGATTTCCCAGCCCCGTTCGAGCCGATCAGCCCGATAGCCTTTCCCTTTTGAAGCTCGAAGCTGACCTCCTTGAGCGCCCACATCGATGTGTGATAACACTTCTTGCCCGGATGGAACGCCTCCTTGATCCGCGCGAACGATGTGGGGTAGATCTTGTACTTCTTGCTGAGCCCCTTTGCCTCGACCGCGAGCTGCTTTCCACCTTCAGACTTCATCAGCGAACCTCCCCTTGGACCGCAGGAAGAAGGCATAGCCCACAAGAAAGGTCAACACCGTTTGAGCCGCGAAGATCAGCAGGCAGTCTATCGAGATCCCGCAGTTTTGGGTGACTTTTTCGACCATTAATAAGTTCTCTCCGTTGTCCGCTACCAGCTGCACGATCTCGGTCTCTCGCCCATACTTGAAGATATCCCGGTACAAGGTCAGCAGGTTGTAAACCGGATTCACACAAAGGTATGGAGTAATTGTATCGACGAACTTCTGCTGCTTCGGGCCGCCAACCATTGCGAGTATCCGGGGCTCGTAAAAGACAGGTGAGGCGAACATCCAGAATATTGTGAAAAGAGGTACGATCTGGGCAACATCCCGAATGAAAACGTTGAGAGCTCCCACGAACATCCCCAGGCCCGTGAGAAAAACGACCTGCAGCAAGAGAATCAAGGGGAACCATACAAGGGTGCCCGGAAGGCATCCGTTCACCAGAAGCTGTATCGCGAGAAAAATGACGAAACCGATCAGGAAGTAGATCGTGTGGAGTATCACCACGTAGGTGGGCAAAAACTCGGATGGGAAGGCTATCTTCTTGATAAGGTTGGCGTTCTCTATCACTATGCCGCTCGAACGCTGGAGCGACTCGGAGATGGTTATCCACGGCAGAATCCCCGTCACCAGGAAAAAAGTCGCTCGCCACCCTGATCCGGCATCTTCTAGAACGTTGCCGAGCCGCTCTCCGGCTGTCACATCAGCCCAGGGCATTAGATCGACACTGACTGGAAGCTTGAGGAGTTTGGCGAAAATGAAGTAGTAGATCGTGAAAAGCACAACAGGGTGTATGACGGGCCAGAACATGCCCAGCAGGGAACCTTCGTATTTTGCCTTCAGCTCGCGCCTTACAAAGCTCCACAGAAGTTCCCTGTACTTGGCTAAGAGCTTGGGAAACAGGATGATGTCTTTAAGTAATCGGATCATGTCAGCTCTTCTGAAACCCTGCCGGCGCCGGAGCCCCTCCCGCAGGGAGCCGAATATTACCAAAATATTACCAGCTAGGTTCTTAAACCTAGTATTTAGTCAACACACCCGTGCACACTATCATAATCGTCCATTAACTCAAACAACTTTGGCTTTACCCCTGCCGTGTACAATCAGCCGCCTCGAAAATAACTTGAGCTGGAAGCAGGACTCATGTAAGGATATACTGCGATGTTGATGCTTCAGATCAGCAGACGGTACAAAAACGTGTCCAGGCCTGATTGCCGGAGGCATATTTCGCGTGACCGGAACAAAAGACATCCTGATCCGCTACGGCGAGATCGGCATCAAGGGGAAAAACCGTTCCGATTTCGAAAAAACACTCCAAAGGAACGTCAAGCGAGCGCTCTCGGGAACCGTTCACGGCCAGGTGGAGAGGCCGCGGGGCCGCATAATCGTGAGGGATGTCAAGGAACCGGCCGAGGCCCAGCAAACGGTTTCCATGCTTCCGGGGATCATCTCAACATCGCTCGCCATGCGCGCTGGACACGGTATGGATTCCATACTGCATGCGGCAGCAGAGATCGTCCGTGAAGCCGCGGCCGTGAAGACCGGCGGCGATCCTCTCCTTTTCAAGGTCGAAACCACCCGCAGCAACAAGGCGTTCCCCCTGACCTCAATGGAGCTCTCTTCTGAGCTTGGCGGGCTTTTGATCGAACGGTTTCCAGGGCTCAAAGCACGAATGAAAAACCCTGAGCTCCTTTTGAACGTGGAGGTGCGTTTTGATGAAGTGCTTGTCTCGGGAAAACACATGAAGGGTCCGGGGGGACTCCCGGTGGATTCGATGGGAAAGGTGGTGGTGCTGCTTTCTGGCGGCATCGATTCGCCTGTGGCAGCCTACATGGCCATGAAACGAGGGGCAAGAGCTGTATTCATCAACTTCCACTCTTACCCGCTGATCCCCGACCAGAGCCTGGAGAAGATCAAGAACATCGTCCGTGCCCTGAACGCCTTTCAGGGATGGTCGTCTCTCTACACCGTTCCGTTTGTGGAGATACAGACGGCAATCAGGGATAGGTGCCCTGAAGCGCTGAGAACTGTTCTATACCGTCGCATGATGACGCGTCTTGCCTGCAAAGCCGCTGATGATTCCGGGGCGCTGGCCCTGGTGACAGGGGAATCGCTGGGCCAGGTGGCATCCCAGACACTCGAAAACATTAGATGCATCGGGGACGCATCGAGTCTGCCGATACTAAGACCGCTCATCGGTTTCGATAAAACCGAGGCTGTGGACGCGGCAAAACGGATCGGAACCTACGAGATCTCAATCCTTCCGTATCCTGATTCGTGCACAGTGTTCATGCCGAGGCATCCGAAAATCAGGGCCTCGCTCAAAGAGCTCGAAGACGCTGAATGCGCCATCGATGCTCACGGTATGGTTGATGAAGCCTTTTCCAAAACCGAACGGATGAGGCTTTAGCGAGAGGTGAAGAAGAGACAGGGAAAGAGAAGAGAACCACGGATGGACACGGATTAACACAAATTATTTTTTAAAGGAACCAAACCGAGCCCGGTGAAAAAATTAGTGATTTCTAATTGGATTCAGTCTTCTTGAGGGCTTTTCATTACAAACTCGACGATCCGATCTATCGCAGCAGGGCCGTCATAATCCCAGAGAAGGTGGTGGTTCGACCGTTCGAACAAAACCAACTCTTTGTCGTCGCTTCCAATCATGGAAAACGCGTCCGAAGCAGCTTCCGGAGATGCCGCCATGTCCCCCCTCGCTTGAAGAAGAAGCACTGGACACGAAACCTTTGCCAGCAGATCGGGTGAGCGGGCTGTATCGCCCACTTCGCAGAGAACAGACACCGCGCGCAAAGGAAGCACTCCGTAGGAAAATATCTCATCCTTGGCCTCCTCGCGGTTCACGCGGATAAAGGAGCGACCCTTGATGATATAATCCACAAAAGGCGCGAGCATGCTGCTCCAGACCTGGGGCGGAAGGATATAATAAAACCTGTAAGTGATGTCAAAAAAAGGCGCCACAAGAACGAGCCTGTCAACCGGCTGCTCGGACGCCATGATCACCGAAAGAGCGCCCCCCATGGAAAAGCCGATCAGGGTGACTTCCCTGTACTCCTCGTTCATCCGGAGAAACTCATCGCGCACCGCCGAGATAAAATCGTCAGCACATTTTTCCGCCAGATCGGGCGGAGTTGTTCCGTGCCCGGGCAGCCTGATCACGCGAACCGTTTGGCCTTTTTCTACGAGACGCTCTGGCAGATCGTAAAAGTCGAGGCCGGAACTCGCCCAGCCATGAACCAGGAGGCATGCGCTTTTTCCGGATCCTGCAAGGGTTCGAGGTTGCGCTCCAAGAACGATCCCTGAAACTGGATCCCGTGGTGTGCTCTCAATCTCCTGTTCGAGCGCTCTTCTCGCCGCACATGAATATGAGAAGCAACACACGATCAGCAAAACCGCAACCGCGGAAACAAACATGATAAGCTTTCCGCTATTTTTCACCCCAACACCTCGTTTCGTGCTAAAAAACAGGGCTTTTATTGCAACGTTTATCATTGTAACAGCCTGCTGTAGCGACCATTACACTCACATGCCATTCGAAGATCAACTCCTGTCCATCCGGATCAGGCTACAGACGAGGTTGACACCTCTCGCACAGTTCTGTCTTATGTCTTATGTTAAATAAAAACCGTATCAACCTTCTCTTGATATTTGCTTAGCCTTGACATATTGATATTATTCTATATTATAAGATCGTTTTTTGCATCCGCACACAAACTGCCATGAGACGCCTTCAGACAGAATCTGTACAAGAAACACAAAGGCCTGAATGAATCCGGATTGTAGAAACAACCCCAGCAGCACCCTGCCCGAAACGCCTGAGATCTTGTCAAGCAACAGTCTCTGGAAATCACTCTGTTCGGGATACCCTTTCATTTCATTCTCGCTGTTCATTTGCCTGGCCCTTCTCCCCTCCTTTCGTTTTTTCAACCAGCAAACGCAGCTCCTGACAATTGGTTTGTGTTTCCTCTGGCCTGTTGCTGCGTGCGAAGTGCTTCTGAGGAGGGGTTTCACAACGCTTCGTATCGGCATTTTCGAGCTCCTTCTGCTTGTTGCTATCCTTTGCTACCTGGGAGCAGCGGTTTTCAACTCAGAACCGATAATAATATTCGAAGTCATGGAACGGATGATCCTGCCTTCCGCGCTCTTCATGCTCCTCATCTTCCTGCGTGCCGCGCTCAGGGACAAGGAGCACACAGGCTCCATGACACGCAGCCAAGCGCTTACACTGAACCTCTTCATTATGGTGGCATGTACAGCCGCTGCCCATGCGTTTGTAAGCCTGTTCCAGATCATGTTCCTGGAAAACTACAGGTTAAGCGCCCACATAGGCAATCCAAACTTCTATGCGTCGTTTATCGGAGCCTCTTTTGTTTTCCTTCTTTGCACCTTCACGTCGAAAGACCAGTCCATTTCCAGAAACATCCTTCGCAACAAGGTGATCCGCGGCTCATTGCTTGCCTTGCTCGTTTTCCTTCCGATACTCGTAATCGCATCCCGTTCCCGCGGAGGAGCTGTTGCCCTTTTCATCTGTGTCATGATCTTTTTCTGGTTCAAAAAGGGATTCCTCAAAACAGTACTCTTTGCATCGGTGCTCGGGCTCGCGCTGGCGCTGATCCCAAATCCTCTCAGCGACCGCATTTCCGGTTTAAACGGTTCCACGGATCAATTCAGCCGCACCTTCATCTGGAAGGTGGAACTCAATAACATCATTGATCACCCGTTCGGGCTTGGCCCCAACATGGCGAAGCACCACTTCGGAGCAAAGGCTGCGGAGCTCGCACCACTGTCAGAGCTCGTTTTCAAAAACACACGGGATCCTGCCCACAACATGTTCCTTGAAGCAGGCCTAGAGGGAGGTGTCATCGCCGTCGCGGCCCTGGTTTTTGCCGTAATAATTCTGGTAATCAGGTGGATCCGCGTTCTCAAGCACAGACAGGACTCCCTCGCTGTCGCTGCCGGCTTCTGTCTTTTTCTGTTTTTCATACATGCACAGGTGGATTGCCTCGACCGCTGCTACTTCATCGGGGTCCTTGCCGTGGTCATGCTGTCGCTTCTGCTCGACAGCGGCGGCACAAGGGCGGCCGTGAACACAAGAGCGGAAGAGCACGCGCGCTCCGCCAAGAAACGGCCTGCGACTGCTGCATGCGTGTTGCTGGTTATCGTTCCGGCTGTTCTTTTCCTGTCAGCACCTGTGTCCGAGCAGCTCAGGCTGGCAGCCATATCAAAACCTGAAGCTGTTTCATCTCGGCAAAACACAATTACATCAGAGGGGACCGAAATATGCCTTTACTGGGCCGCCTGCATCTGTCCATGGAACTATAATGTATTCAACGACCGTTTCGACATCGCTGCGGACCTTCTGAAAAAAACCGGTGAAATGCGGTTTTTCGCTTCCGCAATGACCGCCATTATCAAGGCGCTTGAGCTGAACCCATTGTCATCCTTCATGTACAAAAAACTCGGGCTCTTTTACGCGGATCTCAGCCCCGAGCTGGCCGAAAAAATTCCAAACCGCTACGCTGTTATCAGCTCAGCGTTCGAGAAGGCTCATCGTTACGATCCTTTCAATGTAATTGGGCAGTACTGCAGTCTCCTGAAGATGTATTATCCGAACAACACAGCTGCATTCATTGAGGGAGCAGCCGCTTTTGACGGGCTCGGTGTGGATTTCGCGAAGCTGGAACTGTTCAAAGGCATCTGCAACGAAAGGAGGGGCGAATACGAAACCGCTCTCAACCAATACATTCTTTCCGTTAAGAACTACAACATGTCCCTCTACTATTCCAAAACCCTTCCGGAGGACAGCCGCCTGAGAAATTTTCACCGCTTCAACATCAACGGCTTCAGCCCTGAAGCCGTTAAAAAGAAGATCAGCGCCTTGCGCAGGATTATTAGAGAAAAGGAGAAGGAGAAGGAGAAGGAGAGGAGCCTGTCGAAGAAGAATGAGCAATAGAACGGCTTTCATTCGGAACGGAAAAGGCCTCACGCTTTCAAATCAGCCATCCATCTCGATCAACTCATCATCCTTCGTCTGTTCCATAAACCGGTAGCGCTCGTTGAAGTCCTCGGAGGATTTGAAATCCTTTACGATAAACTCCAGCCGCTTGAGGATCTCCCACGTCTTGTCATCGTCATGGCCATAGGAGCGCCATCCTTTCTGGTGTTCAAGGTCGGTTACGCTGTAGCTCTGCCGGAGAGCTTCCTGTTCGATCCGAAGCTTGACCTCGAACCTATCGTTCGACATGGGATCAACACGGGCTTCCAAACGCCTCCGTATGGGAAAACGTCCCCTGTCCACGACCTTTCTGTAATCCCATCGAGAAAGGATCAGGCCCGTGTTCTTGTCCTCATTCTCTATTGCAAAGCGTTCGGACATGATGACATGGCATGTGAGATTGAAAAGATCCCCGTAAGTCGTGTCTTCGACTTCGAGGTACTGCCATCCGGTGCTGCAGGCTCCTGACATCATGAAAACGGATCCGATAAAAAATGCTCTAAAAAGCATGGCGTGCTCTCTTTCCGGGTACCACCCGATCATCAACTCATACTAACCCGCATATTTCATCCTCTTCTGCTGCGGCACCGTAAACTGCACTCATGCTGCGTTTCATGCCGGGAGACGATCATCAACTTGTAAGAACAGGTTTTCGGTCATCTCCTGACATGCGCATTACCACAACACGGTTTGCGGCACCTCGCGACGAAGAGTATGAAATAAGCGGGCTAAACAGTGCTGCTCGTTTCTAACAAGCCATCGCCGGGGTGTCAACATCTACTCCTGCGAACTGGCAGGCGCATTATTCTCAGGTTATAATTCCGGCCATACCCGCGCCGTCTCCGTGCGCACCAACCTTTTCTCTGTCTGGAACCTTGGATAATGCATGTAGTATCCGCGTCGCGAAGAACTGATATCCCGGCCTGGTACGGTCCATGGCTGATGAAAAGGGTAGATCGCGGCTCGGCAGCCTTTTTCAATCCGTTCGGCGGAAAACTGCACGAGGTAAGCCTTCTGCAGGAGGATGTAACAGCTTTCGTGTTCTGGACCAAGAACGCCAAGCCCTTTCTCCCCAGCCTCGAAAAACTCCTTCTCAGCGGATACAAGGCATTCTTCCAGTTCACATTAACCGGATACGGCCCCCCTATCGAGGGCTGTGTTCCACCATGGAGACGGGCTTTGACGGGTTTCAAGGAGCTCTCAAACATGTTGGGGCCTGAGTTTGTGCGATGGAGGTACGACCCTATCCTGATCACCGGTAAAATGGACCATGCCTTTCACCTGAAAAACTTCTCAAACCTTGCGGCTTGCCTCGAAGGGGCCACAACTGTCTGTCATGTGAGCTTCGTTCAGCTCTACAAAAAATCGATGCGGAACTTCGAGATCCTGAAATCGCTGTCAGGGGTATCTGTAAGGGATCCTTCCGACGAGGAAAAAACCAATCTCGCAGGGGAGCTCGCCAAGATCGCCGGATCACGCGGGATTCGCATGGTCAGCTGCTGCTATCATATTCTCGAGAATGCCGGAATCGAACATGGGTGTTGCGTTGATCCGGAGCTTGTAAGGCGCCTCCGCCCCGACCTGAGTCCGTTGCACCTCAAAACCAGCCCTACGCGGAATGACTGCCTTTGCGCTGAAAGCAGGGATATCGGCGCGTACGACACCTGCCCCGGTGCGTGTGTTTACTGCTATGCGACGCAAAACCGTGAGACAGCAAAGCGTAACTTCGAAAAACACGACAGGGATTCTCTCACGCTGGTGTGAAATAAGCGGGCTAATGCCTTCTTTCCTTCCCCCTGAACAGTATCCTTACAGGCACTTCGCTGAAAGGAAGCTCGTCACGGAAACGACCGGCAAGGTACCTCCTGTATCCGTCATCGAAGAGCCCGGGGTCGTTCACGAAAATCATGATCGTTGGAGGAAAGACCTCGATCTGGGTTGCAAAGTAGACCCGTGCCACCTTGTTCATCTTTGTGCGCGGCGCTTTCCTGGTGAACGCGCGCTGAAGCGATCTGTTTACTTCGGACGTGGAAACGCGTGTGCCCGCCTGTTCCCGAAGCTCCGGAATCAGCCGGAAGGTCTCGATTATATTAAAACCGGTCATGGATGAGATAAACGCAACCGGTGCGAATCTCAGCGCCGGAAGAGCGGCGCTTATGTACTCGACATATTCCCCGGTGGATTTCACAGGAGCCAGATCCCATTTGCTCAGGCACAGGATGCACGGCTTGTATGATTCAACCAACGCAGTCGCGATCCGTTTGTCCACTGCAGACACCTCCTTCGTGGTGTCCACAAGCAAAAGAGCGACATCCGCCCTTCGTATGGCGCGCTCTGCCCTGGCCTGGCCATAGAACTCGATGGAATCCTGCACAGAGCGTTTTTTTCGAATACCTGCCGTGTCGATCAAAAAAAAGGTCAATCCTTCGATCTGAACGCGCACGTCCACCGAATCTCTGGTTGTACCCGGTATTTCGGATACGATGACCCTGTTCTCGCGTGCCATGTAGTTGACAAGGCTTGACTTTCCCACGTTCATCTTACCGACGACAGCAACCCGTGGAAAGGAACCTTCCTCGAAATCACACGCTTCAGGCCCCGGAACCTCTTCGAGTATCCTGTCCAGCGCCTCGAATACGGATCGCCGCTCAAGAGCGGAAACAGCTAGCGGTTCGCCGAAGCCGAGGGAATGAAACTGGTGGCGATCGTACTCAATTAGCAGGTTGTCTGCTTTGTTTGCAACGAGCAGGACCGGTTGATCGAGACGCCTCAGGCGCTTAGCCACCTCCTTGTCCAGAGGGACAACACCCTCTCGGATGTCCACCATGAACAGAATCCCGTCCGCTGAAGCGATTGCGATCTCTATCTGGCGTTCAACTTCATCCTTCAGAAGCGTCTCGTCGAAAAGCCCGATCCCCCCGGTGTCGATCAGCTCGATTCGTTTTCCACCGCATTTTATTTCCGTTGACACACGGTCCCTGGTCACACCGGCCGTATGATCGACTATGGAGATGCGGCTTCCGGCTGCTGCGTTGAAAAACGCTGACTTTCCTACGTTCGGTCTGCCGACTATTGCGATGGAGGACAGCTTCATCTATCGTACCTACCGGAGGGAGAGAAAACCGTGAATCTGCGGCAGCACCTTCACACAATCGTGCTCTTTTTTTGCCGCCTTCCACAACTCGATCAAGTATACGCCACCGGCAACAGTATCACCCTTTTTTTCCGGCTGAATGAAAAAGGGGACGCGCGAATCTCTGGCCGAGACAATCGATGCGGCTTCGGAAACCTCTTCGGCCGTGGTGTTCTTGTTGACCACGGCCTTCACGTACAATCCGGTGTCTCCGGGAACAGCTTGGAGAAACGACTTGTGCTTCTCGATGCTGTTCCGGACAGCACAAACCGAAAACAGCTTGATGTCCATGGAAACCCAATCCACAAGCCCTGATAGCGTTCTCATCTCCCTGGGATGGAGCCCCGCTGTTTCGAGAATAATAGGTCTCCCTTTCAGAACCTTGTTCCTGACAATCGGCAAAAAGCTCGAAAGAAAGCCGGCCTGCTCCAGCGGTTCTCCCCCTGTCACCGCCAACCCGTCCGCCAAAGGATTGAGCCTGTCGAGTTTTGACAGCAGATCCGATGCTTCAGCAGGATCCACCGGGTTCACTCCTTCCTGCTCGCCACAAAATTTGAACTGCTGAGTGCGGTGGCGTGCATCCGGAGTATCGCAGTGGCCGCAGCCGGTTTCACACCCTGACATGCGAAAAAAATGCTGCATGGTGCCTGCAAAAAGGCCTTCCCCCTGAACCGAGGTAAACAGCTCGCAAAGGTATCCTCTTTCGGATCCTCTCATCCTTATCATATCCCGGAAAATGGGCGGATTGCACAAAGAGCTGGGCGGTCACGGAGCAACGCAGGAACAGCTTCCCCGTTTCCCGGCCAGCTTGCAAAGGAGCTCGCCTCCACGTTTCAGCTCTTCGTCGGATGCAGCGAAAGAAACCCTGAAATGTGTGTCGCTCCTCGAAAACGCGGTTCCTGGAACAATAAGCAGCTTTTCCTGCACCGCTTTCTCCACGAACTCCTTACCGGTGCAGCCGGGCGGAAGTTTGGGAAAGATATAAAAACTGCCCTCGGGACGGACCACATCGAACTGTTCTTTGAGGCAGTCATAGATGATATCTCTCTTGATCCGGTATTTCTCGATGTACTCGTTCATATCAATGTCCATTGCGTGGAGCACAGCTTTCTGCGCAAACGAGGGAGCACACACGAAAGTAAACTGCTGCAGGACCATCATCTTATCGATTATCTCTTCCGGGCCCACGGCATAGCCCATCCTCCAGCCCGGCATCCCGTACGTCTTGGAAAACCCTCTCAGCAATATCAGCTTTTCCGGATAGTACTCGCAGATGCTGTGAAAGCGATCAAGATAAACGAACTCGTTGTAAATCTCGTCGCAGATCACAATGAGATCGTTCTTTCTCGCAACCTCTGCAATCGTACGCAGCTCTGATGGGGAAAAGACCACCCCAGTCGGATTTGATGGGGTGTTAAGGATTATAAGCTTGGTCTTTTCCGTGATGTTTCTCTCGAGCTCTTCTTTTCGAATCTTGTAGTCAGGATACAGGTCATAGTACTTTGGAACACCCCCGCATAGCTGGACAAGGACCTTGTACATCACGAAAAAAGGGTCCGGAAGAAGCACTTCATCCCCTGGATTTATGAGAGACAGCAGAGATAACACCAGGCCGCCGGAAACGCCGCCGGTCACCAGCGACCCCTGAGGTTCATAAGCGTACTGATTCTTCAGATCCGCCCTGATCCTCTCGTTGAGCTCGGGTATCCCCTGGGTAACCGTATAACGGTTGAATCCGTCCTGTATCGCTTTTATGGCGGCGTCCTTCACAGCCTCAGGAACATCGAAGTCAGCCTGCCCTATGCTCAGGTTGATCGGATCAGTCATGGTTGCAACAAGTTCGAAGATTTTCCTGATGCCTGACGCCTCTAAATGCTTCACTCTGTCTGCCAGCATGTTTTTCGGTACCTTTCCCTGGTAAAATCCCAATCTTGTGGATGTACATCCATTTTAAAAAAAAGAGCTGTCGGGCAGTGCCGGAACACATCTGCACTTCCGAACTCAATCCGCGTTCAATCTGTTAATTTTTGGCTTAATCCGTAAACAGAATTATACAGTTCTGAATAATAAAACCCACACAGAAAATAAAGATCGGGACTTCAGCTCATAACCCGTGCCACACACGGCTGATAAGCTGTTTGCAAGGGAATGTCTGGGGGATTGGCTGAGGTGCGGAAGTGAGAGAATCGTATCGAAGTCAATGAAAACGACTCTTATTTCCCGCTTGCGCTGGAACCGGTTGTGGTTTTTACCTTGGGCAGCCCGAACACGGATTGACCTTCTTTGAACTTATCAGCTTTTTTCAAAGCTTCAATTCGTTCCAATCTGGTAAGCACGTTGCGGGATCGCTGCAGCTTTACATTGGAAACAAGGCTTTTGTGAATAGACACGTCAAAACCCTTAACACGTTGGGTAACAATTACTTCAATCAATTTAAACAGTTATAAGCGCATTCACTATTCGATGCGGTAACAGACGATCTTTGCGTCTTCGAACGGAGAAGGATCGCCATGCGGATAGTCATCAACAGAACGTAAATCCTCCAGAAGCTTCAAGAGCTCCTGATCTTTGCTTTCTGCAAAAGAGCCGACTATTATACAGTAACTCTCCTTGTTTTTTAAAGCACGAATCCGTGATTCAAACCCCTTTTTTTTCAACCATTCGTTGGCTTCCTCGGCAATCTCATCTCTTTTCGCGTCCCATACACCTACCTGAACTCCGAATTGCATGATAACGTCTTCGGTGCCATCCGACCTAACCATATTATCATCAGATGGTTGTGATGAGGGCTCAGCACTCGTACCAACGGGCAGGGATCCCTTGAGCGACACAGGCTCCTGATTCTCGATAACCTTGTAATAACCAAGAAGGTACATACCCAGAGAAACGGCAACCACACCTAGAAGCATGATCAACAACCCGTTCAGGCTCAGGGTGATCCGTTGATCCCCAAAGCTGACGTATGCTCCTCGTCCCTGCCCTCCCCTCTTGGTTCGGTCTTTTGCACCATGCTTCGAACCGGGTCTTTTGCCCTGGCGGTCGGTTCGTGAACCGTTTTTTTGGCTGCCAACAGCAAATTTCTTGTGCTCATTGAAAATTTCGAGAGGATGCCTTTTCGAAGCCATCTTCTGCCCTCCCCGTTAGAACGGACCATCAGGATTGGCAATGACAAAAGGTAGAAGCAAAAGTTCTGACCCAACCAAGGCAACATGATATCCGACGAAAACAAAACTTGCAAGCACCTGGACTGCTTATTTCGTACCCTTCGTCGCGAGGTGCCGTAAACTGTGATGTGGCAAGGCGCATGTCAAGAGACGACCGCAGGCCTGTTACTACACTTCTTTAGGAATGAAACGCAGCATGAGCGCAGGTCACGGTGCCGTAGCAGAAGGCCGCAGCAGAAGAGGATGAAATATGCGGGCTAGTTTCCAACTTTGGACATTCATGTCAGGGCGCACGAATCCGTCTCTACAACCGCGCAAGCCACTCCCTCTCCAGATCGTGAAACTCCCTGGAATATGTGACTCTGAAGGCTTTCTGCCAGTTTCCAAGCTTGTTCATCTCCCGCAGAAACAATCGGATCCTGCCCATACCGTAGTTTCTGACGAGGTACTCCACCATCGCATGCGACTGCGCGTAGTAAAGCCTCGCCTTGTCCGGATCGGATATGTTGATAAAGCTATGCGGCAGCTCTTCGAACGGAGAGGGGGTTTGGCCGGATTTCAACATTCGGCCCAGCTTTTTCTCGCCGGTGCCTGCGGTGTACTGCTCGAAGCAGGCCAAACCCTCGTTGACCCATGAAGGGCATCCGGGAGCCAGCTCATAGATGATCAGGTGCGTGTATTCGTGCCGAATGATCTGCCGGATCCTTTCGTTATCCTTATCGAGGTCCGCAAGTGGAATCCGGATCTTGCCGTCGAAAAGCCCTCCAACCCAGGCCTCGCTTTCCGTGACGGTTTGGAAATCATCAGGCTGGTATATGATTACAGTTGTCCTCTTGCGCGGAAAATGGTTCAGATCAGTGCAAACCCGGCTTCTTTCTTTTTCCAGCATGAAAACAAACGGCCCGCTCGACCCGATGCTCACTGTTTGCTCGTTGTAAAAAAGCTTGAAGCATCCGGTGCTGACATGATGGTATTCCCTTTGAACATCAAGCTCGCTTCTTATCTTTGACACCATTCTTTCCGCGACATCGTTGCCGGAATCCGTTTTCAGAATCTCCTCGAAAACAGAAAGCGAGCCCTCAAGTTCGTCCTCCATGTATAGGATGTTCCCTTTCAGGCGTCTCAGCTTTTCCTGAACATCCGGCCCCGGATCCCATTTCAACGCTTTGTCGACAACGTCCTCTGCCTGGCGCAGTTCACCGTTTCGAAAAAGGTAGTATGCCAGAAGGTAGGCGTACTCGGGGTTTTCCGAAGAATACTTGCGAGCGGTTCTGAAATCCCGGATCGCCCCTGAAAAATCGCTGTGCCCGCCTCTGTCGATCCCCCGGTTCATATGGGCCGCAGCCAGGTTCTGGACAATAACCTGGGATTCGGGATCCAGGTCATGTGCCTCGATCAGCTTCCCGACCGCTCTGTCGTACTGCTTCTCGTTCAGCAGGCGGACGGCTTCGTTGTTGATCTCCACAGGATCCCTGTCTTCCGGCCAGGGTGGCGAAAAGACGGTGAGCATCAAGACAATAAAGAATGAAAGGTTCATGTCAATTCGTCCGTCAGACAGGCTGATCACTCAGCGCCGACCTTTCCGTCCGGACCCTTTTTTCCTGCTGCCCCGTTTCTTTTCCCCCCTCTTCCCATGACCTTCCTTTACATCCCCTTCCTTACCGCCGCTCAATCCATCTGTGGAAGAAGCATACGGGGCATCGATATATCCCCCCTCATGCACACCTTCGGCATTCGGACGGAACGTCAAGGTCTTCTTGCCGCGGATAGTGTCTTCTATATGCTCGATAAGCTCGAGCGGATCCTGGTAGCGGATCTCACGCTCCTTGGCCATCATCTTCTCGATAAAGTAATGCATGTGAGGTGAAATCTTGCCGCGGTCCTTCAGGGTCGGAGAGGACAGCGAATCCAGTATCTGCTTTGCCATTATCTCCTGGTCATCAGTGCCTGAAAAAGGAAGATCTCCCACAACAAGCTGATAAAGTGTCGCTCCCAGCGAATAGATGTCGCTCCTCACATCGAGGTCCATTTGGCCGCGTGCCTGCTCCGGAGAGATGTACTGCACGGTACCGAGAGTGGAATCCGTTGGTTTGCCGTCCCCGCCGACCGCGATGGCGAATCCGAGGTCGATGAGTTTCACCGCGTTGTTTTTCTCCAACATGATGTTGCCCGGTTTGATGTCCCGGTGCAGGATGTTCCGGCTGCGCATGTATTCCATTGCGCGCGCCGCCTGCAGGACGATGTAAAGAGCCGCGTCCTCGTTGAAAGTCATTCCTTTCCGGAGCAGATCCTGAAGGTCATCTCCCTCGATGTGCTCCATGAAAAAAACATAACGCCCTTTTACGGTACCAACCCTGAAACCCTTGACTATGTTTTCGTGTTCGAGCTTGCTCAGCAGCTTTGCCTCGCGGACAAAGGACCGTCTCACGTGTTCTATTTCGGCCTGGTCCTGTTTAAGAACCTTCACCGCCTGACGCTTTCCTGATTTTTCCTCGACATACATGAAGACGTTCGATGTACCACCTTCCCCTATCTTCTCCAGCAGTGTGTACCCCGGCATTTCCGGAACATCCTCGCATCCCGAGCGCTTGTAGTTGTCAATCTGTTCCTTTGTGATGACCTTGAGGCGGACAGCGATCTCTTCAAGGCCAAGGCTCTGGCCTTTGGCAGCCAGCAGTTCCGCGGCCTTAAGACATCTCCTGACATCCTCCTTGCTGATGCGTTTTTTGAGCACAAGCAAGCCGAAAAACCTCATTTCCGCTTCGGTCGGCATCACACCTCACTCATCATCAGAGCTTCACTGATATCTTCTATAAAACGACGGAACCGCGCTTCTGCAAGAAACATGCGATACTACCTGATGCCGGATACCCGGTCAATCAAATTTGGTACAACGCAAAAGATCACCATGAAACATGAACTCTGTACTAGTCGTCCCGATCGAGCGGAATTTTTAAAAAACCTAAAGCAAATCCGCAGGCTTACCGAAAGAACTTTTGGATTGGAAGACGCCAAGAAAACACGGGAAAGGGATTTTTCAACTGGGGGAAAAATAGGTGTCACATCACGATTGCAACATCGTTTTGAAATACTGCGAGATTGTAGACGAGTTCATAAAAGTCCGGATTTTTTCCGACGACGATGTATCAGAGCTTCTATGTGTAAAATCGGTGCCGAACAAGAAGGCGTACCAGCAGCTTGTTGTCAACGCCTGCATAGTTAAATACATCGATGAGGTGCTCCCTCTGTTCAAAAAGATCAACAGGGTGTACAAGCTAGATGCGCTCGAGGAGCTCCTTTATCAGATCTGTGTAGAAGTCAACCCGCATCTCGAAATCCACCAGGTATCCATACCGATCGAGGATGACGAGGTCGGCTTCGGGTGTCCGCACCTGATAAACAGCAAGCCGAAGAAAAACAAGAACAGCTTCCAGAAAAAAATCTTCGAAATCGAGGAGAAGCTGTCCTCCATGATCATCGGGCAGCAAGAGGTCGTTCACACCGTCTCAAACGCGGTCAAAAAGGCCGCGGTCGGGCTCAAGGCTCCGAACATGCCTGTCGGTGTCTTCTTCCTCGTGGGATCCACAGGGACCGGGAAGACCGAAATGGCCAAGGCCACTGCCAGGCACCTTTTCGGTGACCTGACCAAGCTCGTAAGAGTCGATTGCTCGGAATATGCACTGCCCCACGAATACGCCAAGCTGATAGGCGCGCCCCCGGGGTACATCGGGCACAACGACGGCGGATTCCTGACAGAATCGGTGAAGGAAAAAAAAGGCTGCGTTATCTTGTTCGATGAAATCGAAAAAGCCCACTTCAAGGTCCACAACCTCCTTCTACAGATCATGGACGAGGGGTTTTTGACCGACAGCAAAGGCTCAATTGTCGGGTTCAACAAGACCATCGTTTTCCTAACCTCCAATTTAGGAGTGGATGAAGTGGAGGGAATCAGGAACCGCATGGGCTTCGACATGAAGAAAAGGCAGGTACTCGATAAGAAAAGCATGCGCGAGGCGATCACGGATTCCATGAAGAACACGTTCCGTCCCGAGTTCATCAACCGACTTGATGACATGGTTATCTTCAACTCCCTGTCCAAGAACGACTGTGTGAAGATTGCAAAGAACCAGCTGAATGAAATGGCATCCCATCTCGAAACAGCCGGCATCAAACTGGTTGCCACCAAAAAAGTAGACCAGTATGTGGCAAAAAAGGGATTCAGCCCCGAATACGGCGCAAGAGAGCTCCGCAGGGTCATCCAGAAGGACATCGAAAACACTCTTTCCGAGCTCATCCTCAACGGAAAGTTCAGCGATGGGGATTCCCTCCAGGTGGACATCAAAGGAAAAAAAGTGGTCTTTATACACAAGAACACACCGGCCAAATCGAAGGACAAAAACGGCCCCTGCACCGGCTTCAAGGCGGAAAGCAAAAAAAGCAAATCGGTAAAGAAGGAAACCAGGGAACCGGTGCCTGTCGAGCCGGCCTAGCCCTGCATGAGACCAGCAGCACCGGTATCATGCTTCACGAAACAACCCGTGAAATGTTAACGCACCTGGCTTGACCCTTGACCCATCACTATTTATTCGCGAAACTTGGTATTACAGTCACTGCGAAAACCGCTGAATAGAGTGGTCCTCATCAAGCGGCGACCTGCCGCACCAGCATGAGATTATGGAGTAAAAAAGTGATCGGTTCGTATGCTTTCTCCTTGTTTTTCTTGATATTCACCTTCTCCCCATCCCAGGACAACGAACTCCCTGATGGTGTGCTCGCCCAGGGCACGGGGATCAATATCTCTGAAGATGAATACTATTGCCATCTCACATCAATCTATCGCAATGATGACCTGGGACAGTCTCTCCTCGAGCAAATCCAGAGCGAGACTGCGATCGAGTATGAGGCTGAAAGCCGCGGCGTGAAAGTCGAAGCTCATCGCCTTGACAAAAAGATCGAAGAGCTCGATGCGCGCTTCAGGGAGCAATCAGGCGAGGGGATAGGTCTCGACGACTACCTGAAAAAAAACAACATCAGCAAAACACATTTCCTTCAGGCCCTAGAGCTATCCATCGCCCATGAGATCATGGCGCGGGAAGACTTCGGAATCGATGACGAAGATGACATTCCCGTTGAAAAGCTCAAGATATGGCTCAAGGAGCAGTTGAGCAAAACACATGTCGAGATGAACGGTACCGGCGAGGGCGTGCTCGCCACGATCAACGGGCGGAAGGTGACTTGCTCCGGATTCGGGAAACGGCTGTTTTCGATTCTTGACGGCAGCAAGAAAACCAGCCTGCTCACGGAGATGATCGGCCTGCGCCTGGTAGGGTTTAAAGCCGCTGATATGGGGATCGAACTCGAAGAGGAAGACTTCGATGAGGAAATACAAGAGCGCAGGGCAAAGCTTGCGGCAATGGAAGGCCTTGGCAATATCACATACGAAGGCTATCTGAAGGCCACACTGGGCATTAGCGTCAAAGAACTCCGCTCAAGCGACGGATTCAGGGGAAAGCTGCTTCTAAAAAAAATCTTCAAAACGCTCCACGATGAAAAATATATGCTGAACTACTTTGACGAGAACAGGGAACAGTTCAACAAAAGGTTTGGCAGGGCCTCACGGATATCAACAGTTTTTCTGAAAGCGATCGCTTTTCCCAACCGCTTCATAGACCGTAAATACGATGATGCGGTGAAAGAGCTCGATGCCATAAAAATCCGCATAGAACGCGGTGAAACAACGTTCGATAACATGGCCAGGGTCTACTCGGAACACGATTCAAAAAAGAACGGGGGCGACCTGGGCTTCCTTCCTCCCGGAGTCAAAGGATGGGAAGAAATAGCGTCAGCAGCTCTCGAAGCCGACAACGGGGCAGTCATCGGCCCGTTCAAGACAGCTGAGGGGTGCCATCTCATCAAGGTCACCGACAGGAGGGAAAACCCCTCCTTCGAATCTGTTCGTGACGAGGTGGAAAGAGATTCGATGCAGAGGTTTTATGGCCGGCTTTTCGAAGAAGCCAAAATAGTAAGGAGGTTTTAACCCGCATATTTCATCCTCTTCTGCTGCGGCACCGTAAACTGCGCTGTGGCTGCGTTTCATGCCAGGAGACGATCCTCAACGTGTAGGAACAGGCCTGCGGTCGTCTCCTGACATGCGCCTTGCCACAACACCGTTTACGGCACCTCGCGACGAAGAGTATGAAATAAGCGGGTTAAGTCTTGTCTGGCCTGTCAGACCTGTCCAACTCGTCCTACAAGAGTACAGAAGCACCTCATTTACGGTATATCAGAAACACACACGGTCTTGATGTTCACGAACTCTTTTATCCCGTGATGGGAAAGCTCGCGGCCGTAACCGCTTTCCTTGATTCCGCCGAAAGGAAGCCTCGGATCGGACCTGACGAAATCGTTTACGAAACAGCAGCCGGCATCCAGCTCGTGATCCGCGATCCTCTCTCCTTTGACTAGATCCCGCGTGAAAACCGCGGCCCCAAGCCCAAACACCGAGTCGTTGGCCACTCGGATCGCTTCCTCCTCGTTTTTTACCGGAATGATCGCCGCTGCCGGCCCAAAAAGCTCTTCCTCGTAGGCGGGCATGCCCTTGCGAACGTTTGTCATCACGGTTGGCGGATAGTATGTGCCTTTCCCTTCCGGAGGATCTGATCCCAACAGAAGCTCGGCGCCCTGCTCAACGCTCTTTTTCACCTGCTCATCGAGCTCATCCCGCAGATCCATGCGCGCCATCGGCCCGATGTCTACCCCTTCGTCGAGAGGATCACCCATTTTTTTCAAGGCCATGGCCTCAACAAGAAGCTTCTCGAACCGCTCAAGGACCTCCTCCACGACCACGAATCTTTTTGCGGCAATGCAGCTCTGCCCCGCGTTGATCAGCCTGCTTGTAGCACATATATCAGCGGCGCTCTTCAAGTCCGCGTCCTCCAGGATCAGGTATGGATCGCTTCCCCCGAGCTCCAACACGGTTTTCTTGAGCATCTCTCCCGCCTTGGCAGCAACTGCCCTGCCTGCTGGTGTGCTGCCGGTCAGGGTAACCGCCTTCACGATGGGGCTCTCGATCACCTCGTTCACGCGGCTGCCCGGTATCAGAAGGGATCGGAACAGGTTTTCGGGAAAACCCGCCTCCCTGAACACACTCTCTATAGCCTCCGCGCATCCGGGAACGTTGGATGCATGCTTGAGCACACCCGCGTTACCGGCCATGAGAGCGGGGGCTGCGAAGCGGAAAACCTGCCAGAACGGAAAGTTCCATGGCATGACCGCGAGAACAACGCCCAAAGGCCGGGCGGTCACGAAGCTTCGCAAGGAATCGGTTTCCACCGGTTCCGGCTGGAGGAATATCCTTGCGTTACGTGCGTAGTATTCGCAGACCCACGCACATTTACGAACCTCGGCTTTTCCCTCCTCAACAGGCTTTCCCATCTCCGCAGCCATGAGCTCCGCATACTCCCCGGCCCGGCTTGTCAGCGTTTCTGCCGCGTTTTTCATGAGCTTTTCACGCTCTGAAAACCCTGTTTTCCGCCACGATGCAAACTCGTGTCCGCATTTGCGTAGTACACCTTGCACATCTTCCCTGGTAGCTTCCTTGTAGGTGCGAATCACCTTTCCGCTTGCCGGATTCACGGATTGAATTGCCATCATGTCTCCTCCTGCATACACACAGAAAAAAGGCCCTCTTTATTGCATTGCCTCACACGGACCATGATGCACAATTCAGAAAGCGTGTAAAGGAGACGGACTCTTTAGGTATTCAGTGTTCTTGAGGTTATAGAACTGAGGCTCGCAAAACTATTAACAATCAATTATTATCATATTTGTTTTAACAGGAGCAGATCAAAGCAATGCCTCAGAAAAAATGTAAAGCCCAAGCAGAGGTTTTCGTGGGCACAGCAGGCTGGGACTACCCGGACTGGCGCGGGGTCGTTTTTCCGCGGCCCATGACAAAAGGTTTACACCCCCTGACATACCTTTCCGCTTACTTCGACACGGTTGAGGTCAACTCCACCTTTTACAGGCCCGCACGACCCGAATACGCGTCCAGATGGTTAAAGCTCGTGGAATCGAACCAGCGGTTCACATTCACACTCAAGCTTTGGCAGCGCTACACGCATGAACGCGGCGTGTTTCCCGGTAAACGTGAAAAGGAGCTCTTCATCTCCGGCATCACTCCTCTTCAGAAGGCGGGCAGGCTCGGCGGCATATTGATCCAGTTTCCGTGGAGTTTCAGAAACACCGTGGAGAACAGCACGTGGCTCGACCGCGTTCTCGAAGCCTTTGCAGCCTATCCTCTGGCACTCGAAGTGCGACACTCCTCCTGGAACGTGTCAGAGGTCTACGAGCGCCTTCGCAAACACCGCGTGGCAATCTGCAACATCGACCAGCCTCTTTACCGCAGCTCGATCGCGCCGGGCAGCGAGATAACGGCACGAATCGGGTATATCAGGCTTCAC
Source organism: uncultured Phycisphaerales bacterium (assembly GCA_964542475.1). Classification (GTDB taxonomy): domain Bacteria; phylum Planctomycetota; class B15-G4; order B15-G4; family CAYZWU01; genus CAZIUL01. Next base: position 12,396 of record CAZIUL010000034.1, on the reverse strand, counting down.
GGCCGGAACCACGCGGACTGGTTCAGGGAAGGCTCCGGACGCGATGCACGCTACAACTACCTGTACAGCGAAAAAGAGCTCGAACCGTGGATTGACAAGATCAGGAAGATGCGTGCGATGACCAAACGGCTCCACGTGATCACCAACAACCATTACCGGGGCCAGGCAGCGGTGAACGCCTTGCAGATCGCGCACAAGCTCACTGGAAAAAAGGTGGACGCGCCCCCGCACCTTGTCAAGGCCTATCCGGATATCGCACCCATCTGCTCCGTCAAGGACTCTTCCGGACAGAGGAACCTTTTTTAATCCAAACCCTCATCGCGCCAAGGGCACGGTTGTCCCAGACACAGTAAGGAACAGCCAGGAGTTTCGCTGCCCTGGAGCGAACCGGCCTTGTTCCATAGATCGCGGCGCGCCATTCGCTTTCGTTTTCAAACGAGGCATCCGCCCGGATGATCGACACACCGCCAAGCATCCCCTTCACGAAATCCACACGCGGAGAAGCACCCTTATCGATTGCAACACGTTCGAGCGGTATGGAGGCGTTGTCAGCCTCTTCGACGCAGTAGACCAAGGGACCGCGTTTCAAGGCCACCTTTCCCAAAGCATCCTTCACACGCGGGTGAGCTCTTACCTGTTCCACGGGCATGGACATCGACAGCTCGACCACGTCACCCGTGCGCCACCGCCTTTTAATTACCGCGTAGCCCCGCCTGAGGTTCCGTTCCAGGTCATGGCGCCTGCCATTGACCCGAACGCCCGCCTTGGTGCACCAGCCCGGTATGCGGAGGTTTAGATCGAAGCTCGCGGATTTCTCGGGCTCTATCCTCACCTTGACGAGACCGTCCCACGGATATTCGGTTTCTTGTATCGCGGCCACTTTCGTGTTTCCGATCTCTACAGACGCGCTCGAGCTCTCGTATAGGTGAACCCACATGCCGCGGCTGCTTGTCGAGTAGAAATAGCATCCCAGGCCGGCAATCAGCCGCGCAATGTTCGACGGGCAGCACGCACATCCGAACCAGGACCTGCGGCTGTAGGTCCAGCCGTCCCACGCGCGTTCTTTTCCGCCGGCCCCGCGTCTGTCCCGGCTGTCCCTCGACAACGAGTTCGAATAGAAAAACCGCGTTCCATCCATTGACACTCCGGCGGCAACATTGTTGTAAAGAGCAAGCTCCAGGGCATCCGCGTAACGGCTGTCGCGGGTTGCCTGAAGCATGCGATGGTTGAAAAAAACCATTGCCACCGCTGCGCAGGACTCTGCATAGGCGCTCTCTTCCGGAAGGTTGTAATCGCCGGTGAAACCCTCGTTGGAGCTTGTCGCTCCTGCGCCTCCCGTCACATACATCTGCTTCAGACACACGTTCTTCCAGAGCCTCTTTGCCGCGCTGAGCAGCGAGGAGTCGCCGGTTTCCCGGGCGATGTCCGTCATGCCCGAGTACATGTAAAGCGCGCGCACGGCATGCCCGACTGCCACGGCCTGCTCCCTCACAGGCGCATGCGCCTGGTTGTATTCATGCGTGCCGTACCTGTACTCGCCCTTGTCCTCCTTTCGACTCTTCGCTTCCCTGTCGAAATAGTTCGGCTCGGCCCCGCGTTCATCAATGAAATACCGCGCCAGTGTCAGGTACCGCTTTTTTCCCGTCGTTCGAAAAAGCCTGACAAGAGCGAGCTCCACCTCCTGGTGTCCGGGGTAGCCGCGCCTCCTGCCCCGCCCCCCGCCAAATGTGCGCCCGATAAGATCCGCATATCGGCACGCCGCATCAAGAAGAAGGCGCGATCCGGTGGCTTCGAAATGCGCCGCCGCCGCCTCCATCATATGCCCGGCACAGTAGAGCTCGTGGTTGTCCCTCAGGTTTTTCCAGCGGCCGCCGGGATCCACTGCCGTGAAATAAGTGTTGAGATACCCGTCCTCCTGCTGTGCGGCCACAGCCTTTTTCACCACCCGCTCAAGATCTCTCGCCGCCTTTTTATCTCCTTCGCCATCCAAAGCGCAGCTTGCCGCCTCGATCCATTTCCAAACGTCGGAGTCCCAGAATATGTGCGGTTTCTGTCCTGCCCCAGGGCTCCAATCGAGATCGAAAGCGCTGATCCTGCCGCTCTTTTCCATCTCCTTCAAAATCAGCGGAATGGTCGTCCCGCTATTGACCTCGATTCTGCGCTCCCAAAACGAACCGCGGATCTCCACATTCCTGAACGGTACAGGGTCAAGCCATGCCTTTTTGCTCATTCGTTTGCTCCGATTAAGCCGGTCTGTTCTCGGTGATCCCTACCAATGATGATCCAGAGTATACCTGCCAAGGCTGGTATGAGTTGCTTCATGCGATTGACGAACATCGAGATTTACCAGAAAGCGGGCTAAAGTTCACATCGAAATCCGTTAAACCGCGCCCTCCTGAGCTCTCTCTTCCCTGAACACCGGACACCTAACACCTTCTCCGATCCCGAACACGGCACCGACAAAGCGGCGCCCTCCATTCTCTTCCCTTGCAAGGCAAGCGACAACCGTTTATATTGCCCGCATGCTGCTGTTTTTGAGACCCTCTACTGCTGGGATGCACCTTTGAACGATATTCGTGCAGAAAGCCCCATCCTTGAAAAAATCGACCGCGCTCGATCATATTTTTTCGCTCGGGGCGAGGAGTTTCGAGCCGATCCCGAAACAGCATCGCTCCTGGCAAGGCTTGGCTGTGCCATCGCTTCCGCAGGCGAGGAAATGGCCCGGGCCGGAATCACCTCAATGTGCCGAAATTGCGAAGAGAACGAGCACGGATCCTGTTGCGGTTCCGGGATCGAAAACAGGTACGACAGCGTGGCTATCCTGATCAACCTTCTTCTTGACTGCGATCTTTCCGGCACAGGGCGTATCCCGGGCAGCTGTTTTTTTCTGGGTGACCATGGATGCCTTTTGCGCTCGCGCCATGTGATCTGTGTGAACTACATCTGCGAAAAGATCTCGTGCGCGGCAGTCCCTGAAAAACTTGCGGCTCTCAGGGAAAAGGAAGGAGTGGAGCTCGAGACGGCATTCCTGCTTCACAGCCGTATCAAGAGCCTCCTGAAGGGGCGGTAACGTTATCCGGGATTTCATCACATGCTCGATCGTAACACGAAAAAGGCCATGAGCCATGTGGCGAAGTTTTACGACGAAAGAAAGGTCGGCGATGTCGGCGCCCTTGGCTTTCGAAGATCCAGCAGCCTTTTTAGGCTCGTTGAATCGATGGATTCTCTCATCCGGTCGGGTGTAATCGTTCCGGGCAAGACGCGTTTCATGGACATGGGCTGCGCGGACGGCAGGGTTAATGTACTCTTCAGCTACATTGCCGAAACATCTGTCGGCGTGGAGCTCAACGACTGGATTCTCAACGAGCACGATCAGTTGAGAAAGCCTCTAGAGAAATCCCTTGCCCAAGAGGGGCTGCCGCTCCCGCCTGACAACATCTTTCTTTTTTGCGGCGACACCCTCTCGGAAAAGCTGCACGGGGATATCGAGGCTGAAACCGGGCTTTCATTCGGCGGTTTCGACCTTTTCTACACCTTCATCACCATGCACGACGAGTTCGCGGACCTGATCGCCCGCAAAGCGAAAGCAGGGGCGACCTTCCTGGTATACGGCTTCGATCTGGTTCTGCCGAAGTACGAGAACATCGCCTTTCTTGGCGACTCGAGCATCATCGGTAAGAAGCTCGCGGTCTACAGGAAACGGATCACATGATTCTTGACTCTGCGAGTCAGGGGTTGACCTGCATGACGCACGCATTGCTTAGGCAGCTACCCACAAGAGCCTGCATGTTGATAGTCCACGGAGCAGGTATGTTCATCGGAAATGTGTTGGGAATAACGGATATTCCGTCGGGCGAGATCGGATCCATGCACACCTGGAAAAGAAGCGGCAGCTCCAGGTACCAGTCGCCCCGGTTCGTGGGAAGCCCGTGATCAAGCATGCCCGAGCCTACCCAGAGAATGATCGGCGAAACAGAAGGCTCCCCAACGACCGTCACTGTAACATCTCCGCCAGGCACCGCGTTTCCTGTGTGGTACAGGTGTGTGCTGAACTCGTCGGCCCCGATATCGATCCCCGCGTAAGCCGGGCGGGCGTCACCCTCAAAATCGTGATCGGGAACACCTGGAGCGGACGCGTCTCCCGCATCCTTCAGCGGTGAGGTGAAGAGTATGTGAAAGTCAAACACCGAGGCATCCACGAAAAGAGGGTCCTCATCCAGGTTGTTGTTTCCCGGGTACCCTCCCTTGATATCGCAGAAGCTCACCACCGGTTTTCCCTGGAGAAAATAGAGCTCGTCGGCTTGCGGCGCGCTGTTGTTCCAGATGATCGTGTTCGTGATCACGGGATTGGCGCATAGACTCCACATTCCGCCACCTGTAGCGGAAGCCTTGTTGCCCGTGATTGTGTTGTTTGTAACCTTTGGCGAGGACCATGCGCAGTATAATCCGCCGGCGTTGACCGACTCGTTCCCTGCAATGACATTGCCCGCAATAATCATTTCCGTGCTGTCGCACCCGAGGCCGCCCGCGACTCCATGCGTGGCAATGTTCCCCACAATCAGGTTGTTGGTCATGTAGACCGCATCCGGGGCCCCGCCGCACCAGACCCCTCCGCCCGTATGCGTCCTGTTCCCTGAGACAACGTTGTTGCTGACCATCGGAGAGGACAACGCGGAAAAAATTCCCGCTCCCTTGCTTCCGCCGATGTTGTCAATAATGGTGTTGTTGCGGATCACGGCATCGCACGAGGAGTAGCACCGGATCCCGCCTCCAGGTCCGGAGATCTTGTTCTGTGTGATAAGGTTGTTTTTGATCTCGGGCGAACAGTCGTACAGGCACGATATCCCGCCGCCTCCGGCAGCTTTGTTCCCTGTGATGATGTTGTTCGTGATGGTAGGTGACGAACCGTTCTCGCACGACACCCCTCCCCCGAACGCCTTGCCCATTCCGTTCGTCAGAGTAAACCCGTCTATGACCGAACCGGGGCCTTCCTTGCTCTTGAACGTAACCACGCTTTCGAGCCGGCTTCCATCGATTGTGGTGTTCTCGGGCGAGATGTCGTGCGTCAGAGGGTCGCCGTCCTTGTCGCTTCTCACGATCACGGCCTTGCCTGAAAAATCCAGGTTTTCGACGTAGGCGCCCGGCAGGACGATGATCTCGTCCCCGTCGGACGCGGCATCTATCGCGCCCTGTATGGTCGGATGCTGGGTGGGAACGATCAAAACCTTCGCGTGCAGAGGAACACTGATCACGATGTAAACAGCTACGACAGCGTACAATGTCCTGGTCATGACAGCTCCTTGGATCACGTTAGTTTGAGTAAGCGAGTCAAACAATGTGATTGGAGTAGTATAGCATGGGGAGGTTCAAGGATCAAGGATCAAGGTTCAGGGTTGCCGGCAGGCATCTTTGCACTTCTCTGTCCGCGCTTGCCTGCATTGCCCTTGCTCGCCTGGTCGATCACTCTTCTCTCACCTGCCCGGCGGAGATCCTGTTCAGTATTGAATCGGCTGCTGCGGCGATTTCCGGATTCTCGTCCGATGCGAGCTCTTCCAGAGCCGCTTTTTGGCCCTTATTCATGGAAAGCGCGTCAAGAAGGCGGGAGCGGTTCAAGCAGTTGATTGCCACGACCCGGTTTTCCACGCTCTGTTTTGCACATGCCGCCTCTATGAGGTTCTGTGCGGCAGTGATCGGATGAAGCCTCGTGCCCGCGGTTTCAATTGCTGCGTGCGCTGCTGAAGCGGACTCCTCCCCGATAAGGTGCGCCTTGACGATCCTGAGCGCGAGGCTGTCAAGGGAACCCGTATAAATCACTGTGTAGATTATAATACAACAGACCAGCCGTATCTTTGCCTTTACCACGGTAAGAAGGCAGATGGACCCGATTAAGATGAAAAGAACACTCCATCCTGTAATGTAGCCCATCTCGGACAGGCCCGAGTGCGTGCCGCTTCCCCTTGACTGCCAGCTGAGCTCCCTTACAACAAATTCGTCCTGATCGGGCAACCTGATCTTCCGGCCGTGCTCCTTCCACCACGCATCAGCCGGAGCGCTGCTCAGCGTGTCTATGTTCTTGAGCGGTGTCACAAAGATGTGAAAACGTAGATCCGTGTGATCTTCGACAAACAGGCTGCCGAATGCCGCTTCCCTGGCATATTTAGCCTTGAACCCCTTGTAAAACGCCTGGTATCCCTGTTCGAGCTCGCGGGGCCGCGACTCGTCAAAACATCCGGTGCCGTTCGCGTGCCCCCCGGATGATTCGAAAACATATCTCAGCGAAATCCGCTTTAGGCCGGTGGCGTCAGAACCGGGTAAGACCGAAAGGCGCAGCTTCCCCCCCCCATCGAGGCAAAATTCCCTTTCCTCGTTCAATGCAAGCACGGCCTGGACCATGTTTATGGGATAATTCTCAACCCCTACAACCGAAGACACCCCCCTCACAAGGTACACATCCGCTTCATTCAGGCTTGCAGGCTCTCCAGCGGGTGTGATCATATTTTCCCATGCACCGGGCCCGATCTCCTGCGAAGAAGGCGCACCAAGGCCTGCGATAAAGATTATACCGGGCACGGCAAAAAGAACGGATCCAACACACACCATCCAGGCCTGCCAGCTCCTGAAAATCCCGTGTCCCGGTTTTTTTCGCGCTGCTGACCTGAACATCAAAAACAGGCAAGCTACCGTTACGATCGTGAATACTGTCTCACTCATTGCCTTTGCCTCCATTTACAGGGAGCTCATTTTGCCGGAGCTCTTCAAGCCGGTGCCGGTTTTCGGACTGTTCTTTTTCTGAGGGGACTTTTTCCCCTCGCACAAGGAAGAATGAAAGCAGGGCCAGCAGCAAAACAAAAATTATGACAAAAAACAGCCAGAACCCTGCTGACGATGTTCCGGTTCCACTTTTCACGGACAGCGGCAGCTCACACCCGGCATAACGCTCCCTGGCAATTAAGAAAAACACCGCACCTGGGACGATTAGAAAAACGATCAAGGTAAGCACAAGCAGGATTGGAAGCGGCGGAGCCCCAGCCTCTGTAACGCCTGTATTATCAAGCGGTATCCATCGATTAACCAGGAACGCGGCGCAGTATGTGTAAACGCCTGCGGCGATGACACCGAGAATTATAAAAGCTGAAAAAGAAGACTCGCTTCTCGTCATCGAGCACATGAAATGAACGATCGAGTAAGTGAGAAAAAGCGCGGCCACGAGCACAAGGCCGTACTCGCCAAGAACAATCAAGTCGTTCCATCCGAACGGCCTGGTCGGCTCGATCGGTTCGGAAACCAGGCACCAGAAAAGCTCCCGGAACCTGATGGCTTCCAGGATAAATTGAGACACGACGATCCCGGTAATGGGCACAAGACCGAAAAGGAACTTTGCCGTGAAGTAGCTGCGCCTGTTGATCGGCCTGGTGAAGATGAACTCGAAGCTGTTGTACCGGACGTCATCACCTCCGAGCTGCACCGCCATGTCCGCGGCAAGAAACACCCCAACCAAAATAACGGAAATAATAAAAGACATGAGGTCCGGCGCCAGCATTAAAACCGTTAACGTTGCCGCAACAATCGGGTAGGTCCAGATCCTGTCGCGTACCTCGGGCCACTGTTTCGAAAACACCGCACTATACATGATTCCTCCTGATTCGCCGTTGCCCGCAAAGGGCGACAAGGGCAAACAATAATCATCCCACGAGCTCGATGAAAATATCCTCGAGATCAACATCCTGGACTTCCACATCAGCGCCCAGGGTTTCGCGGAGCTCCTCGCAAAGCCCGGGAGAAAACTCCGACACGGTGATGAGAACCTCCCTGCCTTTTCTCACGGTCCTGATCGATCCGGGCACCTTGATAGAATCGGGCGGCTTTCCTGAAAAACGAATGCGCAGCCGCTTGATCTTCTCTTTCAGCTCGTCGAGCGGCGCGCTGAGCAGCATCTTCCCGCGGGACAGGATGCCTATTCTGTCCGCTACCCGTTCTATGTCGGTAAGTATCTGCGACGAGATCAGAACCGTGATCCCCTCCCTGGTGAGAATGTCGAGGATCGATTCCAGGAACGATCTCCTGACCACGGTGTCGAGACTTGCAGCCGGCTCGTCCAGGATCAGGAGATCCGGACGCGGCGCGAGCGCCAGCAGGAGTCCCGCTTTTTGCCGCTCACCCACGGACAGATGCCCGACAGGCACGTTTCTCGGCAACTCCAACTTCTTCACAAGGGTACGCTCGTAACCCTCATCCCACGTCGGGTAGAACGTGGATGTGAAATCGATCAGCTTGTCAATGCTCATCCAGTCGAACATCTTCTGGTCCTGGGAAAGGTAGCCCACTCGCTGTCTCGTCTCAACGGACATGGGAAAAGCCGACTCACCAAGGACACGAACAGAACCCTGCTCCTGCTTTATCAAGCCCATGATGATCCTGATCGCGCTTGTCTTTCCTGCGCCGTTGCGGCCGATAAAACCGTAGACCGAACCAACGGGCACCTTCATGTCCAAGCCGTCAAGCACCTTGAGGCCTTTTCTGTAACACATGCGCAGGCCCCTTGTTTCTATGGCGTGGTTCATGCTTGCTCTCCTTTTCCCTCTACCGCATAAAAACGGGAAAGGGTTTTATCGACGATACTTTTGATCTCTGCCTCGCTCAATCCGAGCCGCACAGCCTCTACAGCCATGCGCTCAACGAATTTCTCGATTATCTCCATCTTTCCTTCCATGCTGATTTCCACTTTCATTTCGGACACGAAAGTTCCCATCCCCCGCCGGGTGACAACCACCCCTCCATGCTCAAGCTCCGAATAGGCCTTGACAACCGTGTTCGGGTTCACCTTGAGCTCCATGGAAAGCTGCCTGATGGCAGGGAGCTGATCGCCCGGATCGAGCGCTCCCCTGGCGATCGAGTACCTGATCTGTTCCATGATCTGGCGGTAAATCGGAACTCCGCTCGAGTGTTCTACATTAAGAAACATGCTACACCTACATTACTGTTTTAGTGTTCTATTCAACCAGTACACCAGAGCTATACTACACGCCATCGGGATTGTCCAACGAATTCTTTATTTTTTTTGTCTTTTTTATCTTTTTGCTTGAGGCATAAGGCTGGAGAAAGAGGGCTGGCGACGCTAACACATTATCATATAATGACTAATAATTGTCGATTAACAATTACCCCTCCCCTTTGTTCCCGAAATGGAACGTCCAGACGGCGAAAGGGTTTTCGCCCGTATACCGGGTTTCAATCGCTTGCCATGATGAAAAGCGCCTTAGACTCGAATTTCTTGTACAGGGGACGCAGCCGGTCGATGTTGTAGTACTTATGCACATCCACAACCTTCTTATAGCTCGTCACCACATCGATCGGAGCGTTGTCGTAGCGTCCGCTTTTCAAGATCACCAGCCTGCCGGTGACTCCTTCGAGCAACAGGTCAAGGGCCAGGTTTCCGTACGCCATGGGAACGATCGAATCGATCGCGTCCGGATCCCCGCACCGGACCAGGTAGCCAAGCCTCTGGTTGATCACGTTGATCCCCTGATTGTTGTTGTGCCTGGGCGAAAGATCCCTTAGACCGGCGGACACCTCGTCCCCGATACCCCCGAGCTTCTTGTGACCGTAAGCGTCTTTCTCATGATCCGTAAAAACCATCTCCCCCCCCTTGAACACAGCGCCCTCGGAAACCAGGACCACAGAGTATCTGCTCGGATTGGTGAAACGATCCTCTACGAGCAGCTCGGTGAGTTTCTCGATATCGAACTTGTACTCCGGTATCACGCACCTGTTGGCAGCCCCTGCCATGGTGGGAAGGAGCACGGAGAAGCCCGCATACCTTCCAAAGACTTCAATAACCAGGATGCGTTCGTGCGAACCTGCCGATGTCCTCAAGCTGTGGGTCAACTCGATGGTCCTCGTCACGCATGTGCTGAATCCGATGCAGTAGTCAGTGCCGGGCACGTCGTTGTCCATTGTTTTCGGGATCCCGATAACCTTCACACCATCATTGTGAAGCCGAACAGCATAGCTCAAGGTGTCATCACCACCGATTGGGATCAGGTAGTCAATGCCGAGAAATTCGAGGTTCTTCAGGACTTCGGGTGTCAGGTCGTTTACATCGTCATCGTACCTGTCCTTCAGGCGCTTCGGAACATCGATCCTCGGCACGTGGCTCGGACGGGTTCTCGACGTATGCAAAAAGGTGCCGCCGGTTCTTCCGGTCTTGTTGACGAGCTCCTCTGTAAGCACCTGGAAGTTACCGCTGTTGTCCGCGTCCTTGTCCGGCACTATCTCTATCATTCCTTTCCAGCCTCGCCTGATCCCGATCACCTTGAACCCTTCCCGCGTGGCGCGAATCGTAATCGCACGAATAACGGGGTTGAGCCCGGGAACGTCTCCGCCGCCTGTAAGGATCCCGATGATTCTCTTTTTTTTCTTAACGTTGACCATGATTTCTGCTCCATTCAAACAAGGGGGACCGTGAAACGGAATACCTTATTGATCGAGCGGCACGATTCAAGGTATTTCCGCGTATTTTGATTTGCAAAACAAAGGCGTAGATGCTGTATAATCCATGGCACAGAAGAACCCGCTTATTGTTCTGCATGGCGGCTGGAAATCTCATGGAAAAAAACGGGTCAACCGAGGACTCAAGAGCCAACAGCCCGAACAACCGTTCGAATCGGCCCTGGGTGCTGGGCGATTTCCGGATCATCCGCGAGATCGGATCCGGCGGCATGGCCAAGGTATTCGAAGCCGAACAGATGTCGCTTCGCAGGAAAGTGGCGCTGAAGGTCCTTCCGCAGCACCTCTCCTTCTCAGACAGCGCTGTAGGCAAATTCAGGCGCGAAGCCGAGGCCGGAGGGCGCCAGAGCCACCCGGGTATTGTGGCTGTGTATTCTGTGGGCGAGCACGAAGGCATGCACTACATCGCCCAGGAGCTTGTCAAGGACGGGCGGACCCTTGCCGACCACCTTGACCGGCTCAGAAAATCGAAGAGCCCGCAGATTGGCTACTTCCGAGAAACGGCTGTCCTGGTGCTCGAGGTCGCTGACGCGCTCGACCATGCCCACAAGATGGGCGTTATCCATCGGGACGTTAAGCCGTCAAACATACTCCTGACGCCTGACGGTCAACCCAAGGTCACTGACTTCGGCCTTGCCCGGGTCGAGGGAGCGCTCGCTCTTTCCCGCACCGGAGATTTCGCGGGCACCCCCTTCTACATGTCCCCCGAACAAGCCATGAGCCGCAGGATCGGGATCGACCACAGGACGGACATCTACTCCCTGGGTGTTACCCTGTACGAAGCGCTCGCTCTCAAGCGCCCGTTCGAGGGAAAAACCAGCCACGAGGTCCTGAAGAAGATCATCCTTCAGGAGCCGAAGGATCCGCGCAAGCTTAATCCGCGCGTTCCAACGGATCTCGCTCTCATTTGCCTGAAAGCAATGGAAAAAGACGCGATCCGCCGTTACCAGGACATGTCCGGGTTCAGAGACGATCTTAACCGCTATCTTCAAGGCGAGGTCATCGGTGCAAAACCCGCCTCTATCTTTTACAAGGCATGGAAAAAGATCAAGCGCAACCCGGCAGTTGGCGCTGCCGCATTGATTGCGGTTCTGGCCGTGCTCTTTCTTCTGCTCAACATGCTGTGGTCGTTCTCGCGGATCCTGTCCGAGAGGGAAAAGGCGCTCGCCATAAACAGCTACCTCGAGAAGATATTCATGGCAGCTAACCCTGACATCGAAGGAAGAAATGTAACGGTCGCCGAGCTGCTCGACAACGCAGCCGGCGATATCGGCACCGAGCTTTCAGGGCAGCCCGAGGTTGCGGCATCGGTCAGGAACACGATCGGGTACACCTACCTGACACTGGGGCTCTACAATGCCGCGGCTGAGCAGCACCGCATCGCGCTTGACATCCGTGAGCGTGTCCTTGGTGATGAACACACAGACACGGTTAAATCGAAAAACGACCTTGCTGTAACGCTTTCATACCTGGACCGCCTGCCCGAGGCTGAGAAACTGCTCACCGAGGCGCTCGAGGCTTGGAAGCGCGATCTCGGAACAAGGCATGAAAACACGCTGATGGCCGAGTGTAACCTTGCATCGGTCTATCTGAAACTCGGCAGGGTATCAGAAGCGGAGGCCATGCTCCGCCATGTTCTCGAAACCCGGCAGGAGCTCCTTGGCAAAGACAGCGTTCAGGTGCTTCAAACCAAGAGCAGCCTCGCTTCACTGCTCATGGAAAGCAGCAGGTTTCCCGATGCCGAAACCATTCTCCGAGAAGTGCTAGCAGCCAGGAAGCGTATCCTTGGTGAAAAACATAGGGAAACCCTCGTCTCCATGAACAACCTCGCTGCCCTGCTAAGTACTTCAGTCCACAAATACAGTGACGTATAATATTGCTTTTTAAAAA
>CAZIUL010000033.1:0-45802 GCA_964542475.1 uncultured Phycisphaerales bacterium | reverse complement strand
GGCGGCAACAGAGTGCCGCCCTCCAGAAGAAACGGTATGCGTTGCTTGAACAATGGAGGGCGCCGCTCCGTCGGCGCCGGAAACGAGCCCCCACCGAATGGATCACCCCCCCCAAGATACGATCGGGATCTAAGAGGGTGTTCAGAGAGAAACGATGCGATTCACGGTTTTAAGTAAAGACAGGGAAAGCTGTGCCAGGAACGGCCGGGTCGATGTCCGCGGCAAGAGCTTTCGAACTCCGGCCTTCATGCCCGTGGGAACAGCGGCCACGGTCAAGGGAGCCAGGCCCGAGGATCTGAAGGAAGCGGGTGTCGATGTCGTTCTTTGCAACACATACCACCTCCACCTGAGACCGGGCGAGGAGACAGTCGCAGGCGTTGGAGGCCTTCATTCGTTCATGGGATGGGACGGGGTGATCCTGACCGACAGCGGGGGGTTCCAGATCTTCTCGCTCGCTGACCTGGTCAGCGTGGATGACGAAGGCGTTTCGTTCAAGTCCCACCTGGACGGAAACAAGGTGCGGCTCACACCGGAAGATGCCGTCAAGATACAGGAAAAGCTCGGCAGCGACATCACGATGGTGCTGGATCAATGTGTCGAGCACCCGGCTTCACGGTCAAATGTTGCAAAAGCCGTGGAAAGGACGAGCAGGTGGGCAAAACGCTCCATTGAAACACACAAGAAAAAAGGCTCGAAAACAGCGCTATTCGGAATCATCCAGGGAGGCGTCCTTGAAGAGCTCAGGAGGATAAGCGCCGGTGCCGTGACGGAAATGCCGTTCGACGGCTTCGCCATAGGAGGGTTGAGCGTTGGCGAGGGCAAGGAGCTGATGAGAGAAGTGCTCGGCTTCACAGCGCCCCTTCTTCCGGAAGACAAGCCCCGCTACCTGATGGGCGTGGGCGCACCTGACGATATTCTCGATGCGGTCGCCTGCGGCATCGACATGTTCGACTGCGTCATGCCCACAAGAAACGCGAGAAACGCAACGCTTTTTACCATCAACGGCCCGCTCAAGCTCAGGAACGCCGCGTTGAAAAACGACCCTTCCCCGCCTGACCCGGCCTGCGGATGTCCGCTTTGCCGAACCTACTCAAGCGCATATATCCGCCATCTGTTCAATGCAGGCGAGATGCTCGGACCTGTGCTTGCAACGCTGCACAACCTTCGATTCTACCAGGACATGATGCGCGGGATAAGAGATGCGGTGTCAAAGGGTGGATTCATGGAGTTCCGCAAGGCGTTCATGGAACAGTACTCGCGAAACGAAACCGGATGATATGCGGGCTCGGTTACAATATCGCCAGCCTCTCCACAACAGCGTAGACCGGCTTTTCCCTGGAAGCGATTTCAGAAACCCGGCATCGGGCCTCGATACGTTTTCCGTGAAAATCACGCAGGATGTAACGCCCGTCCGGACAGTCCAGCCTGTAGAGGATCTCGAGCAGTGATTTTCCTCCCCGCAGCACGACCTCGGGACCCATTGTGTCGACCACCCCCCTGACCGTGATCTTTCTGCCCTTGCCTTCGCTGTCATGGGTTGCGGGCTCGGGGTTGACAGCCTTACACTTGTCGAGCGTGTTCAACAGTTTTCTCCGCTCTTTTCTCCAACTGTCTTCTTTTTTCTTTAGCTCGTCCTCGGCTTTTTTGCGGATCATCACAGCTTCGAGCTCTCCGACCCGGGCTGCCGCAATCCGCCCTGTCGCGTTATCAGGCGGGTTCGATTCGATGCTGCGATAACCTTCTATTGCCTCTTTGATGTCCATGCCCTCGAACCCGGACTGCAGAGCCTTCTCCAGCTCCAAAAACGTCTGCAAGGCCTGATCCTTCTCGCGCATTTCCTCCTTTGCCCTCTTCAGGCCGCCTGTTTTGGCTTTCTGAAGGGTCTCCCACGCAGCGACCCTGCTCGCGCGAAGCGCATCGAGCTCTTCCATTGCTTCCTGATCGACCATTACCATGTCAACCGCTCCTTCAGGAGCGTACAGGTACGCCTGTTCCGGAGCTGTGACACAGTACCATTCTCCTGTCTTCTCCCAGACCATGAGCCTGTCCCCCCTGTTGACCTTGAACACGGGGTAGTCCCCTTTGATCTTCGGGATCGATCTCAGGTTTACATTGTTGCCGCTCACCGTACCAATGCCGTTTTCAGACACCTCCAGGTAGTCCGCATGGATATAGCACTGAAATCCGTCAGGAACATGCACGCGGAAGTAGCCGCTTTTTTCAGCCATGATCTCCAGAAGGAGCCCGCTTTCCGCCTTCCTCACGGTTTTGAAGTTTTTGCCGGGGCCGCTGAGCAGGTCCGCGTCAATCATCAGCCTGCACAAGCGAAGGGACGGATCAGCTTCCTGCGCGGAAAGGAGAAAAAAACCGGAAAATGCAAACAACAGCGCAAGAACGTAATACTGTTTCATTTTTTAAACCTTAATTAAAATCTTGTCGGACCAGTCGGACCGGGCTCAACCCGGTTACCGCTCCTTCGATCCATCCCTCTAAATCTCGGCCCGGATCGTCTCCATGACCACCCAGAGAGGCATTCCCTTTTCCCTGGCGATCCTTGCAGCATCCTCGTATTCCGGTGAGCAAAAAACCTGCTGGCCGGGCAGCCCGGCTTTTTTCACCCTGACCGGCCCCAGCGATGTGTCAACCGTGACCACTTCTCTTGGAAGGATAGACCGGGAAACTCGCTGTATCCTGACACCGAGAGTGCGGCTCTCCATGTGAAGCAGGTTCACGAGCGCATCCGTAAGGTCAAGCCTGCACAGAGCCGAAAACAGGATGCCGGGCCTCGATTTCTTCATCTGAACAGGCACGACAAATGCGTCCAGCGCTCCGCGCTCTAAACACTGCTCGATCAGGTATCCGGCAACCTCCCCTGTCACGTCATCCAGGTTCGTTTCCAGAAGGACTACCTCTTCCAGCCCCTTCTCCACGCATGTACGCCCCTTCACGAGTCTGAGCGCGTTCGGCGGATCGTTGGCTGCGCCTTTCCGGCTGCCGAAGCCGTAACCAACGGACTCCACAACAAAGGAAGGCACAGCACCCGGGGGTTCGGCCAGTGTTGTGATTATGGCCGCACCTGTCGGGGTGGTAAGCTCCCCTTCCACGCTTGTCAGCCGGACCTCGAAACCTTTGACAAGCCTGACAACCGCCGGCGCGGGAATCGGCAGGACACCGTGCCTGCATTTCACGGTGCCTGTTCCGAGCACGAGACTCGAGGAAAACAACCGCTCCGCGCCCAGAAGCTTCAAGCCGACAACCGCGCCGACAATGTCGACGATCGCGTCAAGGGCTCCCACCTCGTGGAAATACACATCATCGGCAGAGGTTCCGTGCACCGCGGCTTCTGCATCGGCAAGACGCTCGAAAACGGAAACAGCCCCGTTTTTGACCTCTTCGTCCAGCGACGAGTCGCGTATGATGTCCACGATCTCGGGAAGCCGCCTGTCCTTGTCTGTTTCCTCCACCTCCACGCATGCCCTGGTGCCTGACAGAGCGCCCCTGGTTTCCTTGTTGAATGACAGACGGTACCCGCTGATCCCAAGCCCCGACAGGGCTTGTTCGAGCCTCGATCCGTCGACACCCGCATCGACCAGGGCTCCGAGAACCATGTCGCCTGCCACACCCGAAAAACAGTCAAAATAAGCCAATCTCATCAGTAGGCTCCTCAGCTCCTCTGATACTCAAGGAAATTCACGCTAAAGAATATCTGAAAACTAACGTATCAGACAACAAATTCCGAAAGAGTCGGAAAGACAAGTAAGGATTTCTGGACATCCCGACGTTTTCGTGATTAAAATCTGATAAGCCCTCGACCGGGCAGGCGGTGACCCCGGAACTTTGCACACATTGTCGCGCCCCGCCATAGCTGCTGCGGTTCATTGTTTTTTTTGGGAGAGCGAAGCATGAAACCTTCATACAAAGCGTTTCCCCTCGTCCTGTTCGTTGTCTTGTCATTGTTTTCCTTTGCTGATAACGAGCTTTTCGGACATGGCGGCCGGTTCAAGGGACCCGTGACAAAAAGCGGAACAGATGACAATCCCCTTGACGGAGTCAGCCAAGCGGCGAAGCAGAAAGGCTTTTCTTTTCCGGGGGGAGGGCCCCAGGTGGCGTTCCGTGAAGAGAGCTGGGAGTTCTGGTGGGACTACAACTCTGATCCTTTGATCAACCTGAAACCAGCCCTTTTGAAACTAACCCCGCAGGCGGGCGTCATCGACTTCCCGTACGAAAAGATTACACCGAAAAAACGCACCAACCTCGTGCGCTTTTTCACGAACATCATTCGTACGGAAAGCGATCCGGGCATCCGGGAGGCTGCCGTGATCTCGCTGGCACGCACACATGACGACAGCGCGCTTTCGTACCTTTATCACACATACGAGAACGATCACAACCTCTACGTCAAAACCGTAGCGGTCCTGGCGATGGGCATCTCCGAAAACCTGAACGCTGTCCCTATTCTGAAGTCGATCTTCGAGGACGAAAACGAGGATACGGAGATCAGGGCTTTTGCCGCTGTGGCCGCGGGGCTCGTGGGAACCGATGAAGCGGCCAAGGCGTTCAAGGAGTGGTTCGAACCGAAACGTTTTAAAAACCTGCACAGGTTTCTTCAGCAGGCTATCGCGTTCGGTGCCGGGCTCACGGAAGATTCAACGCTGGCCTCTTCGCTCAGGACAGCGCTTATCAAGAAGCTGTCGGACGACCGAATCACCAACGCCTACCTGATAATCAGCCTCGGCCGTGTTGGAGACAGGGCGGCAAACGCGGTTCTCATCCAGTGCCTCGACAGCAAGTTCACCCAGATCAGGCGATCAGCCGTTATTGCGCTGGGGGCCGCGGCAACGCCCTCGGACAGAGATGTTGTGGAAGGGCTTGTCTCGAAGGTATCCAACGACGCGGACAACATGGTCCGGAATTTCGCTTACCTTTCCCTGGGAAAAATAGGAGGGGATCAGGCGGAGGCGTTCCTGACCAAGGAACTGAACCGTGCGAACCGTGCGAGCCTGCCTTTCGTTGCGCTGGCCGTCGGGCTGATCGGAAACCGTTCGCATGGAACCTTACTGTTGGACCTGTTCAGATCCAAAAACGACACGAGCTCCAGATCCGCCCTCGCGGTTTCTATGGGATTGCTCGGATACGACGATGCCCTGGGAGAGCTCCGGAAGGCCGTGGACAGCAAAATGGAACCGATTTACAGGGGTTATTGCGCGCTGGCACTTGGAATGATGAGGGACAGCGATTCTCTCGATCGCCTCGCCAGAACCTTCAAGGAATCCAACGACGTGGAGCTCCACAGGTTTTCGGCAATTGCTCTCGGTCTGATAGGCGACAGGACCATCACCGGGGAGATGTACGCACTGCTTCGTGCGGAGAACCCGTCCATTACGCGAATCTCAACCGCCTACAATCTGGGATTGATCGGGGACCAGAACGCCATCGAGCCTTTGCTCGAAATCGCATCAAACAAGAAGGAAACCGACAGGATGCGTTCATACGCGGTGCTGGGGCTGGGGTTGATAAGCGATCAGGGTCCAACACCCGTGATTTCGAAAGTGACCAGGAACAGCAACTACACGATACTGGACAATTTCATGTACGAGCTGTTCAACATCAACTAGTAACGGTCACCTCGTCGCCCGTGCCCGCGCTGTAAGCATCAGCAGCGTTTCCCTCGTTAACAGCGATTTCGAGATGTCCAAACGAGCCGATGATCGCTACAGGTTCGCCCTTGGACTTGATGGAGTAGGACGGCTGCGGCTCCCCGATCTCCCTTCCGCACAGGAAAACGCGCGGTTTTTTGATACCGAGCTTTTCGATGTGAACCCTTGTGATGTTCGTCAAGAGGTTTCCAAACACATCGATGTAAACGACACAGCCCTCGATGGTATTCTCGTCGAATGAGGGCTCGGTCAAGCTCACTGATAGCGGATCAGGCACATGCGGGCCGAGATCCGCAGGGTCCAGGCCGTTGGCTACGCCGGCGGCCACGGGCGCGAAAATGTCCCGGCCGTGGAATGTGCCGGACACTTCATCCAGAAACAAGGACCTGTTTTCCACGCTTCTTGGCATCTCCGGACCTTCCAGAAAACCCGTGAGCACACCGTTGTCCGGCGCCAGAAAGCAATGACCCTCCTTTTCGAGAAAGAGTATCTTCCTGTCCCCCCCCACCCCGGGATCGATAACAACGACATGAACCGTGCCCTTGGGGAAAAACCGAAAAGAACCCTTGATGGAAAAGTTGGCTTCCAGAACCGAATGGGGCGCGATCCCGTGAGTGAGATCGATGATGGTGCTGTCCGGAGATCTGCCCAGGATGACGCCCTTCATTATTCCGACATAGGGGTCGCGATAACCGAAATCGGTTGTGAGAGTGATGAAACGGCTCATGTTTTTTGTACCTTGATCAAATGACTTTCGAACAGCGCGGCGGCCTTGTACGAGGATCTCACGAAAGGCCCGGATGCCACTCCCGTGAAACCCAGGTCCGCGGCTATTCCCGCGTACTTTTCGAAGCGTTCCGGCTCCACGTATTCCTCCACCTCCAGGCACGCGGCTTCCGGTTGAAGATACTGCCCGATCGTGACAATATCAACCCCCGCCGACCTGAGATCACTCAAAACCGTTACAACCTCGTGTTCGCTTTCTCCGAGGCCGAGCATCAAACCCGACTTGACAGGTATTCCGTCGTACGAGGCGGCGCGCTCCAGGAGCCCGAGAGAACGGTCATAACCGGCTTCCGGCCTTACCTCGGGATAAAGCGAGGGAACCGTTTCCACATTGTGGTTCAAGACGGTGGGCCCCGCATCCATCACCCTTGAAAGCGCATCGCTGCAGCCGCAGAAGTCCGGAACAAGGAGCTCGACACCTATGCCCGGGCTCTTCGCCTCAAGCGCCTGTACCACAGCCGCAAAGCACGAGGCGCCGCCGTCCTCAAGGTCATCACGTGTCACCGAGGTGATCACCGCATAGGCGAGCTTCATCTCTTGCACGGCTTCGGCCAGCCTTTGAGCCTCTGACGGATCGACAGGAGATGGGGGCGCGTATGCTATGGAACAGAAGCGGCAGCGTCTCGTGCAAAGGTTTCCCATGATTAGAAACGTTGCCTGGCCCTTGTGAAAACAGTCGTTCCTGTTTGGACACTTCGCCCCGTGGCACACTGTGTTCAGGCTGCGCTTCCTCAGCATACGCTCCAGCCTTTCGACCTTGCCGCCCGGAGGCAGGTGTTTCTTGAACCAATCCGGTTTTTTCGGTTGATCGGCGCGCATGTGTGTTGCCTCTACCCTAACTTTGCAAACAGGATCGAGTGAAAACGCGTCAGAGTGCGTCAGAAGTGGCCGAATCCCGATTTTTTCGGACCGCGGCGTATTTGTCAATACGTGAGGTTCGGAAAAATCGGGATTCGGCCGCAGGTGGGGTGCTATGGCGCGAGGTTTACCGATTTTCGCCGATTCTGTTTGCAAAGTTAGGGTCTACACAGCAGAGTACAGAATGCCGCATGTCACGCAGAACCACAGAAGGATGGCAATGATCATTCCGGGATCCCTGACCAGGACTGCTGCTGGGTCTTCTCCAAGCCTGCGGCGGTAAACCAGGAAAAGATACCTGCACACTCCGTACATCACAAACGGCACCGTGTATATGAGGTTTATCGTGTTGAACTCCTGGCAGGTTCTTTCGGCAACCGTATAAAGCGCATAGGTCATCAACGCGGCAGCAGCGGAGATGGCGATGAACAGATCGAGAAGCGGGAGCGAGTAATCCGCAAGCACTGCCCTGGCCTCGTTCGAATCCCCTGCAGCAGACAGCTCAGCGCGGCGCTTGCAGCATGCCAGCATAAAGGCCGCAAAAAAGGTGCATATGATGAGCCATTGCGACACCTCCACATGGATGGCAAGCCCCCCCGCCACAACACGGAGCAGGAAACCGAGCGCTATCACGAGCACATCCGCGACAACCACCTTTTTCAGAACAAAGGAATAGGCCAGGTTCAGAACGAAATAACCGGCTAGGATCCCGCAGAACACCGGCCCGCCGCCCACCATATAAGCCATTACCGCGGCAAGCGCCAGTAGAGCGCAGCTACCCGCTGCAGCGGTCCCTGGGTCCAGCCTCCCTGACGCGATCGGCCTGTTGCGCTTCGTTGGATGCAGCCGATCCTCTTTTGCGTCGAGGATGTCGTTCAGGACATACACGCACGATGACATAAAACAGAATGCTGCAAATGCCAGGAAGACCCTGGCGGTCATCATCCCGTCGCCCAGGTTCCTGGAATAAACCAGGGCCGCGAAGATGAGAACGTTCTTGGTCCACTGGTGGACTCGTAACGTTTTGATGAACGCCATTCCCTTGTCCATGAAACGCCTCGATAAAAAAGGCTGCCGTTCCCGTTTTTTTTGAACCGTGATTGCGGAGCCTGACAACCGCGCACCGCTCAGCTCATGTTTTCGGCATATTAACCCCATGCACTGAAAAATTCAATCCTGGTGAGGGGAAGAGTGTTCTGGATTCTGGATTCTTGTCAGACCTGTTCGACATGTCAGACAAGTGACACAGTCTATTGATTATGGACACACTCTTTTCCATAATCGGTTGCAAACGCTGAAACGGTTGGTTTGGAGCAACACTCATGACTTTTAAAATCAGGCGATACACACCACCAGCCCTGCTATGCGCGGCGTTCCTTCCGCTTTGCCTGGCTCTCGGCTCTTGCGTAACAGGCAGCGGTCACAGGGACTCCATGGCTGATAAACTGGAAGAGGGTCGCGCACTCTACCTTCGCCAAAAGTTCGACATGGCCGCATCCGTGTTCACGGATATCATCCGCTCCATCGACAGTCCGGAGCAGCCCGAATCCACGGCCCGTGCATACCGGTTCCGCGGCGAATGCCGGCAGAAGGCGCAGCAATACGGAGAAGCTTGCGGAGATTTCGAAGCGGCGGTAAAGCTCGCCAAGGGCTGCAGCGGCGAGTTTATCGACAAACAGGCCTTCGTGTTCGAATGCGGGATGAAGATCGGTGACAGCTACCTGTACAGGGCCTGCTACAGAAAAGCCGACCAGCAGTTCAACGCGCTTCTGAAAACGAATCCCTCCGCCGAGCATCGGGATTGCCTGCTGTTCCGCCGTTACATCTGCGCGGTAAATCTAAAAAGAAACGACCCCGAACAACTCCTGCGGCAGATCCAAAACAGGAGCAGCTTCGACGAAATAGCTTTAAGAAAAGAGTTTCTCGGCAATAGCGCTCCAACCGCATTGTTCAAGCCCAAGCACGGCAACGGTTCGTTTGAATCCGGCTCTTTTCCGGGCATGCTTGTTTACAACCGCTCCCGCTGGAACGCAAGACCCACATGGTCGAACATATCCTTGATGACCGAAATAACCAAGATCACGGTGCATCATACCGGAGAGGTCTTCGAGGGCGTGGGTTTCCAGGAAAACGCGAACCGTATACTCGCGTACCAGACTACACATCAGAACGACAATGATTGGGCGGACATCGGGTACCATTTCCTGATCGACAGAGCGGGCAGGATCTGGGAGGGCCGGCCGCTCAAATACCAGGGCGCGCACGCTGGAAACCCGCAGCTCAACCGCGGCAATATCGGGATATCCGTGATCGGAAACTATAACGAGCAATCGGTTACCACCGCCCAGCAGCGCACCCTTACCGGATTTATCAGGATCCTGTGCAGCGTGTACGGGCTGTCCCCATCCAAGCAGGTTGTCACTCACAGGGAAATACGGCCCGGAGGAACGGAATGCCCCGGATCACGCCTCCAGTCGTTCGTGGACAGGTTCAGGCGGGCTTACAGGTAAGGGGAAGAAGACACATCTCGCCAGTAATCCAGGATCCGTTTCAGCGATTCGGCAAGTGGGACACGAGGGATCCAGCCGGTCTCCCTGGAAAAAAGGGAGTTGTCACCTACAAGAACAGGCATGTCCGATAGCCTCAGCCGTTCAGGATCATGTTCGACTTTTATCCGGATTCGCGCAAGATCCAGCAGAGTATCCAGGATCTCCTGAATCTTTATACCTTTGCCTGACGAAAGGTTGAACGGGCCTGGAGAATCGAGTTCGCATGTTCCTGCCATGAAGTAGGCCCTGGCCATGTCCTCCACATCCGTAAAATCGCGCACGGCTTCCAGGTTGCCGACTTTTATTACCGGGGGGATCTCGCCGCGCTCGGCTTGGGCCACCTGGCGAGCGAAGGCCGATGCCACAAACAGGTCGGATTGGCGGGGGCCTATGTGGTTGAAAGGCCTGAGCACAGTCACATCCAGCCCCAACCCTTTCCCATAGTCCGCGGCGTGTTCGAGAGCAACCTTTGTAAAGGCGTAGAAGTTCGCCGGTTTGACCGGCATCTTCTCCCCGAGCGGCATCTTTTCCGGCGGGTTCTTTCCATAGACCTCTGAGCTCGATATCACCAGGACCTTTGCGGCAGGGGCCGCCTCCTTTACAGCCTCCAGGATGTTTACCCCGCCGAGGACATTGATGGACAGCGCCCTGGGCCTGTCCTTTTCGGCGTCCGGAACGAACGCAATCCCCGCAAGGTGATAAACAACGTCCGGGCGCACGCGAAGCAACGCATCCACGATCTTTTCTTTCGACAGGACATCCCCTTGCAAAAACCCGGCTCGGCCCAGTGCAGGGCCTATGGGTTCGCTCAGGTCAAACGAGAAACTTTCCCAGCCCTCATCAAGCAGCAGGGCAAGCAGGTGCGATCCCGCAAAGCCGCTGCCGCCCGTTACCAGGGCTCGTTTTTCAGGTGTTGCCGGCATTTTTCTTCAACCTTACCAGATCGGAATCCACCATCATTGATACCAGGCTCTCGAAATCAACCTCCGGTTCCCAGCCCATGTTTTTACAGGCCTTGGAGGAATCGCCTGTGAGGGTATCCACCTCAGCGGGCCGGATGAACCGATCGTCCACCTCCACATGATCCCTGTAATCCAGGCCCACGCGCTTGAATGCGAACTCGCAGAAATCCTTCACCGAGTGCGTCTTTCCCGTTGCGATGACATAATCCTCCGGCTCGTCCTGCTGAAGCATGAGCCACATGGCATGCACGTAGTCGCCTGCAAACCCCCAGTCCCGTCTTGCATCAAGGTTGCCGAGGCGCAGCTTGTCCATGAGGCCCAGCTTGATTCGAGCCGCTCCATCGCTGATCTTGCGTGTGACGAACTCGTGCCCCCTTCTTGGCGATTCGTGGTTGAACAGGATGCCGGAGACAGCGTAAATATCGTATGACTCCCTGTAGTTTACGGTGAGCCAGTGGCCGTAAACCTTGGCCACGCCGTAAGGCGACCGCGGATAAAACGGAGTGTCCTCGTTTTGCGGGCTCTCCTGAACCTTCCCGAACATCTCGCTCGAAGAGGCCTGGTAGAACCTGATCCCGGAATCCGATCGACGGATGGCTTCAAGAACCCTTGCCACGCCAACTCCTGTGAATTGGGCCGTCAAGACCGGTTGGATGAAGCTGGTGGGGACGAACGACTGCGCAGCAAGGTTGTATACCTCCTGTGGGCGGTGCTTGTCGATAACGGTCAGCAAAGAAGTCTGATCGAGAAGATCGGCTTCCTCCAGAATGATCCTGTCCCTGATGTGCTCGATCCTTTCAAACCTCTCGCTCGATGACCGCCTGACCACTCCCACTACACGATACTCTTTTTCCAGGAGGATATCCGCAAGGTAGGATCCGTCCTGCCCTGTTATGCCGGTAATAACCGCTGTTTTCATGCTGATGGCTCCGTCTCCATAAATCCGGGTGGTATAAAAATGCTTACCAGTAGAGAAAATACAAAATCACGAACAAACCAAGAGGTACACAATAAAATCCGAACCAGAAAAAATTACCTGCCTTAAGAACGCGGGTCAGGATTCCCAGGCATAAAAAACCGACCAGTGCTGACGCAAAAACGCCGGCCGCCAGAACCATCCATGACATCCCGTCAAGGCTTCCCGCCTCGATGAACTTCAACAGCGCCGCCCCGCTGACAGCGGGAACGGACAAAAGAAACGAATAACGCGCCGCTTCCCGCGGAGCTACTCCAAGGCCAAGAGCGGTAACGATCGTCATGCCGGAACGCGATACACCCGGTACTATTGCAAGCCCCTGGGCAAGGCCCACGCACAGCGACCTGAACACCCCGAGGTTCACAACAGTTCTGCGCCCCTGCGGAATATACCTGGTCACCAGGCACGAGATGCCGGTAATGCACAAGGCGCACCCGACAAGGACGGGGATGTCGAAACAGGATTCGAGCTGTTTCTTGAAGATCACTCCAACGAGCGCCGTTGGAATCGAACCGATTACAATCCATTTCAAAAGAGCTTTTGATTCGCTGCGCTCCATGCGCCGCGATCTCAAATCAGAGGCATACCCAAAGAGCCCGATCACATCCTTCCTGTAGTAAATAAGGATCGAAAAAAGTGTTCCCAGGTGAAGGGCCACCTCTATGATCGGCCCTTCACGCATGAAACTCTCCACGCGTAGGATGCTCTTGAACAGCACAAGGTGCCCGGAACTGGAAACGGGGAGGAACTCTGTCAACCCCTGAACTGCGCCCAAAGCCAGGCTTTCGAAAGTATTCATCTCACCGGCACAGTCTCAATGATATCCAAGAAGACGTAAAACCATGGCCTTGACTTCATCGAGATCGAACGGTTTGCGGATAAATCCATGAATACCTTCCTTTTTCATCTCCTCGACCTCATCATCGGTAACATATCCCGACATAATGATAATAATAAGATCGGTGAGTTGTGGTTTTGTCTTGATGTTGCGCAACACTTCCACGCTCGTGGTGTCCCCCAACAGGTGGTCCAGAATCAAAAGATGCGGCATAAAACTTTCCAGCTTCATACCTGTTTCAAGCCCTGACGATGCGGTCGCAATGTCTAATATCCCAACATCGCCGAGCATCTTTTTCAAGACATAAAGGATTCCTTCCTCGTCATCCGCAATCAGAATCCGTTTTCGAACGCCCTGATCGAGCTGTTTCAGCGGTATTCCGCTCTCTTTCATAAACTCGACAAGGTTGTCATGAGGGATCCTCCTGTCCCTGGATCCGGGGATCCTGTAGCCCTTGAGCTTTCCTGAATCGAACCACTTGATAACCGTTTTAATGGTAACGTTGCAAATGTTAGCCACATCACCCGTTGTATACACGTTCTTCATCAACATTCACAGCCCCTAAACACCAACGAGGAAGAGTTCTTTATATGTTTTGTAAATTTTGAATTATCTATCTTATTTATAGGGGTGCACAGGAGAAAATCAACTGAATACTGAATTTATATAAAAATCGGACAGGTCGGACTTGTCTTACTTTAGCCAAAATTAGATCTCTATTCCCAACAGCAACTATGCTATTAGCCATTGATATATAATTGGTTATACTAGACAACCCCAACCCCAATCCGGATTCCGAGCATCCGGGTAACTTATTTATGCCGATATTTCTCATTAATGAAACAACTTGATGTCCGGTATTGAACAAAAGTACTAAGCGGAAATAGTTTATCACCTCTGAACCGATTGAAAGGGAGGTTGCTGCATGATCTTAAAACCTTGTGATTCCATGAATCAACTCAAATATAATTGGAATCGGAAGTTTCGTCAGACCGTAAACGGCATATTCACACTTGCAGCGATATTTGTTGTTTTTACTGGACCCGCCCTGGCCGGACAAAAAAACGGTTATCCGAAACCTTCAAAGGGAACTGATGCCGATTTTTATGTTTCCTGGGATGATGGATCTGACTCCAACCCAGGCACATTCGAGATGCCGTTCAAAACTCCCGGCAAAGCAATTGACATGCTCAAGGCAATGCAGGACCCATCAGGTAAAATTGTTTTAATACGTGGAGGATGGTACAGCCTCAAGGATAATTCCGGCAACAGAGTGAACCTCAAAAACCTTCACGGATCCATCGAAGCCCCAATACAGATACGCGGGTATCCCGGTGAAACGGTCATGCTCGATTCTTTCATCGAGGATTTCGATCCGCTTGCGTACCCTTGCGTTATGGAATGCGGCTGGGGAGGCATATCCATCAACGAATCGAGCCATATTCTGGTTGAGAACTTCCAGGTACAGGGCAGGTGCTTGACCAACGTCGAGCTGATGAACTCCAACCATATCCAGGTCCGGTTCATCGAGGCGTTTCGCTCCAACCAGCACGGGCTTTTCACGGGCGGATCGTTCCACGACCTGACCATAGAGGCATGCAAGTTCTACGAAAACATCTACGGCTCTTCAGCCAGCCACGGAGTTTACATCTCGGGCGGAATCTGGGATCCTGAGCTCCCCCCCGTCAGGAACATCATCATTAGATACGTGGAATCATATTATAACGGCAGGCACGGCATCCAGGTAAACGGCCGCGTTGAAAACGTAAGCATTGAAAACTGCAACATGCACCACAACATCCTGGGCGGGCTGTCTCTGATCGGCGCAAGGAACATGCGGATCACAGACAACCTGATGTACAAGAACAACAAGCAGGGCATCATTCTCTACACCTATTTCGATGATGCGTACTGGGATCCTGACGATCCCGAATCCGTTGCTGACTGGAAAAAGACACACTGGACGATCGAGAACGTGGAGATCTTCAACAACACGATCTTCATGGACGATGTCCCGTGGTACGACGACCAGTGGGTATCGTACAACCCCGAATGGCACGCGGGCATCATCCTTGCCGAAACGTCGGGGCTTCTGCCCCCATACGATAACATTGTCATACATCACAACATCATCTACAACCATTCCAAGATGATCGTCAACTTCGCGACTCCGGAAAACTTCGACGGCACCAGAGTCATCTCCAACCTGTTTCTGTCCGCGGAGGATCCGGAAGCCGCAGCCCGCGATGGATTGCTCCTGATCGAGGATCTGGAAAAAAGCCATCCTGATAAATGGCACAGCAACTGCCTCGGCGTGAATCCTTATTTCCGTGACCGCGGGCCTACCAAGCTCATAGACCGCACCTATGAACAGGTCGATTTCTCCGATCCAGAATACACCTTTTTCGAGGACGATTACCGACTTGAAGAAAAATCATCGGCCTGGGAAATCAAGGCAGGCGCGTTTCTCGAACGTGTGGATCTTGCACACACGGATGTGGACATCTCATCAAACAAGAAGATCCCGCCCAATTATGGAAAATCCATCGCCCGAAGAATATTCAACTCGAACCTCAAACCGGAAGTGAAATACTGGTTTTTTGCCAACTTCAACTCGAGGATGGTCTGCTTGAACTCCAACTTTCTCCGGGACGGAAACGACAGGATCTGTTTAAAGAGACCCGGCAAGAAACAGGTCTCTTTCGCGATATTAAACAAAGGTTCGGATCTGCTCAAGGTGCAGACCCGTCTCCTTTCAAAGGACGGAAACCTCGAATACCCGAGCGTTCTCGGAGTCGCTTTCGATTCTGATCTCGACATCAAGATCCTGAAAGACATCGAGATTGTGGACGACACGATACAGTACACCATGGATGACAATGGTGTGTTCGTTTTCATTTTGAACTATGAAAACAAAAAGCCTCGTCGATAGCCCGCACATCAGGCTTTGTTGCGATGTCACCAGCCTTCGATGGGGTGCTTGAAACAGTTCCGGCATGGAGCATAACCATGCCGGAACGCCTCGCCGAGCGTCTCGAACGTTTCGAGGTTTTCATCCGAGATCCTTCCGGCGTAAACACAGCTATCCTTGTGGAAGATGTGCGAAGAGACGGAAGCGCGAAAGCTCCCCTCACGGTCTTCGAATCCGTCCCAGATCCCCCTTCCCTTTTCAATGGCATCGGTCTGAGCGTCGAGATAGCCCGACCTCCTTGGAGAGATTTTGTCAAGCCGGTAGATCCATGCCATCCCTGAACGCACAAGCTCCAGGTTTACCGATGCATTGGAGCGCGTGCTTAGATGAGCAAGAAGCCGTCCGTAGCGGTCGACCTTTTCCCCGGCGCCATACGAAAGCTCCACCTGCCGGCCTGAGACCAGCCGGATCAGCGCTCTCTTCGCTTCCTCATAGCCGGTCTGATCCCGCTCCGGCGTGTCAATACCGTTCAGGCGGACCACGGCACCACATTCCAGAATCAGGGAGTCCCCGTCAAACACAGCCTTCACCTCTCCTCGTGACACGGGCTGAGGACAGGCCTGGGGACCGGTCCGGCGGATACTGTGCGGCGAAACCGGGCAAATAAAACCGCCCAGCCATGCCACCGAGACAAGAAGCCCCATGATAATGAGCCAGGCAGCCGCTCGCGCGACGTCGCGTTTTCCGGTCAACGGTTTCAGGTCGGACACGCAGAAAAACCCTTTCACAGGTACGCCAGGCCGCCGGCTGGTGCGACAACCTTGCCCGCGGCCGTGTTTTCAACTGAACTGTTGTTCCGCACGGTTGACATGAAAAAACAAATACCGCATTATCTTTCTTCAGGATTGTCCTGAAGCACTCTATGAACTAATCCTCTCTATTAATATTGCTTGTGAAACGCCGAACCCGGGGGTTCGAAAACAAATGCCTGACAGGGGCTTTTGATTACAGGAGGAAACAGAAAAGGTTGAAGAAAAAAAGTTCATCCGCGGGAGGCCTTGCGGCTCACTCCATGGCCCTGAAACAGCGCGATATTTCCATATCTGAGTTTTTCACCAAAAACAGACATCTACTCGGTTTTGACAATCCGCGTAAAGCCCTTCTGACAACGGTAAAAGAGGCTGTGGACAACTCCATGGATGCTTGCGAGGAAGCCGGGATCGTTCCGGAAATCGAGGTACGCATAGAGCCCACAAAACATGAGGACCGGTTCGTGTTATCGGTTATGGACAACGGCCCTGGCATTGTCAAAGCCCAGGTCCCGAACATCTTCGGCAAACTGCTTTACGGATCGAAGTTTCACACCCTCAAGCAGGCGAGAGGCCAGCAGGGGATTGGTATCTCGGCAGCGGGCATGTACGGGCAGCTCACCACCGGGAAGCCCTTGAAGATCATATCCAGGATCTCCAAGCGCCATGACGCCCACTACTTCGAGCTAAGGATCAACACAAGCAAGAACCGGCCGGAGATCAACAAGGACGAGAAAATCGACTGGGAGCTTGATCATGGCACCCGGGTCATAATCGAACTCGAAGGACGGTACCATAGAGGCCGCCAATCGGTCGATGAATACCTCAATCAGACCGCGGTTGCCAACCCGCATCTGACCCTGATCTTCAAGCCGCCCACGGGTGATCCGGTTTTTTACAAACGCTCCACAAATGAAATGCCGCGGCCCTCGATCGAAATCAAGCCTCACCCATACGGGGTAGAGCTCGGAATGCTCTTGAAGATGATGAAGGACTCAAAGGCGAGAAACCTGAGATCGTTTCTCCAGTCCGAGTTTTCGAGGGTCAGCCCCCGCGTGGCCGACGAGATCATCGAAAAAACAGGCTTGACCAACAGAACGCGCCTTTCCACCGCATCGAACAACGATGCGGACAAGATCTTTAGAGCGATCCAGAAGGTCAGGATTCTGGCTCCGCCGACGAACTGCATCTCGCCCATCGGAGAAAAGCTGATCATTCAAGGGCTCAAGAAGGAGATAAGCGCCGGCTTCTACATGGCAAAAACACGTTCACCCACGGTTTACAGGGGGAACCCCTTCCTTATCGAAACCGGCATTGCCTTTGGAAACGACCTGCCCCGGGATGAACCCGTAAAAATCATGCGCTTTGCAAACCGCGTCCCCCTGCTTTACGAACAGTCCGCCTGCGCCATAACCAAGGCGGTGATCGGAACAGACTGGCGGAAGTACAACGTTTCACACCCCAAGGGAGGCCTGCCGTCCGGTCCGCTGGTCATCATGGTTCACATGGCCTCGGCATGGGTGCCGTTCACCTCGGAATCCAAGGGAGCCGTGGCCGGTTATCCCGAAATCACAAAAGAGATCAAGCTTTCCCTCCAGGAATGCGGCAGGAAGCTCGGACGCTACATATCCAGGCAAAAGCGTGAAGAGGCGGAGATGAAGAAAAGGTCATACATCGAAAAATACATCCCACAGATCGGCATCGCGCTCAGAGAGATTCTCGACCTTTCCGACAGGCAGGTGGACAGGGCGGTTGCCAGGCTGAAAGACACCCTCGAAAGGAGCCGGAAGTATTGAGCAACAGAAAAAAAAGCGGCCAGAAATCGCTGTTCAGCGGCAGCAAGGTGGACAAGAAGGCCAAAGGCGCGACAAAGAAAAAAACGGCGCCCGGCTCCGCCCGCGGCAAGAAGAGAGCAGGAAAGGCGAAAGCCGCGCCACGCAAGAAAGCTTCCCTGAACAGGCAGGAACTCAAGACCACCGACTGTATCGTTGACACCGCGGAAAAGGTTCATGGCCACATAATAAAAGGGTTGAAACCCGACCTCAGATCCCCTGTCCGGTCGCTGTCCAACGTTCGATATGACTCCAGGAAGGGCTATTTCGAAATCGGCCGAAACACCAAGGTGCGGACCCTGACGGTCAACACGGTGCGCACCTTTGCCCAGACCCTTCGCCTGATGTCCCTCTCCAAGGAGATGATCGAGGAAAACACATTCGCCACCAAACGGGAAGCGTACTACGTGAGCAAGAACTGGGAGGAGGCGCATTTCAACGAGCAGACCGAATCGGACACGGTCATGGACGACATCGAAGCCATGTTCTCCATGCACAACATCAGCAGGGAGAACCTCAAGTTCTACCCCGAGGAGCATGGAGGAGCCGTGGCGGGAGCGCTGACCATCATCGACTCGAACAAGGCAACGGGGCGCACCGCGAAAATCGACTGCACACAGATGGGCACGGGGGCATACACCATTCCCCATTCCGTGGAACAACTCAAGTTCAAGACGAATGCCCGGTTCGTTCTCGCGATCGAAACCGGAGGCATGTTCGCAAGGCTCCACAGCCACGGCTTCTGGGAAAAGGCCAACTGCATCATCGTTTCGATGGGCGGTGTTCCAACGCGGGCAACGCGACGCTTCATCAGAAAGCTCACCGACGAGAAGAAGATCCCGGTCTACGCTTTTGTCGACTGCGACCCATACGGCATCTCTAACATATACAGAACACTGAAGGTAGGATCCGGCAACGCGGCACACATCAGCCGTTTCTTTTGCGTTCCCAAGACTCGCTTCCTGGGCGTCACTCCACAGGACATCCACGATTACGAGCTTCCCACCCATCCCCTAAAGGATGTCGACATCAAGCGGGCCAGGGATGCTCTCAAGAACGATCCGTTCTTCAGCTCCCACAGGCAATGGAAGCGCGCCCTCGAACAACTTATCGAGATGGGAGTGCGTGCCGAACAACAGGCGCTGGCGAAGTGGGGGCTCAACTATGTAATTGAGGAATACCTTCCGGACAAGCTGAAGTCTGTTTCAAAATTCCTGCCCTAGCCTAGCCCGCGGATTCACTCAGTTTTCCGAAGGCTCGTCGAACTGGTTGATGAACGGCAACACATTGTTCTCGATGAAAGAGTAGGTCCGGGTGAAGTTCGCCGAAACATCGGCCATGTTCTTGATATCGACCATTTGACGGTAGCTCCCGATGTTCTCGATGAACAGGGAGCGAGGATCCTGGGAGTACGATTCGATCCTGAGGTTGAACGAGTTCTGCTGCCGGTCCTGACCGCTCAAAGCCATCCTGATGCCGAGGATCTCGGTGTTCATGTCCAGCGATGTAAAATTGTCCGGTTCCATGTTGATCACGGCACTCGAGATGAACTCCTTCGAATCGGAATAGTGCCTGGGGTTGATGAGCGCCCGAACCACGAACTGCTGCACCATGATAGCCGGTATGTTCAGGTGATCCGCTGAAAGCTGTGCAAGCTTGTTGAGCCGGACTTCGTAGTCCTCGCGGCTGATTCCGGTCATCTCCTCCCTGACCTGAATTCTGTCGTTAAGCATGGTGCAGCTCGAAACCGTGAACCGCTTCTTCTGGGGGTTCGACATCTGCGCGCCTGCGGGCAGCATCTGGAAGTTCTGGTACTGGCATTCCTGGTCCTCAAACGCTGCGGAATGCAGCTTTTGAAGCTTAACCGGGTCGTGATTGACTGGAGGATGGATCATTTCCGAAATAAAAGCGATCGACCGCATCGGATAGTTCATCGTTATTCTCCGGATGATTTACAGGCCCCGGGTGTTTTACCGGACTACCAGGCTATACTATGAAACCTAAAATCCTATGCATCGAAAAAATAATGATTTGTCGGACTTGTCGCCCCCCTATATGACATCAATCCTTCCCTTTATGAGAAGCCTGTAAACAGCAGGGGGCACCAGCAGGGTGAACACCAGAATAATGCTCATTGCGCCGATTCCTGCGTCCCTCGACGTGTGAACCTGTGAATAGATGCGCTGCGGCAGGGTGTCACATCCTGCGGAGATCAGGGCCACGCTGTCGAGTTCCCGCATGCACATGATATACGCCAGAAAAAAAGCCGCGCAGATCCCTCCCCACACCATCGGTCCCAGAACCCTTGCAACGGTTGACGGATAGCACCTCCCTGTCATGTAAGAGGCGTTCTCGAGCGACGGATCAACCATCTTCAGCGCGGCCCTGATCGAAAGGATGGCGATGGGAACGAACCGCGCGAAGTAAATCATGACCAGCTCAGCCTGCGACCCGTACACCAGGTCGGAAAGAGGGTTGCCGGGGTGGTTCCATATGCGGATATCAGCCACAGCCAGCATGACAGGCGGAAACGCGAGCGGAAGCAGCGACGCAAACGACAGGATTCTCCCCGCGGCCCCTTTTCCCCTCTCGATCCGGTACGCCACGAAAAAACCCACCAGGACCATCAGCGCCGCGGCAACAGCCGCAGATAGCATGCTGTTCAGCGCATCCCCGCCCGCAGAGGCAAACGCCTCCTTCATCCTTCCAACGACCTCGTGAAAACCTCCGGCTCGCGACACCCAGAGCACAAGTGTTACCAGGGGCAGCAGCGTGGATGCGGCCACTATCGATGCCATGAACACGAAGGCAGGGATCGAAAAACGCCCGGCCGGATGTTCTCCCGCCTGGCGGAACGCTCCGGTGATGCCGGCCCCGCCTCCTTTCCCTTCGAGCCGCGTGATCACCCACACCGCCAGCACAGCCACGGCCACGATCGGCAATGACGACGCAACCGCCTCTCCGGTCTCTTCCATGACGGACCACCGGTTGAAGATTTCAAGGGGATACACCTGATAGCTTTCGAGGTAGGTAAACGAGAGAAAATCCGGGATTCCGAAATCGCCCACAGTAAGTATGAACACAAGGAGCAGGCCGACCAGAATCGAGGGAGATGCCAGCCTGAACGTGACAAAAAAACGGGCGCGCAGCGGGCCGGCGCTCAGCAAAGCAGCCTCTTCCATTTCGCATCCCACCGACCTGAACCCTTTCTCGGCGAACAGCGCCACCACCGGCCAGTAACACGCCGTAAAAAGGATCACTATTCCCGAGAGGCCGCCCAAATCGAAATGCTCGGTCCAGGTGATCCCGATGATATATGTCGGAATCATGACTGGCACGAGATATAGGCATCGAAAAACCGTTTTGAAAGGGATTCGCACCCTTGCAAGAAGATAACCGAAAGACACGCCCAGCAAGAAAGTGAAAAGGCAGGTCAGCCCGCCCACCAGGAGGCTGTGCATGAGAAGCTCCATCCGGCGGCTGTCCAGCAGAACCACCCTGTAGTTGGACAACGAAAACTCTCCGCCCACAAAAAGCGCGTCCACCAGCAGGTAAAGCGGCGGTACGATGGCAAGCAGTGCGAAAAGGCCGGTTGCGGTCCAGGTGATCAGGGCACGCATCGAAAACTGTTTTCCTAAAAAACGGACCTAGAACAACAAGACCGAGTCTATTATCGAACCTCCCATAAGACAAGTATTCCCCTGAAAAGCAGCTGGTGACATATCGCCGTCCAAAAAATGGTACGGTTCCGATTGATGGTCCTGTAGAATATCGGTTCAGTGTTACCGCATGATCGAACCTGCGGATAAAAGCTGTTTCGCAGGAACTTTCACGAAAACGAAGGAGATATCGTTGGAGGGTTTTTGAAAATGCTGGAAACTGTTCTGTTGTCGGTATGCGCTTTCTGCCAGCCTGGGGACCCGGCTGCAGCCGTACCCTGGATGGGATCAGCTGCACATGTTCAGCAGGAGCGCGCCAAAAAGGACGAGCCCAAAACCGAAAAAGATAAAAAGGCGGACAAGAAGGAAAAACCTCCGGTCTACCCGGAGCTTTCCGTGCTTCACAAACAAAAAATAAAGCGCCTCTTTATATCACTCAAAAACCGGAATCCCAAGAAGAGAAAGGCCTACGAGAAGGATATGATCGCCATTGGCCGGGGAGCCATACCTTCCCTGATCGATAACGGCACAACCAAACATGAAGGGCAGGGTGAATGCGTCTTCAACTGCCTGATGGCTCTCATGGACAAGCGTGATGCGGTGACGTTGAATGAGTGTTACAAGTCGAAGGAGAGGCTCCTCAGGCTTCTGGCCGTGCTGAAAATAGGGACGTTGAAAAACGAAAAATTCCTCAACTTCCTGAAAGACGCCCTGAAGGACGGGGATCCTGAGATACGCCTCGAGGCCGCATTAGGGCTTGTTTCCCTGAAATGTCCGGTCGGAATAAAAGAGATCATACTGAAGCGGGCGGAGAACCACAACAAGAAGATGCCGCGGTTGACGGAGACCCTCCCGATGCTGAAGCACAAGGCATACACGAGCCTTTTTACGCCTTACCTCGTGAAACACGAGGATCCAAAGGTGAGAATTGTGACAGCCGAGGTCATTGCCGACATCAACGACAAGGGTCTCAAATCAACGCTCGGAATGGCGCTCAACGATTCGCACAACCTGGTCCAGACAGCCGCGGTCAACGCGCTTCGGAAGCTGGTAAACGGGGAGGAACCGCGCAAGTTCAACAACGTTTTCGAGCTGGTGGAGATTGTAAACAAATGGAAAAAGGAGCTCGGCATCATCCGGTAGGGGAATCAGGAAGAAAAAGAAAGAAAAAGAGAACCACGGATCAACACGGATTGAAGAAAGAGACAATTTGGGGGGGTATAATTTTCCGCCTGATCACCGCTGCAATTCAACAACGCTGTCCATAGGCCAGGCAAAGGAATATGGAATCGAAAAATGGGAACGGGATAGGAAAAAGATAAGCGTTTATAAAATTATCCGTGTTCATCCGTGGTTCTCTTTTCTTCCTCTGCTTTGTCACGAACAAGCACGCTCCGCTCAAATCAATCTATCTCGCTTCTGCTGGATACGATCTTGTCTATGAGGTTGTACTCCAGGGCCTCCTCTGCTGAAAGCCAGAAGTCTCGGTTTGCGTCCTTCCGGACCTTCTTCTCGGATACGCCGGTTTCATCCGACACGATGGAGTTGTACCGGTCACGTACCTTGAGAACCTGTTTCGCGGTGATCTCGATATCGGAGGCCTGGCCCTGGGTCGTCAATGAGGGCTGATGGATCAGGAACCTTGAGTGAGGGAAAGACACGCGCTTGCCCTTGTCGCCTCCGAGAAAAATGATCACGCCTGCGCTGGCGCACAGCCCCGCGCAGATGGCATGCACCGGACAGCTCACGAACTTCAACGTGTCGTAAATGGCGAATCCGGAATCCGCGTCTCCCCCCGGGGAGTTGACATACACGGTGATAGCTCCTTTTGGATCTTCTGCTTCGAGAAGGATCGCCCTGGACACCACATTCTCCATCAGGTCTCGATCCACCACGCTTGAAACGAGGATCGTCCTGTGCTTGAGCAGCTCCTTGTCGATGAACCCCTGATGATTTCCCTCATCCCCGCACCCGGAATTCAACATTCCCTCGTGATGTAGCATGTCGCGCATATCTTCATTAACTCCTCTCATAACGTCGCTCCTAACGCACACTTCCACAAACAAAACATCGGTGCGCGGGACCGTTTTCTTGATGCTTTATCGAAAATCAGAAAAACCGCCAACAACCCCTTCTTAGATCCTACTTCGGTCTTTTGCCCATTTCAAAGTCGGGAACGGACCTTCCTGAGTCGCCATCTATATATCCCAGGGCTTCGAAACGCTCGATGAACGCCCTGTCCCCGTCTTTCGATGATTTCGACGATGTTGGAGGGCGAAAATCGATATCATGAGTTCTGACGTACTCAACGGGCCTCGATTTCATGAGCTCCTCGCTCACAACGCTCTTCATCACCTTCCCGAGCTTCATGTCCCTGCCAACGGGAATGTCCAGCAGGTAGAGAAGTGTAGGCGTGACATCCATGACCGTTCCCATGAGATCCGGATCTTTACCGTTTAAGAGCGCCCCGCTCCCCGGGCCCTTTTTAATCCACTGTCCCGCGGCGATCAAGACACCCGGCGGGGCATCAAGGTGGTGCGCCGACAGCATGGTTTTTTTGCCCTTGTCCTTTCCGTTGAGAAAATCCGCGTGCATCCCATGATCCGATACAATGATAATACTGGTGTTCTCAGGCACGAGAGCCACAAGATCACCCACCATGCCGTCCACGATCTCATAATAGTCGTCGATGCTGTCTGGAAACGCTTCCAGATACTTCTCCATGATGCTGTACTTGTAAATATCCGGCTCTCTGTACCGCCAGAACCGGTGGGCAATCACATCTGTGCCACCGATGTAGACGATATCGATGTCCCCGGGGTACTTGTCAAGAATGTATTCGGACGCCTTGCTGTAAACGAAATCGCTGGCAATGGACCACTTGCTCTGCCTGATAAGATCCATCACCTCCAGCGAGGGGTTCAGGTCATTCGTGTCACCGAACACCTCCGGCAGAACCTCTTCGTCCAGGAACTGCGCTGTTTGGAACCGCTCCACAACGGGCCAGATCTCGTCTACGAACTCGGGGGGATAAGTGCAGTTTTCCACATCCTTGTAAAACATCCCCTTCCAGACATTGTCTACCTGCTCTTTCGTGGAAATCTGGCTCAACATGATGCCGTTGATTTTTTCAGCGGGCCAGGTCATCCAGTAGCCCGCCACATTGCACTTGAGGCCGTAATCACCCGCAATGTTCCATATCGCCTTTCCCTTGCGCGCGTTGCTCGTGAAAGGTCCCATTGTGTTCATGTCCAGGAAACCTGTAATCCGGTGTTCCATGGGGGTTTTGCCCGTGGCAATGCTGGTCCAGATGACAGGGGAGTGAGTAGGCTTGAAGGTTTGCAGGTACCCGTACACCCCGCGGTCCATAAGCGCCCTGATGTTCGGAAGCCCGCCTTTTTTGAGAAGCGGCTTCAGCACTTCCATCTCTATGCCGTCCAGCCCCAGAAGAAGAACCCTTGCCTCCGGATCAGCATGCCGTGTGCACCCGGGACAGGAATAGATAAAAAGGAGGACAGCCAGCGGAAACAGTACGACCAAAACAGGTAATGACAGTTTGTTCACTTTTTAAAACCAACAGGCGCATGCAGGCGCTAAAAAAAAATTACCGTTCAGAAAACCCCGCCTGCAAAGTAACAGAAGGAGTGTCCGACCACGTCCCTTTCGGCTCATTTTGTACGAAACCTTGGAGGAATAAAACAGAACAGTCTTGGGCAAAACCGGATTTTTTATCGATCTCGTTCGGTTTCCCCATATTTCTGAACCGGAATCGGGATCGTACGGGCGATCGGCCGGTCGCCCTCACGGTCGTCCACACACGGTCAACGCCTGTTTACATTTATCGGTGCATGGACTTCTTTCTTGAACTTTGCGGCTCAGCCTGTAGGTTATCTAGGCATTCGAACTGCTAAAAAGGCTGTTTCAACCGTTACAAACCGGAGTTGAGGGCTGCCTGGGCTTCAGCCGTTTTGCGAAGCGAAACCGTTGCTAAGGAGAAAGTTTTTATGGTCGAGAAAAGCGATTTCATATGGATGGACGGCGAGTTCGTTCCCTGGGACAAGGCGACAGTTCATGTACTGACACACACCCTTCACTACGGCCTCGGCGCGTTCGAGGGCATTAGAGCCTACAGGCTGTCTGACGGGTCCGCTGCGGTTTTCAGGCTGCACGATCATATTGAAAGGCTGTTCAAATCGTGCCATATCATCATGCTGGAAATCCCTCATAAACAGGATGAAATCGTTGAGGCATGCCTTGAAACGATCCGCAGAAACAAGCTGGGTGAGTGCTACATCAGGCCCCTGGTTTACATGAGCGATGGAGCCATGGGCCTGGGATCGGTCAACCCCTCGCGGGTTTCCATAACAGCGTTTCCCTGGGGAGCGTATCTCGGCGACGAGGGGCTCAAAAACGGAATCAGGGTGACGATATCCTCTTTCACGCGCCTGCACGTCAACATCAGCATGGTCAGGGCAAAGGTTTGCGGCCAGTACACCAACTCCATCCTCGCCAAGAGGCTTGCGCTGATGCAGGGAGTGGATGAAACCCTGCTTCTCGACAGCCAGGGTTATGTGTCCGAAGGCACGGGTGAAAATGTTTTTATCGTCAAGAACGGATGCATCAAAACACCTCCGACATCCACTCCGATTCTCGAAGGCCTGACACGCGAAACAGTCATCACACTGGCAAAAAACATGAAGTACAAGCTGGTGGAAGAGAAGTTCACGCGTGACGAGCTCTATATCGCTGACGAGGTCTTTTTGACCGGTACGGCAGCGGAAGTTACTCCCATCAGGGAGATCGACTTCAGACAGGTCGGAGAAGGCAAACCCGGACCGGTCACAAAGAAGATTCAAAAGGAGTTCTTCGCTGCGGTCAGGGGTGAACTCGGCAAATACTCATCCTGGCTTACAGACATCTAGTAAATATGAACGCCCTGGATCAAATACGCCCTAACGGCTCTGTTTTCATATCCGCCGGCGATGTTTCAGGGGACATCCATGCCGGCGGACTCATCAGGGAAATCTCTTCTTCACGGCCTGACCTGACATTCTTCGGCTTGGGAGGAAGGGCCATGGAAAACGCCGGATGCGGCCTCCTGGTAGAGCCGGAAGAAGAAACCGTCATGGGCTTCAGCCGGGTACTGCGAAAGCTCCCTTTTTTCGTTTCACTGCTCGCCCGAGTTGCGCAAACCCTGGACAAACACAGGCCCGACAGGGTGATCCTGGTCGATTATCCCGGGCTGAACCTCAGGATCGCCAAAATCGCCGGGAAACTGGGAATACCTGTCATCTACTTCATCTGCCCCCAGCTCTGGGCCTGGGCTCCGTGGCGCATTGGAAAGTTCTCGAAATTCGTGGACCTGGCTCTTACCATCTTTCCGTTCGAAAAGGAGTTCTACTCCTCCCATGGAATAGATGCCCGCTACATCGGGCACCCTGCCTGCGACAGGAGCGAGGACGACCTGATCGAGGGCTCCGCCAATGAACACGAACTTCCTCAGGGGCGGGATATCCTGGGACTGATGCCGGGATCGAGGAAACAGGAGATCCTGATGAACCTGCCTGTCATGCTCAAGGCTGCTTCGCGATTAAAAGCTTCTCTCCCAAGGATACTTCCTGTTGTCTCTCACTATGATACCAGCCTGCTGAACATTGCCAGGAATATGGCTGATGATCTTGGACAGGAAATAGATGTGATGCACGGCGGCATGAGAAGACTGGCTCGGTCATCACGACTCTGCATGGTGGGCTCAGGTACGGCAACCATCGAGGTAGCTTTTTCGAAAACACCAATGATAGTCATCTACCGGACATCAAAGCTTGCGTGCAGGCTGGCACCCATTCTTTTGACAGTTCCGCATATCTGCCAGGTGAACCTTCTGGCAGGAGAAGAGCTGGTCCCGGAGTTTCTCGTTCACAACGATGATCCGGCCCCCCTCTGTTCCAAGGCCCTGCCCCTGCTCGAGGAAGGCGAAACGCGCGACAGGATGCTGTCCCGCCTCGCAGCATTCCACGAACGTTTCTTCAGACCGGGCGCGTTGAAGAACGCGGCAACTACCATACTGAACCCTGCAGGCTCATAAGTAGGGGCAAGCCCCCTGTGCCCGCCCGACCGGATCACGGTCCCGAAAGCGAGAGCCAACAGAGGGGGTTATTCGTTTCCGGCGCCGACGGAGCGACGCCCTCCATTGCAATCTGCACATTCCCTTTCAGCTGGAGGGCGGCACTCTGTTGCCGCCTCTTCCCTGTACACCGAACACTCTCTTCCCTCCCCATCACTCGCCCTTTTCCTTAGATGCTTGTTTGGGATAGATCAAGACAATCTTTCCGGCCGGCCCCTTCTTGTCCAGGCTTTCAAGATCCTCATCCGCGCCTTTGTGCCTGTCCTCGGTTCGATGCAGGTCATCCGCTTCCACCGGCTTCAGAACCTTGAACCAAATAGTCGGATGCGCCTCAACCGTTCCCCCACGACTCTCTATCTCCATACCCGAGCCCTGATGCTGCCAGAGCTTTTCAGGTGTGCTGATCCGAAACCAGGCTTGGGCATCCTCTGCAAAAACCCTCGCCAACGTTAGCGCGTTGGTTTTTTCATCCTTTGTGTCGACCTTATCGCTCCCCCACACGGCAACGGGATTCGTCTCTATCAGGCTTGACAGAAGTGTATTGTAGTCAACACTTTCGGCATCGAAAACCGCGTACTCCCATTGAATGGGATCAGGCTCTTCCTGATCCGCGGCCGCGCCGCGCTCTTCAGTCCCCTTCTCCCCGGTCGGTGGCCCGGCAGGTCCGGAACCGTTTCTTCTCTTTCTGATTGCACCCTGTTTCTTTGAAGCTTGAACCTCAGCCTTCCGGACTCCTGCTGAAAAGCCATCATCGCCCCCCACGCTTTCCGAAACAGGCGCAGCATCCGCGAGCAGCATCCTTCCGCGCTCATCAGCCAGCTTCAAGAGCTTCTCAGGAACGCTCCAACTGCCGGATCCTGTTACCAGGATTATTCCCGGCCGCGTCCTGGAAACCGGAGGCTTGTAATCCTCAGCTCCTGCTGCGGGCTCGGAAACACCGGCAGGTGCAGCACCAGCGGTCTCCTTCAAAACCTGGAGCCCCTCCGCGACTTCGCCGGATGCGCGCCTTTTGATCTCTTCCTCTTCTCCGTCGCTCATCGATATTATATCGGTCAACGCCTCGCCCTCGGCCGCAACAGCCTCGTCAGACTCAGCCTCTATCAAGCCGATGGCCGTCTCTTTTTCGATCTCTTCCCCCAGGCCCTGGGCTACCTTTTTCCCTTTTTCGATCTGAAGGTGTGATCTGTCCCCTGTCTTTGCGACATCGGAGAGAACTCCTTCCAGTTCCTGTTCCTGTCCCCGCAGCTTCTTCTCCACACTCTTCTCGGACAGATAACCAAGCTCTCCTGCCCGCCCTTTACGGTTGTCTGATTTGTTCGAA
This sequence comes from uncultured Phycisphaerales bacterium, assembly GCA_964542475.1. Classification (GTDB taxonomy): domain Bacteria; phylum Planctomycetota; class B15-G4; order B15-G4; family CAYZWU01; genus CAZIUL01. The sequence continues at coordinate 16,520 of CAZIUL010000033.1, read as the reverse complement.
TATAGCCACTCGTCCGCCACCCCGGGTTTTTCGCCGCTCCGAGGCGAGGATGCTGTTGACAGGTAGACCAGGTAAGCGGTCAGGCCCACAGCCACAACAGCAGCGGCAAAGCCCAAAGGCTGCAGTCTGAAAAGCCGCCGTGCAACACCGGCCGGCGCCCTGCCCGGCCCATCTTCCCGGCCTTGCGCTATCCTATCCATTACAGCGCTCTTGAAACCGGACGGCGCCTTCAGCCGATCGAGCGCCCCCAGCTCGTTCCGCAGCCCTTTTAAACGTTCGAACGACTCCCGGCACCTCTCGCAAGAAGCCAGGTGCACCTTTACCGGCTTTGCCTCGTCATCCGGCAGGTACCCATCCAGATGCTGTTGAAGCAGCGGCCTGACGGTTTCACAGGACATGATCAAAACTCCCAGCGGTCAAAAAACACCTTCCAACAGATTCTTCAAGCCCTCTCTTGCGCGGTGGAGCCTGGACCGGACGGTGCCAACAGGAACCGAAAGCAGCCCGGCAATCTCCTCGTACGACATCCCTTCCATGTCACGAAGCAGGACCGCCTGCCTCTGATCCCATGCCAGGAGCGATATCGCCTTTTGCACCGCTGCTTCCCGCTCGTTGCGAACAGCTTCTTCCGAGGGATCGCTTCCCTGCCGGTCAGGCAATTCATCCGCCATGGTACCGCGCCCACTCCTGTTTAGAGGATGGTCAAGCGAGACAGAACGTTTTTCCTTCCTGCTCCTCATGCTCTTTTCCATGTTCATGTGAAGGTTCAGCACTATCCTGTAGATCCACGTATAAAAACCGGACTCGCCTTTGAACCCCCGTATGGCGGCATAAGCCCTGCAAAAAGCCTCCTGGCTGAGATCCCACGCCTTTTCGCGGTCTCCTCCGGTCAAGCGGTAAGAAAAGTTGTAGACCCTGTCCTGGAAAAGTTCCACCAGGCATCCAAAGGCATCCGCGTCACCCTTTCTGGCGCGTGATGTCAGCTTGTTTTCTTCCGCTGCCAGCGGCTTGTTCTTCAGAAGGTCTTTTGTTTTGGATGACATTTCAGCAATTAAGTTTCATCATTTCGAAAACCGCAAGTAAAACTCCGAGTGATTCCGCACTAAATGTCAAAATCAGAGATGCGGCCCGAACGCCACAACACGTCTCACTCCTACATCGAGTACGAGCGCCAGGCTTAAATATGAGGACATAAGCGACGATCCGCCGTAGCTGACAAAGGGCAGTGTCAACCCCGTTATCGGCAAAAGGCCCACGCTGATGCCGGTATTGACGATTATTTGAGTGGTAAAGAGCATTACCACGCCTGTGCACAGGTAACGGCCGAAAGGCTCCCGGGTTCGGCGGGCCACACCGTTGATTATCGACACCATCATGAAAAACAGCAGCAGCATCGCGCTGCACCCCAAAATCCCCCACTCCTCTCCAACAACAGCGAAGATAAAATCCGTGTGGCGCGCTGGAATCCTGCCCATCCTGTTCTGGGGACCCTTGGCAAGCCCCTTGCCGGTCATGCCGCCGGAGCCTATCGAAACCATTGAATAGAACTGCTGAAAACCGCTCCCTCGTTTGAGCTGTCTTATCCTGCTCTCGATCTTGTAAGCCTCCTCAAGCTTTCCCTCCTTTTTGAGCTCTCTTGCACGGGCATCGAGCCGTGGAATCGACTGAATAAAGCTCGTGACGCGGTCGCGCTGGTAGTCCTTGAGCACCGGAAGATGGTAGACAACCGGAAGGGAGACCGCACCTATCAGCACTATGATCGCCAGGCGCTTTGCCGGCACACCTGCCACGTAAAGCATCCCGAACAGCACGGGCAAAAGCACGATGGCTGTGCCGAGGTCCGGCTGTCTAATGATGAGGACCATTGGCACGGCCGTCAGGAGAAACGGTCGGATGAGCGCCTTCCATGTGGTAAGGTCCCGCGGATACATAAGATACCGTGAAAGCACAAGCACAAGCCCGATCTTCATGAACTCGGAAGGCTGAAACTTTAGCCCGAACGCCACATCGAACCAGCGCGCGGCCCCGCCCCTTCCTATGAAAAGCACCAGAACCAGAAGAAAAAGCATAAGGAAGTATATCCCGTAGGCGCTGCGAATGAACATTGGATAGCCCAGCCTCAGCAGCACAAGGACCAGGGGAAAGCAGGCCAGAAGGTAGGTGGCCTGGCGTATGGGCTTATTGAGCATGTGCGCCGTGTCCAAGGAGGAGCTCCAGATAAAGGAGATGCCAAGGGCTGAAAGCACCACTGCTGTTAGGAGCAGGTGCCATTCAAACCCGTGGATGTATTCGCGCCACTTCACCGCTCGCCATCCTCCAGGAGAAATCCGGCTTCGGGAGACTCGAGGATTCGGTTCAGCACCGGCGCAGCCGCCTCGCCCCCATGCTTGTCGCAGAAATCGATAAAAACAGCAAAGCTGTACTTCGGATCGTCCCAGGGCAGATAACCGGCGAAACACGCGTGGGACGGCCCGTTCGCGACCTGGGGAGTGCCTGTCTTGCCTGCCACCCGGTACGGCCTGAGATCACGGTCATACGCCGGATCCGGATCCGCTGTTCCGCGTGTCACAACCTCCTTCATGCTCTGCCTGATAAAATTCAGAGTGCTGCCCGAGATGCCCAGCTCCTCGGGCGGCGGAAGATCCACTGGTTGCCCGTTGATGTACGAGATGATATGCGGCTGCGGCAGCCTTCCAGTCGCGATGCCCGCGGCCATGCGCGCAACCTGCAAAGGGGTCACATCGTCTATGGCGCCCTGACCGATTGCGAACCGCATCAGGTTGGATCTTCCGCTCTCATCAAGCTTGAGAGGCACCGAGGCTTCGAGAGGCATGCCGTGATAACTCCCATCGATGCCGTATAGACCACGGTCCAGAATGCCCGTGCTCCGGCCGAACCCGAACCGGTGGGCCCAGTCGAAAAGGATGTCATACCCAAGAAGCTCTCCCACACTGTAGAAATATATGTTGCAGGAGCGGACAATCGCTTCGTTCATTTCGATCGCGCCGTGGCTTCCTTCGCAGTGCAGGTAACCGTTCCCGACCCGGATCCTGCGCCGGCACTCGAAGGCCGTGTGCGGCGGACATTTCCCTTCCTCGAGAGCGGCAATCGCCGTCACCAGCTTGAATACCGATCCCGGCGGCGGAAGGTTCATGTTGTATATCGCCCTCTGTATCAACGGATGCCGCGGGTCTGCATTCAGCTTCGACCATTCCCGCGCGAGCTGCTGCCGGGTTGGTCTCGGGGCCGTGGCAAGAGCTAGCACAGCTCCGGTACAAGCGTCCATGACAACCACTGCGCCCTCATACCCCTTTTCGCCGAGCGCCGCCTCGCTCGCCCTCTGGAGGCCGGCATCCAGGGTTAGGATCACATCATGCCCGTGGATCGGCGGCACGTCTTCCAGCACCTTGGCGCGGCCGCTTGCCGTGCCGCGCTTTTCGATTATGTACCCCCTCTTCCCGCGCAGCACAGGCTCCAGAACAGCCTCCAGGCCGATCCGGCCCACTTCCTCGTCCGGCAGAACATCGATTTCCCGGATCAGGAGACGCAGGCTTTCCTCCTCGATCATCTCCTTCTCGCCCTTGTCCTCGATTAGCGAAATCTCTTCCAACCTGCGGCGGTGCCCATGAAGCTTTTCGAGCTCCCTTTCGTTCGGAAGGCCGGTCTTCCCGATCAGCAACGGGCACAGATCGGTGGTTTCCAGCGGGTAAAACCGCTGCGTGCTGCTGACTATGTAGAATCCGGGGAAGAGGTCCTCTGATACGGCAACGCGCAAAACAGCCTCATGATCCACACTTTTCAGCACTGTTGTTTCGTACGAGTCGACCTCGCGGTGATAGCTGCGGAGCGTCGAATAGGAAAGAACTCCACCGCTCCCCTCGAACGCGTCAAGGCGTTCTTTCACTATCCGGTCCGCCTGCCCGGCAGCCCTGTCCGGAATAGTGAAGATCTTTCCTCTTTCGAGCCCCATCAGCTCTTCCAGTCCGGAAACCGCCCGGCGCTCATCCATTATCCACGCCTCGATCCGCCTGATACGCTCTTGAACAAAAGGGATACGAGCAAAAGAAAGAGCCTTTGCAGCATTCGAATCGAACATCGAAGAGAACAACGCCATCTCTTCTTCATCCTCGTCCGAAACCATGAAAAGCCACTGGAAGTAGGTTTTCAGATCCCGGCGCTTCGGGCGGTCATCCAAGGCTTCGATCTGCCCGGGTTTCAGGCTGAGAAGCTCATTCAGGTATCGCTCCGGATGCGAATAAATGTCTAAAACAATGGGGCGTGTGCCGTTGAGAAGAAAGTAGATCATCGAGATGTGGCCCACCGGCGACCCGAGCCTGTACTTTCTGAAAACGAAGCGCATCTCGTAAGTGCTTTGCAGTGTCGCCAACGGTTTTTTTGTTCTGTCGAAAATCCATCCGCGCTTGAAAGGCAGGCTGCGAGCGCGAGTTCTGCTTTTTTGGGCTTCCAGCTCCCAGAAATCATGTTCGACTATCTGCAGCCTGACCAGCTTGTATTCCACGAAAAGAAAAGTGCATGCAATGATAAGAAGCAGCGTTTTGAACCTGTCTCTGCCACGGCTTTTCATGGGTGAAGCAGCTTTCTTGCGGTGCTGAGACGCTTGTAAACCGGGAAGACCAGCGGAGCGAGGCACGCTGTTGAAATGCAGCTGTAAAGCTGGGAAAGCAGCATGTCAGGGGGCAGGTGCGGCAGCACTCCAAACCACCTTCCGCAAAGCTGGAGCAGCCAGTAGAAGCAGCCGAGGAAAAAACTCAAAACAATCTGTGTCAGCGGGCGCTCGACAAAAAAAACGGATCTGGTCCCGTGCAGGAAGTATCCGATGGAAATATAAGCAAGCATGTGGAGACCTGCAGGCTCGGAGCAGCCGACGCCTTTCATCAATCCGCATGTAAAACAAAACACCGCAAGGAACCGGCCCCGGCCGAGAGCCGCGTACGTTAAAACGAGGAGCAGGCACATGTCCGGCCAAAGCGCGCCCATTGCCGTACAGGAACCAAGGCCCGTTTCCAAGGATGCTGCGCCGGTGACAAAAAAACAAAGCAGTAGAAGCTTTACCATGGTCGGAATCCGGATAGGTGCGGCCCGGCTCCATCAAAAACAATACGCCCTCGAACACGCTCATGCCGATGTTTTTGGCCTAAGCGGAATTTCACCATCAGGGCGCCTCTGACGCCTTAAGGCAAAAACAACCGTTTTTCCGGTCCGGCCACGGGAGCTCCAGGGTAAAAACCCTGCCGTCTCCCCGGTCCTTTACAACAAACGCGGGATAACACTCCGAACCGGAACACGGATCATCCCCAAGAAAAACGCGCATGCCGGGCTTCAGGCAGTCAAGGGGCTGTCGCGCCTGAACACGGAACAGAAAACCATCCTGTTTCAAAACCGTCATCATGAAAACCTTCGCTCCCATCCCGGCAGGAAAAACAGCGGCACAGGTTTCGGTGCCAACGGACACGACAGGAAAGGCAATGGAGGCGAAAAAACCCACGCGTTCGATGCGCCCGGCTGCAAAGCCGTTGACAATCAGGAGACAGCCGGCATAAAGCCCTTCCTCTTTCCCGGCTGACACCCGAATCGCCGGCCTCACCTTCGGATTGCCCGTGACAGCGCGAACTTTCACATGCACCCGGTCGAAGCGCAGCTCAGGTGTTCTCCACCCGTCTTCCCAGCCTGCTCTGCCGGACGGCACGACAACGGCCGCGTGGCTGGGCACGGCTCCGCTGTGCGGAGGAACGAGAAACACATCCGAACCTGTCGAGTCTCCGTTTACCTCGGGGCTGCGCAATTCACCCAGATAAAAGCCCTGTGGCACCTTGGATTCGAGCCGGCGTTTCGCGGTAAAAACAAGACCGCCGCCCGCCAGAGCGAAACCAACGGACGGGAACCGTGCGCTTATCCCCCCTTTCATGGCCCTGTAAAGCCCTCCAACTACCAAAGAAACCTCCCGGCCTGCAACGGTTCCCCTCACCTCGCCAACAACGGTCCGGGAATCGGAGGCGCTGAGAAGCACAACGGGCAGGCGCGAGGAATCGGTGAAATCATCCACGAAACCGAGAAGCGCCCCTCCCGCTACAACCGGGTCGCCAGGCATCACAAGCGGATCAGGACCCGCGTAACAACAAAAACGGCCCCGATCCGGCCGCACAGGTCCAAGGCTTCTGGCCGCGATAAAGGAAAAGCCGCGCACATCAGCTGTTCCGGGGACAGCTCCATCCCACCAACGCCTCACATCTGTTTCAGGCAGGCCGTATCCGTTGTCCGGCAAGTGCGCTGGAAAATGCAGGGTTGGCCTATCATCTGTTCCTGCCGGGGCGAGCTTTTTCCACAAAGCATCCCATGGCTTGTAAAACAAGAGACCCGTGGTTTCGATGCACTTGAAAAACTCAGAGGAAGGAGCAAGCATGGAAAGGCAGGCATACAGAACAAGGAGGAAGGTCACTTTCCTCATCGGAATCCTTAACCCGCACATTTCATGCTCTTCGTCGCGAGGTGCTGTAAACTGTGTGGCGGCAAGGCGCATGTCCGGAGACGGCCGCAGGTCTGTTGATTACAGGCTGAGGATCGGCTCCCGGCATGAAACGCGGCCTCAGCGCGGATTACGGTGGGGCAGCAGATGAGGATGAAATATGCGGGTTAAACCTCATCATCGCTTTCCAAAACCCTGCTGTAAAGATGAAGCTGGTTCAGGAATTCGCTGGTACCCTTGGCAACACAGGTGAGCGGATCATCATCCACCCTGACCGGAAGCTGAAGCTCTTCCTCCACGATCCGGTCGATACCTCGCATGAGAGCGCCGCCGCCCACAAACACAATACCGCAGTTCACGAGGTCAGCGGAAAGCTCCGGCGGTGTTTTCTCCAGAGTGTGGCGGATGGCAGCGATAATCTCCTGGACCGGCCCCCCCAGGGCCTCACGGACCTGCTCCGAGTTGATCAGAGCTCTGCGCGGCAGGCCATTCGACAGGTCTCTTCCGGCAACCTCCATTTCGACCTCGGTCTCCAGCGGAAATGCTGATCCGATCTCGATCTTGATTCGCTCCGCGGTCTGCTCTCCAATCATCAGGTTGAAGCTGTTGCGCATGAAGCTCACGATCGCCGTGTCCATCTGGTCGCCGGCGATCCGTATCGATTCGGAGCAGACAATCCCGAACAGGCTCAAGACCGCCACCTCGGTGGTGCCGCCGCCGACATCCACAACCATGCTAGCCACCGGATCGGTTATGGGCAACCGAGCTCCAATCCCTGCGGCCATGGGTTCCGACACAAGGAACACCTTGCGGGCGCCTGCACGCTCGGCCGAGTTGATAACGGCCTTTTTTTCCACCTCGGTTATGCCTGACGGTATAGCAATGACGATTCTCGGCCTGACCATGTGAGACCGGTTGTGAACCTTCCGGATGAAGTAACGGAGCATCTTCTCGGTTATTTCAAAATCCGCAATGACTCCGTTCTTGAGCGGCCTTATAGCAACAATGTTCCCAGGAGTTTTCCCTAGCATCTCCTTTGCCTGCAGGCCCACGGCATCCCCATCCATGAGAACCTCATTGCTGCCCTTCTTGACCGCGACCACGGAGGGTTCCGAAAGAACGATCCCTTCGCCTTGAACGCAGACAAGAGTGTTTGCAGTGCCCAGGTCGATCCCCATGTCGAGAGAAAATCTCCCCATCAACCATTCGAGGGGTCTGAACCGGTTAGTGCTTAAGTCCATCGTTTTTTTCAATCTTGATCAAGAGGGATTGAGTAAACCGAATAGCTGTTTACAGCCCGCCAAATCGCCAATAAAACAATTATTATTGGGTGGAACCAAAAAATCTATTGCTTTTTTTTCACCATGGGAAATTTCTCTCCTCTCCCGATTCCGATTCTACCTCCCAAGCCCGAACTATCTCTTCCCGAACACGGCTTCTGGAGGGCGGCACTCTGTTGCCGCCTCTTCTATTTCTGAACTTCCATCCTCCAAAAAAAACTTTCCCTGCTCCGGAAAGCAGGGAAAGCGTAAAACGTATAAATGATGCGGCCTTATTGATGTATGCTCTCAGATGGGTTCGATCCGCAACAAAACTCGAGCTCAACCGGCAAAAGGCCCGACATTATAGCTCCACCCCATCTTGAGAAGAATCATTACAATGCCGCCTATCAAAGCAATTGTGGTCACAAGAACGCAACTCTCTTCGAACTTGATCTTGGAACCCTCCTCTTCCGCGGAAGAGGCATCCTCAACGTCCAGTTTTTTTCTTGAAGCCATGCTATTTCTCGATTCCTTGTGTATTTCCTGTTTGTTTCGTGAAAACCATCGACCGTTGAAAGCAACTTTTTCCGGCCGTTTGTCCATCCTGGCGAGGATAACAAAAAGGTCTGCTGTCCTTCTGTTCGTTGCTGCCGTTGCATTCGGCGAGCATATGATCAGAGAATCGTTGCAGCCTTGTCGTTCACCTGGAACTGGCCGACCGTTGGCTCGATGATCCTCGCCGCGCACCTGTCCGCGTAAACATCGCTCACCTGGACCTCGCCAAGATAGGTCTTATCGCGGTACACGCTGAATTTATAGCCCTTCTTGACGTTGTCATCCGATCCCACGCTCAGGATCACGAATCCGAGCTCGTTGTTGACCTCCTGGATGTAGGCGGTCACCTCTGGGACGGCAACGATGGAAGAGATGTCAAATCCCTGCTGCTTGGCCACGGTCAGAACGTTTGCAAGGTGGTCCCTGTCCTCGTTCGCCGTGGTCACCCGCTCTTCGAGCGATGCGATCTGCTCCTGCAGCGCCTCCACCTCGCCTTGCACGCGAATCAGGTTTTCCTCGGCCAGGCGCTGACCCTCTTTCGCGTTCAGAGCCTGTGTGCGGAGGTCCGCGTTCTGGTCCACGAGCTCCGAATTACGGGAGTTGACATCGTTCAGGTTTGTCTGAAAATCATCGAGGTTGTTTTGTATCTTGGTCACGTCATCCCTGAGCTGCTGGTTGTTGGTCTCCTCGGTTTTCAGCTCATTGGCCACGCGATCCGCTTTAAGCTCGAGATCCTCGATCTTGTTCTGCTTGTCGTTTCTTTCATCTTCAAGGTTCTTGACGCTGGTGTTAAGATCTGAACGAAGCTGATCCCAATCATCCTTCTCCTCCTGGTACGTGGCGTCCAGCGTATCGTACTTCTGCTTCCACTCATCTGATTTCGAAAGATAAGCTGCTGCGGCGCCAACGATTACAAGGCTGAAGACCAGATTAAGGACAACAAAAATTTTACCAATGCCGCTCATTTGATCTCCTTCTCAAAAAAAATGGACCGTGGGTTTTTTCACCCGTCGGCAATGCGTATTGAAGCTTTAAAAACAAACACTTAAGTCAATTCGTAAATAAAAATTGGTGGCAATTATAAGATCGGCCTAACCGATGTCAAGCTGAAAAAAATGCCCTTTCTCAATCCAATTGCATATTACATGAATAATCAGCTTAAAATTGGAACAGAGCATCAAAAAACATCGTCTCCTGCTCTTTATTCCTGAAAAGAAACCTTTGTAACCCATAGCCTGATAAAAAGCAAAACAGCCAAAAAGATAAACACTCCCCAGAAAATGATCGCGGCAAACAGGTCGCCTACCAGGGTGTACAGCGAAACAGAGCCGCATACCGGCACGTTTTTCTTTAGAACACCGTTTACAGCGCGGTCCACACCGTTCTTCGTTATACGGTCCTCGATGCCCGGAGGAAGTCCGGCAGGCCCGATGACGCATGAAATCCCCGTATTCGTGCTCCTGAAAAGAGCTCTCCGCGTCTCCACCGCCCTGAACACGGACATCGCAAGCATCTGGTCAAACTCGAAAGAGCTCTTGAACCATCCCTCGTTGGAGATGTTGATCAGAAAATCAGCCCCCTTTTTAACGAACCTTCGGCAGTAATCTCCATAGATGTTCTCGAAACATATCTGCACACCGAAGCAGTAGCTTCCCCCCGCTGTTTCAAGGGACATGACCCTTTCCCCGAAACCGGGCTTCAAGCCTGGAAGCCCGCCGGACACATCGTAGACATACGACTCGATGGCTTCACGGAAAGGGAGGCTGTTGATCAAGGGTAGGTACTCCCCACCCGGAACGAGTATCGTCTTGTAATAGACGTTCTTTCTCCTGCCTTCAGGATCGTAAAGAAAAGCGCCGTTTCGCGTCTCCAGCCTGCTGTCCCTTCCCAGCTTATACCCCACCACTCCGGTCAGGAACCACGTCCCGTGCGGAGCGAGCATCTTTTCCACTATTTTTTCCGCTATCAACCTCTGTTCGATATCCAGGGATCGTGTGTAACCAAATCCGGATTCCGGCCACCATATGTCTCCGCGATTCCCATCTCCCACCGGATACGGAAACACGGTTTCGGGCCAGATCACCAGCGAAGGGAAAGGGCTGCCGCGCTCGAACAGGACACGGGTCTCGTCCAGGTATTGCGAATAGACCTCGCTCGCGAGCATGCTGTTGTCCTTCAGCTCCTGTGGGATGTTAGCCTGCACAGCAGCGAGCATTGGCCCTTTCTCTATGTGGAGGGTATGAGGCCGAATCAAGCCGTAAAGAACCGTAAATACAAGGAAGCCCAGGAAGACCATGGTCCCTGCCACGGGTTTTTTTCCGGAAAGGCCCTGCTCCTTTTGGCGCCGGATAATCCAGGAGACAGCCGTGCCCGCTCCCATGGCCAGAAGAAAACCAGGACCGTACACTCCCGCCAGATCCGCGACCTGGACGATTGTGGTGTACTTCCACTGGGTGTACCCCAGAAGGAGCCATGGAAAGCCGTCAAGCGGAAATACGGAGCGCAAATACTCGACCGCGATCCAGGCGGTGGGAAGGGCGATCCAGTCCGGCAGGGGCCTCACGCGGTTGAAGACCATCTGCCGATAAGCGAAGCAGAACAGGGGGAGAGCGAGCCCTTCGAACACTCCCATCAGAACGAGCGAAATGAAGTTGACCTCGGAGATCCAAAAACAGCCCGTTATGAACACGGCCAGGCCGGCCGCATAAACGATCAACCATCTTGCGGCGCGCATCTCTCGGGTTCTGAAAGCCAGACCGAAAAACAGCAGGGCTACAGGCCCGAAAAAACCAAGGTCCAGGGGCGGAAAGGCGATGAGATATGCAGCTGTCCCTGTCAGTGTCAGAAATAAAAACCGATTCACAAAACCACCACGGTTAAAAGATTTTACGTTTTGAAAAAAACTCTATGGATCTCCTGAACCCTGCGCTATACTATCCGGTCAAGAACGTCGGGCAACCCAATTCGATCAACCACCCAGATCGTGTTCAAGCATATTTGATCCGGAATCAAAATGCGGACAACAATTCGTATCCACATTCTAGCGCCGATAATATGCTATAAGATCCTTGCAGCAAAAGCCCGTTTCTCAAAAGGTTGCCCGTCAAGGACGCTTGCAACGGACCGAAAGGTAAAAAGTGAAACGAACAAATCAACCTGTTGTCGTAACCGCAGTAAAAAAACGTGTCCCGATCTTACTGACGCTCAAAGCCTCTCTGTTCCTGCTTCTCGCGGCGTGCCTGATGTTTGCCTGCTCGCCCCAGAAAGACGGGTCCATCAGCAAAAACAATGATAGCATTGTTCGCTCTGAGATAAAACCTGAAGCAGAAAACCAGGCTGCTGACATGACACTAGTTGTGGCGACTCGCCTGCGCGAGGGGCCCATCGACTCCTTCATCGAGGTCTCAACCGATGTGGAATCCCTTAACAGCGTGGACCTCTACTCACATCTCAGCAACATCCAGATAACCGAAGTGCTCGCTGATGAAGGCGATTTCGTGAAACAAGGCGAGCTTCTGGCTGACCTCGATTCGGTCGAGATAGAGCTAGAACTGGATCAGGCCGAAGTCAATCACGTGGAAGCGAAACAAAGGCTCACGAAGTACAAGATTGCCGTGGACGAGGCAACGGAGAAGAGGAACTCCGCCAGGATTCAGTCCGAGAAGGCGAAGAAGGACTACGACAAAACCCTGAAGATGGTCAAGGACGATCTGCTGGCCGAAGAAGAGCTTGACTCCGACCGGCTTGCCTGGGAAAAAGCCGCATCCGAGCTGGAACAGGCGCGGCTGCAGCAGGAACAGGCCGCGGCAGATCTGGAGCTCGGCGATACCGAGCTCGCCAAATGCGCAATCGCCGTGAGCAATTCCGAGCTGAAGCTGTCACGCACGCGCATCAAGGCCCCTTTCAACGGCTACATCTCCTACAAGAACGCCACACAGGGCATGACTGTCTTGTCGGGCAGTCACCTTTTCACCCTGGTAAACACGGATATTCTCGTGGCCAACCTCTACATTCCGCAGGAGGATCTGCTCGAGATCAAAACCGGTCTGCCCGTGAAGTTCAGGTGTGATGCCCTGCCCGGAAATGAGTTCTCAGGGACGATCAGCGTGGTCAATCCGGTGGTGGATCCCACATCCGGCACGGTTAAACTCCGCTGCGACATCAATGCGGGCAGGGAAACACTCCTGCGGCCCGGCATGTTCATCACAGCACGCATAATTACAGCATCCAGAAAAAAAGCGCTGCTGATCCCCAGAAAGGCGGTCTTTTACGACGATGAGAAACCGACTTTTTTCCTGATCGATCAGGAAAACACGGTTCAGAGAATACATTTCGAGCCGGGAGCATCCACTCAACTCGCCCGCGAAATCCTGTCCACACAACCGGAAACGGACCGTGTCACCGACGGTGCGTTGATCGTCATCGTAGGGCAGGACAACCTGAAGAACGGCGACAAGGTGACTGTTGTTGAAGAGAAATAACATCCCGGTACATAACCGATATTGAAGGCACTGCCACCATATGTACAAAAGCGAAGAATCTTTTTTCGCATTCACAGCCAAAAGACCGGTTGCCATCGTCATGATGGTACTCGCGGTTATCACCTTCGGCTACATCTCTCTCAAGAAGCTCCCTGTAAACCTGCTCCCCGAGATCGCGTATCCATCGATCACTGTCCGAACCGAGTACCCGGGAGCCGGCCCCGAGGATGTGGAGGAAAGGGTGTCCGAGAGGGTTCACGAGGCCCTGTCGGTTCTTCCGGGCCTCAATGAGATCTCTTCCATTTCCAAGCCCGGAATGTCGGATGTCTCGCTCGAGTTCGCGTGGGATACGAACATCGCCTTTGCCACACAGAACATCCGCGAGAAACTGGACAGGACATTCTTGCCGGACGATGTAGAAACGCCGATCATCCTGCGCTACGATCCCTCGCTCGACCCGGTGCTCCGTATCGGGGTTACAGGAGGATCGGATCTCATTGCGCTGAGAAAAATCACAGAGGACGAAATCCAGCACAAACTGGAAACAGTCGAAGGCGTTGCCGCGGTGAAGGTGCGGGGCGGGCTCGAGGAAGAGATCCATGTGGAGGTCGACGAAAAAAAGCTTCGTTCGCTCAACCTGAACATCAGCCTCCTCAACCAGCGACTCGCCGCGGAAAACGTGAACATGGCAGCGGGCACGATCAAGGAAGGGGAAACCGAATACCTCGTGCGCACCTTGAACCAGTTCATGAACCTCGACGACATAATGGACCTCATCATCAGCAGATCGGATGCGGGTCCGATCCGCCTCGGTTCGCTGGCCAAAGTCTACAGGACTCACAAGGAACAGGATGTCATCAGCAGGATCGCCGGCAAAGAGAGCGTCGAAATCCAGGTGTTCAAGGAGGCGGATGCCAACATTGTCACCCTCGCAGACAATGTCCGTGCCAGGCTGAACGGAACGCCTGAACAGCAGGCATATTCACACGCGCTGAAAACCGGTGTCATGCCGGATCCGGAGCTGCTGATAAAAGAGGCGCGGCTCAGAAAAGAAAAGGAGCTGGCTGAGAAGGGACAGGAACCCCGGGATATGGAGTCGAAACCCGGGAAAACAGAGCATGACCCCCATCACAGGCGAGGCCGCGGTCCGAGTGACCGCGGTGGTGTCCACAGCCTGGAAAAAGATCCCGAAATCCTCAAGCTCCAGGCGCTCGTGGATACCAAGCGCAAGATGATCACCTTCATAGCCGCGAACCTGCCCGATAACATCAACATCAGAATCCTGTCCGACCAATCGCGCTTCATCGACAACTCGATCAACGAGGTCAAGTCGTCCGCGATCCTCGGCGGGCTTTTCGCGGTGCTGATCCTTTTCCTTTTCCTCAAGAAAGCGGGATCGACGCTGATTATCGCGCTGTCCATCCCTATTTCGGTGACCGCCACATTCGCGCCCATGTTTCTCACCGACACATCGCTGAACATCATGTCGCTCGGGGGCCTGGCCCTCGGAATCGGCATGCTGGTGGACAACTCCATCATCGTGCTGGAATCGATCTTCCGGTGCCGCGAGGAAGGCGACAGCGTGAAGGAATCAGCGATACGTGGTGTGAGCGAGATTGGCGGCGCTGCAGTCGCTTCCACACTCACAACCGTGGCGGTCTTCTTCCCCATCGCGTTTGTCGAGGGCATTGCAGGGCAGATATTCAGGGACCAGGCGCTGACAGTGGTCTTTTCCCTGCTCACATCGCTTGCGGTAGCGCTGTTCTTCATCCCGATGCTGGCCTCTCGCAGGTTCGACCGCTTTGCCGAGACAGGGTTCAAGATCTACCGGTTCTCATGTTTTAGTAAGGTGGCACGCTTCGTAAAAAGCGGCAACATCGCCTGGCGCATCATGAAAGCTCTTTTGGCGACAGTACCGTTTGTGCTCAACCTTCTGGTGGAACTCGCGGGATTCGTCCTTTACCACGCAGGCTTCGCGATCTCCTGGACCGGTGCAAGGATTATCTGGATCCTTTTAAAGCTCGGTCAGGTCGTTTTCTGGCCTCTCGCCTTCTGTTTCAACATGTGGTTCAAGATTGTATCGGGCTTCTACACTCCTCTGCTCAGGTTCATCCTCACGAACAGCATGGCGATCATCATCCTGTTCGCAGCCACGTTCATGCTGGTATACGCGGGGATCAGGCATGCCGGCGAACTGGGGCAGGAGGTACTGCCGGAAGTACACCAGGGAGAGCTTATTGCCCATCTAAACCTGCATATGGGCGCTCCCCTGGAGCAAACGGACAGGATCACGGCGATTGCGGAAAAGGAAAGCGCGGAAGTGGATGGAGTGGAATGGGTTTCCTCCACAATCGGTATCGCGAGGGATGAGATATCCAGCGCTGAGGAAGGGGAGCACACGGCCAGGATCTACATCAAGGTCAAGGGAGGCAAAGACCTGGAAAAAAGGGAAGAGAGCGTGCTGGAGGATCTCCGCACGATCTATGCCGCCTACCCGGAGGTTGTTTCCTTCAGGTTCACGCGCCCCACGCTTTTCTCCTTGAAATCACCGGTACAGGTGGAGGTCAAGGGGATCGACCTCGATGAGATCAACGAGGCCGCTGCTGAAGTCGAATGGATACTGAATGGGATGGAGGGTCTCGAAGACGTCAAATCCACGGTTCAGCGCGGGAATCCCGAAATCTGCATCCGGTTCGACAGGGAAAAGCTGGTCCGCTACGGCCTTGACACAGCAACACTGGCCGAACAGGTTTCAAGCATGGTCAAGGGAAAGGTGCCAACGAGGTTTCCCGGCGAGCGCAAGATCGACATCCTGGTTCGTGTGGACCAGGAGGAGCTCGCCTGTGTCGAGGACCTCGCCGCAACCATTATAAACCCCCGGTCGGATATGCCTCTCCCGCTGAACGCTGTGGCGGACATCAACGTTATCGAGGGACCTGGGGAGATCAGGCGCATCTGGGGGCAGAGGGCCGGGATCGTGAGCGCCAACCTCTCCGGATTCGATATGGGCAAAATCTCCAGCAAGATCCGGGCGGCAATACAGCCTATCCAGGAAAAAGGCAACCTGACCCTCGATATCGGGGGACAGGGCCGCGATCTGGACTCCGCAATGAACAACATGATGCTTGCCCTGTACCTTGCCATCTTTCTGGTCTACATCGTCATGGCTTCACAGTTCGAATCGCTGTTCCAGCCGTTTATCATCATATGCTCCATACCGCTTGCCTTCGTGGGCGTGGCGTTCGCCCTGTACTGGCTGGACATCCACCTGTCTGTCATCGTTTTCATCGGCGGAATCATGCTGGCAGGAATCGTTGTGAACAACGCCATCGTCCTGGTGGATTACATCAACCAGCAGAGGCGAAAGGGGCTCGACAAGATCGATGCCATTGTCAAGGCCTGCGCCGTCCGCCTCCGCCCCGTGCTCATGACCACCGCCACAACCGTTCTTGGGCTTCTTCCGCTCACCGGGTTCCTCGGGTACATCTCACCCGATTGGATGCCGATTTCCCTTGGTATCGGCGAAGGCCTGGAGATCAGGGCGCCCATGGCTATTACCGTGATATCCGGCCTGATCTCGTCCACTGTGCTCACCCTTATCATCATCCCGGTCGTCTACTCGTTGACGGACCGGGTGGTTACCGGTGCAAAAGAGCTGTTCACGCGAAATAGCTCTGTGTGAGCGAACCGGTTAGCCCGCTTATTTCATACTCTTCGTCGCGAGGTGCCGTAAGCTGT
>CAZIUL010000032.1:0-46317 GCA_964542475.1 uncultured Phycisphaerales bacterium | reverse complement strand
CGCAGCATGAGTGCAGTTTACGGTGCCGCAGCAGAAGAGGATGAAATATGCGGGTAAGGGGGGCGGGAAACCGGAGATCACAGTTTTCGGGTAACCAGGTCGGCTATGATTCCTATGAAGAAGATCTGGAGGGAAGACAGCATCAGGATTGCGGACATCTCCCCGATGTTTCCGCCTATCAGCTGAGTGATCAGGCTGATAACAGCAAGCAGGAACACGAAAAAGCTCACCGGAATGAAAATCTTGAGTGGGTTGAAAAAGGCGATCGTTCTCACGATTAGAACGAGGAAGTTGAAGGTGTCGCGGACAGGCCGTATCTTTGAGCTTCCTTTGCGTTGGGCGTACTCTATGGGATAAAACCTCACATTGTAATCGTTGACCACCATTGCCAGCGTGATAGTGGTTGTGAACGAAAACCCATCGGAAATGATATTAAAGAACTTGATGGCCTGGTCCCTGCGGAAAAGGCGCAGCCCGGAGTTGAGGTCCGGTATTTTTGTGGCGGTCAGGTAGTTGGCAAGAAGGTTCAGAACCATTTTCGCGGGCCGTCGCAGCAAAGGAATACGCACGTTTTTCCCTGTTCGGGCCGCCACGATCATGTCCAGGTTCTCATCCGAAAGCTTCGCGTATAGCTCGGGAATGATGTTGTTGGGATATGTGCCGTCGGCATCCGTGATTGCAATGACCTTGCCGCTTGCGGAACGGATGCCTGTTTTGAGAGCGGCGCCGTAACCGCGGTTGCGCTTATGGCGAAGGAGCCGTATATTCGGGCACTTTTCCAGAAGCTCGGCTGTGCCGTCGTCGGATCCATCGTCCACCACGATCACCTCGTAATCGATGGAGCCTTCAAATCTTTTAAATGTGCGTTGAACCTCCTTAAGTGTGCTTTCAACACCTTCTTCTTCGTTGTAGACGGGGATGATCAGGCTGAGTTCAACCATTATAAGCGAGGAACTCCTTTGCTGCCGTAAAGGCCTTTGGTTTGCGTAACTCGAATAACCTATCGTAAATAATGTGGATTACAAACATGGTTAAATAAAATAAAGACAAATGCGAATGTGTCGAGGCGTTTTTTTTCCGACTCGCGAACCCGCGCCAAAAGTCGATAGAACAGCATGATCCTCGTCTGCCCGGGAACCGAAGGCAGGTACATTTCGGGAATAACAGCCGTTGTATCGTGTCCAAGCTTTTTATATCATGACAACTCGAATGCCAGGCCTGAGATTCGTATAAGAACAGCTGTTTTCAGGTTACCATTATATATTGATAAGAGAGTTTTCCATGACAACGGTTCTGTTCAGGCGGGGAGAAGAAGGCGCTATCTTGATCCTGGTGATGCTCACCCTCTTGATCCTCTCAACCGTGGTGCTCCAGATCTTTTATGTGGCTGATGTGGACAAAGAGATCACCGTTTTCGAGAACTCCAGGTTTCCCATCGACAAAGCGGCCGAGGGGGCTTTCATGAAGGCCTGCTCGGTTCTGCTTCAGGACCTGGAGGGCGGCGGGCTCGATGACACCGCGGGAGAAGGGGATGGCTTGGGCGGCGATGAGGGCAGCGGTTCAGGGGGAGGGCTGCCGGGCGAAGGAGGAGGCGTAGATCCAGGGGGAGGGCTGCCAGGCGGCGATGGAATGATGGGCGAAGATGGGGCCGGCATGCTCACGGATTCCCTGGTTGATTGCTGGGCGAGGTCGGGCGAGATAACCATGGCTTTCTCCAGTGACGTCGAAATCCGGGTGCTGATCCGCGACGAGGACGCGAAGCTCAACATTCTCTCGATTTTGTCGACAAACGATGAGTTCGCGGAAGCGAACAGGGAAAGGCTGGCCAGGCTGATAGACCTCTACAGGGAGGGGAGCAGGGCTGACGTCAGCTTTGGCAAGGGAAAGGAGATCGTGGCCTCGCTGGAGGACTGGATGAGGGGAGACCGGGATGCGCAGGCCTTCCCGACGCCGTTCACCAAAACCGGGAAAGGTGACCCGGATCCGGACAAGCTGGAAGAGAAGCCTCTCTGTTTTCCTCTCACAATGGATGAGCTCGTAATGTGTCCGGATATCACAAGCGAGATATTATACGGCTACACGGAAGAAGATGTCCGCTACCCGGGATTGATAGAATACATCACGGTTTATTCGAACCTGATACTCGATACACCGGAAGATGACGAGAATGAAGAAAAGGAGGAGGATCCTTTTGCCTCGGATGATGGGGGTGACGAGGAAGAGCCCCCTTCCGACTCGGGAGAAGGCGATGAATCGGAAGATGGAGAGGACATTGATGCAGAGCAGGTGGAAACGAACAACGGGCTCATCAACGTAAACACCGCCCCGCTGCCCGTCTTGAAGGCGCTTCTGGGCCACTCCGAAATTTCCTATTCCATTCTGGATCAGGTAGGCGAGTTCAGAGAAAAAGCGATAGAAGCGTACAACGAGTCGCTGGAGGATGATTACGGCCTGGGATCGGATAGCCAGTCGGGTGATGACAAGGAAGGCGATGACAAGGAAGGGGATGAAGACAATGAAGACAATGAAGAGGAGAGTTCGGAAGAAGACGACGAAGAGGAGGATTTCGTTTTCACAGACCCGGATGAAGTTCTTGGGCGCGTCGAAGAGTTTTTTAACACCGATTTTCAAATAGAGGATGAAGCAAGGGCGGAGTTTGGCTCCTTGTTGACTGTAACATCAAACATATTCACAATTTACGCAACAGTCAAATCAATGGAAGGCAAGGTTTCCCAGGACTATCGTGCTGTGGTCTGGAGAAGGGGAGCTGAAACGGGAGGCGCGGGACAAAGCCAGCAACAGCAGGAAGAAGGAGGAGGAGACTACACGGTAAACAACCCCTCGTCGACGGAAGGCGGGGAAATCATCATTATAGTGCCTTTCGAGCTGTATATCCATCCGATTCCTTACACCAAGGAAGAGCTCGAGGAGCTGGAGAAGTTGGATCAAGATAATTACTATAATGACGATTACTATTATTAAGAATTGTTCCCCAGCGTAAAATATTTCTCATTCCGCAGCATTGACGGATAATCCCAGCCTTTATATAATAATGGGTTTGAATTATCATTGGTCTGTTGCGTGTCTTGTATAGGCTTCTGCAAACCGGTCTTCGTTTGACTCTGTGCTTTCTTACCAGCAGTCTTTTCATGCAAGTTTGGAAAAAAAAAGCAGTAGGGAGAGAATAATGAGACGCCCTTTCATTGCTGGTAACTGGAAGATGAACCTGGAACGTTCGAGCATTCTCGATCTTTTGGGTGCATTGAAGGAGATCCTCCCGTCCGTTTCAGAGGTGGATGTGGGGGTTTTTCCCTCTTTTCCCTATATCCCGCTTGCTGTTGAAGCGCTTGAAGGCACCGGAGTTGTTGTGGGAGGGCAGGATCTCTACTTCGAAAGCAAGGGCGCCTACACCGGCCAGGTGTCAGCGGATATGCTGATAGATATAGCAGCCACGCATGTTTTGATCGGCCATTCCGAGCGCCGCCATGTTTTCGGCGACACCGATGAAACAGTCCGGAAAAAGGTGGCCGCAGCCCTGCAGGCGGGCCTGAAGCCGGTTCTTTGTGTCGGTGAACTGCTGCCCGAACGGGAAGCCGGGAGAACCAACGAAGTCGTCTTGAAACAGACCGAGAAAGGCCTCGACGGATTTTCCAGCGAAGAGCTTGGCGACCTTGTTGTTGCCTACGAGCCGGTCTGGGCCATAGGAACGGGTGTGACAGCCACTCCCGAGCAGGCAGGCGAAGCGCACCGCATGATCCGTGAGTGGTTCGGCTCTTTTTTTTCACCGGATTTTGCGGATAAACTAAGGATACTTTACGGGGGCTCGGTCAAGCCTGATAATGTGGATTTGCTCATGGCTGATCCTGATATTGACGGGACATTGGTCGGCGGAGCATCCCTGAAACCCGAGCTGTTCAACAGAATAGTCGGTTTTAATCGTTGATCGTATCGTTTGGATGCACACCCGCATCGATGCCGAATATTGAGGTACTGATAGAATGTTCATACAAGCTATTCTCTGGATGATTTTTATTGGTTCCGCTATCCTGCTGGCGGTGATCATTTTGCTGCAGGAAGCGAAAGGCGGCGGTCTTGCCGAGGCCTTCGGGGGCATGGGAGCGCAGACCTTCGGAGTGAAAGCCAGCGGGATCAACAGGTTCACCGCCTACGTGGCAGTGGCTTTTTTGCTGAGCGCCGTGCTCATCGGAATCGTCAGGAAAGGCGGCGAAACAAGCTTCACACCGGCTGTTCAGGAATCCCCTTCAGAGGGCCGGGAAACCTCTTCGCCACTTCCCGCCGACATGGGTGCTGCGCCTGAAGAGGATGCCCAGCCGACAGGGGCAGGGGACGGTTCTTCATCGGATAAATAGAAAAGCAACAAACATGGATGAAAAAGACGTAATCGGTGTTTTAAAGGATTGCAAAGCCTTCATGGAAGGCCATTTCCGGCTCTCTTCCGGCATGCACAGCCCGGCTTATGTCCAGTGCGCCCAGCTGCTTCAGCATCCCGGCAAGGCCGGCTTTGTCTGTGTTGCGCTTGCCGAGCTTTGGAAGGAGGAAAGGCCGGACGTTGTGGCCGGGCCTGCCCTGGGCGGGATACTCGTGGCTTACGAGGTCGCTCGCGCGCTTGGTGCCCGCTCCGTTTTCACGGAGAGGAAAGACGGTGTCATGAAGCTCCGCCGCGGGTTCGAGGTTTCCGGCGATGATAAGATCCTTGTGGCCGAGGATATCGTAACCTCCGGAAAGTCGGTTAATGAGACAATCAACGCTTTGAAGGATGCCGGCGGAAATGTTCTGGGCGTTACCGCGATCGGAAACCGGAACTCCGGCAACCCATTTGACATTCCTTACCGCTCCCTCGTCGACCTGGATTTTCCGGTTTACGAGGCTGACGACTGTCCTCTGTGCAAGGAGGGCGTTCCCCTTGTGAAGCCCGGGAGCCGGAGCAAGGCATAGATAGGAACTCTTTTTATGCCAACAAGCATGACAGGAATGGGGAAATCTTCCCGCAGAAGCCCGGGCTTCAGCGTGGAAGCAGAGGTAAAATCGGTTAACAACCGGTACCTATCGGTCAAATGCCATATCCCCGAGGCTCTTTCGAAACACGAACAGAAGTATCAAAACGCTGTCCGTAAAAGGGTGGCAAGGGGAACGGTGAACCTCGCGGTCAAGGTCAAGCGCACAAGAGCCGCGGCCTCGGGCCTTGTGGACGGCAAAACGCTTGGCGCTTACATCGAAGCCGTGAAGAAGGCCCTGAAAAAGGAGCGGCTGGACACGAAGGTTATGCCTGAGCATCTTCTTGGGCTTCCGGGTGTTGTTCTTAGCGAGAAGGAACAGCATTTTACAGCAAAGGAGTTTTCCCTGATCGAGGAGGCGGTTTGTGCGGCAGTGGACTCGCTCGTCAAGATGAGAATCACGGAAGGCCGGCGCCTGGCACTAGCCGTGTCGAAACGGATCAGGCTCATCAAGAGATGGACCGGACATGTTGAAAAAGGAGTCGCCGGGAGCGCAAAGGAGAGAATGGCCAGGCTGAAGAAGCGGATAGAGAAGCTGCTCGACGGCCAGGCGCTGTCCCTTTCCGACCCGACCCTTCAGCGCGAGATCGCAACGCTTGCCGATCGGTCGGATGTGACCGAGGAGCTGGACCGGTTGAAGATCCATCTTGCCCGGTTCGAAAGCATCCTGTCAGAGGAGGGCGAGGTCGGCCGCCGAATGGATTTTCTGATCCAGGAGATGGGCCGGGAAACAAACACGATCGGATCGAAAGCATGCGATGCCGACGTGTCTCACAATGTGGTCGGCATCAAGGCTGAGCTGGAAAAGATACGCGAACAGGTTCAAAACATAGAATGACTGAAAAAGACCGCGACAAACCGGAAAAAAAGGAATGCGGGCTTGTTGTGCTGTCTGGGCCGTCCGGTTCGGGAAAAACGACAATCTGCCGAGTCCTGGCGAAGAATGCAAACGTGA
This sequence comes from uncultured Phycisphaerales bacterium, assembly GCA_964542475.1. Lineage (GTDB taxonomy): Bacteria > Planctomycetota > B15-G4 > B15-G4 > CAYZWU01 > CAZIUL01. The sequence continues at coordinate 40,347 of CAZIUL010000032.1, read as the reverse complement.
CCCTGGCTGTATCCGCCACAACGAGGCGCAGGCGCCCGGGCGAGATTCATGGAAAAGACTACTATTTCATGACCAGGGAGATGTTCGAGGAGCGTATAGAGCGCGGTGATTTTATCGAGTACAACGAGGTTTTCAAGAACAACGTTCTGTACGGGTCCCTGAAGGAGGACATGGAAAAAGGGCTCTCCTGTGCTTCCATGTACTACCTGATGGAAATCGATGTTGTGGGCGCATTGAACCTGAAACGCTTGAATTACGAGGGGCTTTATGTATTTATTGCACCCCCCTCTATGGAGGAGTTGAACCGCAGGCTGTCCCTCAGGGGGACGGACAACTCCAGGAGCGTTGCGGAGCGCATGAAAAAAGCTGAATGGGAGATGGACCAGGCCGAGCACTACGATCTTGTTGTGGTCAACGACGATCTTGAAAAGGCGCAGGCCCGTGTTGCAGAATGTCTCGGGTTCGAATTAAACGACCAGGTTTGATCAGGAGGTAAATCATAGATGGACAGTTCAAAAATATGGGAGCTGGCTGACAGGGTTGGCGGCGTTTTCAAGCTGACGGTCCTTCTTCAGAAGAGGGTTCAGGAGCTGGTCAGGGGCGCGCCGAAGCTTGTGGATAATCCGAGCGATGATTTTGCCGCCATCGCGCTGCAGGAGCTGGAAGAGGGAAAGATCGTCCTCGAGAAGCTGAGCGAGGCGGAGCTGGAAGAGGGAGCCCAGGAGAGGCAGGATGAAATTGCAGCAGAACGCTCCATCCTGGGAGAAGACAAACCGGCCAACAGCACCGGCATCCTGTGACAGGGACAACAACACGGTTTACAGCTACCTCGCGACGAAGAGTATGAAATAAGCGGGTTGAATTAATCCTGTAGCCCCCCCGGCAGCGGAGGCAGCGGCTCGCCGTAGAGTTTTTCGGAACACCGGCTGAACGCCTGGTACATGAACTGTTTGATTGCCGGATCAGCGATGCCGAGGGCCCGGTCGTCCCCGTAGTCGCTGAATATGAATCCGCCTTTTGCACAAGCCCAGTGCGTCATCAGCGCTTCCACATCCGCCTCTATCCTTTTCAAATCGCCTGTTGGAAGCGTTGCTTGAATGTCGGCAAGGCTTTCGAACGATATCTTTTCCCTGTACCTGTTGCCGACTTCCTCGATGCCCAGTGCCCGGGGCTGCTGGAGGTTCATGACATCCGCGCCAGCCTTTATGAACCCTTCGATCAGCTCGTTGACTTTTCCGCACGAGTGGACCCAGACATCGCAGCCCGCTTCGTGCATTGCATCGAAGATCCGCTTGTACTTGGGTAAAAAGAAATCGATCCACAGATCAAGGCTTATGAAGGCCGCGTTCTGGGTTCCCCAGTCGTCGGTCATTGTCCACCCGTGGACCCGGCCGGGGAAACGCCTTGTTACCTCCTTGACGAGCGTTACATGCACGTCAACGATCTTCAAGGCCAGCTCCTCCATGGCAGGGCGGTCGGCGTACAGGTCCACCAGCGTGTTCTCGAACCCGTGAAGCGCGTGCATGCGCTCGAACAGAACCATGAAGATTCCGCAGGATATGTACTTTTCCTTTTCCTCGGCTTTTTCGATTGCTTCTTCCGCGCCCGCGTAGAAGCTGTCATCCGTGTAGTCCGGCGCTTTGAGCTTGTCGAGGTTTTTGATTTCCTCGATCGGGTGGCCCACGACCTGGCCCATGTTCTCCACGCCTGTGCGCGCCCAGGTACATCCCCATTTATCGAGGCCCTTCGTTTCCGAAGAAAAACCGACCGTCTGCCTGACCCACAGGCCGCTGACATCGCTTATGCCGAGCGTGCCCATCAACACAGGAAGGCGGGGAGGCTTCTCGAACCGGATCGCGCGTTTTACTATCTCTTTCGAATGCATACGTTTCAGCCTTTCTGCTGGGGTGACCGGACGAGCGTGCCCGCCTTTACAAACCGGCCGGGTTTTTGTACTTTGATATGATAATGTTTTACACTTTCGCATGTGCCTGGATTTGGGTTTTTCTCTGCGGATTTTCTTCCCCCAACCAGGAAACGCTTGTTTCCCGTCACGCCTGGGCCCCAGGCGCCGAATTGAAGGGAGAAGCCGCCCCGGCCGTGGTGCCGTACCGGGGAGGGCATGCCCTGGAGTTCAGCAGGAAGCTGAGCACCTTTCATAACGCGGGCCAGGGCATGAAGAACGAGCTGCGGCTGAAGGGCGCTCTCTCACTGCTTGCGGTCGTCGAGCTCAACACACCGCCGCCCGGCAAGGTCTCCCTCATCTCCAAGTGGCGGCTTGTATCCGGGGGCCGTTCGTACGAGCTCGGGCTCACCTCTTCGAAACAGCTTTTTTTCACGATCAGCGCCAGCGGAAAATGGCCGGACAGGGCATTGGAGCTGATGAGCACCCGCCCCCTCGCGGCAGGCGTTCCCTATGCCGTTGCCGCGGTGTACGAGCCCGGGAAAAGGATGGCCCTCTACATCAACGCGGTTCCCAGCGGAGAAGCTGTTGAGGGAGTTCCTGAAAACATTTTCGACAGCCCGACCCCCGTGCTGTTCGGCAGCCGGTTCGGGAGCGAAGAGACATGCGCCTTTGACGGCTTGATTCAGGGCGTGTGGATCCATGCTGCGGCGCTGGACAGGGAATTGATCGCAAAGTGGACGCAATCGCAGGGGATCGTTGATCCGCCCGGGCCCGAGTTTCCCGTGCTCAAACCGCCCTACGACCTGGATGTCGTGAAAGAAAGCACCCGGGCATGGTACAGCGATCTGCGGGATCCCGGCGCGCCTTTCGGCGCGTACAAACTCACGCCGGAATCGCCGCCCGACCTCTATGCCTCGGCGGACCTCGCCTGGATCCGCTGGATCATGAACGATCTCGACCTGGCAACGGAGCAGCGCAAGCAGTGGATCGGTTTCATCCAGGACCAGCAGAACCCTGAGGACGGCTCGTACCGCCATATCACGGGACACTGCAGAACCCATGCCTTCTGCCACGCCACCGGAGCCCTGAACATGCTGGGGGGAAGGCACCGCTACAAGCCCGGGCTTCTAGAAAAGTATCAGGATGTGAACGGCATCCCGGCCTGGCTCGATGGGATCGACTGGGTCCGGCAGTGGGGCGCCTCGCACGACATCTGGGGCGCGGGCCTGCCCCTGGTTTGCACGCCCGAAACCCCGGACGAATGGAAAGCAGCGCTCTTTGCCTGGCTCGATTGCGAGGCGGATCCCGGGACCGGTTTCTGGCGAAGCGGCATCGAAGCCCGCTCCCGCCTTGAGTACCTCGGCGGCGCTTTTCACATCTGGCCCCTTTACGCGGCAACGGGGCGCCCCCTGCCACATGCCGAGCGCGTGATCGACAGCGTGCTGGCGCTTCAGCGGGGGGACGGCTCCTTTGACGGGGTGTTCGGGTACGGCAGCATGGATGGCGTGTGGGCGCTCGCATATCTCGGGAGCTGCTCATCCCACAGGCGCGACGATCTGCTGGTCTCGCTGGAAAAGAGCGCTCTCGGATTGATGAAGCTTTTCAACGGAAAGCCCGGCCGCTTTTTCTCGAGCGCGCACAGCACCGAATCCCGCATTGCAATGCTGGCAATCCTGCAGTCCGCACTTCCGGCGATGTTCGAATCGGAAAAGCCTTGGCGCAACCCGTGGCATGATAAGAAACTTTTTGTTGTGAAGTACTGATCCATTCTTACGCGGGTTTTTTCACCAGCACCATGCACCCGGCAACGATCAACACTCCGCCCGCACATTCCCGCAAAGACGGCGTGTTTCCGAGCGCAAGAGCTGCGGTGAGCGCGACCCAGAGCGGCTGGAGCTGCATGATCAGCGCGGTTTTTGTTACCGGGATCAGGCTCAGGCTCTTCATGTAGAAGAAACGGCCGAGCACCGGCCCGGAAACCGCGACACACACCACACCGAGCCATACCCCGGGAGCTGCTGGAATAACGACTCCATCCCCGGAACAGGCTGCTGCAACCAAATAGGCCGGGCAGAGCAATACAGAGCGGCCCCATGTGAAAAGAATGGGAGGAACCGACCGGACCACGATCTTGGCGAGCCCCTCGGAGGTTCCCCAGAGCACGGCGGAAACCAGGCTCAAGAAAAGCCCGTCCGACAGCTTGATCCCTGCCACATACCTGACCAGCACGACTCCGGCGATGACGAGGCATCCGCCTGCCGCCTCGCGGCGCCCCAACCGCTCGCCCAGAAACGCCATTCCGATGAGTATGGTCACCAGGGTTTCGATGCGGCTGATAAAGGATGCTACCGTTGGGTCGAGCCGCTCGATGGCCAGGAAAAAAGTCCAGTAGCCGAAGAAGGTGAGCGAGGCGATTCCGGCGAGCGAGAGCCACCCCTTCAAGCTCACGGCGCGCAGCCTTGCAGACACCGCACCCTGTCTGAAAACGATCACGCTCAACACAAGGCCGGCAACGCCCTGCATCATGAAGATCAGGGAGAGCGCCGGAAGAGACCCGATCAGCCACTTGATGAGCACGATCATCAGGGCTGAAAAGAATGTGCACGAGAATGCGCAGAGGTACCCGGTTTTAAGGCTTCTGTCGCCTGGATTATCCATGGGAGCGGTTTATAATCGAAGCTAATTGGCTTGACAAGCCGTGTTCCTCAAATGGCATCCGTGTACGGGCGACCGTCTACGCCTTCACCCTTTTACGCGCCTCCAGGTTCTGCGGGTCGAGGACGAGCACGTTCCGAAAGATGCGGAGCGCGTCCTTCCCGTTGCCGAGGGCCTCCTCGGAGAGGCCGAGCTCGACAAGGAACGACACGTCGCAGGGGTAGAGGCCGAGCATGCGGCCCGCCACCTTTTTCGCCGTTTCGTTCTTTCCCTGCATCCGGAGAGCTAGGGAGAGGCGCAGGCTCCCGTAGTAGTTGTAAGTGTCGATCAATAGAACGCCGAGCATGAGCGTTTCCACGTCATCCCACTTTTTCTGCGCGATCAGGACGAGGGACTTTCCCAGCATCGGCTCGATCGAACCGGGAACAGCGCTCTGCGCCGCCCCGTAGTGTGAGAGGGAGTTCGCAAAGTTCCCCTTCAGGTAGTAGAGCCATCCGAGCCTGAGGTTCACGGTGTAGGCGGCGGAGTAGTTTTCGTAGACGGGTATCAGCGCTTTGACGGCGTCGTCGAAATTCTCCATCTTCTCGTAGTCGTACGACGCCGTGTAGCAGGCGGAAATCTCCTCGTCGGTCAGCTCGGGAAAAGAGCCGGCGGAGAGGAGCAGTAAAAGCAGGGCCATGATCTGATAGGTCATCGGTTTTTTCCTATAACTCGGGTCGTGCGGTTTCGCCGTTGAGATCCCGTTGTCACTTGATTCTCCTGATCGAGAGGTTCATCTTTCGACCCTTCACGGAGGCACAAGCGAAGCCCTTCTCATCGTCGAGCTCGATCGAGGTGATCAGGCTCACCCCGGCGCCCGGGCACTCGACAGTACCCGCGATCGTGTCGTGTTCCGCGAAGCGGTATTGCCCCGTCACCTTGAACAGCCCGTGGTGAAAGGAGCTCATGAAAAGAAGCGCCGCCCTCACCGGCCCCCTGCGGACCGAGCCGAGGGGGAGCCGGTCCTGCCACTCGAGACCGCTCTCCCGTGCAAGGGGGAGGCGGGGCAGGGCGAGAAGGAGGGTCTGGAACAGGATCGACCGCTCCCCTTCGCAGTGGTAGTGATAGAACGTCCCGTCCCTCTTGTCGAAGTAGAGGCGCGCTCTCCCCGTGTCGAAGCAGAATGTGCCGTCCGCGGCCATGCGCACGCGCACCGACTCGGTCTGCTCTCTGCCGTTACCAATGACACGGAAGGTCATCTCCTCGTCGAGCAGGAAGGTCACCCGCAGGTCCAGGTCGTTCTCGGTGTGGAGAGGGACGACGCGCTTTCCCTGGGCGGGAGCCTGGTTCGCGCGGTACCGGGCGGCTCCCTCCCCTTCGCTCTCCCGGAAGTGCACGAAGCTGAAGGGCACCGTTCCGGCGCCGAGCTCGGGAGAGAGCTGCACGTGCACGTGGAGGTGCGGCTGGGGCGAGTACCCCGAGTTGCCGCACTTACCGAGAAGCTTTCCCTTCTCGACCCACTCCCCCTCGCGGCAGGTGATCGATCCGCGGGCAAGGTGGGCGAGGACCACGTAGATCTCCCGCGCGTCGCGAATGATCACGACGTTCCCCCAGTTGTTCTCCCGGCTGCTCGCGCCCGGCCGGTTGTCCTCGACGCTGTCGACGACGCGCGTCACCTGCCCCGAAACAGGTGAGAGGATCGGCTTGCCGAAGGCGTGATAATGCTCTATCTCCGACCCGTCCTCTCTGAAGGTCTTCCCCTCGCCATCGGTGATCAGGAAGTCGAACGCGTGGCGCCAGCTCCCCTTGTGCGTCCAGCGCCCCTCCTCGCCCTGCCAGACGGTCCACTCCCCCGCGAAGGGGAGGGAGATGCCGCGCAGGGTTCCCGGGTAGCGCGCCTTGCGAGATAGGAACTGGTCGAGGTTCTCCTCGGGCGTGCCGTGAAAGGTCGTGGTCATCAGGGGGAAACCGATGAGCCTCATGAAGTAGATGAAGCAGAGCGTCACCACGTTGAAGGGGAGGGTGAAAACGGGGATCCCGTACTGGGACCAGAAGATCCGCGCTGACTCCATCAGAAAGGGCGACACGGCCACGGCGAGGATCGCCGCCACGTAACTTCTCGGCCCGGGGATGAGGAAGACTCCTCCCATGGCCACGGCGATGAGCACGAAGTTGAAGGCGTATAGGTCGCAAAAGGCCTGCTCCCACGATCCGACCATGGCAGCGGTCATTGCCGTGCCCGCCAGGTAGCCCGCCACGGCGAGAAAGAAGAGGATCCGAGACAGGGCGAAGAGGATCACGAGGAACACCACCCCCGCCAGGACGTTGGGCGTGAAGAAGATCGAGCCGATGCTGCGCGCGAGGCCTTCGATCCAGGCGGGAAGATCTCCTTCGAGGAGATCCGTGCCGGAGTGGCTGTAGATCCCGTTCACGAAGAGGTTGGCGTAGGAGCGCGAGGCGAGGTAGCAGAGGGAGCTCACGATCACGAAGGGCAAGCTCAGCACAGGTAGGAGGAAGGAGCGCCGGAAGATGTTCGACAGAGTGACGGTCATGACGAGCGTCAGGATGCCCGCGGAGACGAGGAAGAAGACGGTGAGCACGTTAACCTTGAAGAGGTAGCCTAGCGACAGGCCGACGAGGAGAGGATTGTACGTGCAGAACCCGGACCGGAGCAGGTTCCGGTCCATCCCCATGATCATGGAGAAGAGATAGGCCGCCACCACGCAGATCAGCCCGGCCGCGCCCACATTCGGATTGATGAAGGTGCAGAGCAGGAGGGCCATACCGGGTACGAGGCCGTCGAGAAAGACGGTCTCCGAGTAGCTGTTCACCACGGCCTGGGTGTATTTCCTGATCTTGTCGACCATCCTCCTCAACGCTCCCGTCTCAGCCCGTCCGGCTTCGGCCGTCCGCCTGCTTTCAACCGGTCGGGCAGGCGTTCCGGTCCGGCCACATCGTCCAGGGTTTCGGCCTCGCGGATCACATCGACCTCGCCCTTCTCCCCCACGAGGACCACGGCGGGCCGGTAGCTGATGAACTGCATCCACTGCGTGTTGTTGTAGGCCCCCACGGGCGAGATGACAAGGCGCGTCCCCCGGGGCAGGGGCGGCAAGCGGGCCTGATCCTCGATCACGTCGATGTTCATGCACATGGGGCCGTAGATAACGCAGTCTTCGCTCGATCCGTCGATCTCCCTTTCGAGGGCGATCCGGTGGCGGTACCAGAAGGAGGTGAAGAGCAGGTTCAGGCCGGCGTCGATAACGTATCCTTTCTTCCCGTCGGGCAGGCGCTTCACGGCGTGGACCGTGGTGACCAGGCTTCCCGCATCGTCCACCACGGCCCGGCCGGTCTCGAGGATCACCTTCGGGAACCGTCCCGGTTTCAGGTGCCGCAGAAGGCTGTCGCAGATCGCCGCGGCGTAGTCGTCGACCGAGGGGAGCGCAACCTCCGGAGGGAGGTAGACACCCTTGAGGCGCGCCCGCGAGGGGAGCCCGCCCCCGAGATCGAAATACTCCATGTCGAAGCCGAGCTCCTCCTCAACGCGGCGCGCAAAAAGCAGCATCTTCTCCACTTCCACGGCGTAAGCCTCCGGTTCCATGATGTAGGTGCCGATGTGGCAATGGAGGCCGTTGAGAATCAGCCGGCCGCCCGATTTGATCCGGCGCACCGCGTCGAGCGCCTCGCCCGACTCGATGTTGAATCCAAAGCGCGACCAGAGGGGGGCGATCCCCGTGTCCATGTTGAGCCGCAGGCCGACCTCGATTTTCCGGCCGAGTTTGGCGGCCACCTCTTCGAGGTCGAAGATCTCCTCGAAATGATCCACGTGGATGGCGGCGCCCTCGCGTGCCGCCCGCTCCAGGGCGGGGAGCGGCTTGAGCGGCCCGTTGAAGATGATCTTCTCTCCGGGAACCCCGAGGCGACGCGCCTTCTCGTACTCGAATGATGAGACCACCTCGGCGCTCTCCCCCTCGTCGTGGAGGATCGCGCAGATCGCGTTGAGATAGTTCGTCTTGTACGACCAGCTGAAATGGATGTTCGGGTAGCGGCTCGCAAAGGCCTTGTGGATCTCGCGGTAGCTCTCTCGGAGCGTCTTCTCGGAGAAGACGAAGAGGGGAGAGCCGTGGGTGTCGGCAAGCTCCGCGATCGACGCGCCGTCGACATCGGCTGTGACCGGCTGCCTGTAGCGGGATCCGAACTTGTTCATCTGCCCCATCTCGAGCTTGCGCAGGAACGGTTTTTCGTATGGTAACGTCATGAGCGTTCCGCCTTCATGGTGATCGATTTGAACGTGGACATGTCGGTCACCAGGTCGTAGGTGTACCGCACGTAGAGCTTGCCCGCTTCGTAATCGCCGTTCCGCTCCACTGGAAGGCCGAGAGCGGCCCGCACGAGGCGCGCCGGCAGGTTCACTCCCACTCCCGTGGAAAAATAGACCCACGCGGGAAAGCGGGGGTTGATCTCTATGAGGTAGACCTCGTTTTCAGCGACGATGCACTCGATCTCGTAGCCGCCCTTCCAGCGGAACTTTTCCACGAACTCCAGCGACGCCTTCAGGATCCTCTCGTTCCGCACTGTCACGCCGGTCCAGATCTTGCCGAGGGAGGTGATGCAGAGCTTCTTGATCGCCACCCGGCCGAGATCCTCACCATTGCCGTCGCCCACGCCGACCACGTTCATCTCGTCGCCGGTCACGACCTGCTGGACGATGACGGGGTACCCCCACTCGGCAACGACGGAATCGAAGAAGGACGTTGCCTGCTGCCATGTCGCGGCGCAGTGTGCCCGGTAGAAGAGCCCCTTGATCATGACGGGAAGCCCCAGGAAGTCGATCGCCTGTGCCAGCTCCTGGTGGGAGGCGACGGTGCGCGACGCGGGATAGGCGAGCCCGACTGCGGAGGCCACCTCCTCGAGGCGCGTCTTGTTCCGCAGGTCGTACTGCGACTTCGTGGGGAGGAAGGTCCGGATCCCCATCTCCTCGAGCTCTTTCGCGGCGTTGATGAAAAGGGGAAGCTCGGTGTCGAGGGTGGGGATGATGAGATCGAGATCAGCCTCCCCCTTGATGTAGCGGATGCGGGAGAGAAAGTCCGCCTCGTTTCCCGACGGGTAGGGAAGGATGTAGGCCCGGTCCATGAGCCAGCCCATGTAGATGCCCGGGTCCATGGCGTCGTAGGCGAGCCCCACGGCCTCCACATCGAGCTCGCCGTCCTCCTTCACGCTGCGGATGACGCCCACACCCGGCCCGGGGTTGTCGACTGCGTTGATGCCGGTCACCCCCACGCGGATCTTACTCATGGTCCGCCTCCACAAGGAGGTGCCTGCTGAGCTGGTTCCTGAAGTCGACGAAGTCGCGCTCCGCCTCGCCCGGCGCTATGGCGTATTGTTCCGTCATCGCCCGGATCACGGCAGCCTCGTCCTTCCCCTCCTTCAGAAGCCGGAGAATGAAGAGCCCCGCCTTGTTAGTGGTGAAGCTGTTCCCTCTTTCCGGATCGAAGATGAAGCCCTCTTCGCTCACGGCCAGTCGTGCGATCCTGTTCATTTTCGTTTCCTTTTCAGAGCTGCGCTGCGCTGTGGTCTGCTATCGTTTTGCATCTCAGCGGCTGTGCGTTGAAATCGTCTCCTCGAGCCCCGCGAGGGCTGTTTCTAAGCGTGGATCGAAGGTGAGGGCTTCGAGAAAGCACTCTCTAGCCCGCGACACGTTCCCTGTTCCGAGCCACGTCCAGCCGAGGGCGGTCTTCACATCGGGGTCCTTGCGGCCGTCGACTCCGTCCTGCTTCTCCACGTCACGAAAGATTTGGAGGGCCTTCTCGAGCTCTGATCCGTAGTAGAGGGCCCACCCTAGAGCGAGGGCCGTGGCTCGGCGGGAAGAGCGTCCCCTGTATGTGTCTTCGAGCGAGGCATAGTATTTTTCAGCGGCTGCTTCCGCCTCGTCGAACCGGCCGAGTGCGGCAGCGGCGAGGGCGAGCCCCCGGTGGTGGGACAGATCGCCAGGCTCCTTTTCGAGAGCGAGGGCGTGCCATTGCGCCGCATCGCTGTAGCGTCCCTCGCCCTGGCGGATCCGCCCGAGAAGCCCGGCGAGAGGATTGAACTGTTCCCACTTCCCTATCCATTCCTCGACCTCGGAATCGACGATCCTGTCCGGGTCGAGGACGAACGCCGTCTCAAAGGCGATGCGCGCCTCGACGAACCTCTTCTCCTCGATCAGTAGCCGGCCCTGAAGCTCGAACAGCCCGGCATCCACGAGCTCGGCAGTCCAGCCGGAGAGACGCTCCAGGGCTTCGGTCTCCCGGCCCAGTGCGACGAGCGCTTCCGCTGCGAGGCGTCTTGGAACCGGGTCGAACGGTGCCGCAGCGCAGGCCGTATCGAGCGCGGCAAGGGCGGTGCCGGGATTCCCTCCCTCAAGAAGGGCGCGGCCGAGACCCGTGTGAGCGGCGGTGAGTGCCTGGTTGCGTCGGAGGGCTTCCTTGAAGAAGGCGATTGCCGTGTCGTGATTGCCGGCGCGGCAGGCGGCAAAGCCAAGGGAGAAATCGATCAGGTCGGCGCGGTCGGCGGGGAAGCGGTTGCGCGGATCGTTGCGCAGGGAGAGGAAGATTTTTCCCGCCGCCCCAGCCTCTCCCGCTTCGAGGAGGGCCCAGGCCCTGTTGTAGTCTGCAAACCGCCACGAGGCCGCCTGGTTCAGGCCGGCCACCGCGGGAGGGTAGCCGGGCAGAAAGTTCAGGGCCAAGTTGAAATGTACGCCCGCTTCTTCGAAGCGCTCCTCTGCGAGGTGGACCGAGCCAAGGCCGCACATGGCGTCCGGCCTAACCTCCTTGATACCGGCCGCCCGGGTGAACGAGTCGACGGCTTCGTCGTAAGCTCCGAGGGCGAGCAGCGCCCATCCAAGCACGGATGACGCTGAAACCGAAACGGAAAGCCTCTCCACGGTGCCGGCGGTTCCCGTGACGCGCAGTTCCCGGACCGGGTCGAGGCCCTTTTCGACGAGAGAGCGCGCGAGGAGCAGCGCTGCCGCGTTTTCGCCGAGGTGGAGCTCGGCGAGCGCCTCGCCGAGCCGGGCGAGGGGGAGGTAGTCGCCGTCGGCAGCGGCCTGGAAGAGGCTCCTCGCCTCGTCATCGCGTCCGAGAGCGACGAGTGCGAAGGCGTAATCGATGCGCAGCGGCGATCGGGACGTGTCCTCCCCGATCCAGGCGAGCAGGTCGGAGGTGGCTGCATCGGGCGCGAGGAGGAGAGCGTCCCGGAAATGACCGGAAGCCCCAACCGTGTCCCCCTTCTTCGCCCGGCACCACCCGAGACCGAGTAGAGCGCCCCAGCAGTCGGGGCGATCGCGGAGGATCGCGCCGAACCTCTTGAGGGCCGCCGCGGTGTTGCGGCCGTGGTACGCGCACCAGGCGTAAGCGAGCCGCGCGTCGAGGTCGTCGGGCGCGAGGTCTAGCGCCCGCTGGAGAGAAGAAGACGCCGTGTTGTTGTACTTCTTCCGCGCCATGAGGGCGTATCCGAGCCCGGCGTGGGCCGGCGCGCATTTGTCGTCGAGTTTCGCGGCGCTCTGGAACACCTTGGCGGCGTCCGTGTAATTGCCAACGCCATGGTGAGCGCGGCCAAGCCCGAGGAGAGCGCGTACTTTTAGAGGCTTTGCTAATCCAGGCGCCTCCCGCAGGGCCGCATCAAAGGCGATTCGCGCCTCTCCGGGACGGCCCGCCGCGAGATACCCTTCGGCCTCCTCGATCGGGGCGAGGCGGGCGGCTGCGACGCAATCGGTTCCCATCAACGAGAAGGGATAGTCCGGCTTGATGGTCAGCGCTTCACGGAAAGAGGATTCGGCCCGGTCGAGGTCGCCGAGGTAGTAGCAGCACCACCCCACTCCGTCGATGACCCAGTAGTCCTTCCCGTAATTGCGCAAGCCCTGCTCGAAAAGCCCGAGGGCCTCGCCGTACTTCTTCTGATAAAAGAACTTCCAGCCGCGATCGCTCTTCACCTGGGCGTGAAGGGGCTCCGCGATCAGCGCGATCAGGCACGCGATCAGCCAGAGCGCCTTCAGCAACGAACCTTTCTCTATACAGTGAAAAAGACGGGCCCGGACGGAGGTGGCAGAGAGAAGGGAGCCGTGGTAGAGCTTCATCTTGTTCCTTGTCGCAGCGGATCGGTCGTCAAGTCATTGTTATATAACAGAATCGGCATTGAAATGTTTCTGATCGGGGCTTTTTTTTAAGAAAACGTTGTATGTCGGCTGTTCTGCGGCTTGTGTTTCCCGGGGTATCCACGGGAGCGGTTTATAATCGACTCTATTTGATTTGACAACCCAATGTTCCTTAAATAGCATCCGTAGGGGCGACCGGCCGGCCGCCCCTGCGAAACGGTATCCAGCTGTTTGGATGGAACGCTCATGAAAGCCATCTACGCCTTTTCAGGTGACCCCATAACCTGGGGCCACATCGACATCATCGACAGGGCGGCAGCCACCTACGGCCATGTAACCGTGGGCATCGGCGCAAACCCTCAAAAGGTGCGGGAGTATCTTTTCAGCGTCGAGGAACGCCTCGACATGGCGAAAAGATCTGTGGCGCATCTCGAAAACGTCGACTGCGTCGTGTTTCAGGGGCTGCTCGCGCAGTTCGCCTACCGCAACGGGTACAACGTGATCATACGCGGGGTGCGGAACGGGTTGGACCTAGAAGCGGAGCTGACTCTTTACAACGTGAATCAGCTCCAGTTCTCGACCATCGACACGGTCTTTTTTCCTGCCAGGCCGAGGCTTTCCCATGTGAGCTCGAGCGTTGTAAAAGCCATTGTCAGCGAGGGAGGCGATGTTTCCGAGTACGTACCCATCCATGTGAAGCAGAAGCTCGAACAGAAGATCATCCGCCAGCTGCGCATCGGGGTCACCGGAGGGGTCGCTTCAGGTAAAAGCTTCGTTGCGAAACGCCTTGTAGAAAAGATTCCTTGTTCCAGGCGCATCGACCTTAACGAGATCGGGCATTACATCCTCGGGAACTCCTCGGAGTCGGCTTACCAGGAGACCAGGGCACGGATCGGGGAACGTTTCGGCGAACACCTGCTGAACGATGACGGATCCGTCGACCGGAGCCTGCTCGGCGCTATCGTGTTCCAGAGCCCGCGGAAGCTGGGTAAGCTGAACGAGATCATGCTGAAGCCGATCCTTGCCCGGCTCTACGAGACATGCATGGACAACAACCACCTGGATCAGGGGAACGAGGTCAAAAAGCTGTTTCTTGAGGCGGGGCTCTTTGTGGAAAGCCGCTTGACGCACCTTGTCAACCACTGTGTTATTCATGTGATAAGCCCCGAAGAGGTCAAGGTAAGGCGGCTCGTGAAAAACACCGGGATCAGCGAGGACGAAGCCGTGCAAAAGATCCGGCGGGAGATTTCGGACGATGAAAGGCGGGCATACCTAGGAAAGATGCTCGAGCGCAACCAGACCTCCTTTCTCATAGAGTTGGACAACAGGGACGAGCCGGTTCCCGATTCATTCATCCGGAAAGTGCGTTCCCACATAGATGAGCTGGGATTGTAGGCGGCAGGGATCTGCACGACGACTCCCGCCCGCCGCTTTTTCGAGAGCCGGATACACAGGGAGGGGGCTTTTAACTCTGTCCGGTTCGAGGTGAAGCCGAATGAGCAGCGGAAAAAAACAGTATCGGGTTCGCAAGAGCAAACACGTTGGTAAGGGCGGATCGGTTAACATTCTTTCTGAAGATCAACTGTTCGAGCTCATCGATCGCCTGGACCACCCGCCGTTTGTGCTGATTCTCGACAACGTACAGGATCCGCACAATCTGGGCGCCTGTCTTCGCTCGGCAGACGGGGCAGGGGTTGATGTGGTGGTTATTCCGAAGGACCGTTCAGTGTCCGTGACAAGCACCGTCAGCAACATTGCCTGCGGCGCCGCGGAATCGATCCCGATCGCCCGTGTTACGAACCTTGCCCGCACGATGGGAAAGCTCAGAGACTCGGCTGTTTGGCTGATCGGTACCGCCGACGAAACCGAGCAGTCTCTTTACGAAACCGATCTCACCGGTCCCCTGGGAATCGTGATGGGCTCTGAAGGTTCGGGCCTCAGGCGCTTGATCCGGAAGAACTGCGACGCGCTTGCAGCGGTTCCGATGTACGGCCGCGTGGAAAGCCTTAACGTGTCCGTTGCGACCGGGATCTGTCTGTACGAAGCAGTGCGGCAGCGCCTGGGGGGTTACAAATGAGCTACTACTCGAAAAGTCTGTCCGGGACCAAGCTGCGAGAATGCTACGAGATCGCCACCCCTCGGATAAGGCAGTATCTGGAGGCTGAGATCCGGTTCGTGTGCGAGCGGCTCAGGGCAGAGGACCATGTCCTGGAGCTTGGCTGCGGGTACGGAAGGGTGGCTCAGGAGCTGGCAAAGACTGCTGCCCGGGTCGTTGGCATAGACACCGCCGGCGAGAGCCTGGCACTCGCCCGCAAGCTTGCCGAGCCCGGTTTCACGAGCGAGTTCGTCGAGATGGACGCAATGGGCCTTGGATTCCCTGACAGGGAGTTCGACGCGGTTGTGTGCGTCCAGAACGGCATCTGCTCGTTCAAGATCGACTACACGCTCCTGCTTCGCGAGGCAATGCGCGTGACGCGACCGGGCGGGAGAATCATCTTATCGAGTTATGCGGAGAGGTTCTGGCATCACCGGCTTGAATGGTTCGAGCTCCAGGCCGCGCACGGCCTCGTCGGCAAGATCGACCGCGCGTCAACAGGCAACGGGGTGATCGTTTGCACGGACGGCTTTCGCTCGGGAACAATGAACCGCACAGGGTTCGAGGCCCTGTGCGCTCAGGTCGGGATCGAGCCGATGATTGTCGAAGTGGACCGATCGAGCCTGTTCTGCGAGCTAATAGTGCCGAGGGGCAAAGCGGATGCTGTATGATGCCTCTTGCTGATGATGCCGCTTCGCCTAAAACCACAAGCGCACCTGCTGTTGCGTGTTTTTCTGGAAACGGATCGAGAGGGATGCCGAATGACGAAGGAGATGGAGGCGCTGTACGACGAACGGCTGAACCGCTACGTTACCGCCCTTGGCAACGAAAAGCCGGACAAGGTTCCAATACGGCCGTTCGTGGCGGAGTTCACGGCCAGGCACGCCGGATTTACCTGTCAGGAGGTGACGCACGATTTCGACAAGGCGTTCGCTGCAGCGCGCAGGTGTGCAGCGGATTTCGACTGGGACGCGGTTGTGGCCAACATGGTCTATGTGTGGACAGGCCTGACACAGGCCATGGGCCTGAAGTACTACGGCATCCCGGGCATCGACATTCCCCCGGATGTGGGGTTCCAGTACAGGGAGCCGGACGAAGAATGCGCCTTCATGAAGGCTGACGAGTACGACCAGCTAATCGAGGATCCCACCGCATACCTTTATAACGTGTGGCTTCCGCGGGTGTCCGCCGACATCAGCATCGCTCCTGTCAGCGCCCAGGCCGCGTTTCACAGCAACCTCGCCCTGGTAAAGGGCGGCATGGCCATGCTGAGGTACTTCCAGGCGTTCGGCCCGCAAAACGACCTCTTACGGACGGAATCAGGCACGGTGTCCGCCATTGCCGGTATACTCAAATCGCCGTTCGACATAATAGGCGACAAGCTGCGCGGGTACATCGGCCTCACTGTTGACATGGCAAAGCAGCCGGAAAAGGTTCTCAAGGCATGCGAAGCGTTGATGCCGCATCTTTACAGCGTTGCGGTTTCCTCGGCGGATCCGAACAGCAGGGTTCCTATCGGTTTTTGGATGCACCGCGGCTGCATACCTTTTGTTTCGGCAGGGCAGTTCGAATCGCACTACTGGCCCACGACAAAGCCTATTGTCGAGGAGCTGTGGAAGAACGGGCATCAGACGCTCTTCTACGCGGAAGGCGACTGGAAGCACCATCTCGACAGCTTTGCCGAGCTGCCGGACAGGAGCATCGTGTATCACGTGGACCAGGGAGACATATTCGAGGTCCACGAAAAACTCGGGCACCGGTTCTGCCTGAGCGGAGGCATTCCCAATTTTCTCCTTGCATATCGTTCGCCCGACGATGTGCGCGCATGCTGCAGGAAGGTGATCGACGGCGTGGCCCGGGACGGCGGGTATATCATGGATGCGTGCGCGATCATGCAGAACGACACAAAGACCGAGAACCTGAGAGCGCTGACAGATTTCACCAGGGAGTACGGCGTGTACTCGTCAGGCAGGTCTCGTGCGGCGCGTGCCGGCACGGAAATGCGTCTAACACCGCCTTCGGATGCGGAGTTCGAAAACGGCTACGGCATGCGAGCGTTCCCGGATCAAAAAGCGAAACCGGGCGTCTGCATTCCGTGGGAAGAGAAAGCGAAGGAGCTGGGGGATATCCCCGGAGACAAGAAGCTCGCTCGCCGCGTCTGGGAAGAGATCGACTCGAATGCAAACATGTTCATCTGGCATTGCCTTGTATCGTTTTGATTTCACCTGTCAGGAAAAAGCGGCAGGGTTCTCGCTTTCTTCGCCTTTTCCGTGTAGTGAACGAAATGCTGCCTGCACCTGGGGGCGTATGCTTCCTTGCCGCCCACAACGATGATGGGCGAGTCGTATGGCGCGACCTGGCCGTCTATGAAACGCTGCACACGCGTGGCCTCGCGGCCGCAGATCTCATCGCCATCCTCGTGGGTGCAGATCGCTTTCAGGTAGATCATGTAATCCGAACAGCGGACAAGATCCGCCATGTTTTTTTCGCCGTCCCGGAAAGGAAAGTACTCGTCGCGAAAATCTTTCAGCAGGCCGCAGGCCACAACAATCCGTCCCGAGTCGGCGATCCTCTCGCAGATGCCGAGGATGTCGCTCGTGAAGAACTGCACCTCGTCGATCCCCACAACGCGCGTTGAATCATCGAGGCGGTCCAGAATTTCCGACGCGCCGTGAATGTAAATGACATCCCGCTTCAGCCCGTCATGGGATGATATGTTGTCCAGGCCGTAACGGTTGTCCAGCGACGGCTTGAAAAGCTGAACCTTGCGTCCGGCTATCTCGTACCGGTTGATGCGGCGGATGAGCTCGGTGCTCTTGCCGCTGAACATGGTTCCAATTATCAGCTCCACGGTTCCATGAATCGCATCCATTGACAGGTTTCCTATGTCTAAACTTTCTTTCGTGTTGGTTTCAGCCCCTCAGTCCCTTTGAGTGCGCTGCTGCACACGCAGTCCCTTTGTTGAGGCATCTGTTCGATGACTTTCGCGATGAGCCGAGCCACGTCTTGCGTGCTGCGGCCCATGATTTTCAAAGTCTGCGCGTGTGAAACCTCTCCTTCCTTCTCAGCCGGATAGTCAACAGGTATGGCCGCTACCTGGTAGCAGATTTCCAGCTCTCTCGCGAGCTTCGCTTCCGGCACCGCTGTCATGCCGGCTATCGTGCCTCCCAGGTTCCGGAGCATCCTGGCCTCGGCAAGGGTTTCGAAGTGCGGCCCGTCTATGCATGCGTAAACACCGCCGGTCCTGGTGTCCAGGCCGAGCCCTTTGCCCGCGTCCGAAAGCGCTTTCCGCAGGTCGGGGCAGAACGGCTCAGACATGTCGAGGTGCACAAGCCCGCTTTCTCCTCCTTCGTAAAACGTTCTGTTCGTTTTCGTGAAATCGATAAACTGGTCCGGAAGCACGAGCGATCCGAGCGGTATCTCCTTGTCGAGCGATCCCACCGCGGATGTGGCCAGAATCCGGTCAACGCCAAGCTCCTTCAGGGCGCGCATCTGCGCCTTGTACGGGACACGATGTGGAGGCAGTTTTTCCTTTTCGCCGTGGCGCGAAAGAAACACCACCTCTGTCCGGTTTAGAACCGCTTTTGCGCACTCCACCGCACCGAACGGGGTTTCCACGCCAAGCTTCCGCTCCTCGCAAAGCCCGTCGATCCCCTCGTAAACCCCGCTTCCTCCGATGATGGCAATCATGTCGTTATTACTCCTACGGGAACAAACCGCTACCCGGTAAGGGCGCCGGCTAAAGTCGCTGTCATCAGGGTGACAATACATCCGCCCAGCACGGCGCGCATGCCCAGCGCTGCGATGTCCTTCTTACGGTTGGGCGCCATCGGGCTCAGCCCGCCGATCTGAATTGCGATGGATGCGAAGTTCGCGAATCCGCAAAGAGCGTAAGTGGACATCAGGATCCCTTTTTCGCTCATCGCACCGCTCTTGATCAGCTCGACCAGGTCCATGTAAGCCACGAACTCGTTCAAAACAACCTTGGTGCCGAACAGGCTTCCGAAGTGAAGCGCGTCCTGTGAAGGAACCCCTATGCCCACGGCAAGGTGTTTGAGAACGAGTCCCAGGACGAGCTCCATGGAAAGGGGGTTTCCGTACTCCTCCCTGCACCACGCATTGACGCCGACCAGGTCGCCGAACTGGAGCAGGAGGTGGTTGATCAGGAAGATGAAGGTGATAAAAGCGATCAGCATCGCGCCCACGTTCAAGGCGAGCTTCAACCCGTCGGACGCCCCGGTGGCAGCAGCGTCGATGATGTTGGCGGAACGCTTTTCGACCTTCAGGTCCACGGTTCCAAGCGTTCGCGGCTTGCCGGTCTCGGGGTAAAGTATCTTGGCAACGACCAACGATGCGGGTGCCGCCATTGCGCTGGCGGCGATAAGGTGCACGGCGAACCTCAGCCTTGCCTCGTCCAGGCCGATACCCTGCGCTTCAGCCAACGCGTGCCCGAGCATCTGGACATAGCTTGCCATGACCCCGCCGGCAACGGTTGCCATTCCCCCGACCATAATTGTCAGTATCTCCGAGCGCGTCATCTCCTTTATGTACGGCCTGATCAGAAGCGGGGCCTCGGTCTGGCCAAGGAAGATGTTCGCCGTGTTTGACAGTGACTCCGCCCCGCTCGTCCCAAGCAGCTTTGCCATGAACAGGGCCATCATCCGCACCACGAACTGGAGCACCCCGAGGTAGTAAAGGACGCCGGTCAAGGATGCGAAAAAGATGATCGTGGGAAGCACCTGGAAGGCGAAGAAAAAACCCAGGCTGTCCGGGCCGGCGCTCAGTGCGAGCCTGCCGAACACGAACTCGGATCCCTTTATCGTGAAGTCGAGCAGGGACACAAAAGCCCTGCCCAGCCAGCTGATCATGTCTTTAGGCCATCCCAACACGAAGAACCAAGACCTGAGTTTTTCGCTGTAGAGGAGGAAAACGGCGAGCACCAGCTGGATGACGAGGCCGGTCGCAACCAGCCTGATGCTGACCTTCTTTTTTTCTTTGGAAAAAATGAAGGCAATGCCTATGAGAAGCAGGATGCCTGCCGCGCCTCTCAAGATGGGAACTGTTTCCATGGATATACCGGCATTCAAGGTTAAAGGATGCGGGCGGAGTCGAGCTCGGGAATCCGCATGCTTTTCGAAATCACTCGGGATCCCAATGCTGAATACACGGCAACACCCGGGGAATCAACAGAAAAAAACCGCTCCCGGAAGCTCAGCGAACGTCCGGGAACGGTGTGTTGTGTGTGCTGTGGAGCAAATCGCCTTTTCTACGGCAGCAGCTCGACCTGTAAAGCGTTGGAGAAGCTGTATCCGCTCGGCTGGCCTGGATCGGTGTGCATTATCTGTATGTACACCGTGAGCAGGCTGGGGCCGCCTGGGATGCCGTTGATGACTATCTCGCCGTTCGCGTCGATAGGGAGCACCGCCAGCAGGTTCCACGGGAAAACCACAAGCGTTCCCTTGTACAGCGGAATGGGATTGAAATTGACTCCCACTGCCATGTAAGCGGTCTCGTTGGCCGGCGCGTTCGTCAGCAGCAGGTTCGCGGTGTTGCCTGTGGCAAGCTCGTCCCCGTAGATGATGAGCTCCGCATCGCCGGGTCCGCCGTATCCGAGATCCTTCTGCACCGTGGTGTTCTTCTCGCCCGGTGTGCGTGGTATGAACTCGTTTGCAGCGTAATCGAAATCCAGCCAGTACTTGTCGTGCCAGTCGTTCGGGTAGTCCGAGTTGCGGAAGATGCCCGCGGGAAGGTAGCTCCCGTCGGGTCCGATAGGCACGGCATCGTCGAAGATTTCGTCGGTTGCCGGGTAGTCGTCATCGACCACGGCAATGATGTCGAGAACATCGGACATTCCCGGGATCGGTGTATAGCCGTCATCGTCCGGGTCCAGGTCCGTGCCCTTCAGGGCGATGATTGCATCCACTCCAAGCTGGTTATACGCGTTTACCAGGTAGATGGTATCTGTCCCGTTTTCGATGCTGTCGTCCGAACCGAAATCCAGGTCGAGGTTCGCAACCCCAGTGTCGCCGAGAACGAAGTAGCCGTCAGAAGGTATGCTGTGGCCGGTCAGGTCCCACGCCCGGTCGAGTGTGCCCGCGTTGTAGCTGTCGCCTTCGACCACCAGGACCATCATGTAGTCCAGGGATTCATACGGGGTTCCGATCAGTTCTACGTACTCGTAGTCATCCGCGCCCGAATGGCTGATATACAGCTCGTTCAGGTGAACGTCCTGAGCTTGAACCGAAAATGAGCAAACCATCACAGCAAAGACAACCGTCAGAAAAACACGTTTTCTCATGAGATACCTCCTCCAATTTTCCAATGTGTATAGTAACAAGGAAACTGCCCAAAAAGATGGATACCGCACCATCTCCAGTTGAATATCAATAGGCTTTTTAAGCTTCGGTCCTTTGTACCAGGTGAATCTTCGTACATTGTATTACACGAAAAAGAGAAGTCAACAGGGAAGAATAGGTTGTAGAATTAAACCGCAGGGATACAGCATCTCTTTCGTATTTGGCCTGTTATTTCCCCGGGCCGGGCGGCAGGCGTATTGTCTTGAAATACAAGGCGTTACAGCGCCCCGGCCCCGGCGCCTAACCCGGAGGCTCCGAGAAAAGTTCCCCTTCAGCTTCGATGTTGGTTTTGATTCTCAGGTACTGTGTGAGAACGCAGCCGGCCGCTTCGTTTTTTGAGATCACCCGGAAGGGGATTCGGAGGCCGCCTATGTTGCGAAAGTCCTCGAAGCGGATGGTGTGAGGAAGCATTATCATCGTTCCCGGGTGGATCAGGCTTGTCTCGGCCTTGAGCACGTCACCGTTGTCAGCGTCCACATAAACGGTGTAGTCCGGCGCCTCCTCGCTATGGAGCTTCAATATGTGAACTCTGCAGCCGTCGAAATCGCCGCTTCGAATCACTGACACCGAATCGAAGAATCCGCGCCAATCACCGCAGATCGCCAGCGGGTGCATGTACATCGACTGTTCGCGGAACTTGCCCCTCAGCTCGTCGACGCGCCCGAACGCCTGCTTTATCCAGCCTTTGTTTTCGGTGACAACGGTTTCTATCCTGCCGAAGGCGCCATAATCCACCTCGGTGCGCAGGCAATCCGTTCCGGACGCGTGCACGGTGACCGATCCTTCGAGTCCGGATTGCTTGAGCCACATCTTGCCCTGAAGACGGAAGCATCCCATGCCGAGCAGCGCCTCCTTCCGGCGGCCGGCATCTCTGAGTGTCAGGATCTCTTCCAGGGTCGCGGGATTTTCGGCGCCATTGGTTTCAACGCGTTTGTATTCGATCCGGCCGTCGCGCTCGTAGTATGTCATTGACACGACGCGGCCGTTATCGTCTTTTGCGAACGACACCGCGATCCAGTCGACCACGCAAAACACCCACTTGCCCTCTTCGTTCGGTGCGTGAAGCTCGTATGTCTTCTGGCCGGGGATCGCAAGCGCGAGGCAGTTGTTCTTGATCACCAGCTCGACCGTCTCGTTCATCTCATCAGACCAGTAGGGCCCGAGATAACTCTCGAGTTCGTCAAGCGGTACCTCAGGCACGATCTCCACATCAGCCTTTGGAAGGTTAAAGGTAAGGCCGCCCTGGTACAGCTTCATGCCCGTGACACCGCCTTTGTCGTTCTGCACGAAAGAGACAGCGACCTGGCTGGAGATTGCGAAATACCGCTTGCCTTCCTCGTCAGGATCCTTGAGCTCGTATGTTATCTGCCCTGGCACGTCAACAGCGAGGCGGCCGTTCTTGACGATCACCTCGTATGTCACGTCCTTGAAGTTGCCGAAGTTGGCCATGTATCCGCCGAGAAAAGGAGCATGGCCCTTCCCGCCGCCCGGAGGCCGGCTTTTTTCCTCGAACTCGCCGAGCATGGCATCGAACACGATGGAGATTGACGAGCGCTGAAGAGGCGAGGAGGTCAGGTTGGCAAGAAGAACGAAGCCGACTCCGGATTCGGGCAAAAGCGCCACCTGGGCCGCGAATCCGTCGATGTTGCCCCCGTGCTCCACGAGAAGCTGCCCGTTCCATTCGCGGATGAACCACCCGTAGCCGTAGCCGACAGCGCTTCCCATGTCTATTTTTTTAGTCCAGGTTTCCCGGAGCCCTGCCTCGCTGATAAGGCGGCGGCCTTCGAACGCTCCGCCGCTGAGCAGAAAGCGAATCCATTTCGCCATGTCAATCACGTTCGAGTTGATCGACCCTGCCGGACCAACGTTGTCCACATTGCGCATGGGAAGCTGTCTGTGCGCCCCGATGTCCTTCTCCCACATGTATCCAAGGGAGAGGTGCTCATTACCCATGCATTCGGTGACGGATGTGCTCGAGTCATCCATGCCGAGGGGGCCCAGGATCCGCTCGCGAACAAGGCTGTTCCAGTCGGCACCGGCTGCAACGCCCGCCGCAACCCCGGCGGCCAGGTACATGATGTTGCAGTAGTGGAACTCCTTGCGAAAAACCGACCATGGCTCCGCAATAGACGCGATGCGTAAGATATCATCCCTGGAAGCGGTACCGCTTTGAAAGAGCATGCCCATGCGGGTGAACCCTGTGCGGTGTGACAGAAGATCGCTGATTGCCGCTGCAGCGTCGTCATCTTTGCTGTCGACCGAGAGCTCGAAATCGGGAAGATACCTTGTAACCCGGTCATCCCATTCCATCCTTCCCTCTTCCACGAGCATGCTGATGAGCGTGGCTGTGAAAGCCTTGGTGGTGGAGCCGATCGCGAAAAGGGTGTCAGGCGTGACAGGCTTCCCGTTTTCCAGGTCCGCGAGGCCGAAACCGTGCGCAAGCACCACCTCGTCATCCTTGACAACCGCCAGGGCCATGCCCGGAATGTGGTGCTCAACACGATTCAGCTCGAGCTTCTCCTTCAGGCGGGCGATCCTTTTTTCCTGCATGCCCGGCTTTTCCGCGGATTCAGCAACCTCTCCGGTGTGCCTGGTTTCCTCCGCATCCGCTTTCCTTTCGAACCGCTTGCAGAGTTCCTCGGCCTTTTTGGTTGTACGTTGCACGCAGGCAGAGGTGAAACCGTCCAGAACGGTCGCTGCTTCCTCCCTTTTGCCGGCGCTGATCAGGCCGGCCGCCTTGTTTGTGATTGTTGGGAGCTCGGCCTCGAACGCCTTTTCGAGCCCGTCAAACTCCGCCCTGGCGATTGGTTTCCTTGCTTCGGGCTCTTGTTTGATCAGGTCGCAAAGCCTCCTGAAAAGCCACCAGTACGAATCCGCTGAAAACCTGTCCTGTCCCGCTTTCAGCGGCCTGACGATCTTTCTTCCGAAGGTGCCTGCGGTGGAAACAGCTTCCGGGATGACGCTCCCGTGGACAAAGAATGGAATGTAGCAGCTTTTGCTTGGAACAGACGGGCACCACCAGAACACGGGAAGGCCCTTGTCGCTCTTGGGAAGGATTGCGACGCACGAGCTTGCCGTGTTTTCCCTGTCAATTGCCGAGAGCAGGGATGCGCGGTCCCTTGCGATGCGCATCATCCAGCGCGGCGTGATCCCGCCTTTTTCCTGTTCGAGCATCTTTTTCGATTGGTCAGCCCTTGGCAGCGACAGCAAGCGCTGGTTGGCTCCCTGCAGCTCGTCATCGAGGTAGGCCCTGGTGAAATCGAAGGTGTCCGCGTCGTCAGCGCTCCACCACCCGTTGTAAACCGCGTACGTCACGAGCCTGGGGGATGCCAGGTCCCAGTCAGGCCCGATGCTGAGCGTGTTGGAGATCGAGGCGACTCCTTGCTCGAACCTTTTTGCAACCCAGTGTTTTCCCGCGGTCTCGAGCACCCACGCCTCTTTCGCATCTGCAACGATGTAGGAGTTGTCGTATCCGCCGAGAGGCGCGGACATCATGGGCATGCCTGAGCCGAACTGGCCGTGTTCCTCGACAAGGCCCGCGATCACGTCGAGTGCCTCGCGCGCTGTCCTGCCCCTTTCAAGCCCGAGCCTCAGAAGGTCCATGCCCGTGGGGCCCGGCTTCGGCCCGTTGCCTTCCAGATGGGAGCGGATGTCTTCAACGAGCACCTTTGTGCGGATGCCCTCGTTTCCGATTGCCACGCCGTGCTCGTTGATTCCTTCCTCGTATCCCCAGCACCAGTATGGGCTCGAACCGAGCGTGGCAAAGGTTTCATCGACCTGGGGAATCGACACGCGGCCGAGATCGATTTTCGATCCGGCGGGCCATCTTTTGCGCGGATGCAAGAACAGGGGCTGGCACCCGAAGTAGAGCCTGTCGCTGTTCTTGCCGAGAATGGTGCACCCGCATTTTGTCGAATCCGGAAGAGCGACCCATGTGTCGCACGGGCTCAGCCTTTCGGCGAGAACCGCTGCTGCAACGATGCAAAGGAAGAAGAATGCGATGATCTTTTTCATGGCTTGGGTTACCTTTCAATGGGTGCCTGTTTTTTGTTGCTCATCGGATCGTTGTTATGGCTTGCGCGCGTTTTGCGCAGGTGTACGAGCTGCGGCACTCCGCCCGCGATCGCGAAGGAGATGATCAGGGCGGTATGGACCTGTGTCGGCAGCTTCATCACCAAGAAAATGTGATGTCCAAAAAGAACGGCCACTCCCGCAACGAGACTGGTAAAGCCGCGAACCTTGTCCCCGACCGCCGCGCAGGTCAGGCCGCCCGCTATGCACGGAACCAGCGCTGCGAACGGGACTATGTACTTGACCGCTGAATCGCCGTCCGGATCCATCATGGCCCACACGCCCCTTTCCAGCCTGGTGTTGAACATGTTAATGCCCGCACCCAGCATCCAGGTGAAGGCGCTTAATGTCAATCCATGCAGGTACACGGCACGAAGCACTGCTTCGCGCCTCACAGGCAGGGTAGACCATGCAGACATGAACTCGCCGGAGCCGGAAGAGTATCTCCTGAGCTTGGCTGCGATCATGATGCTGCCCATCGGCCTGAGCACAACCTGCGAGAACATGAATCCGATCACAATGCAGCTCAAGAGGTAGTAGCCGTAGTCCGGAAGCACGACGCAGCGGTCGAGGACAACGAGGCCCGCCTGGAGAGCCAGAAGCGATCCGATCCAGGGCACCGGCTTGAGCCACAGATCTCTTCGAAGCTGTGATTCGGGATCAGTGCAGGGGCGGAAGCGCGATGCGGGCGATCCGTTGGGACGCCATTGAAAGCCCAACATGGCCGGTTCCCTGCCCACGGTCAGAAGCACCCCCGCTGAAAGCACGAGGCATGTCCACGCACAGGGCAGCGGATCCGCCAAGAACCCGAGCTTTATTGCGACGAGCAGAAGCGCGCCCAATGTCAGGGGCCGCGCCATTAAATAGAAATTGGATGATCTGGCCGGAGCCGCCCACGCCATGATCGACGGAAACATTATGAGAGCGCCCCAGAGCGACCGCTTTGCAAAGCAGGCTGCAGAGGCTTCTTCCGGGTTCATCAAACCCGGCAGGTAGAAAACCCAGTTGAAATGATCTCCGAGGAGGCAGGCCGGCACCCGTACCGCGAGCACAAAGGTAAGGACCAGGAGCGTTTCCGCAAGAACTCGGGTTCTCGGGCCAATTGGAAGCGACGGCTGCGGCTTGGCCGCCAGGATTGCGCGCCTGCCCCCGGCAGCGGAGCCCCCGGCGGCGTTGCCCGCGACCATGGGCCAGATGAATATCCAGATCAGCAGCAGGACCGTTTCGCTTACGCCTTCCCCTATCGAGATCAGGGGCGTGTCAGGGCCTGTAGGCTCCATCAGCCCGGGCCAGTACATGAGCCCGGCCAGCGCGCTCAGGAAAAGAGCGCAGAAAGCGAACGGGTTGGTCAGCGTTGCTTTCAGCCTGATCATGTAGTGCCTTGAAAAGGTGTTCATCCCGCCGCCCCCCAGGCTGTCAGCGCCTCTTCCAGGGTCTGCTCGTCTCCGACCAGTTCATGGGTGGGCCCTTCCCTGACCACGCTTCCGTTGTTTATGACGAGCAGGCAGTCGGAGATCCTCTCCACATCCCCTAACATGTGCGAACTGATGACCACGCTGCGCTTCGGGTCGCGCACCACGTCGAGCACGCTCTCCAGCAGGCTGCGGCGTCCGGCAAGGTCGAGTCCTGCCGCGGGCTCGTCGAGCAGCAGAACGCGCGGCCTGAAAGCCATGGCTGTTATCAGGCGTATCCTGGTTCCCTGGCCTTTTGACAGGTTTCCCACCTTCTCGCGCGGATCCAGCTTGAAGCGGTCGAGCAGCTCCTCAACGAGCTCGCTGTCCCAGCTCTTGTAGTAACCCGATATCATGCGGAGCATTGGGCCGATGCGCATCGCAAAGAGCGTCATGTCATCGCTCATGAATCCAAGCGACGAGCGCACAGCGACCGGTGATGTCCATGGATCGTGCCCGAGAGAGCGGATCGTGCCGTCCGATTTTGGAATGAGCCCGGCAGCGGTTTCGAGAAGCGTGGTTTTGCCCGCGCCGTTCGGGCCCACGAGCCCTATGACCTGCCCGGGCTCTAGCTGCCACTTCGGAATGTCCAGAGTGAAGGAGCCGCGTTTTACTACAAGCCCGTTCACCTCGATCAGAACGTCAGGATTCATTTTTATCTCCGTATCCATTTGTAAGTTCGTCCATGATTTTTTTGAGATCCTCCTCATCCACGCCCAGGCGTTTCGCAAGAGAGAATGCATCGAGGAACGCGGCCCGAACCTCGGCCAGTGCCTGTTTGCGGGAAGACCGCTCGATTTTTTCCGCCACGAACGTGCCGTACCCTTGACGCCGAATGATGAGTCCCGCAACTTCCAGGTCAGCGTATGCCCGCCGAACAGTGATAAGTGATACCAGCAGGGTGCCTGCGAGCTCCCGCACGGATGGAAGCCTTTCTCCCGGGGGCATCAGCCCCGAGCGGATCATCTGGGCCACCTGGTCAACGATCTGGCGGTAAAAAGGAACTCCGGATGCCTCGCTGAGAACGATCTGCGGTTTTGTCACTTTGACCTCCTATGGTGTATATAACCATATACACATCGACACAGCAAGTCAAGGACTTAAATAATATTTTTTCATGGCCAGTTGTGAGCAGGTGGTGCAAATTGCTAACGATCAATTGTTAATTCTTATTTGTTAATGACTTTGATGGATTGGAAGTTGCCGTGAACAGACCCAAGAGATGCGTTTTTTCGGCGTTGCTGCTCTTTCTCCTTGGATGCGGAGGCAGCGTCGATTCAATTGAAAAGCTCGTGCGGGAATCAGGAATCAAGGGTGGGTTGGTGGTGCACGTTGGATGCGGGGATGCCCGTACGACTGCCGGCCTCAGGCTGAATGAGCGCTGCCTGGTTCAGGGGCTGGAGCGGGATGCGGGCCGAGTGGCTGAGGCCAGGGCCGGCTTGCGGGGCCTCGGTGCACTGGGGCCTGTGTCGGTGGTCCAATGGGAGGGCGAGAGCCTGCCTTACGCGGATAACCTGGTCAACCTGCTGATCATTGATTCCAGGGATAAGCCGGCGGATGAGGAGATCATGCGTGTGCTGGCCCCGTGCGGCATTGCTTTCATCAGAGAAGGCGATGCCTGGCAAAAACGAATGAAACCACGGCCGGATGAGATCGACGAATGGACCCACTTCCTGCACGGGCCTGACAACAACGCTGTTGCTGAAGACACCCGGGTCCAGCCGCCAAAGTACATGCAGTGGGTGGCAGGCCCGAGATTGGGCCGCAGTCACGACCACCTTTCCAGCATAAGCGCAGCGGTTTCCGCTTCGGGCCGAATCTTTTACATCGCGGACACGGGGTCGATCGCCTCTGTGAAGGAGCCCTCCAGGTGGTGCCTCATCGCGCGGGACGCTTTCAGCGGCGTTCTCTTGTGGGAGAAGGAAATTACCCCCTGGGAGGATCACCTCAGGCCGTTTCGCAGCGGACCGGCTGAACTGCCGAGGCGCCTTGTCGCCGTTGGGGAGCGCGTGTACGTCACTCCCGGTTACGGCAAACCGGTGTTGGCCCTGGATGCGGCCACGGGCGAAAAGGTGCGCACCTACAAGGAAACCGAAAACACACACGAGATCATCGTCTGCAAGGGCAGGCTTTATCTGGTGGTTAGCGCGCCTTTGAAAGATGAAAGCCCCACAACCGGCAAGGTCCTCAGGAGCTTTCCCCCGTGGCGGGGTTCGTACGAAGAGTATGTCACGCAGTATATGCCCAAGCATATCCGCGTGGTAGATGCCGAATCAGGCGAGCTTGTGTGGAAAAAGGAAGACAGCGATGCAGCGGGCGTTCTGCCCCTGACCTTGATCGTGAGCAACGGCCGCGTGTTCTTCCACAACAGCGAGAACCTGATTGCCCTTGATGCGGCCTCCGGCGAGCGGCTGTGGCAGGCCCGGTGCACCAGCATCCTTTACCGCTATGCCTGGCTGACACCGACTCTGGTTGCCAAGGACGGGGTTGTGCTTTCAGCGGATCGAACAGCAGACGCACCGGTTGACACGGGCGGTGAAAACGCGACTGAAACGGAATGGCGCGTCTCGGCCGACCACAAGCTGACCGACGGGGAGATCAAGGCGTTCTCCGCAGAGTCCGGCGAGCTTTTGTGGACAGCTCCCTGTCACGAGGGATTCAACTCCCCGGTGGACCTGTTTGTGATCGACGGCAAGGTCTGGAGCGGTGTTCTGGCCTGGAAAAAACAGCCCGGCATAACAAAGGTCTACGACCTTCATACCGGCGAGCTGGTTGACGAGCGCAAACCGGATCAGGAAAAGTACACCATCGGGTTCACTCACGGCAGGTGCTACCGCCACAAGGCCACCTCGAGGTATGTGATCCAGGGACGGGCGGGCGTGGAGTTCGTTGATGTGAACGCTGACCGCGTGGTTGCGGATCACTGGGTCAGGGGCGCATGCCAGTACGGTATTCTACCCTGCAACGGATTGCTGTACGCACCGTCGCATTCGTGCGCCTGCTATATCTCGGCCAAGCTCGACGGATTCGATGTGTTGAGCGGCCTGAGAGAGGTTCCATTCTCGAAGGAGCCCGAACGCCTGGAAAAGGGCCCCGCCTATGAGGCTGCGAAAGAGGCTTCCGCTCGGAAGAACACTGAAAAGAAACCGTCCGCGTGGCCGACCTATCGGCACGATAACGCTCGGAGCGGCTTCACATCCACTGCTCTGGGCCCCGAACTGGAAAAGGCCTGGGAGAAACCCCTGGCCGGCCCGTTGACCGCGGTTGTTGTTGCGCAGGGCAGGCTGTATACGGCGCAGCGCGATGCTCATACAGTGCATGCTCTGAGCGCGGAGGACGGGTCATCGCTCTGGAGCTACACCGCGGGGGGGCGCGTGGATTCGCCGCCCACTGTTCATGGCGGGCTGGTCTATTTCGGCTCGGCTGACGGGTGGATGTACTGCCTGCGCGCATTGGACGGCGCCCTGGTTTGGCGCTTCCGCGTGGCCCCGGAATCGCGCTGTATTGTCGCGTACGACCAGGTGGAATCGGCGTGGCCCGTGCACGGCAGCGTGCTTGTGTGCCAGCGGCCGGAACTCTCTCCCAACCCGGTGGCTTACGCTGCAGCCGGCAGGTCATCATACGTGGATGGAGGCGTTTACCTCTGCGCGGTGGATGCCGTAACAGGGGAGCTGCTGTTCAGAAAGCAGATCCTTCATCGCGATCCGGAAACAGGACAAGAGCCGCAGGATGTAATCCGCGGGGTGAGCATGCCCGGGGCCATCCCGGATGTCCTGGCATCCGACGCATCCTCGATTTTCATGAGGCATCAGCGGTTCGACTTCAACGGAGAGCCTCTGGAGCAGAACGTCGATCACCTGTTCAGTTCCGCCGGTTTTATCGATGATTCCTGGTGGCATCGTACCTACCTGCAGATAGGGCGCTCCATGAGCGGCGGGTACGGCGGATGGACCGTTGCCGGCAGAAACCGTGTCTCCGGCAGGGCACTGGTGAGGAGCGGTAAGTTCGCGTACGGTTTCGGCAGGAAGGGCTATTCCATGACCGGCAGCCATCTCGGGCTACAGGGGGAGCATCACCTGTTCGGTGCGTACGCGGAACCGGTCGTGCCGGAAAACACCGGGGAAAACGCAAAAGACGGGAAACAAAAGCCCGAGGTGAAATACACCTGGTCCAAGGCGATCGACTTTTATCCGCGCGCAATGCTCCTTTCCGGCGAGGTGCTTTTGCTGGCCGGGCCGGTTCAAATAAACGATCTCGCCTCGAACGCACCTGATGACAAGGTCAGGCTTTGGGCTGTCTCGACAGAGGACGGGGCGAACCTGGCGGAATACGAGCTGAAGGCCGCGCCCGTATACGACGGTTTTGCAGCGTGCGAGGGACGCTTGTTTTTCACAACGGTGGACGGTCGGGTGGAGTGCTGGAAGCAACGGAAATATGCGGGTTAACCGTCCCCTTTTCACGATCGCTCATTCGGCGTCATCAGCGAACTGCAGGTTTCTCAGCATCTTCTCGGTGTCGTAAGGGGGCTCATCACCGCCGAGGTAGCGATGGAACCAGTCAAGATGCGCGTTGTAGTACACGGGCATCGACTTGACCGGATCGGGCCAATGGCCGTCATCGGAGAAGATGATGAGCTCTGAAGGAACCTTCATCTTCTGAAGGGCGGTGAAGAACTGTATGCTCTGGGTGTAAGGGACCCTGTAGTCCTTTTCACCCGTGATTATCATGCACGGCGTTTTGAAGCTCTTCACGTAGTTCGAAGGCGTTGCCTCTTCATAGTATTCGGGGTTCTCCCACGGTGCGCCCCCGTTGTCCCACTCCGGAAACCAGAGCTCTTCGGTTGAAAGGTATTTCGATCTCAGGTCGAAGATCCCCATCATGCACACAAGAGCCTTGAAGCGGCTGCCGTGCCCTTCGATCCACATCATGGCGTACCCACCCCAGGACCAGCCCATGGCGCCCATGCGCTCTCCGTCAACATATGGAAGCGAAGCCAGGTACTCGGCAGCCCTGTCAACGTCCTCCATTACCCTGCCGTTGTAGTCCTTGGAGATCGCGGCGGTGTAGTCCTGGCCGAACCCTGTCGAGCCGTGAGGGTTCGGAAAGGCGACCACGTAGCCTGCCCCGGGATAGACCTGCCAGTCCCCCCTGAACCTGTCGGTCCACTGGTACTGCGGCCCGCCGTGAACGTTGAGGATCAGCGGATACATCTTCGATGGGTCGAACCCGTGCGGCTTGACAACAAAACAGAGGAACTTTTTTCCTTCCGCGCCTTCGATCCAGATGCGTTCAGCGGGACGGATATCGACCTCGTCTTCAACCTTCTTGTTGAAAAAGGTGAGCCGCCGCGGCTTTTCGTTTCCGCTTGTTTTGTATTGACGAGCTTCGTGAGGCTCTCCCACGGAAGATCGCAAATACACTATGCTCGCGCTGTCCGGCGTGATATGAAACTCGGTGATGTTCGCGTCGCACAGCACCTTTTCGGTCCTGTTGTCATCAACGCTTACCCTGTACAGGGGAAAGTCGCCTTCTTCGTGAATGGTGAAATAGATGTGCCGCGAGTCCGGAGCCCACTCGATCCTGTTTACCCAGTTGTCCAGCGCCTCGGTGAGAACCGCGGACTTCCCGGTCCGGCGGTCGTAAAGCGCGAGCCGGAAGCGGTCGGCCTCGTATGACGGTATCTTTTGCAGCCTGTACGCGATGTACCTTCCGTCCGGAGAGTAGGCGGGATTCCCGTCAAAGGCGGGGTTGTCCGCGGTGATGTTCATCCGTTTTCCGCTGTTGAGGTTTATCAGGCACAGGTCGCTGTTCGTGGAGGTTGCGGCATCCTCGTCGAAGTTGACCGTTACGCAGATTTCGCTTTCATCCGGGGAAATCTCGAAGCTTCCCCCGTAAACCGGAAAGTCCTGTTTTCCTTCGGTCAACGCCTTTACCTCGCCGCTTTCGAGGTTCATTTCGAAAAGGTGTGAGTATTTCCAGTCCCTGTAAAAGTTCCAGTGCCTGAAAAGAAGCTCTTTGGCATGATGACCCTGGGTGGGCCCGCTCCGCAGCTTCTCGTCGAGCCGTTCGTTGGCAACGCTGTCCGCCCCGCATTCGGGAAAAACGCGCGACGAGAAAATCACCGTTCCCCTGGAGGACAAAAGAAGCGGCGACGAAAAGCCCGTGTAAAAACCGGAGACCTTGCTCGCTTCCCCGCCGTCGGCAGGCATTTTCCAGAGGTGGCTTCCTCCGTCCCTGCCCGAGATGAAGTAGATCACTTTCCCGCTCTTTGACCAGAAGGGCGAGCTTTCGGATTCGTCGCTGTGTGTGAGCCGCCTTGTTGTGCGGTCGTCGATGTTCAGCATGTAAAGATCAGAAAAGCTTTTCCCTTTTTCGAGGTCGCTCGAGCCCACGATAAAGAGCGCCTTTTTCCCGTCGGGAGACAGGGCAAGTCCGGCCGGTGTTTTCAGCCTGTAAAGATCTTCGATGGCAAAAGGTTTCCTGCCGGCCGCGGCGTTTCCGGCAAGCATGAGAAGAAAAAAAAGAACAGCCGCATGCTTCATCGTTTTCATTTCGTGGCTCCTTGCCCGCAGCAGAAGAGTATGAAATAAGCGGGCTTGAATCGGGCACCTAACAATAACAACATATGTGTCGGTCCAAAAAAGCGGATGCTGCCCTTATTCACCGCCGCTTTTTCTTGTTATTCTATGTTTACTATTTTTATGAGGCAAAGGGCAGCTTCCTTTTATGGAGATCGACCCATGATCATGTTCTTCAAACTGTTCACAGTGACTTTCTGTTGTCTGCTCGCCTGTTCCGTCCCGGCCCGGGCGTGTGAGGACCCGGTGTTGGAAGACGATCTCCTGCAGGAGAGGGTGGAAGACTGGCAAGAGATGCGCTTCGGCATGTTCATACACTGGGGTCCGGTGTCGCTGAAAGGGACCGAGATCGGGTGGTCCCGCGGGAACCAGGTTCCCAGGGATGAGTACGACAGCCTTTATAAGAGGTTCGATCCCGCAAGGTTCGATGCGGACGAATGGGTTGGCATCGCAAAGCAGGCCGGCATGAAGTACATGGTGATCACCAGCAAGCATCACGACGGTTTTTGCCTCTGGGACACGAAACAGACGGATTACAACATCATGAACTCGCCTTTCGGCCGCGATGTGATCAAGGAGCTGTCCGATGCTTGCAGGAAAGGCGGCATCGCCTTTGGAACGTACTACTCCGTCCTGGACTGGTATCATCCCGACTATGGAACAGGCAGCCCGGGCGGAAAAACCAAAAAGCCAGACCCGGACATGGACCGTTACCAGGAGTTTCTGCACAACCA
This sequence comes from uncultured Phycisphaerales bacterium, assembly GCA_964542475.1. Lineage (GTDB taxonomy): Bacteria > Planctomycetota > B15-G4 > B15-G4 > CAYZWU01 > CAZIUL01. Next base: position 6,394 of record CAZIUL010000032.1, on the reverse strand, counting down.
GCTTGCCGAGCTCGTGAACGGTTACGGCCCGCTGTTTACCATATGGTTCGACGGGCATTGGGAAGAGCCGTGGACATTCGAGCGGGGCGTTGAGCTCCTGAAGTTCTGCCGCGAGCTCGATCCCGGTATGCTGATAAACAACCGGGTCGGCAAAGCAGGCAAGGCCGAGGCGGGCAAAACCGCCCGAAAATCGAAAAACCCGGGGGAGTACGACACTCCAGAGCAGCGCATCGGCGCGTTCAACAACAAGCGCCCCTGGGAAACGTGCATGACCATCTGCCGGCAGTGGGCATGGAAGCCGGAAGACAGCATGAAGACGTTCGAGCAGTGCATCAGAACGCTGGTCCTGACAGCGGGCGGGGACGGCAACCTGCTGTTCAACGTGGGACCCATGTCTGACGGCAGGATCGAGCCGCGCCAGGCGGACAGGCTGAAAGAGATGGGGCAATGGCTCGGCAGGCACGGGCGCAGCATCTACGGAACACGAGGTGGGCCGTTTTATCCGGGGAACTGGGGGTGCAGCACGCACAAGGGCAGCACCGTGTTCGTTCACGTGTTCGAAAGGGATGCGGATGCGGTCCTCCTTCCGGGCATCAGCAACAGGATCCTGTCCGCGTCATTGATGACCGGGGGGGAGGTCGGGTTCGAGCAGGCGGACGACATGATCACCCTGACTCTGCCTGTAAATGAGCGGGACCCTGTGGATACGATCGTTGTGCTCGAGCTGGACGCGCCTGTTACCGGGATGGCTGCGGCCGCAAGAGCTCCCACTGTGTTCGATACGGGCGTCTGCGGGGGATGGATATCAAAGGACGCGGCCTACGAGATGAGCTCGCGCGCGGCCCAGTGGAGCGTCAATGAAGAGCACCTGCTGAAAGGCGAGGGATACAGCGGCGACTACGCTTTCCACACGGAGCAGGAACAAAACCCGCACATCATCATCGACCTCGGGCGCGCGGCGCGGGTCAGGGGCCTGGAGATCGTGAACAGGATGGGCAGCCTGCAGGATCGCGCCGAATCGCTCGCAGCCTGGGTGTCGAAAGACGCAAAGGAGTGGACACGGGTGTGGCAGGCGGACAGCATGCGAAAGGTGTGGTCCGTTGTTCTCGGTTCAGCCGAATCCTCCATGGAATCGCGCTACATCAAGATCGGCCTGAACCAGAAAAAAGCCGAATACCTGCACCTTTACTCGGTGAAAGTGTATGGCGAGCTTTGATCGCGGGCGCGCGCGGGCGTACACGAGCGTTTGCGCGCGGCATCATGCCTGGGATTGTGATCGGAGCGCCGCGTTACAGCCTTGATAAACAACATCACATAGAGTATGGATGTCTAGCCCGCTTATTTCATACTTTTCGTCGCGAGGTGCCGTAAACTGTGTTGTGGCAAGGCGCATGTCAGGAGACGACCGCAGGCCTGTTCCTACAGGTTGAGGATCGTCTCCCGGCATGAAACGCAGCCACGACGCAGTTTACGGTGCCGCAGCAGAAGAGGATGAAATATGCGGGCTAGATCGCTGCCTTTGGCAGGAGTTCCGAATGATCTTCAAAAGTGTGGGTTTCCTGTAACATGTGCAATGACTGGTGCCTGGATTTCGTTAAGGAGAGTTTCGGCTTTTGGCCCGAACATCCCGTTGCCCTGGAGGTGGGTTCCAGGGATGTCAACGGATCCCCACGCTCCCTGTGCGCTCCCCGCTGCGCCGGATACACGGGCGTCGACATCCGGGACGGGGAAGGGGTTGATCGCATCGTGGATGCAAACCACCTGAAAAGCTTTTTTCCTCCCCGGCATTTCGATGTGGTTTTGTCCCTCGAGATGATCGAGCGCGTACCGGATTGGCCCAATGTTCTCTTCCAGATGATGTCTGTCCTGAGGATGGGCGGGCTTCTCATCGTGACGACACGTTCCATCGGTTTCGAGCTCCCGGGTTATCCCGATGACTATTGGCGATACAGCCGGGAGGATGTGCCGCGTCTGTTCGAAGGGGTGGGCGATGTTCTCGTCGTGGATGATGACATGACGCTGGATTACCCGTGCGGCGTTGGCATGCTGATCAGAAAAAAGGCTGACGACGCCGGGCTCAGGTCTTGGAAGGCTCGGCTGATCCGCACCCATGCACTTTACAGCGTGGAGCTGAGCAAGCGGATCACCTTCGAATCGTTTCAGGGATTGAAGACAGAGGAGCTGCCTTTTGACCAGTACAACCGTTACAGGATAATCCGGGAAGCGCTGGAAAACCTCTTTGATGATCCCTTGAGCCTCAGCGTTCTCGACGTTGGCGGATGGCCCGGAACTCTCCAGCGTTTTCTTCCCTGCAACACAGTCACCATCACGGACATACAGAAGTGGCGCGGGGAGTATGTGCGGGCGAACGGTTGCTTGCTGCCTTTCCGGGACGGGGCGTTCGATGTGGCGGTCAGCAGCGACACGATCGAGCACATCGCGCCGGATTCAAGGCCGCGGTTCCTGGCGGAGCTCATGCGGGTGAACAAGCGGCTCCTGTTTCTCAACGCCCCTTTCGAGGATCCGGAGGTGGTCAGGGCCGAGAAGATTGTTCAGAGCCTGATCGAATCGAAGTACGGGGAGCGGTACGAATTTATGGAAGAGCACCGCTGCCACGGACTGCCCGATCTCGCAGGAACCCTGACAGCCTTGAATGAAAACGGTTTCGAGACCGCGGTGCTCCCGAACGGCTATCTCCCTCACTGGATAATTGCTCTGTCCACATTTTTCATGCTCCAGTGGCGCTTTCCCGATGAGAAGCTCAGCGCCAGGGCCAACGCCTATTACAACGCCTGTTTTTACAGATCGGACAACCGCGAGCCCAGCTACCGCAAGCTCATAGTCGCGTCCCGGACGGTAGAGCTCTCTTCCCTTGGGGATGGGATGCTGAGCGGCACGAAACCGTATGCAGCGGAAACAGCTCTTCACCTGCACACCCTGAATTTTTTCACCAATGTGTTGAAGGAAGGTTGGGCTGCTTATGCGCACGATTTGCAGAAGGAGCTGGCTCACGTTGTCGAGAACAACTCTATCCTTTCAAAAAGCCTGGAATCCCGTGAACCAGGCGGCAAGAAAAGCGGGAAACAACGAAAAAGGCAGGCACCCGGCTCCTGGGCGAGAGTGCGGAAAAACCTGGGTAGGATGCGCTCTGGTTTTCTCGGTGTCGCGGACCGGGTTTTTTCACGACGTTCATCGTCCGCGCTTTCGGGCTCCTCGATACGCAAAAAGGGCGAGGAGCTTTGCAGGATGACATCCATCCCCAGGTACGACAAGATCAGGCCCGGCCTGTACGACATCTTTGTCTTTCCGGTAATCGACTGGCTCTTCCGTTTTCAACGGCCTCAGCAACTGGCGCGCCTCCTGGCCCGGGCCGGCCATCGCGTATTCTACGTTCAGACGGTGTTCAATCAAAAGCTCAGGAAGCTCGTGGTGCAGGATCTGGAAGAAAACGTGTACAGCATCCGGCTGCCCGGCAGCCCCAGGCTGAACCTGTACGAGAACGAGCTTGGAAAGAGGGACGTGGGCATCATGATGGATGCCCTGGACATGCTGCGCTGCAGAACCGGCGTGGTGAACGCCGTTTCCATCGTGGACCTGCCGTTCTGGACACCCCTTGCCATGGCCATGAGGGACCGGTGGGGCTGGCGTGTTGTTTACGACTGCATGGACGATCACAGCGGGTTCGCCAACAACAAGGAGATCATGCTCAAGTGGGAAGAGAGCCTGATCGCGAAGAGCGACCTGGTGATCACAACCGCGCGGATTCTCAAGGAAAAGATCGAACCAAAGGCAAGGCGGCTGTGCCTGGTTCCGAATGCAGCGGATTTTGATTTTTTCAGCAGGCGCCCGGACCGGCTGCCTTTGTCGGATCTCAAGGGGCCCGTCATCGGATACTACGGCGCGATCTCGGAATGGTTCGATGTGGAGATGGTCCTGGAGGCTGCCAAGGTCTGCCCGGAGTGGCAGTTCGTGCTGATCGGCTCAACTGCGGGCGCGGACGTGACCTCGCTGGAAAACCTTCCCAACCTGCATCTGCTGGGTGAAAAGGATTATGTCGATCTACCGGGTTATTTGCACCGGTTTGACGTTGCCTGCATTCCTTTCAAGATCAACACCCTCACCAGGGCCACGAACCCCGTCAAGTTTTTCGAGTACCTTTCCGCTGGCAAACCCGTGGTGTCCGTGCCGCTTCCCGAGCTCGAACCTTTTCGCGGTTCGTTTTTTTCCGTGGCGGGGAAGCACGAGTTCGTCCCCCGGATCCGCGAGGCCCTTGCGGACAAGTCCGCTGAAAGGCGCCGTGAACGGGCAGCGCTTGCGCGTCAAAACGATTGGAGCTCGCGCTGTACGCGGCTTAAACAGGAGTTCAGCGCTTTTTTCGGAAGGGCTGCAATCATCATAGTGAGCTACAACAACCTCGATTACCTGGGTCAGTGTCTTGATAGCTTGTGGGCGTGCACAGATTACCCCGATTACCGGGTCGTGGTGGTGGACAACGGTTCCACGCCCGATGTCGTGGATTACCTGAAGGCTCAGGCGGGCAGCCATGAGCGGCTGCAGGTCTTGTTCAACAGGGAAAACCTCGGCTTTGCCAGGGCCAACAACCAGGGTGTCATCGCCGCGGGTGTGTGCGACTACATCGTGCTGTTGAACAACGACACCATCGTGACCAGGGGCTGGCTGACCCGGATGATCCGCTACCTTTCTAATCCCCAGATCGGCCTGGTGGGGCCTGTGACCAACTGGGCGGGCAACGAGGCCAGGATCGACGTGAAGTGCAATGACTCGAATGAGATCCACAGGGTTGCCGAGCGACGGTCACAGGGAAATGAAGGACGGCATTTCGATATATCGATGCTCGCCATGTTCTGCCTGGGCGTGCGGAAGCCGCTCATGGACAGGATAGGGGGGCTCGACGAACGTTTCGAGGTGGGCATGTTCGAGGACGATGATTTCTCGCTCCGCGTGAAAAAGGCCGGATACCGCATAGTTTGCGCCGAAGACATCTACATCCACCACTGGGGGAGGGCTTCCTTCGGTGTCCTGGACAAAAAAACCTACGACAGGATTTTCGAAGAAAACCGTAAGAAGTACGAGGAGAAGTGGGGCATGAAATGGGAGCTCCATACCGACAAGAAATCATCGAAAAGCGTAAACAAGTCCGAACTCTTCGATCCTCGCGGCATGTGGTGGGAGTGCAACGTATGCGGCCTGTCGTGCAGAAGTGCGCTCGATGATCCGCGACCCGCCGACCATCCATGCCCCGGGTGCGGCTCAACGGTCATGACAAGGGCAATGGTTCATCTTCTTGGCAAGGAGCTTTTCGGCGAGAGCATGTGTATCAGGAGGTTTCCGGAAAGGCGGGAGTTGCGCGGCGCGGGCGCGATCGGCGGCAAGCCCTGCGTTTCCTGCCTCGAGAAGAAGTTCGGTTTTTCCGGCGTCAGTTCCGCGGCATCAGATGCGGCACAGCTTGATTTCCTGATCGTTGAGAAGGAACATCCACCCGAAGACGCCTGTCATCGGCTGAAACCAGGCGGCCTGTTTTTGTCGATAATGCCGGATGACAAGGACGAGAAGAGGTTTCTCTCGGGTCTGGAGAAGGCGGGATTTGAGGATGCGCGTGTTTTTCGGGAACCGTTTTATACCCACGGCATCTGCTGGGAAAAATCCCGGCTCCTCCCGGCTGCCGCCAGAAAAAAATGATGCCGGGTGAAATGTTGACTTCAGGGAAACGCGCCGCTTGGAGCGGCAGGCCGTTGTCACGGCGGATGACGGCATCGAATCAGAGGTTGTAAGCCTGGAAAAGAGTGACCGATGAAGATTAACGCGGGCAAGATACATGTTATTTCGATCGTGCTGATCGCTGTGTTCGCTGGTTGTTCGAAGGAAACGGGAAATGAGCTTCGAGACATGGGCGGCGGCATATACCAGCTTGGATCAAGGTCTCCTCGCATCTGTCTTTCCGCCAGCCTCTTTTTCAATGAAATGGTCGAGCCCGAATCCCTCCTGCTGGAAAACCCCTGCGTGCTGGAGTTCATCCCCATTGCACAAGGCGAGGCGAGGAAAGACGCCCGTTTCGAAGTCTTCGGCATTGTGGATGGCCGGGTTCATACCTTGCACAGCGGCGTTCCATGTTTTGTCGGATCAAAGGAGTTCAAGGGGAAAAACCGCCTGGCGCTGTGGAAGAAAACCGTTTGCGTCGACCTGAGCCCTTTTCAGGGAAAGCGGATTTCAGTCAAGTGGACCCTGCGGGGGTCGGCCGGGCCGGGCGCTGCAGGCAACCTGAAGATCCGTCGAAAAAGGGAGGGCGGCAGCGAGCTGCCTCATGTCCTTTTTGTTTGTTCCGACACGCACCGGTACGACCATGCTTTCGGTGAGGAGGGCTGCCGGCTGATGC